>CAWCXH010000014.1:0-285007 GCA_963799495.1 uncultured Actinomycetota bacterium
GCTACCGCTACCGCGTCGGTGGCGAACCTCCGCGTCTCGGGCGATGTGAGAACCCGGCGTTGGAAACGACTGCAAGCAAGCACCCGAAGTGCCGAGCCGCCCTCGCCCAAGCCAACGTAATGCGGTTGGCGCCAGAGCATCCCGCCCTGAGCGCACAAGCCGCCATCACCGATGTCATCAACAGCGGCAGAGGCGATTTCGGCGTCTACGCCGACCACCCACTTCCGCCCGCACGTGTCCTTGCCGACGTGCGCGCACTGGCGCAGGGCATCCTGTCGGGTATCGGCGAAAGCGCAGTTGAGCGGATCGTGCCCACCGACTTAGCCGCCGCCTACCGCGATGCACGAGCCGCCGAAGCCACAGGGGAACATCATCGCCGGATCCCCGGACGCAGGTTCAAGGAGACGCCGCCTCCGGCGGTTTCCACCGCTGTCGCGGTCACCGCAGCGATGTCGATTCTGACGCAGCCGGATATCGCCTCGGCGGCCGAACAGCTGGTCACCTTGCACAGCTGCGTCGACCGCCGCAAGCTGCAGGCGGCCGTCACAGGAAGCAACGCGCGGCGCAGTGGTGCGGCCAGCTCGGTGTTGTGGGCCGTACATTTGAACACGCTCGGTCAACGGATGACGCCCCCAGATCAGCTGCGCTGTCGGCTGGGTACCGCGTTCCCGCAGCGGCCCGCTGAGAATGCCGCGCGCCGCGATCGACTCGTCATGGGCACACCCACGATGCTGTGGCCGACCTGGGCGCTGCGGTTGTGCCCACCGTCGCTGTTCCAGCGAGGCGCACGCCTGGCGCTGTCTGCCGCTGTCCTGGTCGTCGGCACCACGGTCACGGTCGGGCAGGCCGCTGCGCTGCTGGGTGGCCATGCCAGCGGGCCTCAGGTGGTCAGCGTGCTGCGGCAGCTGACGAAAACCGACCATTGGCAACAGATTCGGTTGGCGCTGATCCGGCTGGCTGACCACCTCGACGCCCACCCTGCGCCGATCGACTATCAGCGGCGCCGCCACCTTGATTACACGGTGCTACTTCCCGAGGCGGCGTGGTCGCGAATCTGCCGCCGTTCCGGGACCCGTCCTGGGGGCGCATCGACCGCGCGCCGGTACCTTCGCGAGCGCCTCAGCGGCCTGCCCGCCTTCGCCAACCCGCTCCCGCCTGCCGAGGCCGTGGCATCGGCGTCACTTGCCCTGTTTCCGGCCCGGCTCACTCCGGAGCTCAGCTCCGCGCTGGACGAGTACGCGTTGACATTTCTTGTCGAACACGGGTTTTCCGACGAGCCGGTGCAGTGGCAGCCACCGACGGAGTTGCTGGGCGGCCTGCGATTGCCCGGTGCCGACTTGAGCAACGTGGACGTGCCCGAGTTGCACCGCCTGATCCGGCAACGCCACCTACCACCCGGTGTCGCCGCCAAGCACCTTTCAGTCAGCGTCGACGCGATCCGGCTCGTCCTTGAAAAACACCCCGCACCCCGGCAACCACGCCGGCCGCCCGCACCGAGAGCGAGCGTCCGCCGGGCGGGTCCGGCCTACCGGAAGGCCAGCCTCGCGCTACCCCGATCACGGTTCGTCGAGCTTTACGAACACCAGCAATGCAGCCTGCGCGACATCGCGGCCACGATCGGCGTCAGCAAGCCGACCGTGACCGAACTCGCCCGCGACTACCGCATACCCCTGCGCCGACCCGAATCTCCTCGGAGGTACACGTTCGACCGGGACTGGCTCTATCGAGAGCACGTCATCAGGGGACGGCGACTGGCGGAACTGGCCCGTGAACACGGTGTCAGCGCAGCAACCATGACGAAAAACGCCAAGCTGCACAACATCCCGGTCCGCCGACTTGGCCGCCACACCCCAGATGCGCTCAACAGCGACGAGAACATCCCATCCGTCCTCAAGCCCGCACTGGCAGGGCAAGGGGGATGGGAACGTCTGCAACGCCTCGCCGAGATCGCTCGATTTCCCACCCTTCAGGCCGCCGCAGCGCACCTCAATACGCACCGAACCACGCTCGGTCACCAGGTCGCCCTCCTTGAACGCGACCTCGGCAATGCCGTGCTCGACACGGCTGACGGGCACCGAGGGCATGAACTTACGGCGTTCGGTGAGGAAGTCGTCGCCGCTGTACGCGCGCTGGCCGACCGCGGTGGCCCCTGATAAACGTCAGTCGTCACGCCGGCAAGCAGTTAACCCCCTCGCAGGAACCCTCAGCGTCCGGCCGCGCGAAACATCGGACTTTGTTAGGGACTTTAGCGACCTGTTCTCCAGACGATTCGGGCGGCGTGTCGTAGCGGGATTGAGTGCTCACCGGCGCAAGCTTGGAATGAGACCGCCCTTCGCCGGAGAGCCGACAGATGGCCAATGCCAAAGTGCTATGGACCGTGGCGAACTTCGAACGTGAGTTGGAGCTTGATTCGGCGGTAGGAGGGATCGTCCTTACCGGCCGAGTTATCAGTTCCCGAGCCGATCCCGGTCGGCGGAGCTGATGATGCCGCCGAGCCGAGTGGGGCAACGGGAGGGCGTATGACGCTGACCGAAAGACGTTCAGCAGCCGGGGAAGGCACTGGATCGGCACGGCTGGACAATCTGACCCTGGCCCGCAAGGAAGGCTGGCGCCGGTTCGTGAACAGCCCGGCCCGATTCGCGCCGGAACCATTGACACGAGCCGAGCTCGACGCGCTCGGCGAGGAGGCAGTGGAGGACTACAACCGGCGGCGGCGCGAGTGGCATGCCAACCTCGGGCCGATCAAGACTCCCCAGCTGGCCGCGCTGCACGAGGATTTGTGGGACATCGTGGACAGCAACGCCCAAGATGGCGACAAAGCTAAGGGCGCCGTCGCGATCGATGCGTTTCCGGGTCTTGGGAAGACCACGTCGGTGCTGGCGTTCGCCCGCCAGTACCATCGTCGCGAGATCAACGCACTGGGTGATATCACGGAGTCCGGTGATGAACGCTGGCCGGTGTGCCGCGTCGGACTGACCGGCAATACCGGGATGAAGGAATTCAACCGGGCCATGCTGGAGTTCTTCGCCCACCCCGGAAGTCGTCGCGGCACGGCCGTCGACTACGCGCGTCGCGTCCTGGACTGCGTTTTGTCGTGTGATGCGCGTCTGCTCATCGTGGACGACCTGCATTTTCTGCAGTGGCGCAACAGCTCCGGGATCGCGATCAGCAATCACTTCAAGTACATCGCCAACGAATTCCCCGTCACGATGATTTTCATTGGCGTTGGGCTGGCGGCGCGTGGCCTGTTCTCCGAAGGCAGCGACTACCAGGATGCCGTCCTGGCCCAAACCGGGCGCCGCACCACCGCTCTGGGCATGGAACCCTTCGCGGTGAACACCGAACGCGGCCGACAACAATGGCGCCAACTGCTGCTGGCCATCGAACAGCGCGTCGTCCTGGCCGACAAGCACCCCGGCATGATCGCCGATGACCTCTGCGACTACCTGTACGCGCGATCGACCGGCCACATCGGGTCACTGATGACGCTGATCAACCGGGGATGTCAACGCGCTGTGCGCAGCGGTGAAGAGAAACTGACCACCGAGCTCCTCGACAAGGTCAAGATTGACGCCGCATCCGAAAATGCCCGCCGGGAACTGGAACTGGCGATCGACACCGGCAAGATGAGAGTCCGCCACAAAGCCGGATAACGGGGCCATACACCGCTGCTCAATCGTCAAGAATCGACCTTACGTAGTTGGTCATTATCGGCGGAGGAAAATAACCATGAGCACATCGACCGTGGTCATGCGGGACAGGTTGCCACCCGAGGACGCGGCGCAATGGCGGCGCATGGCGTTCAACACGACCGAAGAGGTGGTAATGACCGAAGACGATCCCGAACAGCCAACCGTGATCACATGGACATTTCCCGACGGCCTTGACGAGAACATCACGCCGAGTTCCCGTGTGCCACAGGCAAGGGACTACGCGCTTGCCTGTAGGTGGTACCGCCCGCCGCGTCGACGCACTGCCTGAGTTCTTCGACGTGCTCATGGTCGGCCGCCCGACCGGCTCACCACGATGGATGGAACTCACTGAGCCTGGGGACCATTGGCATCCCGACTACTCCGGTCCGCGCCCCTCTCAACGAACCAATTGATAATCGATACGCGGCGGCTCGGCGATAGCTTTGTCGACGATCGCACCCGCCCTCCGCGCAGCCAACGCGAGCGCATTTGACTGCGGAGCGCGCAATCGTGGAGTTGCCACAGTTGCGCCGGTGTTCTACGTTGCGGGCACTGGGCTTCTCAGATCGTCGGCATCACGAACCTCGGGAGGATCTCCTGCGATTGTGATTCTTCCTGTGATGTTGCGCCGGCACCCGTCGAGCAGCGCGGGGCCCAGTTCGACGGCGACGAGCTGCTCCAAGGCCCGCACCCCCGGAGCCGGGGTCGGGACGACGACCGCGCAGGTAGGCGAGGGCTTCCGGTGCGACCGCGTCGACCTCAAGTCCGAACGTCGCCGCCTCCCGCTTGATGGTACGGCGCAGAATCTCGTCGAGATGTTCGTCGCGGAGCGCGTCGAACACCAGCAGCGTGTGCAGCCGCCCGACCAGCTCGGGCACGAGGCCACGTGCGCGCAGCATCTGGCGGACGCGCGTTGCCTGGTATTTCACACTGTGTCGTACGGTGGTGGGCTAACCTAGCGGCATTGACGGGCCTGCCGCAAATCAGGAGCGAGCAAATGGGCGCGGACGACGACGACGAATTCTGGGACGATCTTCTCGGCCAAATCCGGGCGCAAGCGTTGGTGACTGTTGTGGGGCCTGACGTCACGGTGGTCAAGGTTGGTAACACCGAACAGACGCTCAGTTCCGTGATCGGCCAGCGCCTCGCTGAACGGTATCACTTGGCCGTGTCACCGGGGATGACCATGGGCGAAGTAGTGGCGATGTTCCTGAAAGGCCGCGGCCGGGATCAGGTTGAGGGGAAGTTATATCGCGCTATCAACGAAATCGTCGGAGATCTCGATCCGATGCCTGGCGATGCGCTTCGTGACCTTGCCGCGATCACCGACTTGCGCCTATTTGTGAGTACGACGCCCGACGGACTGCTCGCGCAGGCGGTGAGGGATATCCGCTCGCAGGGCAGGACCCGTGAGCTCACGGCTTCTTCGAATCGGCCAACTAGCGAACAGCCCTCTAATGAGCCGGAGCCTCAGGCAACGGATACCGTCATTCTGAGTCTGTTTGGTCGAGCTGCTGCCACACGCCAGTATGCGATCCACGAGGAGGACCGGCTTGAGTGGCTACACGCGTTGCTCAGGGACGAGGCGAGTCTCCCCGACTGGCTCACTCTTGACCTGAGGCGTCAGTCCCTGCTGTTTGTTGGCTGCGAAATGCCGGACTGGGAAGGGCGGTTTCTTCTGCGTATGTCCAGCAACAATCGGCTGTCGCGGCTCGGGACAAAACAGTTCTTCGTCGTTGGCTCATCGACCGCGTACGAACCGTCGCTGTCGAGATTCTGTGAAACGTATTGCGGCAAGGCGCAAGTCCAGCCGCTGGAGATGGAGCCGGTGGCGTTCGTCGCGAAGTTGCGTGAACGCTGGGAGGAACTAATCAAAGTCCGGTCGAGGCCACCCCCCGCGGTTGACATCGGTTCTCCCGCTCCGGACGCGGCGACGATCTTCATCAGCTACATGCGTGAGGATGGGGACGCCGCCGAGCGGCTGTGCAAGGCGATCGAGGGGCTCGGCGGGGACGTGTGGCTGGATAGGCACCGCCTACGCCCAGGCGATGCATGGGAGCAGGATCTTTTAACCGCGATCCGCACAACAGTCCGTTTGTTCGTTCCGATCATCTCAGCGAACACGGAGGATGCGGAGGAAGGCTACGTGTTCAAAGAATGGGCGGAGGCCGTTGACCGATCGCGCGCCATTCCGCGTCGGTCTTTCGTCGTGCCCGTGATTGTGGACGACGATTATGAGGACGACCTGAGCCGGTACCGGATAAGTCAGACCTACTTCAGTCGCTTCCACTATGGGGGCGCGCCGTCCGGCGATCCGAATGAGCGACTGGTCGCTATGTTGACCGAAGAAATCCGTAACATGCGGCGCGCGGCGGCGCTGTGACCGCTGCACCGGCCCGAACGAGGCTTGATCGCGAGAACCCTTGGCCGGGACTCGAGGCGTTTGAGGAAAACGCCCGCGCGTTCTTTCACGGGCGCGATCGAGAAGCACGAGAGTTGCTGCGCCACGTCCTCGACGCCCCGATCACTGTCCTATATGGAAAGTCCGGCCTCGGCAAGACGTCGCTGCTCCGAGCGGGCTTGTTCCCCTTGCTACGCGAGCGCCACTTCCTGCCAATTTATGTGCGTTTCGGGCTTGAATTGACTGCGGCGCCACTGTCACGCCAGCTCCATCAATACGTCCATGACGCGGTTCTGGCCGACGCACCCGACGCGACGCTGCCGTCGGACGAGGAATCTCTGTGGGAATATCTGCATCACGCCGACCTCGAGCTATGGAGTGCGCGGAATTATCTGCTTACGCCAGTGATCGTCCTCGACCAGTTTGAAGAACTATTTACGCTCGGTGAGCGAGTTCCCCACCTCGTCCGGGCGTTCATGAATGACCTTGGTGACCTGGCCGAGAACCGCTTGCCCGCCGATCTGGCCGCGCGGATCGACCACGACGAAGCAGTGGCCGCGCAGTTTGATTTGCCGTCGCAGAATTACAAGCTGTTGATCAGCCTTCGAGAAGACTATCTGCCCCACCTTGAAGAATGGCGACGACGTATCCCCGCGCTGGCACGCTCGCGGATGCGGCTGCTCCCGTTGCGGGGAGACGACGCAATTGATGCGGTGCACAAACCGGCTGTGGATCTGATGACCGATGCGCTGGCCCGCCGAGTGGTGGGCATCATCGCCGGCGAGGACCTGCACCACATTGGCGATACCACACGAGCCTACGTCGATCGTTCTGATGAGCTTGAGGTTTCGGACGTCGACCCTGCGCTGCTCAGCCTATTCTGCCGCGAGCTCAATGAGGAACGGAAGCGGCGTGGGCAAACGCACTTCGACGAGCAGCTGGTCGAGGAGGCCAAGGACACCACCCTGCCGAACTACTACTCCTCATGCGTGCGTGGCATGAAGCCGCGCGTCGCGGAGTTCATTGAGACGCAGCTGATCACAGGTAAGGGGTTCCGCAACAGCTACGCCCGCGAGGACGCGGTGCCGTCTCGCCTGACCGAGGGCGAACTCACCCAACTGATTAGCTCACGGCTGCTGCGGATCGTGGACCACTATGGCTCGCAACGGATCGAACTGACCCACGACGTACTCACTGGCGTCGTACGCGAGCACCACGACCGTCGGCGCGAAAGAATGAAGCGCACACGGATACTCACCGCGGCACTTGCGCTAGCCACCGTTATCGCCGTGCTGGCCGTCATTGGGTTCGTGCAAGCCAACTCCGCTCGACAGCAGACCGCGGTTGCCGAACAGGCGAGGTCCCGCCAGGCAACCGCGGCGCGGCTGCTGGCTGACGCCACATCGCTGCTCGCCAATGAACGCCCCCGCGACGATGAGCTCGCCATCCAACAGATATTGGCGGCATCAGAATTGGATAACGAGCTTGCCGAGGGCGTACTGCTCGACACCGCGGTAGCACATGGCCCGCTCAACGCTTTTGACACCACCGAACGGATTAGGTCCTTTGCCTTCAGGCCAGATGGCGAGTGGGTCGCGGCCGGCGGCGAGGATGGCACTGTGCGGCTGTGGGAGGCGGCTACCGGCCAACCTGTCGGCGCACCGCTAATGGGTCATACCGGTGCGGTGACCAGCGTAGCGTTCAGTCCCGACGGAGAGCGAATCGCAACCGGCAGCGAGGATGGCACTGTGCGGCTGTGGGAGGCGGCTACCGGCCAACCTGTCGGCGCACCGCTAATGGGTCATACCGGTGCGGTGACCAGCGTAGCGTGCAGTTCCGACGGGATGCGGATCGCGGCCGGCAGCGAGGATGGCGCCGTGCAACTGTGGGATGGGGCCACCGGCCGACCGATCGGTGAACCACTGATTGGCCACACCGACGCGGTGACCAGCGTTGCGTTCAGCCCCAACGGACGGGTGATCGCAACCGCCAGTCGGGATGAGACCTTGCGAATTTGGAACGCCGACACCGGCCAACCCATTGGAGAGCCATTCCTTGGCCACACCGACGCGGTGACCAGCGTTGCGTTCAGCCCCGACGGACGGGTGATCGCAACCGGCAGCGCCGACGGCACCCTACGTCTGTGGGATCAGGCCACCGGCCAACAGGTCCTCGCCCCGCTGATCGGCCACACCGAGGCGGTGACCGACGTGGCGTTCAGTCTCGACGTGAACTACATCGTTTCCGGCAGCCTGGACCAGACGGTGCGGCTATGGAATGCGGCGACCGGTCAACCGATTGGTAAGCCCATCAACGGGCGTACCGGCGCTGTTTTGAGTGTGGCGTTAAGCCAGGACAGGCAGCGCATCCTCTCCGGCAGTCAGGATGGCAAGGTGCAAGTCTGGCCAGGTCCGGCGACATGGCGGAATGAGTTGTGCGCCATGCTCACCACCAACATGAGCCGTCAGCAATGGAACGAGCGGGTATCGCCCGACATCCCCTATATCGACGTCTGTCCGGGGTTGCCGATTGCAGCTGATCGTTGAAATCGAGAAATCCGCCTATGTCCGGATGAAAGATCGGTTCGACCTTCGCCTGCAGCCTGCTGGTCACCGCTGTTTGGTTCCTATGGCTATCGACGGTACCGGTCGGCCTTGGACGCGGTGGCGGTATGCCGGGAGCGGTGCTGGAAGACCGACTGGGTGATCGGTTTGGACATCCAAAAGTTCCACCCTGTCCGAGATCGTCGGCACCCCAAGGATTCTCGTCCCACCGCCATGCGGTTTAGGTATCTCCGCCGCCATCACCGGAGGCGGAAAGTACCTCTCCGCATCTGATCGGTGTGCTGACTGTTGCTGTAGGTGACCCACTCCTCTTGTGCGTACCGGGTTCTCTAACCGTATCGGTCAGGTTGCTGTCGTGTTGTGGCAGTGGACGATTCGTTCAAGAGGGTGGGCGCGCCCGTACTGCTGCCTGCTGGCCGGCCGAAGACCCTGCCGGCTTCTGCGGCTACCGACCCCAACGGTGACGGGGCCTGCTTCGCCGGGGAATCGCGCGCTGCGGTCAGTGGCTCGCAGCCCACGATGGCCAACAGCGATGGAGCATCCTGGTAACACCGGGGAAGCGGCCGGCCGCACCACCTGGGCCACGGCTAGGCGCGCCGCAATCAGCGAGATAGTCATCTCGTGATCCAGGGCTGAGGGATAGCCATGGGCCGCAGTGGAGTCAAGGCCTCGACTGTCTCTGTCTTTTACCGCCGTGCCGACGATCTCTATGAAGTCACACGAAAGTGCGCCGCAGCCGAAATCGACGAACTCGCTGCTGCGGACCTGTGGCGTGCATTTCGGTGGTGTCTGGGGCAGCAGCACTATTCCGGTGCGTACTCGAGTGCGGCCCGCCAGGCTTGTTTGGCCGAGAGACCTACGAGGAGCTGAGGTCAGCGGGGCTTTGTGGTGGGCGCGGGTGACGGCGTCGGGGTCGGCCCCTGCACCCCTGCGCCGATCGCGTACACGTGGTCGGTGGAGAGGACTGTGGTGATCGCGGTGGCCAGTGGTGTGCTTGGTTCGCTGCCCTGGTAGCTGACGTCGGTGTTGGTGAGGATGACCAGCGTCGTTTGCTTTTCGGGCAGGTACACCGACACGGCCTGATAGCCGGGCACACTGCCGTTGTGACCGATCCAGCCGCCGAGATTGAAGATCCCCAACCCGTATGTTTGTCCTGGCGGTTGGCCGGGCATGGCCAGTGTCTGCAGCCGTTGGGCCTGCATCGCCGGGCTGAGCAACGTGCCGGTCGCCAGCGCGGGCGCCCAGATGTGCATGTCGTCCAGTGTGGAGATCATCGCGCCCGCCGCCCATCCCCATGCCGGGTTCCAGTCGGTGGCGGTGGCCTCCGTTCCGTTGGCAGTCGCCTCGGTGTAGCCCTGCGCGTGCGGCTCGGGAAAGGCGTTCGTGGTGGGAAAATTCGTGTGGTTCATGCCCAGCGGCGTGAGGATATGGTCCTTGATGTAGTCCGGTAGTGTTTGCCCGCTGAGCTTTTCCACGACGAGACCCAACAGGACGGTGTTGGTGTTGGAGTACTCGTAGCCTTGGCCGGGCGGGAACGGCATGGGCTCGGCGAACGCGTAGCCCAGCAGTTGCTGCGGGGTGAAGTTGCGGTACGGGTCGGCGACGAGTGCCTGTTGGAATGCCGTCGAGTTGACGTAGTTCTCCAGTCCGCTGCGCATCTGCGCCAGCTGTCGCAGGGTGATCTTGTCGCCCTGAGGGACGCCGTCGATATAGTTGCCGATGGGATCGTCGAGGCCCAGCTTGCCCTGGTCGGCGAGCTGCAGCACGCCGGTGACCGTGAATGTCTTAGTCACGCTGCCGATCCGGCTGTAGAAGTCGGTCTTCATCGGGGCACCGGTGGCCTTGTCGGCGACTCCCACCGCCCGGACGTATTGACCCTCGGGACCCCAGACCCCGATGATCGCCCCGGGGATCGACGCGGCGGTCATCGTCTGGTCGATCGCGGCGTCCAGCTGCTTGGCGATACCTGCATCCATTTCCCGGGTCGCGGGTGTGCTCGAGGAACTCGGTGTCGCGGCGGCCGAGGACTCGGGTGCTTTGGAAGCGTTGCCGCACGCGGATAACGACACCAGCAGCCCGACGGCCACGGTCGCGAGAAATCCATGGCGCCCAAGCCTGATGTTTCCAAGCCATCCATTCATCACGGGTTCCCATCGCCGAGGTGTCCACCGACCGCAACAACCGTTGGCCGGCATTCCATTATCGTCGGGCCAGATCGGTCGGGTGATTCGTCTCCCCGGCGACCCCTGTGGGTAGCCAAAGTCACCGATATCGTCGGCACTATCGAGCGCCGCCGTCGACCGCGGTCGTGCTGTGCGTTGACGATGAGCCAAGCTTGCTTCCGGCCGCTGATCGGTGGATCGATGGAAACGTTATGCCCTAGGGAATGCAGCGCTCCGTGAGACAGGCCGGTGGCTGATCGCAATGAGACAATCGACGGCCGAGCAGGTCACGTCGTCTCGAGATGCAATGAAAGCAGAGAAGCTACAATTGTAGGTTCCCATAACTGATGTCATATTCTCATCAGCCGTGTCATATGTCTTTCATATATGACACAACCGTGAGAATTCATGGTGCGGGTCGCGGCGTGTCGAGCGTCCGGTAGCCCGATTCCGGCCGTTGCCGCCATCATCAGCCCGGCGTACCGTGAGCCTCCGAGGAGGTGGACGTCGTGGCTGATGACGACGCCCTGGCTGTCGCCCGCCGGGCATGGGAGAGGTGGGTCGCCGCCGATCTCGAGGCCTTCCTGGCCATGTGGGCGCCCGATGGCGTGGACGATGGCGGGCACTTCACGGATCTCCGGGTCGCACAAGGGCGTCGACGCCATCGGTGAGGTGGCTCGACTGGCGTTCGAATTGAGCGGGGGCACGCTGAAGGCCGTGCCGAAGGAGCTTGCCGCCTCAGGCCCGGAGTCGGTGCTGGGCTACTTCCACGTGACGACAGAGCGCGAGGGTGCGACCCTCGACCAGGACGGGCTGCAGCGGATGATCATCCGCGACGGCAAGCTGGTGTCGCTCCATAACGTCTGGACCGACGAAGCCGCGGTCAACAAGTTCTACGCCTGACAGCCGACCCGCGGCCGGCCGGCGTTCGGGAGTCCGCCGTTGTCAAGCCTGCCGCGCAAGTTATTTCCACGAGCGATAACGCCGTTCCTTATTGAACCAACGACGGATTTGCATTGGCGCGCCGTCCTTCTGATGCCGAT
This sequence comes from uncultured Actinomycetota bacterium, assembly GCA_963799495.1. Classification (GTDB taxonomy): domain Bacteria; phylum Actinomycetota; class Actinomycetes; order Mycobacteriales; family Mycobacteriaceae; genus Mycobacterium. Next base: position 11,863 of record CAWCXH010000014.1, read on the forward strand.
CCGGCCACGCTGATAGCGGTCTTCGCGGGCGGTCATGTACTCGCGGCGAGCCGCCCGATGTCAATCGGACCAATTGGGTGGTGTGTCGGTCAGTGACATTACGAATTCCATTGGGCGCTAGGGTAACCGTCGACACAGCGCCTGGCGGCGTCGGATCAGCGCTAGGGACCTACAAGGCCTCATTACGTCACTGTGAGAATGTATTGGCACCATTGAGCGGTTGAAACACTTTGCCGAACAGAACAACTGGGATCCGCCTTCGCGGTCGACCCATCCGGATGGCTCATCAATCCTGGACTAGGAAAGGTACGGATCGCAAGCCGTGGGTGTCACGTAACCTTTCCGGACAAGCGCGAGTATTCTGTCTTACTTGCTGGCCTGCAGTCAGATTCGGGCTTAATCCGGAGTGCGGTTGGCAGGTTTCGCAGTGAATCTGGCCTCTGACGAGATCTCCGCCCTAGTCTCAGCGAAGTAGGCATCTCCAAGTCATCCGTAGCGGCGTCGCCAGCCGGACGGGTCGGCGTTAAGGCGGTCTACAAGGACGAACGTACCCGCCGGCACTGGTAGGGCTTCGGTGGATGAACCAGGTAAGCCGTTACCGGTAACACTACGCCGGTTTCGTTATCTCCTAGGAGCATGTCTTATCGACGCATTCGCATCTGCAAAAACGGTTGGTGGGTACGCGGTTTGGGGACCGCCAGAAGACAATCCGTGGTTGAGCATCCTGATCAACACGATCAGTTCGCAACTCCGCGCGCCGATTCCGCCGCCGGCCTGCCGGGCCCCTTTGCGCTGGCCGCCCCCGGGGCACTCGCCGACGTCCTGACCGAGGGGGGATTCACCCACGTGAGGCTCCGGGAAGTCCAGACCCCCATGCAGGTCCAGACATTCGATGAGTGGTGGAACGTCGTGCCATCGCTGGCCGGACCGATCGCTCCGGTACTGGCGTCACTGCCGACGGAACTGACGACCGCGATCCGCACGGACGCCGAGGCTGCGCTGGCGGAGTTTCACACCGGCCGCGGTTACGAGTCGCCTGGATTAAGCATTGTGGGCGTTGGCAGTAACGCTGTGGTGCAGCGCGGAAAAGAGTAGACCGTGCGGTATGAGTTTCGACCCGCAATTCGCCCGTGACACAGTCCTGCCCCTGGTGCAGGCCGCCTATCAGGTCTTCCACAACCCCGATGTAGACCCGACCCTGCCGGCTGGTTATCAGAAGACCGCCCTGCTCGAAGCAGACCCGACGCTGCTCGACTTGATTACAGAACTATCGGAAAGCGCCCGCTCATTCGTTCAAACGGTCGCCGGCGTCACCACGGTGTTCGGCGTGGTCGGCAAGAACACTGCGACCAAGACAGCATTCGTCGCAATCCGTGGTACCCAATCGCAGACAGAGTGGTTGCAGAACCTCGATTTCGACACCACAGGCTATCGGCCGGTACCCGATTTCGGAGACGTCCACATGGGGTGGATGGGACTCTACGAGACGATGCGGGCCAATCTGGCGGCGAATCTCCCGGCCGCCTGCGCGGGCTGCGACCAATTGATTGTCACCGGACACAGCCTGGGCGCCGCCCTCGCGGTGCTCGCCGCGCCGGACATCGCCAAGAACATATCGGTTGTCCCGGAACCGAAACTGACGACCTTCGGTGGCCCACGCCCCGGACTGCACGACTTCGTGGTGCCGTTCAACCTGCTGATCGACAGCTGCTTCCGGGTGGTCAACCTCTTCGATATCGTCCCGCACCTGCCGTTGGCGTTGCCCGGCCTGCCCTACGAGCACGTGGGCGTGCAGATCGCCGTGAATTCGGGTGGTTCCATCGACCAGACCCACCGCCACAGCCTGGCCGCCTACCGCGCTGGTCTGACCAGTCTCATCAGCACGCAACCTGCCTGGGCCGCTTGACGATCGCTCGTGAGTGCCGGCCGCAAGACTCATATTCACACCGACTTTTGATCTTCCCGCAGGGTGCCGCGGGCGATAACAATAGCGGCACGATCCACGGTCTAGGAACGAGGGCGACCCGTCCGAAGGTGAGCACTCAGGGCATGCACCAGACTTGACTCTTAATCACATCGGAGGTCTGTAAGGGCGATCCGCTGTGCCCCGGAACTCATCGTGATCTCTCCTCGGGATGCAATGGTGGGGGCGATGACTGCAGACTGGCGGGACATCAATCTTGCGAACTGGGAGTCGCGGGTGCCGGTGCATACCGGGCCGGGAGGATACGACCTCACCCGCTTCGACGACCCCGATTACCTGTCTCCGGGCTGCCGCTCTCGCTTTAGGCGCTGCGGGAAGTGGTTCGAAAACTGCCGCCTGACATTTATCGGGCCAAGGCCGTGATTTACACGTCGGACGCGCCAGAGCGGCGGGCGGTGCTCCAGGTCGTCGGGAAGCGCGTGGACATCTCGCTCCAGGATGACTGGGGCGAGCGCACGCCACGCACACAGCTCGTCGTCATCGGCGCCGCAGGTGGCATCGACGCTGCGGCGCTGCGCGCCCAGATTGAGATGCCCAGGCGCCGAATCAGAGCTGCACCTGACCGGGGGCTGCCCTCCGGTATCTTGGAGTTCGTAGCTCACTTCGGCTGCCCAGTAGTGAGTTTCAGCATGGGGCGCTGGCGAAAAGGCACCTACTTGGTGACAGATTGGCACTCGTCGTCGTCCTTAATCGGCCGATCATCCATGGAGTCGTCCCCATGGCCATCGAGATGACTCAAGCTTCGACCCGAAGCTCGCAGTTGCGCCAACCAGTGTTGGACACCGTCGAAGAGGTCGAGGCGACGCTCAGTGCATGAATGCGTAGGAATCGACTGACGCTTTCGCCGATGTTGGGCAGGCCTCGCTCCTAGTCTGTGAGTGGCCGAGAAACGGCCAAGGAGAGGCGCTCGTCATGGTAGTTGGCCCGGTTTCGCGCACGATTCTTCCGATCCCCGATGTGCCGCATGTCGGGTTGACCACCTACGACGCGAAGGATCCGGACACTAGCTATCCGCCGATCCGGGATGTGCGTCCGCCTGAGAACGCACCCAACGTGTTGGTGGTGTTGATTGATGACGTGGGCTTCGGCGCCAGCAGCGCGTTCGGCGGCCCGTGTGAGACCCCCAACTTCGAGAAGCTCGCCGCAGGTGGGCTGAAGTACACCCGGTTGCACACCACCGCGCTGTGCTCGCCCACCCGGGCGGCTCTCCTCAGCGGCCGTAATCATCATTCGGTTGGGATGGGCGGTGTCACCGAAATCGCGACGGCAGCACCGGGGTACAGCTCGGTGTTGCCGAACACCAAGGCGCCGCTGGCGGTCACGCTGAAGCTCAACGGCTATTCCACCGCGCAGTTCGGGAAGTGTCACGAGGTTCCGGTGTGGCAGACCAGTCCGGCGGGACCGTTCACGGCCTGGCCCACCGGCGGGGGTGGGTTCGAGTATTTCTACGGCTTCATCGGCGGCGAGAACAACCAGTTTCACCCCGCTTTGTATGAGGGCACCACGCCGATCGAGCCGCCGAAGTCTCCCGCCGAGGGCTATCACCTCACCGAGGACCTGACCGATAAGGCGATCGCCTGGGTGCGCCAGCAGCAGGCGCTGGCCGGGGACAAGCCGTTCTTCATGTACTTCGCGCCCGGCGCCACGCATGCACCCCATCACGTGCCGAAGGAGTGGATCGAGAAGTACAAAGGCAAATTCGCGCACGGCTGGGATAAGCAGCGCGAGATCACCTTTGAGCGCCAGAAGGAACTGGGTGTTATCGGCCCCGATGCGGTGCTCACCGCGCGCCATCCGGAGATCCCGGCCTGGGATGACATGGACCCGCGGCTTAAGCCGGTGCTGGAGCGTGAGATGGAGGTCTACGCCGCGTTTATGGAGCACACCGACCATCACGTCGGCCGGCTGCTCGATGCGCTCGGGCCGGCGCTGGATAACACGCTGGTCTACGTCATCATCGGCGACAACGGCGCGTCGGCGGAGGGCACGCTGCAGGGCGCGTTCAACGAGATGGCCGGTTTCAACGGCGTTCCCGAGATCGAGACACCGGAGTTCCTGGCCTCCAAGCTCGACGAGTTCGGCGGCGAAGAGTCTTACGGCCACTATGCGGTGGGCTGGGCGTGGGCGATGGATGCGCCGTATCAGTGGACCAAGCAGGTGGCCTCGCACTGGGGTGGCACCCGCAACGGCACGATCGTTCACTGGCCCAATAGGATTGACGACAAAGGTGGCACCCGCAACCAGTTCACCCATGTCATCGATGTGGCACCCACCGTGCTCGAGGCCGCGGGCATTCCGCAGCCGGTGATGGTCAACGGCGTCCTGCAGAGCCCCTATGAGGGGACGAGTCTGCTGTACAGCTTCAATGACGCCGACGCCCCGGAGCGACACGAGACCCAGTACTTCGAGATGTTCTGCAACCGCGGTATTTACCACAAGGGCTGGAGCGCGGTGACCAAGCACCGCACGCCCTGGGCGAAGAGTGGGCAGCCAGTTCCAGCGTTCGACGACGATGTCTGGGAGCTCTACGACGGCAACACCGACTGGACACAGTCCAAGGACCTGTCCACGGAGAATCCGGAGAAGCTGCATGAGTTGCAGCGGCTTTGGCTGATCGAAGCGGTCAAGTACAACGTGGTCCCACTCGATGACCGACAGCTCGAGCGCTTCATCCCCGAGAAGGCCGGGCGGCCGACGCTCATCAATGGCAACACGCAGATGTTGTACGCCGGAATGGGCCGGCTCTCGGAGAACAGCGTGCTCGACGTCAAGAACAAGTCGTTCGCTGTCACCACCGAGGTGGAGGTGCCGGCCGATGGCGCCGAAGGGGTGATCATCGCTCAGGGCGGCCGCTTCGGCGGGTGGGGTCTCTACGCCAAGGCCGGTCACGCCAAGTTCCACTACAACGTGTTGGGTATCAAGTCCTTCGATGTGGAAGCCGCCGAGCCGATCCCGACCGGCACCACCCAGGTGCGCATGGAGTTCGCCTATGACGGCGGCGGCATGGGCAAGGGTGGCGACGTCGCGCTCTACTACGACGGCAAGGAAGTCGGCAAAGGACGCGTCGAGGAGACCCAAGGCGTCATCTTCTCCGCGGACGAAACCACCGACATCGGCAACGAAACCGGCACCACCGTCAGCCCCGACTACACCGCCCACACCAGCACGTTCACCGGCACGATCAACTGGGTGCGCATAGACCTGGGCGAGGACGCCAAAGACGCCGACCACTACATCGACCCCGACGAACTCCTCCGGGTGGCAATGGCACGCCAATAGTCGGCATCGCCGTGTCACGGCATCGCAGGCTCCGCATGATGGGTCTTCCTAAGGACGTGACAGCGATTGCGTCGTCAGTAGTCGGCACCGTGTCGGGGCCGAATGGGCAGCGCGTCGACGAGTTCGCGAGGCTGGCCGATGTCAGCGGAGTCGACGGGTTCAGTCGGGACCGTTGTGGCGTCGTGCAGTGAGATGCCATGCTGGGCCTGGTATTTCGCAAGGGCGTTGATCCTCTCGGTTTCGGTCACCGCGTCGGCCTCATCAGCGATATAAGCCGCGCCCGCCAGCATCATCAGAGCCACGCCACCGATCCACGACACCCAGGCCGCGCCGTCGCCGGCGTATCCACCGATCCACGGCGCGATCGCCAACACCAGCCCGACCACCGACATGGCCCAGTGGTCGCGGGTGGGATCACGCGCGATCAGCGACCACCCCCCGTACATCAACGTCATCGCACCCAGACCCAACGTGAAACCCGCGCCAACCGCAGTGGTCTGCGCCCACGCCGGCGTCACCGCGATCACAAGGCCCAGTGCCATCGACGTCCATCCCACGGCGGTCTTGCTCATATGTACCTTCCTCATTTCTTCAACCTCCTGGTATGTAATACGCAACGCGTAGCGTTTCGTTAGAATTCCGGTGCAGCCGGTGCTGTGAGCAACCCGACAGCAGAAAGGCCAAGACGTGCCCGCCGACCCACATCAACGCGACGAAGCCATCACCGCGGCTGTTATCGACCTGCTGCGTGCCAAAGGACCCAAAGCGGTCAACGTGGAGGCGGTCGCCGCGCAGGCCGGCGTCGCCAAGACCACGATCTACCGCCGCTACCGTGACCGCGAGGAGATGATCGCAGCCGCGTTGACATCGCTGACCAGCCCGCCGCCGCCCCCGGACGCCTCGTCCCTGCAACCGATGCTGCAGTGGGTCATCGAGCAGTCGTTCAATGCCATCGAATCCGGTATCGGGCTAGGTGGTGTAGCGGCGCTGCTGACCCACGAGGACACCCGTTTCACCGCACTGATCCGCGCCCTTCTCGTCGAGCACCGCGCTGCACTCGCCGCCGTCTTCGAGGACGCCGCAGCGGCCGGACAGTTGCGAGCTGTCCTCGACGTCGACACCATGCTGGACTGCATCGTCGGCGCCTACCTCGCCGAGCGAGCACGCAGCGGGGACGTTCAACCCGGCTGGGCACAACGAATCCTTAGCGCACTATGGCCGGCTGTTGCCGCTTCCCCCTAAAACCGCAATCCACCCAACTGCACCTGGCGCGACAGCGCGCCGGGCAGCGACCCGGTGAGAGGTGTGCGTGTCTGCCGGCGTCTGAGGAAATGAAGTGAGGCGTGAGACAAACCGGCCCGCCACCCACGTGAGACAACTTCGAAACGTCCAGTTCGTGGTGGTCCGCAGATGCCAACCGCGGTGAGAACCTACAATCTTGAAACATTGTGGACTGCCGCATTTTCGTGAGAATGAACCATCCCGGGATGGTTCATTCTCACTTAACCGTTCAATCGCCATGTCGCCGACTATGTCTCGCCGTTGGCAGGTCTCACCTAGTGCACGAGCGACGGCAACCCTCACTGCCGGATTCGAATCACTGCTGAGCGCATACACTTTCGGTATCGTCCAGTCGCGCATCGACGTCGATGAGAGCAGCGAGAGTGACCGTCCCGCTTGGCCCTGACTTGGCTCACCTTCCGCGGCTTTGGTGTAGTTGCAGCGGCCTGATTCGGCATCGACGATGGCAACTGCGATTCGCGTCGACGATGGCGCCCCATGGCGCGCACGACCATCCGGACTGCAGATCTGCCTGGTTGGGCTTTTCCCAGTAGCGCGCACCGTCCTCCATCCCGTGCCCCTTCGCCGTCATCGGGCGTTTGACATCCTGAGCTAACACGTCATCGCCACCTGCACAGAACGACCTCGCCACCGCCCGCTCGAACCCGTTGCTACAACAACACCGTCAGATGTCACCGATTTTGGCCACCGACACACCCCGGTTGAGGCGTCTGCTGGCCGAGGCCGAGCGGGTCAAGGACGCGCTGCGGCATGGCGCTACTGCGTCGCGGCAGTCAAGGCATCGCGCAGCCGCTCGCAATCGGCGTCAGTGATGTGCAGATGCGGCGCGATACGCAGGGATTCTCCACGCACGGCCGCGAAACAGTTGACGGCGGCCAGTGCCGGCAGGATGGTCGAACGGACCGATGCGGGTAGGCGCACCCCCAGCATGTGTGGTCCACGCTGATCGGACGCCGTCGTGTCCATTCCCAGCTCGGTTGCGGTGGATGCGATCGCTGCTGTTAGGTTGGCCAACGTCTCAGCGACACGAGGGATCTGCCAGGTGTGTAGCTGTTCTAGCGCCGCGATCGCCATCGGCAGCAGTTCGAACTTGGTGCGCTGGCCGACGTCGAAGCGCCGCGACCCAGGTTGATAGTCGTCGCGGTAGTCGACCAGGCGGGCGAAGTCCTCGGATCCGTCGCGCACAATCCAATTCTGTTCGAGTGGCTCGCCTTCGCGATGCTCCGGCGCGACGTAGAGATAGCCGACTCCGAACGGCCCGAGCAACCATTTGTAACCCACGCATACCACGAAGTCGGGTCGTAGCGCCGCTACGTCCAGCGGCATCGCGCCGATCGACTGGCTGCCGTCGATGACCAGCCGCGCGCCGATTTCGCGGCTGCGGGTGCTGACCGCCGCCAGGTCGACGAGGGCGCCGTCGGTCCAGTGCACGTTGGGCACGCTGACCACGGCGACCCGCTCGTCGAGGGCGGACAGGATCGCCTCCGCCCAGGACTGTCCCGGCCTCCGATCGACCGTCACGATCTCCGCGCCGACCGCGCGGGTAGCGGCCCGCCAGGTGTAGATGCCCGACGGATATTCCTCGGCCAGCACCAGTACCCGCTGTCCCTCGGACAGGGGCAGGTTGCGCGCGGCCACCGCGAAGCCGTAGCTGGTCGCCGGGACCAGGGCGACACCGTCAGCGTTCGCGCCGATAACCCGGCCGTACAAGGTTCGCAGCCGCTCGACGTCGGAGAACCAGTCTTCCGGCGATATGGTCCACGGCCGCCCCCGCCGCTGGAGCGCGGCCTCGCCGGCAGTGCGCACCGAGTTGAGCTGGGGCGCAAGGTTGGCGGTGTTGAAGTAGGCGATGTCCGAAGGGACCGAGAAGGCTTCGCGTTGGCTGCCGAGCGGCGCGTTCGCGGCCCTTTCCGGAACGGCGCGCCCTGCTTGTGAACCAGACACGACTACAGGATTGCGTACTTGACTGGTCCGGGTGCCCAGTTGCCTCGCAAATGGCATGGCTATGCCGTCGAGACGTCGAAGAGCAACAGGCTGGCCGGCGCCCCAGCGAGGCACGCCGCGCCGATGCGGTGGCCAGCGATTGGCGCCACCGTGGTTGTGCATAAATGGGCAGGCGGCGCTTGACGGTGGCGTATGAGGTCGGTGCGACGCCGACTTCACTGAGCACGCGTTCGGCATCGATCTTGCTGGTCGGCTCGATGATCCGCGCCAACACCAGATCACGAAACACGTTGTCGCGCTTAGCGGCTGACTCGAACCCCACGATCCGATACGCCGCACACAGCGCCTCCCACAGATGCGTCATCTGTGAGGAGGTGATCGGCAGCGGCTCCGATCCAGGTGGGCCGGCCACACCAAGATCAAGCACGGCCTGATTGGCTGCCAACCGCTCAGCGGCGGCGGCCTTCAACGCCGCCAACTCCGCCTCATCGTGGGCCGAGCCCAAATGTTCGATCGAGCGTGACCCCCGCCGCGAGGACCACACAATCTGCACCGCGATGGCCCCCGAAGCGGTATTGACGGTGCGCACGTAGGCCACCACGGCAGCCTACGAAAACGCACCGAAATCACTCCACGCTGAGCGGTTGGTAGGCCAGCCGGACGACACCCGACGGGTACGTCACCGTCGAGAGCAGCTGCATCCGAACCGGCAGACTGCCCTCCTGGAACGCCCGGGTTCCCTCGCCCCACACCCAGGGAAACACCCAGAACCGCACCTCGTCGACCAAGCCCAAACGCGCCAGGTCGTAAGCCAATTCGCCGCAGCCGTAGACGATCAGGTCGCCGGAGTGGCGGGCCTTCGCGCCGCGCACATCAGCGGCCAGGTCGGCGCCGAGGAGTTGCGAGTTCCACGTCAGCGGCTCGCTCAACGTCCGTGAGGCGACGTACTTCGGCATCGGATTGATCAGATCGGCATATCCGCCGCTCGAGTCCGGCCAGAATTTGGCGAGGCCTTCGTAGGTCTTGCGGCCCAGAATGAGCGCATCGGCGGCACGCAATTGTGCGATGCCGTCCGGGTCCTCGTCGGGTTCGAACCAGCCCTCCAACGGATCGATGACCAGATCAACCGTCGTACAGGCCGAAACGATCAGCCGTCCCATGATTCCTCCTCCTTCTCAGTTGATGCGGTAACGCAGGTGGGTGACGCCCGGGTGCGTCGACGACCTCACCGATCAGTCTTCGTGCCAGCGGGGGACTCGGGCAGCTTGTTGCCATGTACAGCACGATGTTGCCCCTGGAAGTACAGACTCGGCCCGGCGGCAGAACTCATCGACTTCGGTGCGTGAACCGACGCTGACGGCCATTTAGTGCACCAATTCCACCGGACCATGTGAGCCGTCCTCGTCAGTCGGGCCGAAGTCGCACGGGGCCGTCAGGGTGCGTGACGCGGTTCGTTCCTTGTCCTGTCCTGCACGCACCACCTTTAGCCGTTCGACGAACTAACCGCCGGACTGGAGGACTCGCTACGGTCGGTAGATGTCTTACCCAGAACCGCGCTTCCTCGGCGGCACCGGCGAGATCAGCGCGACCGCCCGCCCCGCCGTGGCCGCACCGGACCTGATTCTGCCGACCACGAACGTGCACTACCTGGCGACCGGCGCGACCACCGGCGGCGACTTCGGGCTCTACCGCTGGGAGATGGCCGGTCCGCCGAGCGGCCCCGCGCCGCACTTTCACCGCTCGATCACCGAGTCGTTCTACGTGCTGTCCGGCACGGTTGGGCTCTACGACGGCAGCGACTGGACCGACGCCGGTGCCGGCGACTACTTTTTCGTTCCGCCCGGCGGCATCCACGCCTTCCGCAACGAGCCCGGGCAGCCTGCCTCAATGCTGATTCTCTTCACCCCGGGCGCGCCGCGTGAGTCGTTCTTTGAAGAGCTGGCCGAGATCACCGCCTCTGGCCGGGAGCCGAGCGAGGAAGAGATGACCGAGTTCTACCGACGGCACGACCAGTTCATGGTCTGAGCTCGCGTCTATGCGACTCACGGCGAGCAGGCTTCCCTTCACATCTGCCGAGGGGGGTGGGGGGTTCCCTTTGGCCCCGGCAGCGCGTGCCTCGCACGGCCAGCGCCTTCTGTCTCTCCGGGCGAACGCGGTGCCGTCGCGTCCGCAGTGCGTCCGCAGTAACTTCGACAACCGTATTTTATTCGCCAACGCCGCCAACGTTTTGACGTGCTGTTTTGCGTTACGGCCAACGATGCCAACGTTTACAAACGCCCAAGTGCACTCGTTCGCATCGAGTAGGTCAGGGCGCAACGCCCTGGTGGTGTCCCGAAAACCACATTCGAGACGTCCCAGACGGACACCCACGGCGTAGGTTCTGCCAGGTCGTTGCGTCTCAAAAGTTCGTCTCAGAAGTACCCATCGCAATATCGCGACACAGCGCTCATGCGACATACGTTTCGGAATGAGTGCAATGAAGCGAACTTGGAGCCCGTATCCGATACTCCGACAACGTGTCCGGTCCGCTTCAATCGTCGTGTTGCCTAGCTGTGTGCACAGACCCGTACATCAGGTTGGCATCAGCATGCCTAGGGACCCAACGGACCTGGCCGGACCCCGTGAACTGGTCCACGACCGGTGAGAGTCATTCATTGGTGGGTACATGCGGCAGCGTAGCGAGCCGGAGGTAGGTAGCCCAGGGCCGAGTGGCGGCGGTGGTGGTTGTAGGTGTGTTTCCAGTCGTTGATGACTATCCGGGCTTGGGTCAGTGACCAGCAGCTGTTGATGTTGAGGCATTCGTCGCGGACCCGGGAGTTGAACGATTCGATGTAGCCGTTGCGCCAGGGCTGTCCGGGTGGGATGAAGTGCAGGCCGACGTGCTCACCGGCCCATTCGGCCATTGCAGCACTTGTCACCATGCTGAAAACGAAGCTACGCCGCGATCGCGCCGGTCGGCACGCTTGACCGGCTGGTGCGGCGCGTGATTGAGCCGAGCTTCAGAGGTGGCGGTCAACGTCCATACGTTGGGCCACACACTATGGCAACTGGTTGAATGGCAGGCTTCACGGGATGGGATAGGCAGACGTTCAGATCGCCCCAATTCATCTGGTGGTGGTCGGCGTTGGCGGCGGCGCCAGAGAAAGGCCGGCATAGATCTTGTCGAGCAGAGCCGGCATCATCGCGTTCGCCGTCGTCTTTCCGTCTGGAGCCCTGGTCAAGTTGGCCCAGACGACGATCGTCACATCGTTGTCAGGGTCGTATCCTATGAACGAGTTGAAGCCCGGAAGTTCACCACCGTGGAAGTAAATCGCCGCCGTCGGGCTGAAACGCTGGTAGGCGATACCCCACCCATAGCTCTGTCCGTCCGGTTTGTCCGGGTCCTGTGCCTCGATGCTGGATAGCCATTGCTGGTGATAGTCGGCGTTGAAGACCCTGCCCGAGACGAGCGCGTGCACCCACGTGGCCAGGTCGTCGGCAGTGGAGATCGCGCCCCCGGCGGCGTTTGCATACGAGGGGTTCTGGTTGGTGTAGTCGCCGGGTTGGAGTGTTCCGTTCTCTGCTGCCGACTGCATGTCCGCCGGGTAGGGGTCATCACCGAGCGCGGAGAACGTTCCGCCGTACAGGTAGCCATGTGAGTACGGAGCGGGCATGGCAGTGTCGTCGATGGCGGGTAGGGACGTCTGTTCGAGGCCGAGCGGACCAAACAACCGTTCCTGGAACTGCTGGGCGAGCGGCCCCCCGCCGACCTTTTCGGCGATGAGGCCCAGCAGGATGTAGTTGGTGTTGCAGTACTCATAGGACGTGTCTGGAGCGAACTGCGGCGGGTGCCGGAACGCGATTGCCAACAAGTCCTGCGGCGTAAAGGCTTTGGCCGGGTCGGCATCCAGAGCAGCCGACAGCTCGGGATCGTCTGTGTAGTTGAAGAGGCCGCTGCGCATCTTCAGGAGATCTTCGATGGTGATCGTCTGTCCGTTGGGCACATTCGGTATGTAGGCGGAGACCGAGTCGCCCAGTTTCAGCTTGCCGTCCTGGGCGAGCAGCACGATCACGGCTGCCGTCATGGTCTTCGTGTTGGATCCGATCCGGAAATGGGTGTTCGCATCCGGCGGCGTCTGCGCGCCAAGGTCGGTGGTGCCGACGGCCGTGTCGAACGTCCCTTGCGGGGTGCGCAGCACCACCATCGCCCCAGGTATCTTCATCTCCTTCACCGCTGCGTCGACGACGGCCCGCAAGGCGCCCTGATCAATGGGTTTCAGCGCGGTCCCTTGTGGTGAGGTGGTAGTTGCAGTCGTCGTCACAGGTCCCGTGGCAGCGCTGGGGGACTCGGCAGTGGTCGTGCAGCTCGGGATCAGGAGCAGGAGGCACGCGAGGATCCCGACGACCCGGAGGGGTAGGCGCGTCTCGTAATAGTCGATCATCGCGGTCACCACCGTCTCGGCCATGGCCTCGCGTAGCCCTGATCGCGGGGCTACGCTGGGCCGACGTCGCATCTGTATGGAGAAGCGTAGCCACTCCTCGAAGCCATCGACTGAATTGGCCGGACCCCGTGAACTGGACACCACCGGTGAGAGTCATTCATTGGTGGGTACATGCGGCAGCGTAGCGGGCCGGAGGTAGGTAGCCCAGGGCCGAGTGGCGGCGGTGGTGGTTGTAGGTGTGTTTCCAGTCGTTGATGACTATCCGGGCTTGGGTCAGTGACCAGAAGCTGTTGATGTTGAGGCATTCGTCGCGGACCCGGGAGTTGAACGATTCGATGTAGCCGTTGCGCCAGGGCTGTCCGGTCCGGCACTGTGGCCGGGTTGACCAGGATCCGCATCGTGCCCATGCCCATGCCCGGGTACGGATAGCCCGAGCGTCGCGCGACGCGATCGCTGCTGCCGTCCGCAGTCGGCCACGTCGCTCCCGGAGCGACGACGCCGCGTCGCGTCGTTGCCGGGCCCGTGACGCTGGGCTGCATCGGGCCCCCGTCGGTGAGGGTGACATCCACCACAGTGCCGGCCAGATCGGGCGCCGCACATGATGGTTGGGCAGCCGGGAAATGATCCTTGGAGGTGAACGGACCGGCGGCGGCCCATATCGCCGTGGCGACACACAAGGCGACCGCGGTCATCACGGCGATGAGGGATAGACGGCTGGAGCGCATCGCAGTCACCGGTGCTCAGGCGGCAGCGCCTGGAACCTAGTCAAGGATCGCTTCACCTCGTCCTCGGCGGCTTCGCGGCCAACCCAGTCGGCTGCCTTGACGTACTTGCCCGGCTCCACATCCTTGTAGTGCACGAAGAAGTGCTTGATGGCCTCGCGTTCAAAGGACGGCACGTCGCCGATGTCGGTGATGTGGTCCCAGCGCGGGTCGCCGGCGGGCACGCAGAGCACCTTGTCATCGCCGCCGGCCTCGTCGGTCATCTCGAACATGCCGACCGGGCGGGCCGTGACGATGACTCCGGGGAACACGGGCTCGGGCAGCATCAGCAGGGCGTCGAGCGGGTCGCCGTCGTCACCGAGGGTGTCTTCGATGAAGCCGTAGTCGATGGGGTAACCCATCGACGTGTACAGGTAGCGGTCGAGTCTGATCCGGCCGGTGTCGTGGTCGATCTGGTACTTGTTGCGTTGGCCCTTGGGGATCTCGATGGTCACGTCGAATTGCATGGCCTCATCTCCTTTACCTTGGATCGTGGGGAAGATGGCGGCGCGCAGCACGCGAATGCGTCTGGCCGTGCCGCCTGGGTGAGCTTGCCGGCAGCGGCGGCAGCGCCGCTGGGCCGTCGGTCTGCAATGTCTCGATGAGGTCGGTGGCCCTGTCGGCCAGCCGCCGTTCGTCCGCATGCGCAAGACGGGACGACAGCTCGTCGAGCGGCACCCATGCGACCTCAGCGACTTCGTAGTCGTTGGAGGACAACTCGCCACCGACGAACCGCAGAAGATAGTGATGCACGGTCTTGTGAACCCGGAGGTTCTCGCAGCTGAACCAGTAGTCGATGTTGCCCAGGGCGGCGAGCACGTCGCCGCGGATTCCGGTCTCTTCGGCGATCTCGCGAACGGCGGTCTCTTTGGGTATCTCGCCCTGTTCGATGTGGCCCTTCGGCAGTGACCAGAGCATCCGGCCACGGCGGTCGAGGTGGCCGATGAGTGCTGCCATCTGCTGCCCGCGCGGTGCATCGAGGCCGTCAATGACGAGACCGCCGGCCGAGAATTCGCGTACCGTGCGCAGCCGGTTGTGCGAATAGTGTTGAGGCCGTGGGTGGTTCTTCGCAAGGCGCGGCGCCGATCAGCTGGCTGGTTGTGGTGGCCACACCCGCTTCGCGCTTATCCCGGCGACGGCCTCCGCGACGGCGTCGTTTCTGCGGTCCGCCGTCCGGCTCAGTCATGGGCGCCCGATTGTGCGAGGATTTTGGCGACATGACGGGCGGCGTCCTCGCCTTCGTAGGCGTATTACCTCTTCTACGCCACCGCTCATTCGGAGCTCGCCGTGGTCGATCCATATCGCGGTGGTGCACAGCCTCGCCAGGTATTCGTTGGAGTGGCCCGCGAACACGAGGATGCCGGAGCGTTCGACCATCCTCTGCAGCCGCTTGAGCGCCTTCTTGAGGAAGTCGGTGTCGACGGCGCCGATGCCCTCGTCGAGCACCAGGATTTCGGGGTCGATGCTGGTGACCACGCCGATGGCGAGCCGTATCCGCATGCCGGTGGAGTAGGTGCGCAACGGCATTGACAGGAAGTCGCCGAGTTCGGTGAACTCGGCGATCTCGTCAACTTTCGACTGCATGGTTTTTCGGCTTTCCCCGAGGAAGAGTCCGCGGGTGATGATGTTCTCGTAGCCGGAGGTCTCGGGATCCATGCCGATGTCGAGGTCGAATATCGGTGCCACCCGTCCCCGCACGACGGCCGAGCCGCGGGTCGTAGATGCCCGAGAGCAGCCGCAGCAGCGTGGATTTGCCGGCGCCGTTGTGCCCGACCAGGCCGATCCGGTCGCCGGCGGACAGCGACAGGGTGATGTCGCGCAGTGCCTCGATGACCACGACGTTGGACCCGGTGCGGCCGATCGCGCCGCCGGCCTTGCCGAGGAATGTCTTCTTCAACGACCACGTCTTTGCGTCGAAGATCGGGAATTCGACCCACGCGTTGTGGGTGTCGATGCGCACCGTCGGCACTATCGGCCGCCTGCGTCGGCGCCGACGGGAGTTCCGAAGATCCGCCGGAACGAGTCTTGGCCGTAGCTGGTGGGTTCGGGCTCGGCGGGCATGAGCCGGAAGGTGCGCACACCGTCGTCGCGGCGCTCGGCCCGCAGGAATAGGTGGTTGCGGTCGTGGCGGTTGTGCAGGCTGTGGGCGAGATCGTAGAGGTGGGTGACGTAGACGACCTTGATGCCCGCTTCGGTGAAGGCGTCGATGACGCCGCGTGCGATTTGGGAGCCTTCGCGTTCGTTGGTGGAGGCGAATGATTCGTTGCACAGCAGCAGTGATTTCCATCCGATGTAGTCGGCGATGTCGCTCATCCGGGCCAGCTCCTCGTCGAGCTTGCCGCGGGTCATGGTGGCGTCCTCTTCTCGTTTGAAGTGGGTGAAGATTCCGCGGGTCACGTTGGCCTGGAAGGATTCGGCGGTGACGAACATGCCGGCTTGCATCATCGTCTGTGCCGTTCCGACGCTGCGCAGGAACGTCGACTTGCCGCCTTCGTTGGCGCCGGTCACGACGATCAGGGATGTTCCGTCGGCGTCGATGTCGTTGCCGGTCACGGTATTGCGGGTGGTGAGGCACAATCCGACGTCGCGCAGGTCGCGGCACCGAAACTCGGCTGGAACGATCGGTGTCGCGGTGGGAAAGCAGATGGGCACACCGGATCTGCTGAGGCGGGCGTGCAGATTGACGCATCCCAGGTAGAAACAGAGCTCGGTGCGCAGCCGTTCAAAGAACCCTTTGACGTGATCGGCGGATTGGGTGACGGTGTTGGCGACGTCGTTGAGCGCGCGTCCGGCCAGTTCGTTGAGTGCCTGACAGCCGGCTTGGTCGCGGGGGTCGAGTTCAAACCCGTAGCCGCCGTTGTGGTTTCCGGTCAACTTCTCCCACCAGCTGCGCCGTGGCGGCTGGTGCAGCAGATAGCGGCGGCCTTTGTTGCCGAGTCCGAGTTGGGCGGACAGCAGGACCCCGCGTGGCATCATCAGTTCGGCTAGATGCTCATCGAGTTGGGCGAGGTAGTCGTCGGAGAGTTCTTCGCTGATCATGGTCATAAACTGGGCGAACCCGTCCGAGCCGAACTGGTCGGCGTGCTGGTCGCGTAGGCCACGTAGTTGTTTGAGGTTTTCGGTGAGGAACCCGAGGATCTGTACGGAACTGTGCACGATGGCTTGGGGGTCGCGGAAGAGCATTCCGCCCAAGAACACCTTCTTTCGTGCCTCGACGGCGTCGACGGCGATGTCGTACATCTGTTGCACGACCGGCTGATTGGCCATGCAATCGGAGAGCACGTCTTGGCGGTATTCGATGACGACGGGGTCGGTGACGCCGAGCGGTATGACCTTGTTGGCCACGTCGTAGAGGAATTGGTCGCCGTTGGCCATCGCCTTGTACAGGGTTCGCAGTTCCAGATCGTCTTCGACCATGTCGGCCAGACGCGGGGGTGTCCTCGGTTCGAGGCTGATGTCGCTGTAGGGATCGAGAAGTCGGACTTTCATCGTGTGATCCTTTCTGCGAGCATCTCGCGGGTGAGGCCGTACTTGTCGGCCAGCGCCGCGGCGTAGGCCATGCCGTCGGCCGGCCTGCGGGTGAATCGGAATGTCCGCTGCGTTGGATCGTCGTGTGCCACTTCGCCGACCATGCTCACGCATGCGGGGTCGAAGTTGGCCAGTTCGTCGAGGAACGTGACGTAGACGGCGACGCACTGCCGCGCGATGATGCGCTGCAGCACCTCGGTGCCGATCATCAGGGCGTCATCGACGGTGGTGGAGGCGAAGCTCTCGTTCATCACGATGACGCTGTTGGCGGTGGCGTCGGAGAGGATGTCGTGGATGCGCACCAGTTCGTTGTCGAGCTTGCCGTGCAGGGTGGCCAGGCTTTCCTGTCGTTCGAAATGGGTGAAGATGTGGTCAGGCATCATCAGTTTGGCCCGGGTGGCCGGCACCGGGCAGCCCAGCGCCGCGAGATACGTGATTTGGCCGACGGTTCGGGCGAAGGTGGTCTTACCGCCCTGGTTCGGGCCGGTGACGACGAAGATTCGCTGCGCCCCGCCGAGACCGAAGTCGTTGCACACCATCGGCTGCTGGTCGCGCAGCTGCTTGACCGCCAGCGCGAGGTCGAAGGCGTCCTCGGCGTACACGCCGTCGAAGGTGGTACTCACCTCGGGGTAGCTGAACGTCAAACCTCGGGGCCGGAATCGGTCGATGAAGGCCAGATACGACAGGTAGAAGCCGATCTCGCGGTCGAAGGTCGCGATGGTGGGGTTCATGAAATCGCGGTGCCGAGCACAGTACCGGTCGAGGCGCCCGAAGCTGTCGGGGAACAGCTTGGCGACACGCTCCAAGGTCATCTCTTCGACGTGGTTCATGTCCGCGTAGTCCTTCAGCTTCACGTGGTAGTCGCGGCCGGCGTCGCGGCGGAATCGGTCGAAGACGGCTGCCACGTCGGCGCTGTAGTCGGTTTGGCCGTCGTACTTTTCGACGTGCACCTTGAGTCCCTCGA
Organism: uncultured Actinomycetota bacterium; assembly: GCA_963799495.1. Classification (GTDB taxonomy): domain Bacteria; phylum Actinomycetota; class Actinomycetes; order Mycobacteriales; family Mycobacteriaceae; genus Mycobacterium. The sequence continues at coordinate 30,046 of CAWCXH010000014.1, forward strand.
TGTGCACGGTGTAGCGGATCTTGTCGAATTCGGCTTGCACAGAGTCGGTTTCGGCGACGAGGGCCTTGAAACTGTCGCCATCGACGTAGGCGGCGAGGTAGTCGGCGAAGTCCCGCAGGCCGCGCGACGACACGTCGGTCAAGCGCAGATCCGTTCGCAGCGACGTCACGGTGCGGCAATACGCACGAACCGCATGGGCGAACCAGCCCTGCTTTTGCAACCGATGCCAAATCGTGCGGGCTTGATGCAGATGGCTGTGCATGGTGCGCAAGCCCTTGACGAACGATTCGATCGGCTGGCGCGCCTTATCGTGTTCGAGGTCGCGGAACACCTCGTGGCGGTAGGCGACGGCGTCCACGTCGCGCAGCGGTGCGGAGAAGAACGCTTCGAGGTTTTCTTTGCCGGCGACGATCGCGCGCACGATCTGGTCGAGGTGCAGATCGCCGAAGCAGTCGGGCGGGATCAGGTCATCGACGCCGCCCGGGCGGGGATGGGTGAACAGGATGCTGTCGAAGCGCGCTATGTGCCGCTGACCTGCCTTCTACCGTGACTCGTTCACGTGGTAGAAGCCATCAGCCGGTGCGGCAGTTTAAGGCGAGCTTCATCGCCTACGCCGATCGTACCCGCTGGCGCCGTTAGCTCGCCACGGCCGGCGACTTCCGTGGCGGCCGAGCTCGCCGAAACCGCGGCTCTCGCAGCGCGGGCATTATTGTGCCGACCTGCAGTCATTTCGCTTTTCCGGTTGCGTTCGGCGGGAACGCAGCATTGTTGAGGTGCTGACTGACAGCAGCATCCAGGCTGCGACATAACCGAATGCGATGGCCGGCGACAGCAGCGACCACAGCAGGCCCGCGACGACGGTGGAGCCCATGTCGCCGATGGCCTGCACCAGGCCGAGGACCGTGGATTCCAGCACGGCCCGCACGGGCCGCTGCTCGGCCTGCAGATGCCGTCGATCGTCGGCTGATGTCGGCGGCTCGGCCCCCAGGGTGCTGTCGGACACTCGGTGACGTGCACGACATGCAGCGGCGAACATTCAACGCGCCGGCGAGCTGAGCGGCGAATAGCAGCGCAGCCCGGCTCGCCGCATGGCCGTCATAACCGACAACCAAAGCCACCGCAGCACTCCTCGTCACACCGTTCAACAGGAGCCATCAGCCACGGCGGGCGGTTCGGGTGGGTGATCACCGACCCCGGCGGAGATCCATCGCCGCGACACCAGGGTAGCCGCCTGGTCGGCCAGCGTCACTCGATTGACCCGCCGCAAAACCGGCAAGTAACCTGGAGTCGAAACACGCGGTGGGGCTCGCGCCCGCAGTCAACGGATTCACCGGCGATTGCCAACGGTCCCTGGGAAATAATCAGCGCCGACGGTGCTGCGCGTCGCAGTCGCGCACCGCCTCGGCCCGGACCCAGGAGCCGATCATGGTCAACACACCATCCCGCGTCTCTCCGTTCGCCGCACCGATGTGGCGTTCCTCAGTACGTCCCTTCCTTGCCCCGCCGACTCGCACCGCGATCGCCGGCGACTGGCACGCCGACACCGACTACGGCGTGGCGGCCATCGAGCATGCCGACAAACGTGATGCGACGGTGCTGCTGCATCTGGGCGACTTCGGCTACAACTTCACCGACACCTACATGGACGCCCTCGATAATGCGTTGCGCCGCCACGGCATGGTGTTGGGCTTCGTGGACGGTAATCACGAAAACTTCGACAGGTTGCTGGCTCAACCGGTTGCCGCCGATGGCCTGCGCCATCTTCGCGAGCGTATTGTCCACCTGCCGCGGGGTTTTCGCTGGCGGTGGGGCACCACACGATGTTTGGCGGTCGGCGGGGCCTACTCCATCGACCGATTCCTGCGAACGCCCGGCAAGTCATGGTGGCCGCAGGAGACCATCACGGTCGCCCAAGCGCGCGACATCGTCACAGCCGGGCGCGCCGACGTGATGTTCTGTCACGACTGTCCCGCCGGGATCGAGGTGCCCGGTGCGACGTTCGACCGGTTCGGGTGTCCCGCCGATGAACTGCAACGCTCCGAGCAGCATCGAGTGCTCCTGCGGTCCATCGTGGACGCGGTTCGGCCCGCCCGGATATGGCACGGGCACTTTCACCACCGCTACCGCTCGCTCCTGGAAGGCGACGGGTATCGGACGGTCATCGACGGGCTGGGCCGCAACGGTGATCCCATCGACAACAACATGGTGGTCGTCAACCTGTCGGAACTGGGTTTTCATCGGCTCGCCACCACCGGTCGGCTGCAGCGACCGCGGTCGGCATGACCAAACTCGATTTTCGTTGGCTACACTTGCGGCGGCGATGGAGCCCGCCCGGAACCTAGTTTCCGAACCGCCTGCCAGGCTGATGGCCCCTGCGAACGAAGGAGTCGCAGGTGAGGCATGCCTTAGTAATCGGAAACACATCGTGTGACGGCGGTGCGAGATGAAACCCGACGACGAGTTGCCGGTCGAATTGCGTTGTGCGGTAGCCGTTGTCCGCGGTGATGCAATTCTGTTGTTGCAGCGCCCTGAGTACGGCGACTGGGTGCTGCCGGGAGGCACGCCGCGCCAGCACGAGAGCATGGGGGTCGTGCGCACGGCGGGAGATCCGCGAGGAGACCGGTCTCGACGTTCATCCGAGCCGGCTCGCGTTGGTGCTGGAAGTCAACGATCCGGTGTCGCGACGGCGGGTGGTCGAGCTGGTGTTCGTCGCCGACGAGTTCGATACGTCGGCCTCGTTGACCGGGGAGCCCGGCCGAGCGCCGGGCTGGGTGCGCTGGGACGAGCTGAAGAATCTGACGCTGCGCACACCGATCGGCGGGTTTCTTCCCGATCTGGCTCGCCGCCGCGGCGAGTACGCCCGCTATCTGGGCAACATGTGGCGCCCGGAGCAAGGCGACAGGTGATGGATCTGCCATTGCCGTTCATTCAAGGGCTGCAGGTGCTCACCGTGAACCTCACCGGCGCAGCGATTCTCGGTGTCCTCACCGGGTTGGGATTGCCGCCCACGGCCGTGCTGCTGGCGGGCACCGCCGCCGTCGGCTCCTACACCACCTTCTCAACGTGGATGCTCGAAACGCATCGACTCACCGAGGAACGCCAGCACCGGTTGGCGGCGCTCAACCTCATCGCCAGCATCGCCCTCGGCGTCGCCGCCGCCGGCGCAGGACAATGGATTGGAGTACGCCTGTGAACGAAGACTGCCTGAAATTGACCACCTACTTCGGCGAACGCCAACGCAGCGGAGATCGATTCGTCGCCGAGGCGATGCTCGACCTGTTCGGCGAACACCAAATCGCCTCCAGCATCTTGCTGCGCGGCATCGCCGGCTTCGGGCCGCGCCACCATCTGCGCACCGACCAGACGCTGAGCATGTCCGAAGACCCACCCGTGGCGGTGATCGCGGTGGACACCCGCAACAAGATCGACGAGCTGCTCGACCCGGTACTGGCGATCAAGGCGCGTGGACTGCTCACCTTGGAGCGCGCACGGCTGCTCACCGATGACATCGGGCCCGTCGAGCTGTCCGACGAGCTGCACGAAGCCACCAAGCTCACCGTCTACGTCGGCCGCAAGGAACGTGTCTACGGGGTGCCGGCCTACATCGCGCTATGCGACCTGATGTATCGACGCGAGCTCGCCGGCGCCTCGGTGTTCCTCGGTGTCGACGGCACCGCCCACGGACAGCGGCAACGCGCCCGGTTCTTCGACCGCAACACCGATGTCCCGGTGATGATCATCGCCGTGGGCAGCGGTGAGCGGATCGGCCGCGTGCTTCCCGAGATCGGTGGGCTGATCCGCCGCCCGCTGATCACGCTTGAACGCATACGGGTCTGCAAACGTGACGGACGGCTGCTGGAACGACCGCACGCGTTGCCCGGCACCGACGAACACGGCCTGTCGATTTGGCAGAAGCTGATGGTGTATACCTCAGAAGCCGCACGCCACGGCGGCCAACCCATCCACCGCGCGCTGGTCCGGGAACTCCGGGCGCGCAAGTCCTCCCACGGCGCTACGGTACTGCGCGGAATCTGGGGATTTCACGGCGATCACGAACCGCACGGCGACAAGCTATTTCAACTAGTCCGCCAAGTCCCGACGGTCACCATCATCGTCGACACCCCCGACAACATCGCCGAATCTTTCGATGTGATCGACGAATTCACCCGCGAGCAAGGGTTGGTGACCAGCGAGATGGTTCCCGCCCTGGTCTCCGTCGACGGCGATGACCGCGACGGCGGCACCCGCATGGCCCGCCACGACTACTAACTGCGAGCGCTCACTCTCACCCGATTCACCAGGGCTGCGTTTCGCATGCCAGGGCCAGGAGGGCGGCGCGGAAGGTGTCGCAGTCCGCGACCGGAGCCCGCTGGCCCGTTCCGGTCGCGATCCATCGGCCGCCGCTGTGCCGGACACGGCCGACCACCAAGCCGTCGATGGCCACGACCTGAATCACCGGGCTCTCGGGAAATAGTCGCGTCCAGCGCAGCGACGAGGTGTCGGCCAACTGCTCGGCGGCGCGTTCCTCGCATGTCCGCCATTTCTCCCGGTAGACGATGCGTTCAGCGTCCCTGATCACTTCGAGATACGGGGATTTACGGGTATCCATAGCTCCTCCCTCGCTTCGTCGCAGACATGCGTCTGCGAACAACGGGCGTTACGGGTAGAAGCCATCAGCGCCGACGGCGCGAACGGTGGCGAGCCTCATCGCCAGGCCACGAAACGGCTTGTCGTGACTGATTCCACAGTAGCAGCGAGTAGCAGCGTGGCGCGTCGGCACGCTACGCTCGAAACAGAGCTGGCGGTGGGACTCGCCACCAAATTGCGGCCCCAACGGCTGGGCGACCGCCAATGGTCCCTACGGACGATGATCCGTGGAGGAGACCGGCGTGCAGTGGATCTATCAGCTGAACCGGGCCCGAGTCGTGCGGGGCGACAAGGTGTTTCTCGACGATGTCACCCTGTCGTTCCTGCCCGGCGCCAAGATCGGCGTCGTCGGCCCCAACGGTGCAGGAAAATCAACTCTGCTGCGGGTGATGGCCGGGTTCGAGCAGCCGTCGAACGGGGACGCACGGTCAGCGCCAGACATCTCCGTGGGGCTGTTGGCGCAGGAGCCCGTCCTCGACGAGAGTCACAACGTGCTCGGCAATGTCCGCGCCGGTGTGGCCGATACCGAGGCGCTGCTGGCCCGCTACACCGATATCACCACCCGCCTCGCCGACGACTACAGCGACGCGCTGATGGCCGAAATGGGTGCGCTGCAGGAGCAATTGGACCACCGCAACGCCTGGGATCTCGACGCCCGTCTCGAGCAGGCCATGGACGCGCTGCGCTGCCCGCCGCCCGACGCCGACGTTGAAGGTCTCTCCGGCGGAGAACGCCGCCGGGTCGCGTTGTGCCGGTTGCTGTTAGCACGCCCGGACCTGCTGCTGCTCGACGAGCCCACCAACCATCTCGACGCCGAAAGCGTGCAATGGCTCGAAGCCCATCTGGCCGCCTATCCGGGCACCGTCGTCGCGGTCACCCACGACCGCTACTTCCTCGACAACGTCGCGCAATGGATCCTCGAACTCGACCGCGGCCACGCCTACCCATATCAAGGCAACTACACCACCTATCTGGATACCAAGGCCGCCCGGCTACAGGTGGAGGGCCGCAAGGACGCCAAGCGACTGCGCCAGCTGCAGACCGAACTGGAATGGGTGCGTGCTCCGGCGATGGCCCGGCAGGCCAAAAGCAGCGCGCGGCTGCGCCGTTACGAAGAGATGGCGGCGGCCGCGGCCAAGACCCGCCGCCTCGACTTCGACGAGATCCACGTTCCACCGGGGCCGCGGCTGGGCAATCTGGTCATCGAGGCCCAACACCTGAGCAAGGCGTACGGTGATCGCGAACTGTTCGCCGATCTGTCGTTCTCGTTGCCGCGCAACGGAATCGTCGGCGTCATCGGTCCCAACGGAGTCGGCAAGACCACTCTGTTCCAAATGCTCACCGGCAGCGAGGCGCCCGATGGGGGCGTGATCAGGATCGGCGAGACCGTGCGGATCGCCTACGTCGACCAGAACCGCGCCAACATCGACCCCGACCGCACCGCCTGGGAAGTCGTCTCCGGCGGCGACGACGTGCTGCATATCGGGTCGGTGGAGATGCCGTCACGCGCGTATGTGGCCGCGTTCGGCTTCAAGGGCACCGACCAGCAGAAACCGGCGCGCCTGTTCTCCGGCGGGCAACGCAACCGGCTCAACCTCGCGCTCACGTTGAAGCAGGGCGGCAACGTGCTGCTGCTCGACGAGCCGACCAACGACCTGGACACCGAAACCCTTGCGTCGCTGGAGAACGCGATCGGCGAGTTCCCCGGCTGCGTGGTCGTCACCGCCCACGACCGCTGGTTCCTCGACCGCGTCGCCACCCACATCCTCGCCTGGGAAGGCACCGAAACCGATCCCGCGCAGTGGTATTGGTTCGAAGGCAACTTCGCCGGCTACGAACAGAACAAGATCGCCAGGCTGGGCCCCGATGCCGCCCGCCCCCACGCGGTGACGCACCGCAGACTCACCCGCGACTGACCCGAAGGGAGCACGACCATGTCGCATGTCAAGATCCACGAACATCACCAGACCATGACTCGTCTTGAGGTAGCGGTCGAGCCGCGCCGCCTAGCCACGCAGCTGGAATGGGAAAAATGCATTCCCTATGGAGACGGCACTATCGCTGTCCCGTACAAAATCGAGCGAGAACTCGAGATCGACGAGTCCGTCGACGGTGGCGCATTCACGATGAACTTCAAACTCAACTGGGTTGCGCACGACGGCGAGCTTCGGCCGCGGACCGCGACCCACAGCGATCGACATCATACGAGCACCAACGAGGCCGGGAGGGAACAACCAGTGGCACATCACTTGGCAACTGCCAATGAGGGAACACCGGCGGGGCTCACGGCGCCGCGGCATGAGGAATCACCAATCGTTTCAGCTGTCACCGGCCACATCACCACATCGCCTACACAACAAGGCGTTAACGCCCCACCCTTAGTGAACGGTCAGGGTGGCGCTCCGTCGTAGCCAATGTCGTCGCTAAATGGGTAGCGGAAAGTCGGCATCGATCACGACGCCGATGGCGACACGTCAGGCAACGTCGCGGCCGCGATACTTGGACGTGCCCTCGAGGTCGGCGCGGATGGCTTCCAGCGCGCTCTCCGGCAGGGTGTGCATGATCTCGTGCACCCGGGCCCGGTGACGCTTGACGGCCTTCTGCCGCGGCAGGCCCGGCGTGGGCTGAATCTGCGGTGGCACACCATGGATTTCCCCGACGCCCGTCGTTCTGCCCAGCCTCGACAATCGCCTGCTCCTGGGCCATTTGCGCGTCGCCCTTCTCCTCGGACATGCCGATCGGACCGATGGGCGACCGTTGCGGAACTGCTTGACAACCGGCTGATCGCTAGACAGCAGCACCTCCCGCGGCCCGAACATCACCAGCTTGCGCCAAAACAGCATGCCCATGTTGTCCGGCACCGCGATGTTTGATGTTGTGTGTGACGATGAGGATCGTGCAGTCGATCTGCACGTGGATGCCGAACTGTTAACGGGTTAAGGGATGTCTAGGAGTGTCACCCAAGTGCTTTCGGGGCTGAGTTTTCAACATGGGTGAAAGCGTTATCTCTAACGGTGTCACCCATGTTGGCCGGCGCCAGGTGTCGTTGGTTCGGTGAGCCGGTGCGGTTCGCCATGGCGGCGGCGAGAGCTTGTTCGAGCGTCTTCAGTTTCGTCGGTACGGCGGTGTCGGGGACCAGGACGACGGGACGGTGGGCGTGGCGGATCAGACGCGCCGACACCGATGCGCCCAGGACCCGGTCGATCGCCGACATCAGGCCGCCGCGTGCGGTGCCGAGAATGATCATCACGGCGTCATGAGTGTCGGCGAGTGCGGCCAGCACGTGCGCCGGGTCCCCGCGGTGCGCGGAATAGGTCCAGTTGCCGGGCAGCGCGGACAGCAGATCGCAGGCCGTGGCGCGTTCCTGATCCAGCGTGTCGGCGAAACACTGTTCCCAATCGTCGCCGTCGGGATCAACCGGGAAGTCTTGGAGGTCGATGATGTGCGCGACATGCAGATACGCGTTCAGCGGTGCCGCCAGCTCGATCGCGAAGCGCAAGGCGTGATGGCTGGCCGGACACCGGTCGAACCCGACCACCACATGGCTGGTCGGGCGAAGTGCCGCGGTGGGTCCCTCAATGCGCTGCGGCCTCCGCGCATCGGCCAGCATCTGTTCCACCGACGGGTACTTCCGATCCCTGGTCATCGGGTCCTCCTCACAGCCCGGCCACCGCCAGACCCGCCGCTGCGGCGGTGACGGTGACCAACAGGGTGCCGACCGCATTAGCCATCCCGGCCCAATAGCGGCGGCGTTGAATCAGTCGGATCGTTTCGACGCGGCGGTGCTGAACGTGGTGTAGTCGCCGCAGAATCCGACACCCACGATTAAGCTGCATGTCCCGCGAGACCCCATGAATCATCACCACGCCGGCGGCGGCGGCGATCGCCCAAGGACGCACACGCAGCGCCCGAGGAGCAGGCTCAACAATGTCAGGATCCAGCGGCGGGGCGGAGATGGGATCGGTGTGATCGGCCACCCGGCAGACTCCTTCCCGTATCGGGAAAGGGTCCATCAGCCTCCAGCGAGGCGGTTCAGGCACCCCCAAAGGAGCACCTCGGCGGAGATCCATCGCCACCAAAATTATAGACGGCCCGCCGACTGAAGGCATTTCTGCAGGTTGATAAGCGGGAACCGGCCGTCCCGGTCGCACCATCCCACGTTCTACTCATGTAGAAGATGTGCTGGCCTGTCCCAACCGTTGATGTTTCTGAAGTTTCGGTACCGGCTGGGTTACGAGTCGTTGTGTCGGGAGGTCAGCGATTCGATCACCTGGCGGCGGTTCTGCCGGATCGGGTTGGACGGTGCGGTGCCGCATCCGACGACGTTGATGAAGCTGTCCACCCGGTGCGGCAGCGCGGCCGGTCGACGGACTCAACGCGGCGTTGTTGGCCAAGGCGATGAGCTCGGCGACGGGACGTCCAGTGTGCCTGTGGATGCTGCCATCTGTGGCGGTCCTTCCGATAACCCGGGCTCAGGCTAGCAGCCGAACTGGAACGTGTTCTAGTGGCCGTTCACTACAGCTCCGCCTTGGTACGCGCACCGACTTCACTGAGAATCTACGGTCAATCCGTCAGATGCCAGATTCATTGCGAAACCTGCCAACTGTACTGAGACCGGACACGGAGAGATGCCGAAAAGCATTGTGACAGTTGGTGCTGCCAACGCGAGTTGAACGCTGTGCGCGTCATGCATCGTGACCGGCATTCCCACTTGGCACGACACCCCCGCCATTCGCGGGTCACGCAACCTGCCAGCCTCATTCACCAAATAAAAGGGGCGGCAACGCACCAAGATCCGAACGTCACAGTGCTGGAAGCCGTCGGGCTCTTCCATGGCACTTGCTCCGGGAGCTTCGCCCCGCCACTGGAGGCGGACCTGCCGTTTGAAGTTGGACACCAAGGTGAGACAAATCGATGTCGACATCACGTGAGAACGCTGCGTCAGCGCCGTTCGGGAGACGGCGATGTGACACGCAGTTTGAGAATCGACAGGCGGCGGGGCCCGACGCCAGGGAAAGTCCTGGACGGGCCTTTGGCGGGACAGGAGTGTGCATTGCGCGCCTCGAGCGAGAAGGAGAAATCTACTAATCGAGGCAAGAAGCGACGTGGCTCGAGGCGCCGGGAGCAGGCGTCCGCGAGCGTCAATCGTCGCGGCTTTATCGAATCTTCATTGAATGACTAGCCGCTCCATACCGGCGGTCGGGAGGCTCGGAGTTGCTCACCGCGCGGGGCACCCGCGTGCATGGGCGACGACGAGGAGGACGACTTAGCGATGTGGACGCGAACACTTCTAACAGGCGCGGCGGCCCTGGCGGCGCTCGTCGTAGCGGCGGGCTGTAGTAACAGCTCCGGCGGCGAGCAGCCGGCCGGACAGACGACTACGGCGGCAACCCCAACAGCCCAGGCCACCACCCCGACCGCGGAGGCGCACAACCAGGCGGACGTCATGTTCACCCAGCACATGATTCCCCACCACCAGCAGGCTATCGAGATGAGCGACATGCTGTTGTCCAAGCAGGGTATCGATCCCCGCGTAATCGAGTTGGCCAATCAGATCAAGGCGGCACAGGGGCCCGAGATCGAGCAGATGCAGGGGTGGCTCACCCAATGGGGCAGCCCGCAGATGCCGATGCCATCGGGCATGCCCGGCCATGGCGATATGCCGACTACCCCGGGCATGCCGAGTATGTCGGGAACGCCCGGTGTGTCGGGCATGATGTCCGAGCAGGACATGGCGGCGTTGCAAAACGCTCAGGGCGTCGAAGCCAGCAAGCTGTTCCTCACCCAGATGATTACGCATCACGAAGGCGCAATCACCATGGCGCAGAATGAAATAAAGGACGGTCAGTATCCCGCTGCTCTCGAACTAGCGCGGTCCATCGTCACCTCGCAGCAGAAGGAGATCGAGACCATGAAGGGCATCCTAGCGACGCTGTAGGCAGCTAGGGCGTGTCTGATAAATGGGCTGTCCAGATGGTGATGGCGCGCAGGACGACGGCGGCGCGGTAGGTGATGGCGAGTTTGTCGTAGCGGGTGGCCAGGCCGCGCCATTGCTTGACGGAGTTGAATCCGCGCTCGATCACGTTGCGCCACTTGTAATCGGCGGCGTCGAAGGCCGGTGGGCGCCCTCCGCGGGGGCCGCGTCGTTTACGGTGCGCTATCTGATCTGACGGTTCGGGGATGACCGTGGTGATACCGCGTCGCCGCAGTTCGGTGCGGATGGCCCGACTGGAGTAGGCCTTGTCAGCACGCACGCGATCGGGTCGAGTCCGGGCTCGACCCGAGCCGGGCCGTTTGACGCGCAGGTGGGCCATCAGGTGTTCGAAGACCGGCGCATCGTTGGCCTGGCCGGCCGAGACCAACACGACCAGCGGTCGGCCCGCCCCGTCGACTAGGTGGTGAATCTTGGTGGTTAGCCCGCCGCGGGAGCGGCCAATGCCGTGGTCAGGCGGCTCGATGCGCGGATTTGTGTAATTCGACCCAGCCCCCTGTGTGGCGGGTGACGTTCGTGGCGTGCTGATGCGCGCGGGCGATCGTCGAATCCACGGCCACGGCCCAATCGATGACCCCGGCGGCCTCCGCGGCCGACAGCAGCCGCGCCAGCACCACATCCCAGGTGCCGTCGGCGCTCATGCGCCGATGCCAGGTCCAGATCGTCTGCCATGGACCAAACACCGCAGGCACATCACGCCACGCGATCCCACACCGATACCGGTAAATAATGCCTTCGACGACCTGGCGGGCATCACGAAAAGGCCTGCCCTGCTTACCCGTCCGGGCCGGTAACAAATCGGCGATCAATGACCACTGAGCATCAGAAAGCAACTGAAACCGCGACATCTCACCAGCGTCAACCACCACACCCGAAATCTTTGTCAGACACGCCCTAGGTCGCACGCCGACCGTCGACCAACAATCCACGGACTGGGGGTCTTCGTTCCCTATTGCCGCCTTCGTCGAGTGGCAGATCCAGGTGTTCCACTCTCACCGACCTTCAGGATGCTCGCTAATCGTCCGTCAAGCGTTGGTGGTGCCGATCAGGTGGTAGGGGCTGGCGGGAGCGCAGATGGCGTGCAGGACGTTGACGCGTCGACGGGCCAGGGCGAGTAGCGCGGGTTGATCATGACGAGCAGGCTCATTGCCACGTAGCTGTTTGAGCGCAGTCGCCGCACGAACTGCGCCGCTGCCGCGCCGATCTCATCTGGGCGCCTCCTGGATGAAATGCACTCCGGGGACTGTGCTTCGGTCTGGTTCGGCCAGCTGCGGACGAAATCGCGAAGCCGACCCCGCACCAGCGCGCCGGGGTGGCTGTTGATGAACAGCTTCGGCACATCGCTCTTCGCAAGCCACTTGCCGTAATCGTTCACCACCGCGACGACGTCGGCCGGCTCACCTCGATCGGGATGTTGCGTGGCCACGACAGCGTCGGCCGCCGGTGTTCGCCGGGCATGCGGAAGGGTTCGCGGTTAGCCCCGTTCAGGTGTGCAGGGGGTCGCCGGTGACGATGTTGGTGATGGTGATGTTTATGGGGCCGCGTTTGGTGTTGGGGGTGCCGAGGAGTTCGGTGATGGTGTCGGCGGTGGTGGCGCGGATGCGGTCGGCGAGTTGGTGTAGTTCGGTGCCGTAGCTGCCGGTGATCTCGATATGCACGGCCCGCAGCGCGCCGTCGTCGGTGTCGAGCTCAATGGCGGTGGGCTTGCACAGGTATCGCTCCCGCAGCGTCACCGCCAGGGTGCTGCGCACGACGTGGTCACTGACATAGATGTGCCCGGCGTGGCCGGGCTACACGCGGGCATGTTCGGCGAGGTCGGCACCTATCTTCGCGGGCGCCGAGTAGCCGGCATCCGCATCGAGGACGGCGTCACCGAGGTGCACGTGACGCTGTTCTTCGGTACGGCTGTCCGCGAGACCGCAGCGCAGATCCGCAACGTTGTCGCCGGCGTCATCGGCGGCACCGTCAATGTCACCGTGGAAGATGTCGTCGCGCCCACCGCCGCCGAATCCGGTGCCTTGCCCGATATCGGCGGGGGCGCACCTATCGGCGGGGGCGCACCATGACCATGACCGACGCGTGCTGGGACGGTTTCCCTGACCGGGCCAGCGCCCGGCGCGCCGCGGCGTGGTCGTTGCACCCCGACGCCGGCGGCGACGCCAACGAATTTGCGGCCGCCCTGGCCAGTATCGACCGGCGATTTGGGGCACGGCGACAGGTCGCACCGAGTGAGCCGATCGAAGTGCTCATCCGGCGCAGCCGCAGTGGTGCTGCACAAGCGCGATTTCGCGCAGCGCGGCGCCTCTATCGCCGGACCCGCGCACGCCTGCCGCTGCAGCGTCGTCGTTATTTATCGCTGTGACCATGCTCCACCCATGCATTCAACCCCGCGCCGCCGAAGTCTTGCTGCGGCGCCAAAAGTTTCGGAGGTTTCGATGACCACATCCAGTTTGGGACTCATCGCGGGGCTGCTGCTCGGCGTGGCCGCCGCCGCCGGCGGGTGTCGATCCAGCTGCAGCAACCCCCGGCGGCCGTGCTGGCGGCCGCAGATCGCGGAGCCCGAAACGCCGCGAACATGCTGGCAGACAGGGCCATTGCCCGCCCGACACTAGGGCCGCGACCGCGCGCCTGCGGGACGCGCTCGTCGAGCACGACGGCGGCGCGGATCGGATCCGGGTAATTCCGTCGGGAGTGAACCCGGCGCTGTCGACACCTTCACCAGACCACACATGACGCCAGTAACGCACGTTGTCTATGCTGTTCATTATTCAGTACACGAGTTGGAAACCAGCTCCATGCCTTTGCTGTCGCGCTGTCCGTGGTTGCCTACTCACAATCTCGCGTACGTCGCCTTCGAGGTGTTGCCCGGGCATGCCCACAGTGGATGGCAACGATGCGAGACCTGGGAGATCGCTGGAGCATGAGGCTTAGCACAGACCTATCGCCAGGAGCGGCGTGACGGAACCCGCCGAACGACCGGAGTCGGTTTCTCGAAGGGACGACTCAGCACAGATGAGCCGTGACGAGGATCTGGCGGATATGGTCAACAATCTCGAGGAAAAGGTCGCCGATGAGCAAGAGGCTGAAGGCGGGGCCGGAAGGCCGAGCGATCGTGCGCAAACGCCGCCGATCGGCACAGCCGATGAGCCGCCCGACTGAGCGGCCCACTTAGGAGTTCCATCAGCCGGCGAGCCGGTTGCCTGAGGTCAGCGTTTGCTGTGGCGCCCAGCGATCAACCTTGAGCAGGCACAGCATAGGCACGGACTTGTCCCGCTGTGCGGTAGGTTCTGTTGGCCGCCGACTTAGGACTCGTGGCTATGTTCAGTCGACCGCGAACTACTGAACCCGATTGAGGCGCTTTAGGATTTGTCGTACGTGCAGGTACGCGCATCAACTTGGGGACGTTCGCGTGGCGTGTCAGCCACGCCCGGTATCAGATGCCGGCTGCTGTGACTGCGCTAGTCGCTAAAGCTGCTGCGCAGGCGCCATTTTCATCGCCAGAGGACGAGACCATAGACGGCGCAGGGTAAAACGAGTCGTGATTCATCTGATGAAAACGGAGACCATTGTCATGGGTAATAGAGATTATCCATTAGTAGCGCTGCGGCACAGGCTGTCTTGTTGGACAAGCAGCTTCAAGCAAGGGACAAGCGCCTACCGCAGACACATCGCACCCGGTTGGGTGTTACGCCGCATGAAGATCTCCCCACGAGCGGGCAGCAGTTGCTAAGTGCGTATTGTGAACGGATTTGTGAACGAAACGCAGGGCAACGGCCTAGACGGCGTGGAATGTGGCGTTGCGAGCGGGCATGCTCGTCGTGCGCTCGGCACCGCCCGGGCGAGGTCGTCGCCGCCGCCGGCGCGCCGCGCTCACGCGGGCGCCGATCAAGACGTGGGCGGGCTCGACTCTCTAATCGGGCGGCTCTGGGCGTTTCTGCGCGGCCCTGACGTAGAGCGTTGCGCCGAGTTTGTTTCGGGGCCCGTGGATCAGATTCCTGCGCCAGCTTGGGTTGGTGAGGACGGCGGCGAGCATTAGATGTCGGGATACGCGCCGGCGTTGAAACAGCTTGTGCCGAGGCCACGCTCGGCGGAGTTGGGCTCGAGTTCTTGGCAGCGGTATTCGATGGCTTCGAGTAGCCTCCAACGGTTCCAGTCTTAGACGATTTTGGGCATCGCGGACTGCTTGCCGTGTCGCGTCGCGTCCGCGGTGTGTGATGAGCCATTGGTGCCGACGGTGCGACAGCGCCACGTCGGCCTTGGCGGCGCCCACGAGCTTGATCGCAGGTCGCTGTGGATCGATCCGAAACGCCTTGCCGTTGAGTCACATATCGTGTTCGTGGCACACGATCGTGTCGTGGGTGGACCACACTTGTGGGTACGCGATCGGTCTCATCCAGTGAATCATTGATTCATTACCATATAGGTGCAGGTACGCGCATCAACTTGTGGACGTTCGTCGTGTGGCGTGTCGGACACGCCTCGGTATCAGATGCCGGCTGCTGTTACAGCGTGGTCTCTAAAGCTGCTGTCTAGATCTAGAGACGTTTTTCATCGCCAGAGGACGAGACCTTAGACGGCGCAGAGTAAAACCAGTCGTGATTCATCTGATGAAAACGGAGAACTTTTTCATGGATAATGTCGAATATGCACGAAGTGCTAATAACGATGGGCGACAACAGTATTGGGCCCGCTTGAAGGTACCGCGAAGGTCCGGCAGAGGGGCCGGGATCATCGGGGATCCTCTGAGAGCACTTTGAGTTGCTCGACGCACCACGGGCTGACTTGGCGACGACCGGTGAGGACGGCGGCGCGAAAGCTCCTCCAGTCAACCCACTCGACGGCGTCAACCTCGGTCGGATCCGGTGCCAGCGTCGACGCATCCACACACGTCGCCGAGTACACCGGGCACATCTCGTTCTCTACGGTGCCGTCGTCCATGACCGCTCGGTAGCGGAAGTCGGGGATCAGCAGGCGGAGGCCGGTCAGGTCGATTCCGAGTTCTTGGCGGCCTCGTCGTCGGACGCTGTCGGCGA
Source organism: uncultured Actinomycetota bacterium (assembly GCA_963799495.1). Classification (GTDB taxonomy): domain Bacteria; phylum Actinomycetota; class Actinomycetes; order Mycobacteriales; family Mycobacteriaceae; genus Mycobacterium. The sequence goes on from CAWCXH010000014.1 coordinate 45,718, forward strand.
CCGACTCGCCCGGCAGCGGGTGGCCGCAGCAGGTGTTGGTCCACGCGCCGGGCCAAGTTTTCTTGCTCAAGGCGCGCCGGGTCAGCAGCAGTTGGCCGCCGTGATCGAACACGTAGCAGGAGAACGCCAGGTGCAGTGGAGTGTCTTGATGGTGCACCTGGTCCTTCGGCGCGACACCAATCGAACAGCCGTCCTCGTCAAGAAGGACGACGTATTCGACCGTGGGCCTCCCACGGGGCAACGCTGTCATGCGGGCTTCGCGAGCTGGTCAACGGCGGCATCGAAGACGGCGGGCAGAGCCGCGGCGGCGCCGACGATTCGCCGACGTACAAACGGCTGGCTGGTCGCCGCGACCAAGGTCGCGGTCAACAGGTCGTGTCGCCAGACGAGCCGGCGCCACTGCGCCGCGTAGCGCGCGGGCTGAGCGTCAACGACAGCGGCCACGGCTGCCTGTGCCTGGGCCATTCCCAGCCCGATCCCTTCTCCGGTCAGCGCGTCGATGTAACCGGCGGCGTCCCCGACGAGGAGCACCCGTCCGGCGACGCGGCTGCGTGACCGTTGGTGCAGCGGACCGGCGCCGCGCACGCGCGAGCGCATCCGCGCGCCGAGGCGCTCAGTCAGTTGTGGGAACTCGGCCAAGAGGTGCTCGAGTGGGCGGCGTTCGGCACTGAGCACGGCCACGCCAACCCGGTCATCGGCCACGGGCGTCACGTACGCCTCGCCGACGTCGGACCAGTGCACCTCGACCAAGGACGTCCATGGCTCGATGTCGACATGGCAGCGAAGCCCGTAACGCTGCCTGCGCGCCGGTGGGCCCCCAAGACCTAGCAGACGACGCACGGGTGAATGCAGCCCGTCGGCGGCGACCAGGTATCTGGTGCGTTCGCCGTCAACCATCAGGTGGTCGCCGTGGTCGGTCACCTCGCGCACCGGCCGGTGGTCTGTCGTGATCCCGGCCTCCGCCGCGCGGTCGCGGAGCGCGGCGTGAAGGGCGGTTCGCCTCACACCGAGGCCGTCGCCGTGACGGAAGGCCGCCTCGGCGGACCGATCGCCGTCGAGGTATCGGATGCCGGTGAGCAGGTGACCGTCGAGCCGCACACCCAGGTCGCGCAGGGCTGCGACTGCCGCGGGCATCAGCCCTTCGCCGCAGGCCTTGTCGATCACTCCGGCACGCGGCTCTCGGACGCCCACGTCGAGGCCCTCGCGTGCTGCGTATAACGCAGTGGCCAGGCCGATCGGGCCGCCACCGGCGACCAGCAGGTCACGCATCGGCGAGTCTCGCCCGCTGAAGCGTCGCGAGGGCGTCATTCTCGACGCGCAGGCGCACCCGAAGCAACGCAGCGTTGAGGATCGTGAAGCCGGCCGCGGTGATCCAGCAGGCGTGGATCAGCGGCAGTGCAATGCCCTCGACGACGACGGCGACGTAGTTGGGGTGCGCGAGGAACCGGTAGGGGCCGGTTCGGATCGGCGCAAGATCGGGCACGACGATCACCCGGGTGTTCCACTGGGGCCCGAGCGTGGCGATGCACCACCAACGCAGCGCTTGCGCGACGGCGACGAGTGCGAGCATCGACCAAGCCAGCGCCGACGGCACCTCCGGTCGACGAACCAACGCCTCGACCAGCATGGCGACCAGGAATCCGGTGTGCAGGGCCACCATGGCCGGGTAATGCCCCTGCCCGGTCTCGTGACCACCGCGGGCGAAGCTGCAAGCGGCGTTGCGTTTGGAGACGATCAACTCGGCGAGCCGCTCCAGCACGACCAGCGCGACGACGACGACGAAAACGCTGAGCTCGGTCACGACCGGGCTTCCGGGTCGCCGGCGCGCAGGAGCACCAGCTCCGAGCAGAAGCCGGGGCCTAACGCCATCAGCAGTCCGTGAGTACCTGGCTGCGGCGGCCGCTCCCGCAGGGTGTCGGCCAGCACGTGCAGAACCGAGGCCGAGGACAGGTTGCCGATCTGAGCCAACGACTCCCGGGTGAGGGCCAGATCGTGGTCGGTCAGGCCGAGCGTATCGCGCAACGCGTTGATCACCTTTGGTCCGCCAGGGTGGCAGATCCACCAGCCGATGTCGCCGCGAGTCAGATCGTGGTCGGCCAGGAACGCGTCGACGTCCTCGCCGATGTAGCGGTCGACGATGGCTGGCACCTGGGCATCGAGCACGATCCGCAGGCCCAGGTGGCTGACGTCGAAACCCATGATGCGCTCGGAGTCGGGATAGAGCCGGCTACGGCTGTCCAGCACCTCCACGGATCCACCGTGACCGGAGCCGCCGCGCGCGACGACGGCGGCCGCGCCGTCACCGAACAGTCCGCTGGCAATCATGTTGGGAACCGAGGTGTCGTCTCGTTGGACGGTCAACGTGCAGCACTCGACGGTGACCAGCGCGGCTACGTCCTCGGGGCGGCCCAGCAGATAGTCGTGCAAGCGAGCCACGCCGGCCGCGCCGGCGACACAGCCCAGCCCCACCATGGGGATCCGCCGCACGTCGGGACGCAACCCGACGACGGCGGCGATCCGGGCGTCCAGCGATGGCACCGCCACCCCGGTGACGGTGGCGCAGATGATCTCGTCGACGTCACTGGGTGTCAGGCCGGCCGACTTGATCGCGTCCTCGAGGGCCTGAGCGCCGAGCTTCACGGCGTGCTCGATGAACAGGTCGTTGGTTTGACCGAAGTCCTCCAGTTCGCCGTAGGCCGTGAGGGGCAGCACCAAGCTGCGGTATTGGACGCCGGCGTTGGCGTGCAGGCGGCGCAGCGCTTGCTCGTCGAGGCTTCCGCGGGCGATCACGTTGGAGAACGCGTCGGTGATCTCGGCCTGGGTGTGCCGGTGGGGAGGCAGCGCCCCTCGAACCGCGAGAATCTCCATGTCAGTTCCTTGTCTTCGGCGTCAGCCGGTTGCGGACCAAGGCGGTGGCCAGCGAGCCGACGAGGCGAGGTGTGAGCCGGCCGTCACCGAGGCCGAGCTCGAGCAGGTCGTCGAACGAGCGCTGGTCCCGCGCCGCCGCAGCGATACCCGCCTCGACGACAACGGGACGTCTGGTCAGCCGCGCGGCCGTCCAGGTGTGGTGCAGGTGACGGTTCAACAGGACGCGCACCGCCGCGCGATGGCGAGCTCCCGCCGTCGCCGGTCGAAGGTCCTCGGCGGCGCGAACCGCGCTGCGGCCGGCCACGGCGCCGGTGGCGACGGCGTAGTAGATGCCTTCCCCGGTCATCGGATTGATGAGCCCGGCTGCGTCGCCGGCGAACAGGATCGGCCCGTCGGGCTGTTCGCTTCGCCACCCCCACCCGGACAACGGCAGGTGGTGGCCACGCCACCGATCCCCGTGTTCGACGCTGCCCGGGAGAAGTTCCTCCAGTTGACCAAGAAGCAGGGCACGTGCAGGGCGATCGTTTCGCCCGATGAATTCGCCGTACCCGACGTTCGACAGCCCGTCGCCACGATCGAAAGCCCACGCGTAGGACGGCTGCGGCCGCCGCTCGCCGTACCGGATGATCTGCCGACCAGCCCGGCTTGGCGGCGTGGGCGCGTAGCCACGGATCGCGATGGCCCGACGCCCCTCTGTGTTTCCTGACAGGGACGTCCGGATGGCTGAGTGCGCGCCGTCAGCCGCCACCACGGTGCGGGCACGGAAACGTTCGTCGAGGATGACCGTTTCCGCCTCGACGCGGACGTTTCGCACCCGGTGCGCAACCAGGTGCGCGCCCGCGGCCACCGCATGATCGACCAGGCGGGCATCGAAGACCTCCCGGGGGATAACCCACACTGGTCGCGCCATTCGGCCGTGAACCGCATGCGGCCCTCGCGACAAACTCAGCTGCTGCAACGGCGTCCAGCCCTCGACCACGTCGGCTGCCCCCAGCGGGCCCAAGACGTCAAGCACATGTGGGGCGATGCCATCGCCACAGCTCTTGTCGCGCGGGAAGCGCGCGCGATCAATAAGCAGCACCCTGGTGTCGCGACGCTCGGCCAAGGCGGCCAGAGCGGCCACCGATCCGGCGGGTCCGGCGCCGACGATCGCGACATCCCAGACATCGTCGTCCACCGTGCTCATCCGGCCAGCACCAGGAGGGCCACGTCGACCACGGCGATGCCGACCGCCGCCTGGAACGGAACCCTGCCGCGACCGACGAAGGCCACAGCCGCAAGAACCGCAACCGCGGCCAGCACGACGGCCAGCAGCAGCACCGGGATCGAACTGGTGCCAAGCGCAATGACCGCGGTGGCCGCGGACAAACTCGCCACCGCCAGTATGGCGGTCCGGCGAGCACCGAGGCGATGAGCCAGTCCACGGACTCCGGTCGCCTCGTCGTCGGCAAGATCGGGCAGCACGTTCACCAGGTGCGCGCCGACGCCCAGCAGCGCCGTGGCGAGGGCCACCCACCACGGGGGAAGTACAGTTCCGGGCCCGGCGAGCACGACGAAAACCGGCAACCCGCCGAACGCGACCGCAAACGGCAGCCACGAAAACACCGTCGACTTGATGCCCAGGTTGTAGGCCCAACCGGCGGCAACACAACCGATATGCACCAGACCCGCCTCGATCCCGCAGGCGAGCGACAAGACAACCGTCGCGACGATCGCAAGCCCGCACGCCACCCTCGCTGTGGACAATGGCAAGGAGCCGTCCGCCAGCGGCTTGTCACGACGGCCCACCGCGCGATCGCGGTCGGCGTCGACGAGATCGTTTCCCCACCCGATCGACAGCTGGCCGGCGAGCACCGCACCGGTCACTAGAGCCACCTGTGCCGGCTCCAGATCAACCGCGATGCCGTACGCCATCGCCAGCAAAGTCACGGCCAATGCCGGGCCCAGATGAGCAGCGCCGATCAAACCTGAGGCGCGGCTCCGCAAATAGTGGGGCGCGCGAATCCAGGCGTCGGTGTCCACGAATGTCTCCAGGGGTCAATCAGTCGTCGGCGTCGACCTCCCCATACCCCTTTTCGTCGCGCATACTCTCATGCGAACGTGTTGTTGAACATCCTGTGTATAGGGCAGCGTTGATTTGGACGACCCTGGCTGCCCAAAGGAGCCAGCGCCGACGATCGAAGCCGGGCGGCAAAGCTCTACCGCGGTGCGTCGCCGTCGAACGACGGAACCGAGCTCAGCACCGCAGTGATGCCCGAAGGCTTTGCGATGACATCGCGCCAGCACGACGCGAAGAATTCTCCCCTAGATCTGGACAAGGAAGTGCTGGAACTTATTGAGGTCACCGCCGACGTTCGGCGCAGAAACGTGACCGTCATCGAGTCCACCGTCGGCGACAATCAGGAACCCGTCACTGTCAAACGAGACACGATGCACCAATGCAGATCAGCAACTTTTGATAACGCTGAATGGCCGGCCGCACACCGGCTCATGAACTCGACTTCGTTCCGACAGCCAGCCGTAGAACGGTTCGAACTGATTGGTAGAAGACCAGATTGGCTCAGTCGCTATGACGGCGTCCGCGATGGTGGCGTCGATGAGATTGGTCGCCTCGCCCAGCAGGGGAGTGATCGCGTGGCGCAGATCCATGCCAGGAGGTGCTGGCGTGATCGTGATATCGCGGAAGCGCACAGGTCTGCAATCGCACGATTCGTCGATTGACTGCGCAATCGCGCTGGGCCAGTCCGGACTGGCGTGCGTGGTGCTCGGTAACGTGCTCGATCTCACGCTCTGCAGCGCTGGTTCGTCTACACCGTGAAGGCACCGGTACGCACAAGTGGTATCCGATCACGTTGAGGCATCACGGGGATCTGAATCTGATGGGTCATCTGAATCTGACCGGCCCAGCGCGTTCCTCGGCGCCGAGCAGCCCCCGCGCTGTCAGGACAAGGCGGCGGGATGTCCCGCCGTAATAAACGAAGGAGCGAACGTGATGAGCACCAGCGATCACACCAGCAATGGCATCGAGCGTGTTTTGCGGTGTTCGTAAGCGCTTCAGCCACAACGTAGTAGGCGGCCACTTCGACGCGTCAGGCCATCAGCACAGGGAGGTGTGCCCATACGACGACACGGCACAGGCGGCGGTCGACGGCCTGAACGCGCGCTCGGGACTCTAGTTGCGCATAATCCGAGGAGTCAGCTGTCCTTCCATTGCGGCTTGCTCGACCCGCGCACCACGAGCAGCGGGTCTTTCCAGTAGGGCTTGGTTTCGGAGAACTTCACGGGTGGGGCGAGTCGGACCAGTTCCCCGTAGGGGGTTTGCGCGGTGATGCTGTCCGGGGCCAGGATTTGGTGCTGCTCGCCGGTGGGCGTTGCGGCGTTCTTGTCGAATTTGCCCAGGGACATGAACCACATTGCGCAGCGGGCCAGGTTGACGCGCACGTGGTAGCTGCCGCCTTCCTTGGCCCGGCGGATGAGGGCGGCTTGGATGCCGGCCGCGCCGAGGTAGCCGGCGATGTAGTCGTTCATGACGTGGGTTGGCGGGAACGCTGGCCGCTCGGGGGTGCCCTCTTCGGTGGTGAACCCGGTGACGCACAGGGCTTCCATGTCAAACCCGGCTCGATTCTGCCACGGCCCGTCGTAGGCGTAGCAGCGTGCGGACGCGTAGACGATGCCGGGGCGGCGGGCGGCCAGTTCCTCGGGTGACAGACCCAGGTTGGAGATCTTGCGGGTGCGGTAGCTTTCGACGAACACGTCTGCGCCGGCGGCGAGTTCGTAGGCCTTTTGGCGGTCTTCGGTTTGGTTGAGGTCCAGCCACGCCGAGGAGGTGAACCCGGCGCAGGGATCCTGCATCAGGGCCTCGTGCTCAAACTCTTCGGGGTGGGCGATCTGCAGCACCTCGGCGCCGTGCTCGGCCAATGTGCGCGACATAACGTTGCCGGCGATGACGTGGGTCGCCGACAGCACCCGCAATCCTGACAGCGGGCGGGCCGCCGGTGTGAACGGCTCGGGATCGCTGTCGCCGATCTTGACGATTTCCACCAACGGCTTTTCGGCGAGCTGCCTGCCCTGAGGGTGGGCCGCCCACTCTTCGGGCGAGCGCACGACGGCGAAGACGAGCTCCTTGTCAGCGGCCGCCTCATCGAGTTCCATCGCGTCCCACTTGGACACGGCCTTCGCGATGCTGTTCTTGTCCGGCGAGCACCCCAGGAACGTGCACATACCATCCAGCAGGCGCGGGTAGGCCCCCGTCGGAAGGAACCACCGGCCATCCTTGGTCTGGTACAGGTCGAACCCCATCGGGTTGCCGATGAAATATGGCAGCTGGTAGGGGTAGCCGTTGATCGTGGGCATGAACTTGTACAGCGGGTTGATGCCGTGAATGCCCTTGCGCAGGTCCAGGCTCAGGTCCTGGCCACGGCCGCTGCGTTGACGCCAGATATCGGCGATACCCGCCGCCCCGGCCATGATCGGGATACCGATGCACGCCCCAAGCCGATGCACACTCGGAAAGATCGGATCCTCGCCAACGAAAGTTATTGTGCCGCCGGTGTCTTCGGGCGACAGTCCGAGATCGCCCATGACGGAGCGGAAATGCGCGTTGACGTCGAAGCCTGTAGACACGGTTGGTGTAACTAAACTAGCGCTGCTCATGTTGGTTCCTTTCAACTGTCGACGCCGCACTGGCTGTCATGCGCTGACTATTGCCCGCCAGGGAACCCACGTCATTGGCGCCGATGACAGCGCTGAATCCGGTTCGATGTCGCGGGGAACACCGGCAGCTGAGCCCAAACCGTTTGAACCAGCACGACGAACGAGAGCAGACCGACTACGGCTACGCACAGTGTGGCAACGGCTTTAAGATAGGGCCGTTCTTGGCCGCTCTCGTCGATCTGTCGGCCAGAATCAGTCCGTATGTCCGCAGCCGCGGGCGGTGATTCTATCGAGCACCTGGGCGTTGACGTCGCGTCAAACATCGCAAACTGTGACACGCCCACCTCGTGCGTCACGACAAGTGCTGAGTCATGATCCGATACGCGCGCGGACCTGACTAGGCAGCATCGTTGCCGTGGCTGCCTTCCGCTCATCAGCAGCCTCAATGGGTTTCGGCTACATCAGATGGCGATGTACTTCGAAAGCCAAACATAGTTCGGCGACATCTCTTGGGCGCGAGAGGGATCGGCCGGTGTGTTTCTCGATCCGACGCAACCGGTGGCGGACCGTGTTCGGGTGGCAAATAAGTAATTCGGCCGCGCCGTTCACCGACGCATCGTTGTCCTGCCACACCCGAAACGTTTCGAAAAGTATCTTGCGGTCCTCGTCGGGAAGGTCGCCAAAACCGTCCAGCGCAGCGCCGACCGTTTTGACCATCACCTCCGGGGCGCTCACGGCGGCGGTGGCCAGGATGGAGCCGTCGAACACCGCGACCGAGGAGGTGGAGTCGGTCGGGCCCCGCAGCATCACTCGTGCGACGTGCAGGGCTCGGGGCGTATCGCGCAGATCCGTGAAGGCTGCGCTGACGCCCACCCGCGCCGTTGTCATCCGCGCCAGCAGGGCAACGACCATGTCGAGTTTTCGATGGGACTCGACGTGCACGATGCCGACCTGCAAATCAGGCAGCAGCCGCCACGCCGAAAAGATGTCAAGGCTGCGCAGCTTCGATTCGATCTCGGGGAGCGGCTCGTCACCCGCGCTGGGAATGTGGGCGGCGATGACCACAAAAGGACCATTGATCGGCAGCCGAAGATGGCCGGCGAGATCCCGCAGCCTCCAATCGTCGAAAGCTCGTCCCTCAAGCAGTGCGTCAACCAGACTCAAACGTTGTGACCCCTCAGCCAGAAGCTGCCGCTTCTGCTGGTCGCGATGACCGGCCACCAATGCAGTAGCGACTAGTTCGGCGAAGCGGACGATGTGGACCTCGGTGTCGGCTGGCATAGGGTTGGGCTGCCGTGAACCGACCGCCGTCAGGCCCCACACGCGTCCATCAACGATGATCGGCGCAGCCACCACCGCGCGCACGCCCACCGCGCGCACGCGAGCAGCGATCGGCCCGGCGACGTTGTCGTAGCTGTCGATCCGTGCGGGCCGGCCGGTGCGTTGCACCAGCGTTGCGATGGTGTCGCCGTCCACCGGAGTCCGGGTGCCCACCGGCCATCGTGCCAGCGCGTCAGGATCGGCAGCGGCGGCGACGAGGGTAATCTCGCGGTCCGATTCGAAGCGCCACAATCCGGCGGTGTCCGCAGGCACGCATCGGCGCATCTCGTCGGCCACCGCGCCAAATACCTCCAACGGTTCAACGCCGCGCGCCACCAGCGTGGCGAGCCGGCGCAGGGCGGCCTGTTCGGCGGCGAGCCGACGATACTTGGCGTACAACGTGCCGTCGTCCAGAGTCTCGTCGAACTCGGCAGCACAGTTCCTCGGCGGTCAGGAGTCCGTCCACCGCGTCATCGTCGATCGTCAGGTCAGATTGAATCCCTGCACTCGGTTCGCCATCGATCTCGCGTCTTGCCTGCACATCGGGATCGATAGTGCTACTTGCCGATTCGGCGACCGAGCTAGGCGAGTGTGCGGTCATCGGGACACCATCGCCCACCCAGCGACACCGAACACCACCGGCAGCATCGCCATCATTCCAAGCGTTGCACTGAGCATTGTTCGCTCTTTTCCTCGTGTGCTCACCGGCGCGATGTGTGGCTTTGACTCGGCCGTCGTTCGAGTGAGAACGTGATTAGTTGACGATTACTACGGTCGCCGCGCGGGCAGCCCATCACCATCGGCCGAGGATTAATATTTAGGACCAGGTAGGGTAATGGCTAAGTCGCCAGAATCTAATTGGTGGGGCGGTCGGTGCCGTGAATGAGTTTGCTCAGCTCGGCGCGGGAATTTATCCCGAGCTTGGCGAACGCATTGTGCAGATGGGCTTTTACCGTGTGAGGCGTGACGTGCAGCCGCTGTGCCACTGACCGGTTGGCGACGCCCTGCGCGATCAGGTTGATTACCTTGAGCTCGGAGTCGGTGAGGCTGTCCCAGCCCGTTTTAGCTCGCGGGTGACTGACAATGCGACGTTCCACCCCTAACCGGCGCAACTGGCGGCCCACCCGGCGCGCATCGGCGAGCGCTTCGTGGTGCAGGTAGGTGTCGAATGCGGCATTCAGCTGATCCAGCGCCTTGTCGCCACGGTCGGCGCAGGCGAGTTCACGGCCGGCGTCCTCGGCAGCTGCGGCGTAAAGCAGCGGCCGCGACGACGACTGAAGGACGTCGGCGGCAGCCACCAGTGCCTGGGCATCACGTTCGAGTATCCCGCGCGCATATCCGGCCACCCCCGAGAACAACGAGATTGCCGGGCGCTCACGCTCGAGCAGGTCCATCGCCTGCAGGACACGTGCGCGCAAGCCAGCATCGCCGCCCGCCGACGCCACCCGGGCACTGAAGATCACCCGGTCTAAGACCTGGGTCCAGATTGGGGTCTCGAACAGCGTGATGTCGCCGAGCCAGCGCATCGCGTCATGAACGTCGTCGCGCTGCCACGCCGCCAGCGCCAGCACATGCGCCGCTCCCCGCCCTACCGTAGATGAGCCGGTGAAGTAGGCGTCGCGAGCGTCATTGACCATCTGCTGCAACAAGTTTCGGTCATCGGTGCGCACCGCCACCTCGGTCAGAATCACCATGCGCACCATGTCCGGCTCGCTTACGCCTGTCCGTTCTGGGCGCGGCAGGGATTCGATCGCGGCGCGCGCGGCAGACAACCGGCCCGCAGCGAGGTGGACCATCCCGTCAATCGTGGCCCAGATTGCAAGGGCCATCGCGTTGCCCTCTCGGCGGGCTTGCTCTGTTCCGTCGGCGACCTGGGCCGCAGCGTCGTCCAACCGGCCGACCGCCGCCAGCAGGATCGCGTAGTGGTTTGCGGCCATGTCATGGGCTGCGGTCGCATCACCCGTGCGGCCGAGCGCGCAAATCTCCTCGAGGCGGCGTACCGAGCGGCTCGCGTACCCGTCGCCACAGTCGAGCAAAGCGAGGGTGAGGTTGGCCAGGATCGTGGCCTCGAGATCACCGGTCGATGCCGCGGCCGCGGCCGCCTCGTCGGCCGCCACGCGCCGTTGCCCACCTTGTGTCTGAAACATCAGGTTGTAGGCCAGCCACCCCAGATGCCGCGCCCGGGTGACCTCGCTGATGCCGCCCAACTGCAGCGCTCGACGATTCTCCTCAACGCGCCGCTGGGTACTGTGCCTATTGATCGTCGGCAGGCGCAGCCGAATCTCGGCTTCCTCTTCGGGTGACGCCACCTCCGAGAGCGCCGCAACCGCCAACTCTTCGGCCTCCCCATAGCGGCCGGCCCGGTTGAGCAACCCCACCGTTTCGGCGACCAGCAGCCCGCGCTCAGCGTCGTCGGCGGCCAACAGCTCCAACGCGCGCTGGCTCAGGTCCGCGGCCGCGCTGGCATCACTGTGGCCAACTGATTGCGCGGCTTGGCGCAGCGCACCGATCGCCTCCCTGTCTCCGGGCTCGGCGCTGCGCGCCAGTTGGGTGGCCACCTCGGCCGGGGCCGCGCCCATACTGAGCATGATCGAGGCCGATTGGCGCTCCATCGCTCGCCGCAGCGACTGCGATAAGGACTGCCGGGTAGCCTCACGCAGCAAATCGTGCCGAAACCTCAACAGCTCACCGTCTTCGACCAGCAGATCCGCGCGCACCGCCTCCTGGACAACCGACATCAACGACGAAGGCTGGCGTCCCAGCGTCGCGGCCAGCAGACCCGCCGAGAACCGGTCCGGCAGCACCGCGGCCACCTGCACCACCTCACCCGCGCCGCTGGACAGCAGGTCCAGGCGCTGCTGCATACCGGCGCCCAGCCGTCGCGGCAGCGCGTGACCGGTGGCCACCGCACGCCCGCCGCTCACATTGAGCCGGCCCTCCTCGCCCAGACCCCCGACCAGCTCCCCGACCAGGAAGGGATTTCCGCGCCTTGGCGGCCAGATTCAGCAGCGACTCATCGGCGTTGGCCCGCACGGCGTCGCAGACCATGTCGGCGACCGCGTCCGGCGACATGGCGGCCACCGGCAGAAATGCGGCATCCGCGCGTTGCAGCACCGACAAGGTCTCCCGGAGCAGCGGACCGCCGGCCCCGGTGCGGGCGGTCAGCACCCACAGCACCGGCACATCCGGCCGCGTGCTGGCCAGCGACCGCAGCGCCAACAGCGTGCCGTTATCGGCCCAGTGGATGTCCTCCAGCACAATCGCCAGCGGGGTCTGCGCCGCCGCATGAATCGCGTCGGCCAGATCGTGCACCACCCAATAGGGCAGATCGGCCGAGCCGCCCAGCCGGCGCAACGCCTCGGCGTCTCCGACCGGGGGATCGGCGCGCAGGGTGGCCATGAACAGCGCGAAAAACGGCACCGTCTGCTGATACTCGAAGGCCTCACCGAACAGGGTGCGCACCCCGGACTTGTCGGCCAGCGCCATCACCTCGGTCAGCAACCGGCTCTTGCCGATGCCCGGCGGACCCTCGATGACCAGCACACCGCCATGCCCCTGCGACCAGCGCCGCCACCAGCGCGCCGATCACCTTCAACTCGCCCGCCCGGCCCCGAATCGGCGGAGTTACGAGCTGGCCGCTGACATCAGAAAGGCCGGTTGAAGGCCCCACGGGGTGTCCTGTCTACCGTTTGCTGGATTGCCGCTGCAGTGCACGTCATTGTAGGCATCCGCCCATCCACGCGGAATACATGTCGATGCTGCTCAGTGTCAACGCGATCTGGAGCGCCTCGGCGCCGACCGCCGAATCAGCGGCGATGGCCACGAATGGCGGGTGATCGCGCGACTGGTCAATCAGCAGACCCGCGCTTGAGCTGTGCTAGCTGGGTGCGGGAGTTGATGCCCAGCTTGGCGAACGCATTGTGGACATGGGCTTTCACCGTATGGAGGGAAAGGTGCAGCTGGGTGGCGACGGATTGGTTGGTGGCGCCCGCCGCGATCAGGTTGACCACCTTGAGCTCGGAATCGGTGAGACTGTCCCAGCCCGTTTTTGCCCGCGGCTGGCTGACTATACGACGCTGCACACCCAACCGGCGCAACTCGCGGCCCACCCGGCGCGCATCGGCGAGCGCTTCGTGGTGCAGGTAGGTGTCGAATGCGGCATTGAGCTGATCTAGCGCCTCGTCAGGGTGGTCGGTGCGGGCGAGTTCACCGCCGGCGTCCTCGGCAGCTGCGGCGTACAGCAGCGGCCGCGACGACGACTGCAGCACGTCGGCGGCAGCCAGCAGTGCCTGGGCATCGCGTTCGAGGATCCCGCGCCCATAGCCGGCGAGCCCGGTGAACAACGGGATCGCCGGGCGCTCCTGCTCGAGCAGGTCGGTGGCCTGCAGGACACGTGCACGTAAGCCGGCATCACCGGCGGCCGATGCCACCCGCGCACCCAAGACCACCCGATCCAAGACCTGGGCCCAGAGTGGTGACCCGAACAGCGGGATGTCGCCGCCCAGCCATCGCATCGCGTCATGGACGTCGTCGCGCTGCCACGCCGTCAGCGCCAGCACATGCGCCGCTTCCCGATCTACCACAGATGAGCCAGTGGAGTAGGCGTCGCGCGCGTCATTGACCATCTGCTGCAACAATGTTCGGTCGTCGGTGCGCACCGCCACCTCGGCCAGAATGGCCGTGCGCGCCATGTCCTGCTCGCTCACGCCTGTCGGCTGCGGGGGCGCCAGGGACTCGGTCGCGGCGCGGGCGGCAGACAACCGGCCCGCAGCGAGATGGACACACCCGTCCATCGTGGCCCACATATCAACGGCCATCGCGTTGCGTTCCCGGCGGGCTTGCGCTATCCCGTCGGCGACCTGGGCCGCGGCGTCGTCCAACCGGCCGACCACCCCCAGCAGCATCGCGTAGTGGAGTGCGGCCAAGTCATGAGCGGCAGTCGCATCACTGGTGCGGGCGAGTACGCGCAGCTCCTCGACGCGGCCTAAGGCGCGGCCCGCATACCCCTCCCCACAGTCGAGCACAGCGAGGGTGAGGTTGGCCAGGATGGTGGCCTCGAGATCACCGGTCGATGCCGCGGCCGCGGCCGCCTCGTCGGCCGCCGCGCGCCGTTGCCCACGTTGGTCCTGCATCGCCAGGTTGTAGGCCAGCCACCCCAGATGCCGGGCCCGGGTCACTTCGCTGATCTCGCCCAACTGCAGCGCTCGACGATTCTCCTCGACGCGCCGGTGTGCACTGTGCTTGGTGAGCGTCGCCAGGCGCAGCCGAATCTCGGCCTCCTGCTCGGGTGACGCCACCTCCGAGAGCGCGGCGACGGCCAACTCTTCGGCCTCGGGATAGCGGCTGGCCTGGTTGAGCAATCCCACCGTTTCGGCTATCAGTGCCCCGCGGTCAGCGTGGTGGGCGGGCAACAGCTCCAACGCGCGCTTGCTTATGTCCGCGGCTGCACTGGCGTCAGCGCGGACAACCGATTGCGCGGCTTGGCGCAGCGCGTTGATCGCTTCCCGGTCTCCGGGCTCGGCGCTGCGCGCCAGCTGGGTGGCCACCTCGGCCGGCGCCGCACCCATCCCCAGCATGATCGACGCCGATTGGCGCTCCATCGCGCGGCGCATCGACTGCGGCAACGACTGTCGGGTGGCCTCGCGCAACAGGTCGTGCCGAAACCTCAGCTGCTCATCGTCTTCGACGAGCAGATCCGCGCGCACCGCCTCTTGGACGGCCGACATCAATGACGCCGGCTGGCGTTCCAGCATCGCGGCCAGCAGGCCAGCCGAGAACCGGTCCGGCAGCACCGCGGCCACCTGCACCACCTCGCCCGCGCCGCTGGACAGCAGGTCCAGGCGCTGCTGCATACCGGCGCCCAGCCGTCGCGGCAGCACCTGTCCGGTGGCCACCGCACGCCCGCCGCTCACGTTGAGCCGGCCCTCCTCGCCCAGACCCCCGACCAGTTCCTTGACGAGGAAGGGATTTCCGTGCGCCTTGGCGGCCAGATTCAGCAGCGACGCGTCCGCATTCGCCCGCACGGCGTCGCAGACCATGTCGGCGACCGCGTCCGGCGACATGGCGGCCACCCGCAGAACTGCGGCATTCGCGCGTTGCAGCACCGACAAGGTCTCCTGCACCGCCGGCCCGCCGGCCCCGGTGCGGGCGGTCAGCACCCACAGGACCGGCACATCCGGGCGCGCGGTGGCCAGCGACCGCAGCGCCAACAGCGTGCCGTTATCGGCCCAGTGGATGTCCTCGAGCACAATCGCCAGCGGGGTTTCAGCCGCCGCCGCATGAATCGCGTCGGCCAGATCGCCCACCACCCAATAGCGCAGATCGTCCGAGCCGCCCAGCCGGCGCAGCGCGTCGGCGTCTCCGACCGGGGGATCGGCGCGCAGGGTGGCCATGAACAGCGCGAAAAACGGTGTCTGCTGATACTCGAAGGCCTCGCCGAACAGGGTGCGCACCCCGCCCTTGTCGGCCAGCGCCATCACTTCGGTCAGCAACCGGCTCTTCCCGATGCCCGGCGGGCCCTCGATGACCAGCACGCCGCCGCGCCCCTGTGACAGCGCCGTCACCAGCGCGCCGATCACCTTCAGCTCGCCCGCCCGGCCCCGAATCGGCGGCGTCACGAGCTGGCCGCCGACATCGAATTGGCGGTTTGAAGACCCCACGGGGTGTCCTGTCTACCGTTTGCTGACTGCCACTGCAGTGCACGTCATTGTAGGCAGCCGCCCATCCACGCGGAATACACGTCGCCGCTGCTCAGCGTGCACGCGATCTGGGGCGGCTGCCTCGGCTCCGACAGCCCAATATCAGCGGCGACGACCACGACTGCGCGGGTGACCGCGCGAGCAATTAGGACCGGTCGGGCCGTCCGCGCGACTGGTCAATCAGACCCGCGCTTGAGCTGTGCTAGCTGGGTGCGGGAGTTGATGCCCAGCTTGGCGAACGCATTGTGCAGATGGGTTTTTACCGTATGGAAGGAAAGGTGCAGCTGGGTGGCGACGGATTGGTTGGTGGCGCCCGCCGCGATCAGATTGACCACCTTGAGCTCGGAATCGGTGAGACTGTCCCAGCCCGTTTTTGCCCGCGGCTGGCTGACTATACGACGCTGCACACCCAACCGGCGCAACTGGCGGCCCACCCGGCGCGCATCGGCGAGCGCTTCGTGGTGCAGGTAGGTGTCGAATGCGGCATTGAGCTGATCCAGCGCCTCGTCAGGGTGGTCGGTGCGCGCGAGTTCAGCACCGGCGTCCTCGGCAGCTGCGGCGTATAGAAGCGGCCGCGACGACGAGTGCAGCACGTCCGCGGCAGCCACCAGTGCCTGGGCATCACCTTCGAGTATCCCGCCGGCATATCCGGCCACCCCGGTGAACAACGGGATCGCCGGCCGCTCACGCTCGAGCAGGTCCATCGCCTGCAGGACACGTGCGCGCAAGCCGGCATCGCCGGCGGCCGACGCCACCCGCGCACTGAAGATCACCCGATCCAAGACTTGGGGCCAGATTGGCGATTCGAACAGCGTGATGTCGCCGCCCAGCCAGCGCATCGCGTCATGAACGTCGTCGCGCTGCCACGCCGCCTGCGCGAGCACATGCGCCGCTCCCCGACGTACCGTAGATGAGCCGGTGGAGTAGGCGTCGCGCGCGTGATTGACCATCTGCTGCAACAACGTTCGGTCATCGGTGCGCACTGCCACCTCGGCCAGAATCACGATGCGGATCATGTCCGGCTCGCTCGCGCCTGTCGGCTGTGGGGGCGGCAGGGATTCGATCGCGGCGCGCGCGGCAGACAACCGGCCCGCAGTTAATTGCACAACCCCGTCAAACGTGGCCCAGGTGTCAAGGGCCATCGCGTTGCCTTCCCGGCGAGCCTGCTCTGTTCCGTCGGCGATCTGGGCCGCAGCGTCGTCCAACCGGCCGACCGCCGCCAGCAGGATCGCGTAGTGGTTTGCGGCCAAGTCATGAGCTGCGGTCGCATCACCCGTGCGGGCGAGCGCGCAAAGCTCCTCGAGGCGGCGTACCGAGCGGCCCGCGTACCCCTCCCCACCGTCGAGCAATGCGAGCGTGACATCGGCCAGGATCGTGGCCTCGAGATCACCGGTCGATGCCGCGGCCGCGGCCGCCTCGTCGGCCGCCGCGCGCCGTTGCCCACGTGGGTCGTGCAACATCAGGTTGTAGGCCAGCCACCCCAGATGCCGGGCCCGGGTGACCTCGCTGATGTCGCCCAACTGCAGCGCTCGATGATTCTCCTCAACGCGCCGCTGTGTGCTGTGCTTGGTGAGCGTCGCCAGGCGCAGCCGAATCTCGGCCTCCTCTTGTGGCGACGCCACCTCCGATAACTCCGCATCGGCCAACTCTTCGGCCTCGTGATAGCGGCTGGCCCGGTTGAGCAAATCCACCGTTTCGGCAACCAGCGACCCGTGTTCAGCGTCATCGGCGGCCAACAGCTCCAATGCGCGCTTGCTTAGGTCCGCCGCCGCACTGGCATCACTGTGGCCCACTGATTGCGCGGCCTGCCGCAGCGTGTTGGTCGCCTCCCGGTCCCCGGGCTCGGCGCTGCGTACCAGCTGGGTGGCCACCTCGGCCGGCGCCGCACCCATACTCAGCATGATCGACGCCGATTGGCGCTCCATCGCGCGGCGCAGCGACTGCGGCAACGACTGTCGGGTGGTCTCGCGCAGCAAGTCGTGCCGAAACCTCAGCTGCTCATTGTCTTCGACGAGCAGATCCGCGCGCACCGCCTCCTCGAGCGCCGACATCAATGACGAAGGCTGGCGGTCCAGCATCGCGGCCAGCAGGCCAGCCGAGAACCGGTCCGGCAGCACCGCGGCCACCTGCACCACCTCACCCGCACCGGTGGAGAGGTGGTCGAGTCGCTGCTGCATACCGGCGCCCAGCCGGCGCGGCAGCGCGTGTCCGCTGGCCACCGCACGCCCGCCGCTGACATTGAGCCGGCCCTCCTCGCCCAGACCCCCGACCAGCTCCCCAACCAGGAACGGGTTTCCGTGCGCCTTGGCGGCCAGATTCAACAGCGACGCGTCCGCGTTCGCCCGCACGGCGTCGCAGACCATGTCGGCGACCGCGCTCGCCGACATAGCCGGTACTTGTAAAAATGCGGCGTTCGCGCGTTGCAGCACCGACAAGGTCTCCTGGAGCAGCGGACCGCCGGCCCCGGTGCGGGCGGTCAGCACCCACAGCACCGGCACATCCGGCCGCGCGCTGGCCAGCGACCGCAGCGCCAACAGCGTGCCGTTATCGGCCCAGTGGATGTCCTCCAGCACAATCGCCAGCGGGGTCTGCGCCGCCGCATGAATCGCGTCGGCCAGATCGTGCACCACCCAATAGGGCAGATCGGCCGAGCCGCCCAGCCGGCGCAACGCCTCGGCGTCTCCGACCGGGGGATCGGCGCGCAGGGTGGCCATGAACAGCGCGAAAAACGGCACCGTCTGCTGATACTCGAAGGCCTCACCGAACAGGGTGCGCACCCCGGACTTGTCGGCCAGCGCCATCACCTCGGTCAGCAACCGACTCTTGCCGATGCCCGGCGGACCCTCGATGACCAGCACGCCCCCGCGCCCCTGTGACAGCGCCGCCAGCAGCGCGCCGATCACCTTCAACTCGCCCGCCCGGCCCCGAATCGGCGGAGTTACGAGCTGGCCGCCGACATCGAAAAGGCCGGTTGAAGGCCCCACGGGGTGTCCTGTCTACCGTTTGCTGGACTGCCACTGCAGTGCAGTCATTGTAGGCATCTGCCCACGTCGTCGGTCCGATTTGCTGTCGGCCGCTCGGCGTGCACGCGATCGGGGGCAGCGCCGATTTCGGCGGCGAGTTCGTGTGCGGTCTGTGCGCGCGCATCGGGGGCGATGACTTGCCGGAAGAGCTGGGCGGCGCCGCGGCTGCTGCCCGGCGGAGCACGTGCAGCCCGTCGGGGCCGGCGACTTGGTCGACGCCGCCGCGGACCGTGGCGGTATTGACGTGCTGGTCAATACCGCCGCCTTGTCGAAGGAATTGGGACCGAAGAAGCGCGCGTGTCGCTTGGGCCGGCGTCGTACACGTTCGACACACGCGCGAGGTTCTTAGCGACGCCTGCCGACGAGTTCGAACCTGCCATTGCAGAGCAATGGGAGAACAACAAAGCCCAGCTCCGCCAACAACTCGCAAATTAATTCAGTCCTGCCAACCACGAACACAATATCGCCGATTTCATCGCCATTGACGCGTCACCGTTTTCGGTGTCGCTCGCCACAACCTGTTCCGTCATCAGATACGAATCAGCTTTGTCGTGGGCGCCTACTACGCCTCCCTCCCACTAGTCTGTCGTCGTGGGCGTCACCGACACCGACCAGCAGCTCATCGATGTGCACGCCCACTTCCTCACCGACGCCTATGTAGTCGCTGCGCGCGCCGCCGGCCACATTCACCCAGATGGAATGGCGGGCTGGCCGACCTGGTCGGCCGAGGAGCATCTGCGGCTGATGGACCGCTGGCGCGTGGCAACGGCGATGCTGTCGATTTCCTCACCCGATACCCACTTTGGTGATGATGCCGCCGCGCGCCGCCTCACCCGGGAAGTCAACGAGGCCGGCGCGGCGATCTCTCGGGCTGACCCCGGGCGGTTCGGTCACTTCGCGTCGCTGCCGCTACCCGACGTGCCTGGCGCGCTCGACGAGCTCGGCTACGCACTCGATGAACTCGACAGCGACGGGATCACCATCGAAACCAACACCGCCGGCATGTATCTCGGCGACGACCGCTACGAACCGCTCTATCGCGAACTGAATCGCCGCCGCGCTGTCGTATTCGTTCATCCCACGTCACCGCCGTGCGCCGAGGCCACCGCCCTCGGCCGGCCCCGGCCGATGCTGGAGTTCATTTTCGACACCACCCGCGCGGTCAGCGACCTTGTCTTCACCGGCACGCTGGTCCGCTACCCCGACATCGAATGGGTCTTCACCCATGGTGGGGGCGCACTACCGCTGCTCGCCGATCGGATGGAGCTCTTCCGCACTGTGTTTCTCGGCGAAGATGACCCGGACAGCGCAGTGCCCCGCCAGCTGAGACGGTTGTGGTTCGACATCGCCGGCACGCCATTTCCGCACCAAGTGCCCGCCGCTGTCGCCCCGTTCGGCACCGGGCGCCTGCTCTACGGCAGCGACTACTGCTGGACCCCGGCCGACGCAGTAGACGCCCAGCTGGGATCCATCGACGAAGCCGATCAGCCTGCCAACGACAGCTGGCGGGCACTCACCACCCGCAACGCCAGCCGGCTACTGCGTCGCGACCGGTAGCTGCCTTTCACGCCAAACGGCCGCGACCATCGTCAACGCTAGACGTTCACGCAGCGCCGCCGCTGATGTGTTGCAACAGTTGCCGCGCGAGTTCCTCCCTTTCAAAGAACCGTGCGGTCTCAAGTGCAGACGGCGAGCCTGCCAGCGGATCGGCATCGGCTGACAGCAGCAATTCGATGATCGTAATGTCGTTCTTGAAGACGGCGCCTGCCAACGGAGTTTGTCCTCGATTGTTGTGTCGATCAACGTCGGCCCCGCGCGCGATCAGCGCCGCGACAGCGGACTCGTGTCCGTAATAGGCCGCCAGCATCACGAGGGTGTCGCCGTTGGTGTTGGTGAGGTTCACCGGTACGCCCGCGTCGACGTATGCGGCCAAGGTTGCGGCGTCGCCGCTGCGAGCCCAATCGAATAAGCGTGCCGCCAGGTCCAAGACTTCGGGTTCCAGGGCCTGTCTTGGCTCGTCAATCACGTTGTCTGTCATATCAACTCCAAACTGGTCAAGGTCGAGCGGGCGCCGGACCTTCCCGCCCCAAAGGCGCCGGGCGGCAAGGGTTCCGGTGAGTCGGGCGCCGTTGGCTGTTACAGCGCGCCGAGGGCCTCACACGCCTTGCGCACGCCTTCGCCGTAGGCGGGGTCGGCCTGGGTGCAGTTCTCGATGTGCTTCTCGACGGTCTGGTGCCGGGCGCCCTTGATGGCGCGGGCGGTGTTGTCGAACAGCCGCTGCTGCTCGTCGCCGGTCATGAGCCGGAACAGGTCACCGGGCTGCTCGAAGTAGTTGTCGTCGTCTTCGCGGAAATCGAAGTGATCCGCGGTGGACCCGATCGACTGGGCGGGATCGGCGTAGGCGGGCTGCTCGGCCCAGCGGCCGAAGGTGTTCGGCTCGACACCCGCGACTCCACCCTGGTTGCCGTCGACGCGCATGGCCCCGTCGCGGTGATAGGTGTTGACCAACGTGGCGGCACGTGGATAGTTGACCGGGATCTGGTGGTGGTTGACGCCCACCCGGTAGCGGGCCGCGTCTCCGTAGGAGAACAGCCGGCCCTGCAGCATCTTGTCCGGGCTGAACGAGATCCCCGGGATGAGGTTGGCCGGAGTGAACGCGGCCTGCTCGACGTCGGCGAAGTAGTTGTCCGGGTTGCGGTTGAGCTCGAACTCGCCGACCTCGATCAACGGGTAGTCCTTCTGGCTCCACACCTTGGTCAGGTCGAAGGGGTGAAACCGGTAGGTGGCGGCGTCGGCTTCGGGCATCACCTGGATGTACACGCCCCATTTCGGGTAGTCGCCGCGCTCGATGGCCTCGAACAGGTCGCGGCCGTGGGACTCGCGGTCGCGGCCGATCAGTTCGGTGGCGTCGGCGTCGGTGAGACACTCGATGCCCTGCCGGGTGCGGAAGTGGAACTTGACCCAGTGCCGTTGGCCTTCGGCGTTGATCAGGCTGTAGGCGTGTGAACCGTAGCCGTGCATGTGCCGGAAGGAGCGGGGGATGCCGCGGTCGCTCATGGTGATGGTGACCTGGTGCAGCGATTCGGGCAGGTTGGTCCAAAAGCCCCAGTTGTTCTCCGGGTCACGCAGGTTGGTGCGCGGGTCACGCTTGACCGCGCGGTTGAGGTCGGGGAACTTCAGCGGGTCGCGGTGAAAGAACACCGGGGTGTTGTTGCCCACCACATCCCAGTTGCCTTCGGTGGTGTAGAACCGCAGCGCGTAGCCGCGGATGTCGCGCTCGGCGTCGGCCGCGCCGCGCTCGCCGGCCACGGTGGAGAACCGGGCGAACATCTCGCAGCTGTTGCCGACCTGGCCGAAGATCGCCGCCTTCGTGTACCGGGAGATGTCGTGGGTCACGCGCAACGTGCCGAAGGCGCCCGAACCCTTGGCGTGCATGCGCCGCTCGGGGATGACCTCGCGGGCGAAGTGGGCGAGCTTCTCGATCAGCCACAGATCCTGCAACAGCAGCGGGCCGCGCGCACCGGCGCTCATGCTGTTCTGGTTGTCCGTGACGGGCGCACCCGCCGCGGTAGTCAGCGGTTTGGTGTTTTCTTCGAATGCCATTTCTTCTCCTTGGTGGCGTGTAGGGGTATAGGTCAGGCCGAGCTGGGGACTGATTTCAATTTCGCTGAGCGTGGGTCATCGCTACAGCATGAAGAGCGACAAGCAATCCACAGATACGGACTTATTTGTCGTCGGGGTTGAGGGCCAGGAAGGTCCATCCGGCGGCGCCGCCGGCGATGACCTGCGCCAGCAGATACACCCACAGCGTCGGCCAGGCGAAGATCTGCATCACGGCACCGGCGAAGGTGACCGCAGGGTTGAACGCGCCACCGGAGATGCCGCCGACCGCGACGGCGCCGGCCAGCACCGTGAACCCGATCGCCAAGCCGTAGAAGGAGTTGGTCGGGTGATCTTTGCTGGTCGCCACGTTCAGCACGACGTAGCAGAGCGCGAAGGTGAACAGCAACTCAACGACGAACGCCGCCAACAGGGTTGGGCCGTTCAGGGTCAGTGTCGCCGTGGCGGCGGTGTGCGTCGGATCGATGACCGTGCGCACCAGCAGCGCCGCGATCAGCCCGGCACTGATCTGGCTTAGCCAGTATGCGAGCGCATCACGCAGACCGATCCGGTGGCGTATCAGCGCGGCCAGAGTGACCGCGGGGTTGTAGTGCCCGCCCGAGAGATGGCCACCGGCGTAGACCATCACCATCAGCGCCGCGCCGATGGCCAGTGGGGCAAGGGCGCTGTGACTGGCTACGGCGGCGCCAACGGTGAATACCAGAAAGAATGTTCCGATCGCCTCGACTGCGTACTTCACCGCCGGTCGAGGGCCGGTTGCGATGACGGGTTCGGCGGTGAGTTGGTGAGTCGATACGTGAGATGTGCTGAGGTCCATGCCCTTCCACAGTCGTACTCCGCGCAACAATAGTCGTCATAGCTAACCGCCGACTATCCTTACCGCTACTACTACTTGTGGTTTACCCGGTGGCGGTAACGAGACTAGAACTGAGACCTGGGGTCTCGTCGACGGTTGACGCCTGCGGCAACAGCGGAGGACCGGCACGAGTTGGCGATACTCATCCGGGCCGGCGATCACCACCCGCAGCACGGCGCGGCGGACGTGGCTCGCTCCGATACGTGCGCTGAGCGCACCCGCCAGCCCCAACGCGATCAGCACGGCGACGAAGGTGACGGGAAGCCGAAACGTCGCTGGTGGCCACCAAATAGCGGGCAGGGGTCACAGCGTTCCGACCGTGAACGACGCTGCAGACGCGGCCGCCCGCTGGGGGTTGGCTAAATCGTCTGGGTCAAGCCGTAATTCGACGTCGACATCGGCGGCCAGCGCGTCATGGGCCGTCAACTCGGCGGCGACTTGCGCGGCGGTCTGCGAAGAGACGCCCTTGGCCTCGTATATCGCCGCCAGTTCGTCCAACTCCGCGGTCGGCCCGCCACCCGTGGGGATCTTGGATGGCGGGCCGACGTAGGAGACGTTCAGACTGCGGGGTATTGGCCGTAGAAGCCGCCTGGGTCGCGCATCATTGTGCCCCTCCCATCTGGGAATCACCTGCAGCGCCGCTGGCTGCTGACCGCTAAAGCAAGGATGCCAGTTGGTGGGGGGCATGGATGGGTGTCAGCGGTGACGACGTGGGTTCGCTGAAGCGCAATTCTTGGGATGAGTCCAGATTGGACCATTAAAGGAGTAGCACCATGCGAGTCGGACTGAAATACATCACACCCGTGTTGGCGGCGGGCGCTGCCGCGGTGGCGATCGCCGCCGCACCAGCGGCCATGGCCGAAACCACGCCGGCTCAGCCGGCAACGATCGCCACCGCGCCGGCGGCCGTGGCCCCCAACATCGTCCAGACCGCCGGTCACGGCGGCGGCGGCTTTCAGGGCGGCGGCTTTCAGGGCGGCGGTGACCGCGGCGGCTGGCACGGTGACCGCGGCTGGCACGGCGATAACGGCTGGGGTAACTGGTTTGGCTGGCGCCGGTAGCGGTCAATGACCGTGCGGGGTCAGGCTGCGTTAACTGACACCGCTCGTCGCAAGTGAATCGCCTACCCAAGGGCAGGCCCGCGCCGGTGAACCCCCCTCGCCGGCGCGGGCCGCCGGACACCCAGCCGCCGAACCAGGACGTGATGTCGGCCCGCACGCACGATGACGGGCCGATGTCAGGAGCAGCAGTCTGAACTAACCGTCATCGCCCAGTTTGAATCGCCCCGGCATGTCCGGAGCAGGCATGTGCCAGGACGACCCCGAGGCCACGTCGGACATGGCCGTTTCCGAACGTTCACACGCCCGGGTGCTGACGCAACTGCGCGGTGGCGACAGTGACGATCGGGATGTGCTGCGCCGCAGCGCTGTCGATGGCCGCCGGTGAATACATCTCGATGCGGAGCCAGCGCGAGGCCTATCAACGCGAGATCACCCTGGAGGAAACAGGAACTGCGCGACGATCCGGAGGCTGAGGCTGACGAGTTGGCGCTGATCTACCGCGCCAAAGGGCTGGACGCAGAGGAAGCCGAGCGGGTCGCGACGACCATCATGAAAGACCGCGAGGCGGCGCTCGACACAATGGCGCGCGAAGAGCTCGGGCTTGATCCCGACGAACTCGGCTCGCCGTGGTCGGCTCGCCCTGCCCAGTCTCGGTGCGTTCGCGGCGGGAGCGGTTGTGATCTTAGTGCCGTACATGTTCTCGTCGGGCCGGGCGGCGCTGATCACCGCGATCCTCTTGGCGAGCCTCGCCCTGTTCGCCGTCGGGGCGGTGATCGGTGTCCTCAACGGCCGCGGCGGCATGCGATCGGGGATGCGACAGTTGCTGATTGGTGGCGGCGCGGCGCTGCTCGTCTACGTGATCGGTCGCGGCTCCGGTGCCCTTACCGGCGTCCAGCTCGGCGGTGGGTAACACCGCGCGCCCACCGTCAATGCTGTTGCAGCAGAACGCGTCAAGGTGTGGTCGCGGCTGCGGTATCGCCCCACGCCGCCTGCGCCCCCGAGTCGCCGATGCGGTAGACCTGCACCGTCGTGGCGACGCTCGCGACGATGACCACCACCGCGATGGCAACCGCGGCAACGGTATTCACCGAACCGGACCGGCTGGCCCGCACCTGCAGCAGCGCCGGCAGTATCGCGGCGACGAGTAGGGCAATCGAGAAGTAGAGCATCGTGTCGCCGAGTTCGGTGTGCGTGTGCAGTCGTGGTGAGCGACCGACACGGTTCTCGAGCCATTCACCGGCGTGCGTGGTGAGGGGAGTGAGCGCAGCGTTGACGACGGCGAGTCCCAGCACGAGCCACACCAGGCGGCGCCGCGCTGCGGGCCACACTGCGCACAGGATGGCCAGCAGCGCGGTCAATGGCGCCAACACGACGATGAAGTGCACGAAAAGAACATGGCTCGGCAGGCCGTTGACGGTTGTCATCGCCTTCCTCCCTATGGCGGTGAAATTCGAGCCCGAATGTACTACCGATTCTTAAGTTGAACCTGAAAGTCCCGCCGTGCCCCATCCAACGAAGTGGGAAGTGCGGTAAGGCTTAGCTGGCTAGCGGAACGGTCCGGGGTCGGGTTGGGAGTCGTATATGGCTGACGGCACACAATTTCCGCCCCGGCCGAATTTTTACCGGGCGGCGCGAACGACGGAATCGTGTCTGTCGCAGCCACCACGGCGCGTGGCCCCATATTGACCGTTGGGCCGGCGGGCCTGGTGGCCGGCGCGGTGTCGATGGCGCTCCGGCGCATATGTGTCGGTGTCGAGTCAGCGAGACAGCGAGAAGTCGCTGCTCGCCCGGGACCGGCGAGAGTCGCCGGAGATGCCGGCCGCGGCGTTGAGGGCGGTAGTGGAACACCAAAGCAGGGCTGACCCGACGGGTTCACACCACCGACGGGCGCCGATCATCGGCGCAGACCTACCGAAAATCGTTGTTGTGGTTGTCGCCGTCGCCATCGCGGTGGTGATCGTCGTGGCATGTATTCCAGTCGAAGTTGAAGCCCCAGTCCGGGCGCCAGAATTCCCCTGGGCACCAGTGGTACCGCGGCGCCGGGCCAAAGCCGGGCTTGGCTTGGGCGCTACCCGACGCCAGCCCCAACCCTCCGCACACCAACATCGTCGTTGCAAACCCGAGGATTCCTCGTTTCATGACTACTTTCACGCCCCAGGGATGCCCTCCGCGGCTTCGTATTAACCTGGCCAGGATCGTATAAGTCGCTGGGTGTCGCCTCCAGCCGATCACCTGAGGCTGATCCTTCAGTGGTGGTTTGAGCCGTGACGCGGTTAGCACAGCTAAGCTGTTCGCGATGCAGGGTCAGCTCCTCCGAACCGCCCACGGGGAGTGGATAACCCAACCACCACGGCGGTTGCCCAAACGGGCACACTCTCGGCCCTCCCAATCGAGTGTTGGTGGGCCACCCCTCGGGCACGGTGGCGGACACACCCCATGGACCTGCCGAACCTGCGATCAGACGGTGTACGGGCCGCCCCGGAACACTCACTGCACATGCCTAGACGGTCCGGCGCGAGTGCGTATCTCCAACGTGACCTGATCGACCCGGGTGGCGGCCCGGTTTCTGTGACCAGACGCACGCGAAATCTAGTCGGCGCCTGTCGAAGTAGCCCCGCGCCAACTATTCGGGGCGCCGACCGGTCAAACCTGTCGCGGTGAGGACTAAGCAGCCGGATCGAAGTGAGACACACCAGCGATGGTGTTCATTGGCGGATCGACGGGGGCGGCTGCGGAGGTTTGGACACAGTCCGCACACAGACCGGCACTTGGGTATCCGCACGCCGGACAGATCGTTATGCGCCTACCGTCGACGACGAGCTCGCTCGCCCTTTGGGTTATGCGGAATAGCCTTGTGCCCCAACGACGTAATCAGGTTAGATACGTCACCGTGACGAAAATGCGTGGCTACAGCTGTATCGCCGAAGTCCCAGTCGTGTCGGTCAGTGCGGTCGTGGACGATTTCCCTCACGGTTCATCTGCCATATCCCGACCGCGACCACACGTCGCAATCGCGCACGTGCCCGACTCGAGTCAGAGCGGCATGACCTTGGCGGATTGCCACTCTCGCGTCTTCGCGGGATATCACCTGGATAGGACAACTCTCATGTTTTCCGGATTGCTCTCAACTTTTCGCGGATCGGACACTGCTGGCAGAACGGTTAGGCACGAGTACATTGGAACCCATTGCGCAACAACTAATTTCGCTGATAGTTTATATTATGACATTTCGGAGGGAGTTCGCCTGTGGTACAGGCGGATTCAGGCATCGATAATAATCGTTCGTTCGCAGTAGAGTTGGCGGTTGTCGCAATAACCTGGCGGCCGGTCAGTTTGTCCGGCAGGTGTCAGTCTACCTGCCCGCGGCCAGGCCCTGAGCCAATTCTGCGGCCCGAGGTCGAAGAACACCTCGCACCACTTGGGATCTAGACGATCGTCGGCTCCCACCGCGCGGGCCAGATCCCAGGTATGTAACAACACATCCTAGGATGGCCGCGCTCCTGGGCGCCCCCGGCGCCGACCTGCAGCCGCAACGACGCAACGACTGGATCGAACGCGACCGCGCCCTGATCCTGACCGCGCTGCTGGCCGGGCTGCGCGCCGATGAACTGTTGCGCGCCAACGTCGGTGACCTTCGCCGCACCGACGACGGCGCCGTCATTGACGTCCGCAGCAAGGGCGGCAAAGACCGCCGGATCCCGATCGAACCGGTGTTGGTATAGCGGCTCGCTCGCCGCCGGGCAGGATGCGCAGGCGCTGGCCACCACGGTGCTGGCGTTCGCGCGTGTTCTCGAGGCACTGCACAAGGGTGGCGTCAATGCCGCGCAGATGAAGGCCGCGGCCGAGCAGATGGTCGCGATGCTGCCCGGCGGCCCCAGATTGCTGAGATGATCACCAAGTCTGTCGGTCCCCGGATTCCGGGGCGAGACGGTGGACGGGGGTTTATGGATGTCGCGAATCTTCTTGAGCCACGCCAGTACGGACAACCGCGCGGCTATCGGCGTCAAAATGTGGCTGGCCAAACAGAATCCGCGGTTGGCCAATGAGATCTTCCTCGACCTTGACGAAGGCACCGGCATCCGGACGGGCGAACGCTGGAAAGAGGCACTGCAACGCGCGAACAACCGCTGCGAGGCGGTGGTGTGCCTGCTGTCCAAGGAGTGGGAATCGCGGCCGGAGTGCTTAGCCGAGTACCGCACCGCAGAGAATCTAAACAAGCGCATCTTCTGCGCCCGACTGGAGCGGGACACCGGTAGCCACACATCGGAGTGGCAGTGGTGCGATCTGTTTGGCGACGGCCCGATTACCGAGATCGACATCGGCCACGGTGAACCTGTGCGCCTCGCCACCGAGGGGCTGGACCGACTGCTGCAGGGCATTAACAGCTCTGGAATCGGCGCCAATACATTCCATTGGCCACCCGAGCATGAGCCGGGTCGGGCGCCTTATCGCGGATGGGAGCCGCTTGAACCCGTCGACGCGGGCATCTTCTTCGGCCGTGACGCGCAGATCGTGCGGGCAATGGACGCAGTGCGCGGTATGCGTAAGGACGGGACCAAACGCTGGTTCGTGGTCCTAGGGCCGTCGGGTTCGGGCAAGTCGTCGTTCCTGCGGGCCGGGCTGGTGCCGCGGATGCAGCGCGACGATCACGAGTTCCTCGTGCTGGGTATCGTCCGTCCCGAAGGCGACCCGCTGACGGGTCCCAGCGGGATGGCGAAAGCGATTGAAAAGGCGTTCCTCGATCGGGGTCTGACTGGCCCGCCCTTGGGTGACATCAAGTCGGCCTGCCGCGATTCGCCGGCGCATCTCCGCGAGATCTTGCTGCTGTTGCGCGATGCCGTCTGCAGACGGTTGCTCAATCGTGAGCAGGATGCGCCCCCTCCGACGATGATACTGCCCCTCGATCAGGCCGAGGAGCTGGTGACAGCAGACGGCGAAGCGCATGCCGCCGGGTTCCTCGGGTTGCTGCGCGAACTCACCAGCGCGTCGTCGGCCGACGGGCTGGACCTGATCGTGGCCGCCACCATCCGCAGCGACCACCACGAGCGACTGCAGAACCGTCCCGAGCTCGTCGATGTCGAACCCGAGATGTTCACCGGCCTGAAGCCGATGCCCAACACACAGTTCAAGGAAGTGATCTGCGGTCCTGCCCTGCGCGCCTCCAAAGCTGGACGACACCTGGACCTAGACCCCGAGTTGGTCGACGAGCTCCTTAAGGACTGCAGCCAAGGCACCGACTCGGACACGTTGCCCCTGCTTTCGCTCACGCTGTCTCGTCTGTATGAGGACTACGGATCCACCGGCAAGCTGAGCCGCGCCGAGTACACCAAATTGGGTGGCCTGGACCAGGTGGTCGAAGCCGAGATCGAGTCGGGCCTGTCCGCTGATCGTGTTTTACGACAGCGCGAGCTCGAATTGCTACGCGAGGCGTTTATTCCGGGGCTCGCGACCATCGACTCCGACTCCAACGCTCCAGTGCGCCGCAGGACAAATTGGAGCGAACTCCCGCCCGACAGCCTGCCATTGGTTGAGCGATTGGTGCAGAAGCGCCTCCTGCGCACCGACAAGCACGACGACCACGTTGTGGTGGAGGTTGCGCTGGAAAGCCTGCTGCGCCAATGGAAAGAACTGGTTGGCTGGCTGGACGACGAACGGCACAACCTCAAGACCGCCGATGACGTGCGCCGCGCCGCTGACGCTTGGCTTAACAGCGGTCAGGATCCGGCCTGGCTGCTTACGGGCACCCGCCTGGAAGACGCCGAAACACTCGCGAAGACAACGGAATACGCTGGCCTACTCGCTGATGCTGAGCCATTCTTGAGGGCCTCCCGCGAAGCCGAAGACCAGAAGCGAAAAGATAGACAAGAACAGGAGCAAACCAAAGTGCGCATGGCCGAAGCCCATGCCGCTAAGCTCCAGTTCGCCCTTGAAAAGTCCAAAGCCGCGCAGCGCCAAGCTGAGACCAACTTGCGTGCCGCGACAGCACGTAAGTTGATTGCCGAGGCCCAAGGCATGCTGGCCTACAGCAAGCCGGGTGGCGATGTGCGGGCACTGCAGCAGATCCTCGCCGCCCACTCACTGGCTCCAGATACAGCCATTACCGAAGGCGAGTTGTTCTCTGCGGTAGCCCAACTGTTTAGCACTCTTAAGATCATCGCCGGCCACACCGGCGAGGTGAACGGGGTGGCGTTCAGCCCCGACGGGCAGCAGCTGGCCTCCGCCGGCGCCGACGCCACAGTGCGACTGTGGAACCTCGACACCGGCCAACAGATCGGCAATCCCCTCGAAGGCCACACCAACTGGGTGTGGAGGGTGGCGTTCAGCCCTGACGGGCAGCGGCTGGCCAGCGCCGGCTTCGACGGCACCGTGCGGCTGTGGAAGCCCGACACCGGCCAACAGATCGGCAACCCCCTCGACCGCCACACCGGCGGGGCGTACGCGGTCGCGTTCAGCCCCGACGCGCAGCGGCTGGCCAGCGCCGGCCACGATCGCTCCGTGCGGCTGTGGAACCCCGACACCGGCCAACAGATCGGCAACCCCCTCGAAGGCCACACCGGCGCTGTGACCGCGGTGGCGTTCAGCCCCGACGCGCAGCGGCTGGCCAGCGCCGGCCACGATGGCACCATACGGCTGTGGAACCCCGACACCGGCCAACAGATCGGCAACCCCCTCGAAGGCCACACCGACGCGGCGTATGAGGTGGCGTTCAGCCCCGACGGGCAGCGGCTGGCCTCCGCCGGCCGCGATGGCACCATACGGCTGTGGAACCCCGACACCGGCCAACAGATCGGCAACCCCCTCGCCGGCCACACCAGGGAGGTGGCCGCGGTGGCGTTCAGCCCCGACGGGCAGCGACTGGCCAGCGCCGGCCACGACGGCACCATACGGCTGTGGAACCCCGACACCGGCCAACAGATCGGCAACCCCCTCGACCGCCAGACCAGCGTGGTTTCCAGTGTGGCGTTCAGCCCCGACGGGCGCCAGCTGGCCTCCGCCGGCCACGACGGCACCGTGCGACTGTTGAACCCCGACACCGGGCAACCCCTCACCGGCCACACCGACGCAGTAAGCAGTGTGGCGTTCAGCCCCGACGGTCGGCGCCTAGCCTCCGCTGGCCACGACGGCACCGTACGGCTGTGGAACCCCGACACCGGCCAACAGATCGGCAACCCCCTCGCCGGCCACACCGACGCGGCGTATGAGGTGGCGTTCAGTCCCGACGGGCGCCAGCTGGCCTCCGCCGGCCACGACGGCACCGTACGGCTGTGGAACCCCGACACCGGCCAACAGATCGGCAACCCCCTCGCCGGCCACACCGGCGGTGCGTACGGGGTTGCGTTCAGCCCCGAAGGACAGCCGCTAGCCTCCGGCGGCCACGACGGCACCGTGCGGCTGTGGAACCCTGACACCGGCCGACAGATCGGCAGTTTGCTCGCCGGCTACACCAGCATCGTGGCGGCAGTGGCTTTTAGCCCCGACGGGCGCCAGCTGGTCTCCTCCGGCAGCTTCACGCGGCTGTGGAACCTCGACACCGGCGAACAGCTCCCCTTCGCCGGCCCCACCGGCGCTGTGACCGCGGTGGCGTTCAGCCCCGACTGGCAGCAGCTGGCCACCGCTGGCCACGACGGCACCGTACGGCTATGGAACCCCGACACCGGCCAACAGATCGGCAACCCTCTCGAAGGCCACACCCACTGGGTGTCGCGGGTGGCGTTCAGCCCTGACGGGCAGCGGCTGGCCAGCGCCGGTTTCGACGGCACCGTGCGGCTGTGGAACCCCGTCACCGGCCAACAGATCGGCAACCCCCTCGCCGGCCACACCAGGGAGGTGACCGCGGTGGCGTTCAGCCCCGATGGACAGCGACTGGCCTCCGCCAGCGCCGACGGCACTGTGCGGTTGTGGCCGGTCGCAGCCCCGGAGATGCTGTGCGCCAAGCTCAACGTCAACATGACCCGCCAACAGTGGCAGGACTGGGTCTCACCCGACATCGATTACATCCCGGCCTGCCCGAACCTCCCTATCCCAGAATGAATGACCTCGCCGAAGCACCTGCGCCAGCGCGCAAAGCCGATGACCGCGTTGACCTGGATCTGGGTGAGGTTCCGGAACTGACGTTTGATGCCCGCGCGCTCCGCGTTGCGGTCAGTCCCGCCGGGTCAGGCATTTTCGACAGAATGCGCCAGTTTGGCAGGTAAGGAGACGAGCACGCGCGACAATCCGTTGTGGTGCCCGATTGCGCTGCTGCGGATGCCTGTCCCAATAGGGGTGAGTGGTGTCATCGGTGGTTTTGAGCCATTCCCGCCGGGACAGCCGTCAGGCGGTGGCGGTCACGGCGTGGCTGATCGAGCACGAACCGGGTCAGGTCGATGAGATCCACCTGTATCTAGACCCCCACACTGGGATCCGGCCTGTGCCGTCCTCGTGCGCTGCGATGAGCCGGTCGTCCGACATTCGACGCCGAGAGCCAGCGCCTCTTTCTTCTGTGTGAGCTTGAGTGTGCACAGCGCCTCGCCTGCCTCGGCCGGCAACGGCAGATCCCGACGGCTGCGCCGTTACTTGGGCGCACCCTCTACCGCTTCGCCGCCCACGGC
Source organism: uncultured Actinomycetota bacterium (assembly GCA_963799495.1). Classification (GTDB taxonomy): domain Bacteria; phylum Actinomycetota; class Actinomycetes; order Mycobacteriales; family Mycobacteriaceae; genus Mycobacterium. Next base: position 78,409 of record CAWCXH010000014.1, read on the forward strand.
GACCCGGCCGCGCCGGACCGACAGCGTGCCGGTGTCGAGATCGACAGCGCCCCAACGCAAACCAAGCACCTCGGACCGGCGCAACCCGTACATCTACAAGAGCCGGCGAACAGCCGGTGATCGGACATCGCCGCGCGGAAGCGTTCGGCTTCGGTGAGCGTCCACGATTTGGCCGTCGGCTCGGCGGCGTCGGTGTCGGTGTCCCGGGCGCGCTCGACAAGGGCAATCGCGTTGCGCGTCAACACGCCCTGGTCGACATAGCTTTGCACGACCGCGCCGAACGTCGTCAACGTGAGGACCGAACCGCTCACCTCGACCTACCGCATGGTGATTACTCACCTTCGCCGCACCCTTGATATGGGCGGTGCGGAACCACAACAGCGCACCAAGTTGACCGGTCGGCTGGCGGTTGGAGCCGACAAGATGGGGCACTAATTCCAACGAAGGCACCTCGGACGAGCCACGGAACGAAAGCGGCCAGGAGAGGTGTTCGCAAACTTCTGGCCGTCCTTCGGCGACCCCGAACATCCGCCGGCCACGCCCGTTGCAGGAAAACAACAGCGCGCCCCGGCCGGACGCACGGGCAGCTGTGCGCTAGCCCGCGCCACGGCCAGGCGCAGGTCCTTGGCCCCGACCACGTCACGGACCTGGAACTGCGCGGTCGTGCCGACCTCGACGACCACGCCGATCTTGATCGCTCCGGTCGACGGGTCGCGCCGAGCAGCCCGCGGATGATGAAGTCGCCCTGACCCGGACCGTGCGGGCGCTTATACGCAGCAGATCGCCGCCGGGCATCACTGGCCCGTGGTGGTCGAGCCACGCCGATCGGCGACGACATCGGGCCGACGCCCTACGATCTGCTACTTGTCGGGCTCGGTGCGTGTACGTCCATGGCGGTGCGAATGTACGCCGAGCGAAAGCGCTAGCCGCTGGAGCGGATTCGAGTGACGTTGCGGCACTCCCGAATTCACGGGAAAGACTTGCGCCGACCGCGAAACAAGCATCGGCTGGGTCGACCATATTGATCGCGACGTCGAGTTGACCGGTGACCTCGACGACACTCACGGCAACCTTCGCCGAGCACCATCAGCCCGGCACGTCGACGAACATCTCTGACCCGGTGGCCACCATCGCCGCGTCGATGATCCGGATGCTGGGCCACTAACCGGGTCGAACCAGAGGCTCACATCTGCACATCGCGGGTGGCAGCAAACAGATCCGCGGCGGCCGGTTATCGACCGCTGCGCCGATCGAGGGCTTGCAGGACCAGGTCGTTCAACCCGGCCTGCCCGTCCTCGACGGAGCGGCGAAACGCCGCGGCCTCGCCGCGGTCTTCCTCACGGTTGCCGTCAAGCGTGTCGAAGCGTACGCGCAGCTCGGCTTGGAAGCCCTGCGACCTTATCGCCCAGGGTGTTGATGGCTTCGCGATGTGCGTCGATCTTGACCTCGGCATCGCTGACCCGCCCGGCGAGAGCGCCCACCGCGGCCAACACGGCTCGGTAGTCGGCACGGTCGGCTTCCAGCGCCGCCACGCGCGCTTCGAGGTCGGCAAGCGAGGCCAAATCCATGGTCCTAGTCGGTCCCATCCACCGCAACGGCCTCGAGTAAATCGTTCGAGCAAAGCGGCGTCGATGATCACCGCTGGTCTTGGGTTGCGGCTCATCCTGGGCCGGGTAGCGCACCGCTACTCGGTGATCGGATCACTCCGTCACTGTGTGATCCGGTGACAAAGGCGCGTCCGTCCTTCGGCACCGCCGGCTCACACCTGACGAGAAACGATTCCCTCGCAGTGTCGCTACTACCAGGGGGTGGCACGCTCTTGTCAGCGAACTGCGATGCCGGGCAGGCGTGCTACATGCCCGATGCCGGCCAGCGTTGCCGCTGTTCCCACGTGCCGCCGCGCCAGCACCGTCACGCCTATCACCACGACCACAGCCGGCGCGCCTCGGTGTCGATCGCCGGCGCACACCTCAATACAACCAGGCGACGGCCGGTGATGTGAGGAATGACCACGGTGAGGTCGTTCAGCCATCCTCGCCGCGCGGTCCAGCAGTGCTGCCACTTCGGCGAATTCCGGTCTGCCCGGTGCCAGACGCTGACACAGCTGTCATCGTCGTTGTTTCTCATGCCAAGTGGCGGATTCTGGGTTGGAGTCGGGGCCTCGGTGCCGCCGTTGAGTGGGTAAGTGCGGCGGCGGACAAGTTGACGCCTGCGAGATTCCGCCTGTGGATAACTCGAACTGCAGTTAATGGGACCCTTGCCCATCTTGTCCGAGCGGACGGCTGGGACTATTCCGAGGAGGCGGCGCGCGCGGGCACGGGAAGTCGTATGTCTACGGGGGCCACCCTGTGAGCCGTCACGACGCGATAGAGGCGGCACAGAGAGAAGCGAGCGATGCCCGTCGCGGGTTGTGGGGTCCGCCGTGCTGGGGTGACACAGCGTCGGTACCGCTGTGAACAACTGCCGCGCAACACCGTAATGGGACCGTTCGAGCTTGAGCCGCGTTTCGGAGACCCGACGTGTCCGCCAGCGGTTCTAGGCTTGGCGACATGCGCGACCGCGACACGATCGACGCCGAGCTCCGGCTGCTGGCGGCGGTACGCTGGTCGATCCGCCACGTGGAATTTCGTCGACCCTAGCCAACTTCCACTCGACTTCGGTGACGATCTCCCCGACTGGCCGGAGTTGGTGGCGAACACAACGCCGCTTGAAAAGGGCCAGAACCTTGCTGCCGACGATGGGACATGGAAGGTAGGCCGCCGACTCGATGACGGGCATTTGTTCGTTTCTGCGCACGGGCGCACGCCGTGGTCGACTCAGTTGCGCGATGAAGACGTGGTGCACGTCGACACGGCACGGGGCTACCTAGTGATTGAAACCAAAGGGCACCGTGAGCATTGGATCGACAATTGGTTCGACAAGCCGCACCACTCGCCGGCGAGAGACTTCGATGATGGGGTAATCCTCCTGGTCCGGATCACCAGCAACACTGGTACATCACGACATTGGGCGCCCGACCCAGGCATAACGGTGTTGGGTTTTGTCGAAACGGACGACGACCCCGCAGGTGTTCCGCCGCCGTCTTCGGGTCGAGTTGGTCCGGACACGGGTTCCCGCTAACAGCAGTGGCCAGGCGGAGCCGCCAGGTCGACCGACTGCTTGACGAGCTGGCTACAGCTGCTCTACGTCACATCGACAAGCTTCGCTGTGGACCCGCAACGAATCGTCGGGGCCGAGAATCAGCGTGTCCCACAAGTTTCCCTCAGACTGGGCCGCGCTCCAATCGGGGCGCTCGTACCTCTTCAACGAGTACCGCCGCCGACCTTCAACTGCTCCACACTGTCTGCGAACCCGGGGCACATGCTCATCACCGGCAGCAACACGGCCTCGGCGTCCTCGATCAGGAAATCCCGCAGCCCATCGTTGGGCCCGCTGCTCCTTCAGCCGCGCCATCTACGCGCCCCTCTTGTCCCGCCAACGGCGATTAGCCGCTTCGACGTGTCTGAGGCTCTTGACCCGCTCCATCTGCGGATCCAGCCGATCCATCAACTTCGCGATCGTCGCCTCGTGCAGTCTCAATTGCGACCGCAGGATCGAGATTCGGTGCGCACTGATCTCCGGCCTGGCCATCTCCGCGTCGAACACCGTTTAAAGCGCGGCTCTGTCAGCGGCGGCGGTCGAACAGGTCCAACGTGACAAGCTCTCCGGCCCTCAGTCGGCTCGCGCATCAAGTCTCGTCTTGACCCCTCGATCACCATCGCCCGCGGCCAGCCACTGCTGGTAGCTGTCGTGTCGGCACTGGTAGGCGATGCCGGTGACGCGCAGCAGCCCGGCGTTGCGGGCCCACTCCAGGAATTGAGCAGGTCGTTGCGCAAAGACCTTTTGGTCATTGAGAGCGAACACGAGCGAGGCAGTCGCATACCGCCCAGCCGGGCGCGCTTGACCAAGCCCGGTAAAGAGCCCTGCAAGGATCCCGAACGCGAGCCCGCCCACGAGCCCGCCCACGAGCCCGAACGCGAGCCCGACCGGGAGCCCTGCCATGAGCGCGGCCATGGCCACGTTCACAAGCACGGCTACAAACACGAACACGAGGTCATCGTGGATTATTTGCCGGGCGTCTTGCCCGAGCGCAAGGCGGTCGTCAGAGTTCGTCTCCAAACTGGTCACGAGCCCGTACACAGGCCCGGCCACGAACGCGACCACCAACCCGGCCACGAGCACGGCTGGGAGCCCAGCCGTGGGCCCAGGCGCGAACCTGGCCAGGAACCAGTAGAGGCACCCGGCCAGGAGCGCGTACATGGGCCCGGCGCCGAGCCCGTACGCGAGCCCCCTGCGCCATCTTGACCGACCAGGCACACGCCACGCGAGCCGTTTTGGAGCGTTTGCTTTCGCCTTGAACCGGGCCGGGAGGAGGAGGAACCGGGACTGGAGCCCCCACTGGACCCCCATGAAGAGCCCGCCCGCGAGCCCGGCCGCGAGCCCGCCCGTGAGCCCGAACACGAGCCCGGCCATGAGCCCGCCCGCGAGCCCGCCCGCGAGCCCGCCCGTGAGCCCGACCGCGAGCGCGTACAGGGCAAGAACTCGGCGCGTGCCGGCCAGCTCCCAGACCCGGTCGAGCGTAATCTCGGTGCCCCCCATGCCCGCAGCGCGTCGACGTTCCAGATGTTGGGCGAGGGTCTGCATCCAGGTCTGGACCTTCAGCTCGGTGTAGTCGCGGGTCGGGCCGGTGCGGTGCATGCCCTGGATTGCTGCGGGGATCAATGCGGCGAACAGAAGGTCGGTGATCTCGGTGGTGTCGCGGCACGCCGCAAGCGCTGTGGCGGTTCGGCGATCGCGGCGCAGGGCCGTGGCGGCCAGCCCGAGTAGCCACGGTGTGCGCAGCGCGGTGGCCAGCGGCCCGTTGGGATCGTCACGGATCTGGTCGGTGACCGGAACCCAGGTCTCGGCCGGGATGCCAAGCTGGTCACCATAATGGTGCAGGTAGTCGCAGATCTCTATCGGCGACAACGGCAGCAGAGTGATCGTTATCGCGCCGTGTAGCCCGGCGTCGCCGCGCAGTTCCCGGAGTCGGGCGTAAACACCGGTGCGGCACATCACCACAACAGTCCGGTTGCGCCAAGGTGGCTCGTTGAGGCGGTCGAGGGCTCCGCGGGCTCGGTCGGGTTGGGCATCGGGTGGGTCCATCTCGTCCAGGCCGTCAAGCACCGGAAGGATATAGCCTGCGTCCACCATCGCCCGCGCCACCTGTTGATGCAGCCCGTAGTCCATCATCATTCGACCGGCAAGCCAGCCGGTGAAATCGCCGCCGCCGTCCCAGCCGGCGACATTCACCCGGACCGGCACCGGCGTGGCGCCGCGCAGATCGTCGGCCACGCCGGCCCGGTCGCGCAGCTGGTCGAGCAGCAGACGAACGGCGAGCACCGTCTTTCCGGCACCCGCCTCGCCAATGACTAGCAGCCGTCGCTGTGAGGCCCGCCGCCGAAAATAGGTGTCGATTTCCGACGATGGGAACCCCACCCCGGCCTGATCCTCAAATTTGAGGTCGTCCATCACCGTGTCCGGCCCGGCGCGCAACTGATCGAGAAGCACCATCTCGCGGCGAGCAACCGCCTCCGCGAGATGATCGGCAGACCGGATTAACGCCGTCGGCGACGTATCCGGCCGCATCTTCCGCCGAAGCCAGCCCGCGATCGGCCTCGCATTGCCCGCGCCCACCTTGACCGCCGCAGTGACCTCAGCTTGAGGCGTGGCGACGTGGGGAGGTCGGGGTGCCACCACGCGCGGCTTCACTACCTTCTCGAGCACTCTCGTCAGGCGTGCCACCTGGTCATCCCAGCTCTCGTCGCTGAGGTGCAATGCGTTGCGCTCCGCGAGGGCAGCCAAGGGCTTGGGCAGGTCGGCGGCGGCGGGCATCGATGTCGGGCCGACCAGGACGGGGATGACCAGCACGTCGTCCCCCCGGCCGAGGGCGGTCGCGATCTCCAGGCGCACGTAGTCATCGGGGTGATCCAGCCGGCGCTGGCCCGCGTCGTCTGTGATCGTCTGCCACGTGGGCCCGATGAGGGCCAGTAGGGCGTCGCACGAGCCGACTTCCTGCTCGATCAGGCGAGGAAACCGCTCACCCGGCTCGACGCTGTCGATATCCCGAAAGACCTGCTCGGCGCCGAAATGGTGGCTCAGCGTGTCCCGTAGGCGGCCCGCGTACAGCCCACTGTCCCCCCTCCGATAGCTGATGAAGATGCCGCCCATGCCGGCCCCACCTCCCCGTTCCGCGGGTTCAGATCAACGGCGATGACATGCCCCATATCCAATGATCATTCGATGGGGGCCGATACACACGAGTACCGAACTACCCGTGTTGCTGTTGGGCGGTCCCAGACCCGCAGCCACGGCCCGGTGCTCGGTCGTAGGCTTCAAGATGTGCTCGGCGAGCTGGTACAGACCACGGCCGGCACATGGATTACGCACCCGCCGAACCGATGCCCAGCAGATCCCGTCGACGACGCATTTTCGGCTCTACCGTTCGCTGGGTGGGGACGCCGTGACCGTCAACCAGCGCAAGCTCGCGTCCCGCCAAACCTTGTACCTCATCTTCCGAGCGATCGGGTCGCTGGCGAGCAACCCGGTCACGCCGACGCCGAGCCCGATATCTTCGCCGACGCGCTGCAGAACGCCGACATCGGCACCCTCGACTTCGAGGGCTATCGCGGCGCAGCGTTCCACAAAGTCATTCGGTGGAGCTTCCAGAAGCAGGGCCGGTCTCAGTCCCCGGGTGCAGCGAGCCCGGTTACGGCTCCTGGTGCACCGCCCAGACGCGCACGTAAGCGAAGTTCGTTTCGCCCCACGATAGGGGTCTGATGAGCCGCGGCACCGAATCCATCGGCGCAACAACGCCGCCGGCGCGACCAGGGGACGACCCGGACCGGGCGACTGCTCGACTTCGGCTGCGGTGGTCCCGACCGGGCTGCCGGCGACCACTTGGGCGTGTGTCGCCACGCTGTAAATCGGGCGAAAAACGAGTAGTTGACTACTCAAGGCCAGCACGGCTTTCCAGCTCATACTTTTAGACGGAAACCCGGCGCAAGCTGGCTTGGAGGGCCGATGGATGATCTATCGCAAACCAACATCGGAACACCACATACTCGTGTACCCCGACCCCGTACCACATCGACGGCCGAATTATCGGCACACTGCTATGCCACGAAACACATTGCTGCACAAGTTAATAACGAATACGCCATAGTTTAGCGTGACATAAAATATATGACCGTGCGCGAATATCGCTGCTGGGCAGGACAATTCGCGAAGCTGAACGGGGAGAGCGGGGATGCGGGTGTCCCCTGCTAGATCTATCTGCGACTTGCTCATTATTTCTGTTCCGCGGGTTGGGCCCGCTCACTACTTCTGTTCCAGAGTCGCGCAAATACGTATCCTTTCGCGACATGTCGGTGACGCTGCCCACCACGGCCCACGCCTCAGGCTGAGCGTTCCCAGATTTCCGCCTCCTGAGTGGCCAAGGAGCGTGGCGGTGTCGAGTTCAAAGGACGTCAAGAATTGGGTGGAGCCATGCAACCGGGCGCTCACGATAGCCATCCCGTGGGAGGGTTGAGCAGCCCGTTCGGGCCCCACCGGATCAACACACTGCTTCTTGGCCTGAGCCACCATTGCTCAGCCAGCTGCTTTTGATCCACCTCAGTAGCCACGGGTCGATTGTTTCTGACATCGTCAGTCCTTCCCGCCAAGCACAGCTCGGCGTGTCAGACCAGGATCAGATCCACCGTTTCTCGGCCGGTCCCGGGCGTCATGGGTTGTTCCATGGCTGGGCGAGCTGGGTCTTGCCGGATCCGGTGAAGTCCCCGGTCAGCCAGCCCAGCGCACCCGAGCCCTGGCCCATGTTCTCGGTGCCGAACACGGTCCGCATTTGTCCGCTGCCGTCGGCGCCGTAGATGATCAACCCGAGCCGGCCGTTGTTGTTCCATGGCTGGGCCAGCTGGGTCTTGCCGGATCCGGTGAAGTCCCCGGCCAGCCAGCCCAGCGCACCCGAGCCCTGGCCCATGTTCTCGGTGCCGAACACGGTCCGCATTTGTCCGCTGCCGTCGGCGCCGTAGATGATCAACCCGAGCCGGCCGTTGTTGTTCCATGGCTGGGCCAGCTGGGTCTTGCCGGATCCGGTGAAGTCCCCGGTCAGCCAGCCCAGCGCACCCGAGCCCTGGCCCATGTTCTCGGTGCCGAACACGGTCCGCATTTGTCCGCCGCCGTCGGCGCCGTAGATGATCAACCCGAGCCGGCCGTTGTTGTTCCATGGCTGGGCCAGCTGGGTCTTGCCGGATCCGGTGAAGTCCCCGGTCAGCCAGCCCAGCGCACCCGAGCCCTGGCCCATGTTCTCGGTGCCGAACACGGTCCGCATTTGTCCGCCGCCGTCGGCGCCGTAGATGATCAACCCGAGCCGGCCGTTGTTGTTCCATGGCTGGGCCAGCTGGGTCTTGCCGGATCCGGTGAAGTCCCCGGCCAGCCAGCCCAGCGCACCCGAGCCCTGGCCCATGTTCTCGGTGCCGAACACGGTCCGCATTTGTCCGCCGCCGTCGGCGCCGTAGATGATCAACCCGAGCCGGCCGTTGTTGTTCCATGGCTGGGCCAGCTGGGTCTTGCCGGATCCGGTGAAGTCCCCGGCCAGCCAGCCCAGCGCACCCGAGCCCTGGCCCATATTGCTCGTGGCAAACACCGGCCGCATTTGTCCGCCGCCGTCGGCGCCGTAGATGATCAACCCGAGCCGGCCGTTGTTGTTCCATGGCTGGGCCAGCTGGGTCTTGCCGGATCCGGTGAAGTCCCCGGCCAGCCAGCCCAGCGCACCCGAGCCCTGGCCCATATTGCTCGTGGCAAACACCGGCCGCATTTGTCCGCCGCCGTCGGCGCCGTAGATGATCAACCCGAGCCGGTTACCGACGAGCGTAGCCCCTGAGAGCGTGGCGCTGTGAGGACTTCCGGGCGCGTTGCTCGTGAAGGCAAGCGTCGTCGTCTGCGGCCCTTCGGACGTTGGGGTGAAAGCCAGCGGGATGACAGCCGGCGGACCGCCAGCGGCGAGGGAACCACCGAATGCGGCCCACTGAAAATCGCTGCCGACCGGCGCTGCAGGCACAACGATGTTCAACGTGGCCTCGCCGGTGTTGTTGATGGTGAGATTCTTTGAGCCCGAGGTGCCGATAAGTACGCTGCCGAAGCCCACGGACGCCGGAAAAGAGACACTCAGAATCGCCGCGCGTCCCTTGCCACGGCAGCGAAGCAGGACGTCGCCGTTGGCGGGGTTTAGTGAGACCGGGAGGTCAACGTTAAACGTCCCAACGACCGTCGGCGCAAACCGGATATCGACCGTCATCTTCTGGCCGGGATCAAGCGTCGTCGGCAGGGTCTGCGAGGTTCCGACGATCGAGTACGGAGCGATGCCGGAGATCGAATTGACGATGAGACAATCGCTGCCGTCATTGCGGATCGTGAATTGCCTGATGTGCGATGCGAGTGCGGGATTCACTCCCACGCCCAAAACGGCATCGGGAAAATTCTGCGGGTCGGGCGTGATGTCCGAGCGACCGCGGGGCCGCGGGGCGGATGCCTTTATCGTGCCGCCCTCTTTGATGAGAAGCTGGGTCGCCGTGGCCTCGCCAATAACCTGCCCGGATGGGTTGAACGGCACCGCGGAGCAGAGCGGCGCGCCGTTGTCGCTGCGGTGAATCGCGGCTGATGTTGTGGCCAGTGGGCCGTTGCCGTCGCCTGCCGCGAGCATGAATACACTGCCGCTGCCCTGACAGGGCTGCACGTCCGGAAGAGTCACCGTCGTGGGTGCGCCAACCGTCAGAATCAGCCGGGTCTGGATGGTCGGCCCGGTCGTGTTGACGAGCACCACCCTGCGTGTGGTGCTGTCTGCGATGAGCACGAGGATGAAGGTGGGGGGCGCGCCAAATGTCAGAAAGAAGATCGTGCCGGCGGGCGGCTTGGTGAAGAACTCGGTGTCACCGCCCTTCGCGACGCTTAGGCCCGGGGACGGACCGGAGATGGTGCTTCTAATCGTCGCGCCAGCAGGCGTGGTGACCGTGACGTTGCCGGTCTGCCAGTTCGGGGCGACCGTGATGAACAGGCCGTTGGTAATGTTGAGGCATGCCATAGCTTCTCCTCTTGGAAACCGGGGTAGCTGATGAATGAGCGCCCTTACTTATCGAAAGGAACAGTGAAGGATTCGAATTCAACCGAGTCGTCAACGGATGTCCTTGTCACGAACTGATCCGCTGTGCTCCGTCGCGATGTATGGGACGTTTTCGTGAGTACGCCCGGCAGGCCAATGGTTCTAATCGTGCTTCCTTGCACCGCCTCCGGGAAGCACACATTCTGACGCGGTCGTCGCTTGCCCCGCCGCGCCAGAACATCAACTAAGCGCGGATCTCGTTCTCGCCGAACGTAAGGCCGGTCCCGGGCGTCATGCGTTGTTCCATGGCTGGGCGAGCTGGGTCTTGCCGGATCCGGTGAAGTCCCCGGTCAGCCAGCCCAGCGCACCCGAGCCCTGGCCCATGTTCTCGGTGCCGAACACGGTCCGCATTTGTCCGCCGCCGTCGGCGCCGTAGATGATCAACCCGAGCCGGCCGTTGTTGTTCCATGGCTGGGCCAGCTGGGTCTTGCCGGATCCGGTGAAGTCCCCGGCCAGCCAGCCCAGCGCACCCGAGCCCTGGCCCATGTTCTCGGTGCCGAACACGGTCCGCATTTGTCCGCCGCCGTCGGCGCCGTAGATGATCAACCCGAGCCGGCCGTTGTTGTTCCATGGCTGGGCCAGCTGGGTCTTGCCGGATCCGGTGAAGTCCCCGGTCAGCCAGCCCAGCGCACCCGAGCCCTGGCCCATGTTCTCGGTGCCGAACACGGTCCGCATTTGTCCGCCGCCGTCGGCGCCGTAGATGATCAACCCGAGCCGGCCGTTGTTGTTCCATGGCTGGGCCAGCTGGGTCTTGCCGGATCCGGTGAAGTCCCCGGCCAGCCAGCCCAGCGCACCCGAGCCCTGACCCATATTGCTCGTGCCGAACACGGTCCGCATTTGTCCGCCGCCGTCGGCGCCGTAGATGATCAACCCGAGCCGGCCGTTGTTGTTCCATGGCTGGGCCAGCTGGGTCTTGCCGGATCCGGTGAAGTCCCCGGCCAGCCAGCCCAGCGCACCCGAGCCCTGGCCCATGTTCTCGGTGCCGAACACGGTCCGCATTTGTCCGCCGCCGTCGGCGCCGTAGATGATCAACCCGAGCCGGCCGTTGTTGTTCCATGGCTGGGCCAGCTGGGTCTTGCCGGATCCGGTGAAGTCCCCGGCCAGCCAGCCCAGCGCACCCGAGCCCTGACCCATATTGCTCGTGGCAAACACTGGCCGCATTTGTCCGCCGCCGTCGGCGCCGTAGATGATCAACCCGAGCCGGCCGTTGTTGTTCCATGGCTGGGCCAGCTGGGTCTTGCCGGATCCGGTGAAGTCCCCGGCCAGCCAGCCCAGCGCACCCGAGCCCTCACCCATGTCGGCGGTGCCGAACACGGTCCGCATTTGTCCGCCGCCGTCGGCGCCGTAGATGATCAACCCGAGTCGGTCAGCGAGGCGAGTGTGCGGGGGCAACCTGAAGATCTTGTCGTCGTCGTTGACGCCCCAGACAAGGTTGGCTGCGCCGACCGAGACCTGATTCAGTGTCCCGGGGACTTGCACCCACGCGCTGCCGCCCCAGTGATAAATCTTGTCGCCCTTGTTGACGCCCCACACGCTTCCGTCGGTGGCCACCGACACGTGCTTGAGTGCTCCAGCCACTCGCGTCCAGCCACTGCCGTTCCAGGTATAGATCTCATCGTCCGCATTCACGCCCCATACCGCGCCGGCGTTGCCCACGGAGATCTGCTTGAGACGGCCGGGAACCTGAGCCCAGCTGCTGCCAATCCAGCGGAAAATCCTGTCGTCCTTGTTGACGCCCCACACGGTGCCGTCGGCAGCGATCGAGACATGTTTAAGCGCTCCCGAGATCGGTGTCCAACTACTGCCGTTCCAGCGGAAAATCCTGTCGTCCTTATTGACACCCCACACGTTGGCGGCACTACCGACCGAAATCTGCTTCAACGCGCCGGACACGCGGCCCCAGTTGGCGCCGTTCCAGCGGTATATTTCGTCACCGGCATTGACGCCCCAAACCGTACCGTCGGCGCCGACGGAGACGTACTTTAGCGCGCCAGCGACGGACTCCCAGGGTGACCACCCGATCTGCCCGCGGCTCCATAAGCACAGCGACAAAGAGTTGTCTCTCATCAAACACTGAACGGGATTCGGGTTGCAATTTTCACAGTTGTTATTGGGGATATCGAAGTGGCCGCTGCCGCCGCAATCACAACCTGAACTGGCGTACTCATCGTCGGCGCCAAAAATGTGGCAGGTTTCGTGAGCAAACACCTCGCTGATTTGGTTGGGGCCCCAGCCGCCGTTCTTGTAGTGCATCACCACCCGCTCGTCGCCGGCGTAAGCGAAATACTGCAGCGGATACTTCGTGAAATAGACCACGTATGCCCAGTCGGTCTGCTGGCTGGCGCGGAGCGACTTGACGTAATCGACGGAGCCGTCCCTGGACGCCGCGAATCCCATCGCCTTTAAGGCCGCGTTGCGCCACGGCGCCTCGAAGTCTTCATAGTCGTCCCCTGCGCCTGGGGCCACATTCACCGAGATGTCCCGCCAATCGTGTACAAACGACACGTTGGCGACCGGGTCGGCTGTTGCCAGAAACGTCAGGCCTTCGAGGACTTCGCTCATGATCGTTGCTTTCTCGGCGTCACTGAGCGCAAGCCCCAGCCCCGGCTGCCGGGTATAGATCTGATCGTCTTTATTGACACCCCAAACCACAGACGCTGATCCCGCGGATATCTGCTTGAGTCTCCCAGGGAGTTGGGTCCAGCCGTTCGCGGTGCGGGTGAAGATTTTGTCGTCAGCATTGACACCGAAGACTGAACCATCCGCGGCGACAGACACGTGCTTCAGAGCGCCAGCGACCCGCGTCCAGCCGTTCCCGTTCCAGAAAAAGATCTCATCGTTAGAGTTCACGCCCCACACCGTGTCGGCGTTGCCTACCGAGATCTGCTTGAGACGCCCGCCGACCTGAGTCCAACTGCCGCCAGTCCAGCGGAAAATCTTGTCGTCCTTATTGACACCCCACACGCTGCCGTCGGCAGCCACCGAGACGTGCTTCAGCGCACCAGCTACCCTGTCCCAGGCTGCGCCGTTCCGTCGGTAGATCTCGTTGTCCCGGTTCACACCCCACACGTTGGCAGCGTTACCGACCGAGATCTGCGTCAACGCACCGGGCACCGGGTCACCCCAGTACCAGTTCCTGCTGTCCCAACGGTATATCTGGCCAACGGCATTGACGCCCCAGACCGTCTCGTCCTCACCGACGGAGACGTAACTCAACGCTCCGTGCACCGGTGTCCACGGCGGCGCTTCTGGCGGGCCAGACACCATCACGACGCCAACGGCGACCGAACCCGTCAGCACGACGCTTGTGGGTGTATTCGTCGAGCGTGTGACCGTGCCAGCCCGGCCGGGCAAATAATGCGGGGGCGCATACCCAGGGGTGTCCCATGGGATTGGCTGTTCAGCAGGCTGCGCGAGCCGGTCGGCGGCCCGTGAGGCCGTCCCGAACTTCGACAGCCACGCCTCAGCCAACGCGCGTTCTGTTCCCTGCAGCTGCGCGGGATCGACCACCGACGCACCCTGTATTGAACTGACGCTCACAGACTCAGGGATGGAGATAACGAGCAGTTGCGCGGTCAAAGCATGAACCAGTCGACCTCCCGCGGCTGCGACGGCTTCCCGCACCGCAGTAGGGTCCATCGCATATACCAGAACTTCCATGTCCATCAAGCCTCCGATCGAGTTGAATCCTGAAACCTGCCAAAACCCGAGGCTGAATATGTCCACGGGAAGAGCAGTATCCGCGGCCGCCCAGGTATCGACACGCTCCCTTTGCGGCGTCTGATGTAGAACCAGAACATTGCGCCGAGACGAGCGCAAAAACACGAGTAGGCACTACCCGAAACTTGATGCGCCGCTACCTGCAGCCCATCCCTTCCGAGCGAAGCGACAACATGACTTGCGGCTCAGTTCGTGGGGTCGCGGCTTCCAGGTCAGTCACCACAGGTGTGGATCACCTCCTGGCTGCCGCCGTTTACCAGCACCCCTCGCCAGGGGCCTGCGCGACGCGCAGGTGACGATCGGACCGTCTCCTTGGCTCCGTCGATGATCAGCGTCGCCGCCCCCACGTCGTTGTTCAACTCATCAGCCCCGAGGCGCCCAGGACCCTGCTGGCCATACCGATCGGGCTCCACGACGGCATGCACGCCAGTTGTGGGCATTGCCCAGAACGGGGGCAGAGCCCTCCAAGACCCGCGGTGCGCCGTTGAACATCATCGCGTGGTCGTCGACGAACAGGAAAATCTCCGAGCGGTTCCACCATGACCGGCTCGGCGCTGCTCTCGACAGTGGCCCGGTGGGGCTGCGGCCTTGCATAACGCGACCTGACCGCCGATTACTAGGCCCGCCGCAACCCCGAGCGCACCATGCACCACATCGCCAGCAGGCCAATGCCCTCGGCCTAATACTGCAGCCGTAGATCGGGATTGATGATGTTGGCGTGTCTGCGCTGGTAGGAGCGGTGACCGCGGCATGTTCAGAGTTTGTGAAGACAACCGAATACGCCGCGGTCGCCGCGGCTCATAGCGTAGACCCTGATCGGTGGCAGTCGGAGTTCTCCGCGGTGATCGACCGGATCGCGCCGCGATTTCGTCGCTACGAACCACTTCGGCATGCCGCGGAGTTGATGTCCGGGATGGTCTCGGGTCTGGACCGCAAGAATTGCTGGACGATCGCCGAGCACCGCGGTGCAGCCACTCCTGATGGGCTGCAGCACCTGCTGGCCCGCGCGAGCTGGGACGCTGATGCTGTCCGCGATGATCTGCGCGATTACGTCATCGACGCCTTCGGCGACCGAGGCGCGATCCTGGTCGTCGACGAGACCGGCGACATCAAGAAGGGCGTCCACAGTGTCGGGGTACAACGCCAGTACAGCGGCACCGCAGGCCGCATCGAGAACTCCCAAGTCGCGGTGCATCTGACCTATGCCGCCCCACGGGGACACGCCTTGATCGACCGGGCGCTGTATCTGCCCAAGTCGTGGACCGAGGACGCGGTCCGTTGCGCCGACGCCGGAATCCCTGAAGACAAGCAGGGTTTCGCGACCAAACCCACCCTGGCGGTCACGCTGATCGACCGGGCCGTGGCCGCGAGGGTTCCCGCGGCGTGGGTGGCCGGCGACGAAGTCTATGGCGCCGACCCGCGGCTGCGTGCCGCGGTCCGCGGCCACCGGCTGGGGTATGTCCTTGCCGTGGCGGCCAACCGGCGCGTGCCTACCCATGCCGGCCCGATCCGCGTCGATGGGCTACCCACGCTGATCCCGGCACACGCGTGGCAGATCCACTCTGCCGGCGCTGGGGCACGCGGCCCCCGGCTGTATTCCTGGGCCTGGTTTCGTCTGCTGCCCGAAGACGACACCGACACCGGGGTCCATCATTTGCTGATCCGCCGCAACGACGCTACCGGCGAGCACGCCTACCTACGCTGCTACAGCCCCCGCCCGGTGCCGTTGCGCACCTTGGTGGCGGTGGCCGGTCAGCGCTGGCGCATCGAAGAATCCTTCCAGGCCGCCAAAGGACTGGTCGGGCTCGATCAGCACCAGGTCCGGCGCTGGCGCTCCTGGCATCGCTGGACCACCCTGGCCATGCTCGCTCATGCCTTCCTGGCCGTGGCCACCGCCACCGAACGCGACACCGCACCCACCTCGGCAGGCCTGATCACGTTGACCGTCAACGAGTTCCGACGACTCTTCGACGCCCTTCTCCTGGCCACCAACCACACCGTCGCGACCCTGCTGGCCTGGTCACGATGGCGACGACGACACCAATACCGAGCACGCCTTTCCCACTACCGACGCCGCCAACATCAATGACCACGATCTACGGCTGCAGTACTAACCGTCAGCTTTAATCGGACCCCGCCTGACGCGAGACTGCAAATACCACTTCGCCAGCCGCGTGACCCGCTCATCTTCGTAAGAGATAAATGGTGTAGAAACCCAGGGTGTCTTTCTGAACCGAATGTTGGATATGGCGAATTAAACTCTGAGTTCATGGCCACCCGTTGGCAGTTGATTGAGCGCCCGGCGGAGTTTGGTGCGATTCGCGCGACATTGATCGGCAGGCAAACCGGTGGTGTGGTTTTGGTCGGTGCCGCCGGTGTTGGTAAGACAACCCTGGCCCGAAGTGTCACCGAGTCGTTGCGCTCGGAGGTGCACTGGGTGGCGTGCACACAGTCCTCGCGCACCATCCCGCTCGGCGTATTCGCGCATCAGGTGCGCCCGTCAACATCGCGCGACCCGATCGCGCTTCTTGCTTCAGCACGGGAAGCCCTTATCACCCAGGAGGACACCGTCATCGGCGTCGACGATGCGCATTTGCTGGATCAACTGTCTGCGACGATGCTGCACCAAATCGCGCTGGACCGGGCTGGACACATTCTCGCAACAGTCCGCAGCGGGGAAGCGGTTCCCGACGCCGTCACCTCGTTGTGGAAGGACGGCCACTTGCTGCGCGTCGAGCTCCAGCCGTTCACTAAAGGCCAAAGCATTGCGCTGGTCGAAGCGGTGCTCGGGGGCACGCTGGAGGGTCTGAGCGCTGACGTTATGTGGGAGTCATCGGGCGGCAATCCGCTGTTTCTGCGGCATCTGGTCGAGGGGGCGGTCGATGCCGGAACGTTGACCAAGGTGCGCGGCGTGTGGCAGTTGCGCGGAGCCACGGTGGTTCCGTCCGGTCTGGCCGCGCTGCTGGAAAACCGCCTCGATCACGCGGGCAGCGATGTCGTCGACGCGTTGAAGTTGTTGGCGCTGTGCGAACCGCTCGATATCGACGCGCTGTGCGAACTGGCCGGTGAGGACGCCGTCGATGCGGCCGAGGTGCGCGGCTTGATCCGGATCGTTCAGGACGGCGTCCAGATCAACGCCCGGTTCAGCCACCCGCTCTTCGCTGAGGTGGTGCGTCGTCGTGTCGGGACGGCGTCGGCGCGGAAGCTCAGGGGTCGCATTGTCAAGGCGTTGCGGGACCGTGAGCTGGACACGGCCGCCGGCCGGCTCCGGATGGCGCAGCTGTATGTCGACAGTGACCAAGCCGTCGATACCGATCTTCTCAACGCCGCGGCCAAGGACGCGCACTTTCTGAATGACCTTCCGCTGGCTGAGCGGTTGGCGCGGGCGGCGTTGGAGCGCGGCGGTGGTTTGCTGGCGGCCGGGCTTCTGTCCGGTGCGCTCATGTGGCAGGGCCATCCGGTGCAGGCCGAGGAGATCCTGGCCCGGTTTGACCCCGAGAACCTCGACGAGTGGCAGCTCGTCGTGTGGGGCATGGGCCGCCTTCCGATCCTGTTCTTGTATATGGATGATGTCGGGCGGGCCCATCAGGTCTTGGCATTGTTGCGTGACCGTGTGCAGCACCCGAGCCTGAAGCTTGTTGTGGAAGCGATGGGATCGGTAATGGCGGTGCACGAGAACAAGGTTGCCGAGGGATTGGCCGCAGCCGAGCATGTGTTGGCAGACCCGCATGCCCCCAAGCAGGCGATCGATTTCGCCGCGTTTAGTGCCGGACTGGCGATGTCAGTTGTCGGGCGCGGTAACGAGTTCGAACCGATCGCTGCCCGGTGTCGGGCCGGGCAGAAGCCCACCGAGGGCATCGTCCGGGCCTCGGTGCGGTATTGCGAGGTGGTCGCACTGACCTTCATCGGCGAAGTGGATCTGGCCGATAAACGCGCAGCCGAATACGCCGAGTTCTTGTCAACGGGACAGTTTGCTGGCTGGGCCGCCGCGACGATCGCGGCCGGTCACGTCGCCGCGTCCCGGGGCAAGTTCCCCGACGTTGTCTCGTCGATCGAGCAGGCGCTTGCGGCGCTCGGCGCCGAGGGCCCACGGCCCTGGCAGTTTTCCGCCAGGGTGTTGCTGGTGAAGGCCTATGCGGCGCTGGGCCGCACGGAGGAGGCCGAACGTGTGCTGGCCGACGCCGAGGAGCGTGGCGGGCGGTGCGTGGCGCTGTACTGTCCGCAGCTGATGATCGCTAAGTCGTGGCTGGCCGCCGCCCAAGGTTCGGACCGGGGCGCGCTCGAATTGGCCCGGGCCGCTGCCGATGCCGCCCACCAGTCCGGTCAGCACGCGGTGGAAGCCGAGGCGCTGCATCATGCGGCACGGTTCGGCGACCGCACCGTCGCCGAGCGACTGGCAACACTCGCCGAACACGTCAATGGATGCGCTGTGGGCCTTCAAGCCCGCCACGCGGCGGCCGTCGCGGCCGCGGACGGCCAGGCCCTGGATGCGGTGAGCGCCGACTTCGAAGAGGCTGGCTTGCTACTTTCCGCCGCCGACGCCGCCGCGCAGGCGGCACCGCTGCACGACCGCGCCGGCCAGCGACGCGGAAGCCTGGAATCTGGGGTACGCGCACTACGACTTGCCACGCAATGCGGTGGAGCGGTAACGCCGGCGAGCAGATCCGCGGCGCGACCCCTACCGGTGACCTCCCGCGAGCGCGAGATCGCAGCTCTCGTTGCCGCGGGACGGTCGAACAGAGAAATCGCCGAGCAGCTGCACGTGTCGGTTCGGACGGTCGAAGGCCACGTGTACCGTGCGTGCTTCAAACTCGATGCCGCAGACCGCGACGAACTTGCCAGGCTCATGCAGTGGGAGTCATCCAAATAGCGGACACACTTGCCATCGCGTGCGCCAAAACGTCGATGGGCCCACGGCGCATCCTCGGGGACGCAACTGGCGCAACTTCAAGAAACGCCCGTCGTTTTCATCTGATGATTGCTCGCAACCAGGCGAGCCTGCTGGGCCGTGAAGACGGTTACGCGGAGCGCGTCGGTCGCTCGATGAAGCGGCGGTCGGCCACATGCTGCGCCGATGCGGCGACCGTCATCGACGGCGGGCCGCAACGGCCCCCGGCAGCGAGGCCGAAGATCTCGCCGTTCGAATCGACCACCGCTCTCGACGGTTTGCGCCAGACACGCGCCGCCCGTCGGGTGAACGGTGAGGGGCGCTGAAAATGCAGAATGCGCTTGCCGGTCGCCGCGGAGACCTTCGCGTAGGCGTCGATGAGATCGCGGAAGATCGCGCTGCGCGTCGGATCGTTATCGATCCTCGTGCGACCGTGCCTCCAGCCGACGATGTCGTCCTGCGCGTCCGGTCCCAGCCCGACGATGAGCGACCCGTGAAGCATCTTGCGCTTGAACCACGTCGGAAGCGGCATGCCCTCGGGGGTTGGGCGCAGCCGCATCGGCGACCATCGGCCAGGCCCGCTCGGCGCCGAGCAGATCGGGTTCCTCATCCGGAGAAAGCCGTGAACCGGCAGGCCGCGGGTCAGGTCGCGTGTGGGGCAACGCCTTCTCCAAGTCGGATTCGCTCTGCACTCGGATCAAGGTCGGACCAACGGGTTGCATCACGCGGCCCCGACCATCATTTCGACGCTTCCGCCGACAGCGCCTCGACGAACGGGTTCCATGTGGGGTCATCCCCTCGGGGATCGAGAATTCTGCGCAGTCGCTGAATTGTTTCCAACGTGGAATTGGCCTCCATCGGCTTCGGCTCCGATGTGATCGCCTTCCCCAACCACTTGGTTGCGTCGTCCATGTCGCCACGGTAGATGGCCGCCTCCATCAGCGTCGCAAAGTCCCAGTAGTGCGGCTTGGCCGATCGAACCGCCCGCATGGCGCTGAACCGCACCACGTGGAGAAGCTCCTCCCAACGTTTGTCAGCGCGGTTCCGAATCCACATGAGATGTACCGCGTTGATGCCCGGATAATGAGCCCGCCAATCGGTCTCGAACCCGCGCTCGTATGCATCGATGGCTCGGTCTAGCCATGCGGGGGCGGCGACCGCACGACCGATTTGGCCAACGGACTGCTCCCACCGGTCCTTGAAGATCCTGCCGAGGATGCCCCATGACTCGGCACTGTGCCCGTGCTCCTGCTGTAACAGTTCGATGACCTGCTCGGCTTTGGCTGGGGCACCGTTGCGATTGAGGGCGAGCGCGTACTGCTCGCGGACGCGTGTGTTCGCCGATATCGCTTCGGGCATGTCGTCGACGAGTGCGATCATCTCGGCGTACAGCTCGCGTTCCCGGTACGCGACGAGCATGTCGACCCACACGCCCGGTGCGACTGCGGCCGGGTCGTCGGAGAACTCTTCGCGGAGCGCGGCCAAATCTTCAACGCTGGCGGCCGCTCCGATCTGGCGCTGCAGCCCTTTGGTTTTCGCGATTTCTTCGCGCAGGGCGGTGGAGTCGATGATCGAGTGGTCCGGCACGGGGAGGCCGACGCATAACTGGAAGAGCGGACTGTCAACCTCGCGGGCCGCTTTGGCGGCCTGCAGGCTGGCCGTCAGCTGGGCCGCAACAGCCGTCGGATCGGCTGGCCGGCCCGTGGCACGAAGGCGGTACGGCACGCCGCGGAGAGGTCCGAGATCGAATGGGATCCGAAAACCATCCGCAAAGATCAGCACCGTCGAGAACGGTCGGGATGCGTGACGGATGCCCACTTCGTAGTACACGTTGGCATTGGCCATCGTGATGTCCGCAACCACGTAGTCGCAAAGCAGGAGCCGTTCGTACATCGGGAAGACATCGGAGCCGGTCTCGAGGTTTCGCTTCTTGCCGAAGGGCATTGCGATGAAGCAGAGGTCATTGCGCGCGATTGTCACGATGTTCCCCTCGGTGACGGCGTCGATTCCATGGCCGGCGTTGAAATCTCAATGAGGCGGCAAGCCCGAACGTCGGGCGTCGCATCCGGTTTGACAGCTCCATTCAATCCAGCCACCCCCTTACCCGCCTGCTCGAGCGGACCCACCCCAATTGGGTCGCGATGCCGCGACCACGACCACGACCACCGAGAACTCGCAGTAGCAGGTCGTGTTCAATACTGACGCGCGACTGACACCGGTGTCGTGGAATTCGGTAATGAGCCAGACCTAAGTCGACAGGCTCGTGCTCGACCTGTAGCTATCCGAGCTTGAACCCGACGTACCAGCCCGCGGCGATCTCGTCGCACCGCCGCCGGTATTCCGGGATTCCCGCGGTGTAGCCCATGTACATTCGCTTCTTGCCCGGCACGTTGCCCCGTTGTACCAGCAGCTGCATAACGGGTGCATCAGCCCGTCGGGGCAACGAGTGCCATCGCGTGCTCGATCAACTCGATCTGCGCCGACGTCAGCGCCTCGATGGTGCGGTTGCCGTTGGCGCGCAGGTAGTTCAGGCATTGGCTGATCCACTCCGGACGCGACGTCGGCTTCGGCTGCAGCGGCCTGACAGTGCCGTGAGGCCCGCCGTACCTCAGCCTGCTGGAGTTCGCCGAGGCGTGCCACGTGCCCACTCGATGGTCGTGCCGAACGGGGGTGTGCCACCACTGCGAGACGGCCTGTTGTCGGGTTCGGTCCGGTACGCCCCAGAACCACTCGAACCGCCAGCGCAGGGGAATGTGCTGATCTGTTGTTCGATGCCTGTCGACGAGCTCGTGCGCGACTTGTAGCCGGTAGCCGACAAGTGACCACGGCCCGGAACGCCGCCGAATTGAACCGCCCGTCCGACGACTTCCGCAAATCATCATCGGCCTCGCAGCTAACATGTGATGATTTGCTCGTAGGAGGATTGGCTTCTGGTTCAGGGGTGAGGGGGCGAATTTGAGCTCGGCTGGGAACCGCTGGCTCGATGATCTGGTGCGCTTCGCAAACCTACGACACGAGTGCACGAATTTGATTCCGCGTCGACGCGGGGAGTGCGTGTCACGACCGGTTTGAAGTGAAAGTAGGGAGTTCCAATGGCATTGTTGAAGACCGGCGTCCAGCGCGCCGTCGCCACCGCGCTGGCGGGGGAGGGGCATCTCGGCTCCTTGATCGCGGCGCCCAGTGCGGCTGCCGACGGACCGTTCGACAATCTGGCGTGCAAGCTGTCGCCCAGAGGGATGAGCCAATGGGTCAAGAAGGCCAACAGCGATGTCAAAGGCGTCAAGGCCTTTGCGGCTGCCGTCGGATCCCTCAGCAATCAAACGCGCCAGTTCGCGCTGGACAAATGGGAGGCCGGTGAGCCCGCGACGATAATCATCGACGGGGGCAACCCCTCGCCTCCTCTGAACTTGAGATTCGATGACCTCGTGGTACCGAGCCTTCCAGTGGCTCCGCCGCCCCAGACCGGCAGTTTTGACGACACCCGCCCGTTGCCGCTCCGAGTCCTAGACTGCAGCGGCTACCGGTACCAGTACTTGTTCGACATCTGCATGCAGGGGCAGCTCGACCCGGTTTATCGCTAATACCGAGTCGATCAGGAGCACGGTGTGACTAATACCAATTCTTCGCCGCCGGCTGCGCGAAGCTCCCAGGGGGAAGCCGACGGCGCCAAATACGACGCGTTCCTCAGCTACTCGAGCCGAAACGCCGAGGTGGCCTTGAAGATCGAGGACGATCTAGAGAATTTTCCGCTACCCGGTGCGATGCAGCGACGGCTCAAGCGTCGTCATCTGAACGTGTTCCTGGACAAGAGCGACCTCTTGGGAAATCAGGTGACTGAAGCGCTCGAGAAGAACTTGAGCAGGTCTCGAACGCTCGTCGTGCTCTGTTCGCCTGATTCTCGGACGTCTGAGTACGTGAACACCGAAATCAGCCTGTTTGCCGCGATGGAGGGAGAGCGGCGAATCGTGCCGGTGTTGATCGGCGGCGGCCCGAACACCGACTCGAGGGTCAAGGAATCGGATTGGGCGTTCCCCGCCGCGTTGCTCGAAGTGCTCGACAACGATCCGCTGGGGCCAGACCTGCGGACGGCTTGGAAACTCGAGCGCAGGAAGGACAAACTCGCGAGGGGTTCGGCGTGGGTCCAGTTCGTCGCGCAGATCCTCGACGTTGACATCGACAGGTTCACCGATCGGATTGCCAAAAAGGAGTTCCGCCGCAAGGCTTCGCTCTGGAGTCTTGTTGCCATCATCACGACGGTTCTCCTCGTCGCGACTCTCATAACCATGCGCGAACGAGACGTCGCGCGTGAGCAGCGTGACCTGGCTACCTCACTCAACCGGCAGTCCACGATCTCTCGACTCGTCTCCGATGCCAAGAACATGCTGAACCGGTTGAAACCGGGAGGCGACGCACAGGCCTTGCAGCAGCTACTGGTGGCGAACGAGGTGTCAGACGGTCAACAGCTGGACAACTTGTTCGCGCCCGTGATCCAGCGCAGGCAGACGTCCAAGATCCTCCAGACACGAGCACCCGCGGTAAACGTTGCCTTAAGTCCAGACGGTCGGACGATCGCCGCGGGGGGCAGTGACGGGAGTATCGAACTGTTCGGCGCCGACGCTCAGGCTGGCGGCGTGATGCTCAACCGGCTAGCAGGACAACTCACATTGCGTGACGTGACCGCGCTGACGTTCGTCGACGGTGGAACTCGACTGATCACTGCCACCGCCGATGGCACTGTCGACGTTTGGGACGTCGCGACTCGCGCGTGGAGTAGAGCCATCGAAAAGCCGCCCGGCGAGATCAGTGCGACGGCGATAAGCCCCGACGGTCAACGGGTTGCCTACGGCGGGGTGGACGGAACCATCCAATTGCGCGGCACTGTGCCGATCGCCGGTGATGAGTCCGAGCCGACGAAGTCCATGCCGGAGCAGGTCAATGCGCTTGCGTTCAGTCCCGATGGACGACGCCTCGTCGCGGGTTACCGGAATGGCTTCGTGCAGCTGCAGAATCCCAATGGCGGACCTTCTGGCAATGCGCCGCTGCGCGTCGACCGGCTGACGACGGTCTGGGGCGTCGCCGTCACCAACGACGGGCGGATCGCGGCGGGAGGCTGGGGCGATGGTGCCAGCACCTTAGCGGTTTGGATCCCAGGTGCGGCGGGCGAAGCAAAGCTCGTGAGCTGCGATGCGGCGCGCGAATGCCAACAGCCTGGAGTGTGGAGCGTGGCCTTCAACGCGGATGGTAACCAACTGGTCTCGGGTGGGATCGACGACACCGTGCGCGTCTGGGACGTGGACGCGAACGCCGTCAAGCCTCGCGGAGCACCGCTTGGCGGACACACTGATGACGCCAAGGGCGTCACGTTCAGCCAAGACGGTGCGACCATCGTGTCGGCTGGCACCGACCGCACCCTGAGATTGTGGGTAAGGCCCACAGGCGGTCCCGATGATCCGCTGCTGCGTGGATACGGTGACCACCCCGTACAGGGCGCGACCGTCGCGCTCAGCCGTGACGGATACAAGTTCGCAGCCGGCAGTACCGATGGGACACTTCAGGTCTGGTCCACGGCTGATGGTTCAGCGGTCACGAAGCCGCGAGGGGTCGCCGATGGCAAACTCAGTGGCGTGGCGTTCGGGGCACATGATGACGTAGCCACCGTTGCCGAGGACGGTGACGTCCACGTCTGGAGCGCGGCGAGCGGGTACGGCCGGTCCACGTTCGACAGGCATGTCAAAGGTGCGCAGAGCGTCGCGTTCAGCTCCGATGGGCGCCTCCTGGCCGTCGGCGGCGTCGACACCGTGCAGATCTGGGACTTGTCCACGGGTGCACCGACGTGCCCGGTGCCCGCCTTCACGGGCGGAGTATCCACTCTGGCATTCGCGAACACGAGCCCGTCGAGGATCGCCTACGGCACCAACACGGGATTGCTAGCCGTCGTCGACTGCCCGTCGAAGTCGGTGCTGATGACCAAGGAGGCCGACACTGGCGACGGCAGGAAGATCGTGTCCAGCGTCGCGTTCAGCCCCAACGACGACCAGTATGTCGCCACGGCGGCGATGGGCGATGATGTAGTCCGCGTATGGGACGTCGCCACGAAGATCCTGGTGCACGAGCTGGACGGCCACGACATCGACGTCGTCCGGATCGCCTTCAGCTCCGACGGGAACTACCTGGTATCTGGTGCCTACGATGACACGGTGCGGGTGTGGAACGTCAAGTCCGGTGACCCGGTTGGCCCGCCATTATTCGCCTTTGACGATGTCACCGCCGTCCAGGTTTCCTCGGATGACCTTCGCATCATCGCCATCAAGACCACGAGGAATCCTGCGCCAGAACCAAATTCGGGTCGCGTCATGACATGGCCCGGCCCTGCGGCATGGAAGTCGGCACTGTGCAGCAAGTTGACCTACAACATGAACGACGATCAGTGGAAGGACTGGGTGAAGCTGCCCTCTGACGACTACGTCGAGGCGTGTCCCCGACTACCGCGCGCCCCCAACGATGGCGGGCCCTAGGTACTTGCGACCGCCGACAGGATGGCGTAAGCGACCTGAGTCGACTTGATGTCGGAGTGGTCAGAAATGAACTCGTCGGCCAGCAGGTTATGGAGGCTTCCCGCCGTCCACGAATAGTCGCCGCCGACGTCGAGCAGGCGACCGGACTTCGCATCGGCCGTCTTTTGCGCCCCGTTGCGGCCGATACCTCCGTAGGTGTCGTTCGCGTCGCCCACACCTGCGGCATTCTGCCCTGCGATGCGCGAAGCGATCGCATAGGCGATTCCGACTGCCTTGTCGTTGGCGGTGTGTGTGATGACGATGGGCCCCGACACGACCTCGTTGGATATGGCGTTGCGGAAGCCGCCCGCCTTCCCTGGGCTCCACTCCGCAGCGAACCCGTAGTGTGAGAACGCTGCTTGCAGAAGGGTCATGCTCGCCAAACTGCCCCTGGGTAGCTGACCGGCAGTGGCCGACACGAGCCGGCCGCCGAAGCTGTGGCCGACGAGGTGGATGCGCAATTCCTTTCTCTTACTATGGATCTGGGACACCACTGGCGCGAGTCCGTCGGCGCCAACCGTACCGGCGCGCGCCTTCATCTCGTAATAGGTGATGGAGTTGAGCAGGTTCTTTGCGGCGCCCAATATCCCGCCCAAAGTGCTGCCCAGACCTGCCGCGCCACCTGGCCCTCTGGGCGCATCGGCATCGAATCCGACTCCCAGAGCGCCACCTTGTTGTGACTGCGGGCGAGAAATGACGGCCGGAACCGCCAATCTGTCCATCAGTACTTTGCCCGAGACCGCGAACAAATCCGTGGTCCCATCTTCGTCTTCGGCGGCAGACTGCTCCAGCAACGAACGAAGAGTGTCGGCGAATTTCGCACGCGCCGTTGCCTTGTCCTCGAGTAGCGGGACCAAGGCGCGGGCCTCGTCCAGCTTCTCTTGATGTTCGGACGCGGGGAAGAGGCCCCGAAGCTCGTCGATGGCGGCCTCCACGGCCGCTTCGTCGACGCTTGACGCCGCAGCCGCAGCCCCACCGGGAATCAAGTCGGAGTCGGTGAACTTCTTGGATGGCCAATACACCCCGGCCAGCGCGACTCCACGTGCTGCCAGCGTGGGCACGGCACCGTCGTCGATCACAGTAAGAAGTGCTGCGGCCAGCTTACTGAATAACGCTGTGGCGTCGGCGATGTCGTTGTTCCAACCATGCGCCATGATGATGAGATCAGATACGTTGTCATCGGACGCGAGGTTCATGATCGCGTCTGCCGAGCCAATCACCTTCGCGTTCTTGTCGAACTGGAGCTCGGCTGCCGGAAATCCCGATGAGTTGAACATGCCGCCACCTCTCTCGCAGGTCTAAATGGACTGAATCGCGCGCATAAGGTCGATGAGGCCGCGGCCCTGGAAGTCTTGAACTCGGCCAAGGTCGGTGGCCGTCGACTTGAAGATTCTCTTGACTTCGTCCGGTCGACTGATGAATTCGGAGCGAACCGACAAGAACGCCGCGATTACGCCCGACACGTGCGCGGCCGCCATGCTGGTGCCACTGTCTTCGACGTAGTGGACTTTCACTTTGACGTCGTCCTTCTTCTCGATCTTGTCGCGTGCCTCGCCGGCGGCGCATGACAGGATCTTCTCTCCCGGCGCGATCAGGTCCGGCTTCGCGCGGCCGTCACCGGTCGGCCCCTTCGACGAGAAATACGAGACGCCGTACGAATGCGGCATGTCGCGGTGAGTCGATCCGACGGTGATTGCCGCATCTGCATTTCCGGGGTCATTGATCGTCTGGCCCCGTCCGGCCGCCACCGCCCCCTGGAACTCGTCCGAGTGGTAGCCGAAACCCGTGTTGCCTGCAGCGACGACGACGACGACCCCAGAACTCACCAGACGGTCGACCTCGACGCAGATCGGACTCTGGCCACACGCGAACCAAGTGGGATCGATGGGGTACCCGACCGACAAGTTGACCCCGTGGATCTTGAGCTTGTTGCCGAAGCGGTTGATCTCCCGAATGTGTTGCAACGCGGCGATGACCGACGTCGATTCACCACGACCCTTGCTGTCCAACACCTTGTAGCTGACGACCTTGCACATGGGCGCCATACCCGCGAAGCCGGTTTCCTTCAACACGACGTAGCCGGTGTCCCCGAGCTCGTCGCGCACGGCACGCACAGCGCCCGGCCCCTCGCCGTCGGTGTCCCCAGGCTTGACCCAACTGCCGGCGATGACCCCCGCGACATGTGTGCCGTGCCCGAAGCCGTCTCTCGTCGCGCTGCCGCGCTCAGACGAGAAGTTCTTATGGGTCAACCCGCTTTCTGCCGGTAACTCGAGCGTGTCGTAGGTCTTGAAATGTTGGTGACTCTTGTCGACGCCTGAGTCGACGACCGCCCAGACGATCCCCGCCCCGTCAGCGGCGAATGTCTTGCGCGCCGCATCGGCCTTTACCGTGGACGCGGACCGGTTCGTCAAGGGGTTCAGTGGAAAGTCCGGCCAAATCTGATAAATGGCAGGCTTATCGTCCTCCGGGTCGTCCTTTCGATCGCGCTTGACCAGCTCTCGAATCGACTTCGCCGTCAAGCGAGCCGCTAGGTACTGAGATATCGAGCGGACAGTGCCGCGCTCGCCGTTTCCGCGCTCCGTTTCCAGGATCTCCTTGATCATCTTTCGGACTTTTCGAGCAGCCTCTTCCCAACTGCCGTATCCGTTGTGCAGCGCGATGAGCACGGGCTGCGCCTTCAGAGGTTCTTCCGCCATCAACTTGAGCAGTGGCAACGCGATGACGGTGGATTGCAGGTGAGCCGGGTCGAATCCCTTCGGTTCTTGCTCGCCAGTCGGCTCAACCATCAGGCCCCCCAATCCCCATTGAAGCCAGCTGCATTGTGAATCGTCTCACGTGCGTTGCTCATGAGTGGGTAAATCAATAGTCATCGGCATAGCTGGCTTGACCCGTCGGCTGGTCGGCTGCACGAATTGTCGGTCGCGGAGATTGCACGTCCAAGTGATTGCGGGCAGACGGGCTAGCCACCTGTGGATCAATTTCCGACAATTTGTTGGCGATGGCGCGAGCAAAGTGGCAGGCCAAGGATGCACTGGGTCGCCAGCGTAGATCCTCGTCCACCTGGACGAAGGGTGTTCGCGTCTCGCGGAACCGATTGTGCCGCAACGGTGGTGGCCAACGCAGATAACTCGTCTCAGCAAGAGATCATAGGGCGAGGCCACCAGCGAAACCGACGCAGGGACCCGGGCACGGCGGTCCAAGCCCGTGGCAGACCGACAGTTTGTGTTGCCCGAAGGGCCACCGCTGCCGGGCGGAGTCCCGGCTGCGGCGTAGTTGTCTTGCCCCACGGTGGGCTCATCCTGGGGAAGTGCAAGGCAATTGCGCGTGGGCTGAATCAGGACGAGCTCGACAAGCACTGGGCCGCCGCCGATCTGGTCGGCGCGCGAGCGACATTCGCAGTGACGCTGGATCGTGCGGCGAGCTGCGGAGCCGAATGGATGATTCGGGTATCCCCTAATCGACGTCCACATTTCGCGCTGACCGCGGTGCATCTCTTCGATCTCGACGACGCTGGCCCGATTGCTGGTGAAGATCTCTTCGATTGGAGGGATGACTACCCACCTGGTCCCGGCCCGGAACCTCAGGACCGAGAAGCACTGCTTCACACGGCATTCAACGAGTACATCGAACCCACAGGCAAGGACTACGAACAACGGTACCGCGCTGTGGATGATGCCCGATCAATGAGTAGTTGAGGCAGAGCGGGCTATCAGTCCCACGGGTGCGGTCATTACGCACCGGGCGAGTCGCCGGGGTCCCCGGTCCGATTCCACAGCCGTCGCATTGCGTCGAGCTCGTCCAGGGCTAGTTCTAACACACCGAAGATCGCGAGAACTGTTGTTTCCCGAAGTCGCACGCTGTCATGTCGTGGAGTGAGCATGACAGCAACAGTCGATGCGCCGTCGCGTACCTCAGAGGCGAGGGCTGTGATCCATTCGCGGTGCCTCAGCATGACCCATTGGCGGAACGCTCGCGATGGACGTCGGTGAATTGGTTGGACACGACGAAACCGAGGTGTAGATACGGTTTCTCGCACCAACAGCTGAGGCGCAAGATCGGTCGTGTCAACGAAGGTCTGGCCTACTGCAGCGGGTGCGGGCGGCCCATCATCCTCGGCTCAGCATGGGACCTTGATCACGACGACCGCGACCGAACCCGGTATCGGGGTCCCTCGCATCGGCTGTGCAATCAGCGTGCGCGGGCCGGCAAGCCGACACTGGCGCCGCAACCACGTGCGCGGGCGTTGACCTTCTTCGACTGATGCATGCCAATGGTTACGCCGACTAACGATCCTGCGTTCACTCCAACGCTTTGCGAGCGAGCAGCGTCGCCATGTCGCGACACCGAAAACCGCCTTTGAGCTGGGTCTTTTTATGGCCAGCTTTTTGTTGACCTTCGGTCAGGCCCGGTCTGTCCGTAGCTCGAACCACAGGGTTTAGAGAACTATACTCAGCGAGATGCAGCGCGGAATCCCCTTGCGCGCCAACACGATTCGGCTGTCCGCTTCGGACCGGAAAACGTTGGGCTCAACGTGATTCGCTCCCCCTGGTTGCGCTACGTACCTTCAGAAAAGCGCGATGTGCGCGATGTGCGCGATGAGGCGATGCCAACCCTCGCAGAGCTCGCCAACCTCGCGGACCTCGCGGATTCTGAGGGAACCGCTGTAACCGATGAATCACCCCCGGCACATCAATTTCGTGATCGCGAAATTGAACCATCATCAGAAACTGTCGCGACTACGACGGTTCCCCCGGCACACAACGGCCAGTCCATGCAATGCGAGTGCGGGAGAGACATTCCCGAGCACATGCACGCTGCGCGGGACCGCGGAGTGTGCAGCCGCTGCACTGCTGTCGAGACAGCGAAGGCTCGAATCGGTGGGGACGCATCGTGAAGCGCGCAGTGATACGGGCACGCCGCCGCCTAGCTGATGGTCGCCGACTCATTCAGATCGTCTGCCCCTACTGCGAGCACCGCCACTGGCTGCCCGCCGCGACCACCGGCGTCTGTTCTCGCCGCCATTCCGTCTTCACTATCGCCATTGAAAGGACCAACGCATGACCACCAACCTCACCCCAGAACAGTTCGAGGAAGCCGCAGCCACCGCCAAAGACATCCTCCGTCGCCGTATCGAGGGGATAGAACGGGGACGCGACGAGCAGCCTGCACGCCTCGCGAAGGCCCGCGCCGAGGCTGAAGAGGCCCGGGGCTGGTCGCTGATCGAGGAACCCTTCGAGAGCCAGGTGACATCGATCAAGTCCGTCGACGGGACTGCGTCGCTGTCTTTGCCCAACATCACCGCCCGCGAACTATGGGGCGCCCGCCTGTGTTTCGACCTGCTCGACTGCGGCGACGACTACGAACAGATCGACGAAGTCATCGGACGACTGTTCACCACGGTCGGGGGAGACACCGGCATCGCCATGGTGGTCATGTCCGCGGCCCTGTCGACCATCGCCAGTCTCGTGGTCCCGCAGCTGCTCGAGGAAATCGCGCAACACGCTTCGAACTGGGATGAACGAGTCCGGCTGTGCGAGGCCAGGGCGAAGGCGTGGAGCGGCCGCGCCGAGAATCTGCATGGGCCACAGGACGAAGCAGCCGAATGTGGCATCAAGCCCGTCGACTCGTTCGACATCGCTGCCACCGCACTGGATGATCCCGACTGGGAAGACATCGATGGCTGAGGCGCCGGATGTTCGGCAGCTCGGAGCGGCAGTAGTGATCCACGGACACGAAGCCCTCGGTGACCTGGCTCGCTGCGTCCTGGCCCGCATTCAGAAAGACCGTGTGAACGGCGCCTCGCCGGCTCGATACGCCCGACTGCTGGCCACGATCCACGCGGCAATGTCCGTTGCGGGACATGAATATGCGGAAAGCACTGCGGCACAGCCATACTCGAAAAGCCAGGATGGAGACGACTGGATGAGCACCGCCGACGTAGCCGAGCACCTAGACATCACTGTCCGTCAAGTGCGGCGGCTCGCACCGAAGTTGAGGGCGGTGCGCGTGGGTAACTCCTGGGTGTTCAAACAGGCGCCCGTCCTGGCGCTGGCTGAAGAACGAAAACGAAAGGCCCACAATGGCGAACGCCAATGATGACCCCAACGCCTACCCGGCCGGATGGGGCTACCAACAGCCCCAGGCCGGTGCGCTCCAGGCGGCGTTGGACGTCTACGTCGCCGCGCTATCCGACGACGAATTCAACGAACTCGTCGCCCGCACCCGCGACGAGGGGAAGTAGACATGCAGGCAACGCCATCCGCCCGCGTCGGCCGCAGCCTGGCCCGCGCGGTGACCGCCGCGGGCGCCACCCTGCCCAACGAACTCAACGACATCATCGCCGCCGCTACAGTCATCGACACCTGCCAGCCCCCGAGCCCACCGACATCGGCGCCCTGGCCCGCAGCGGCCGCCTCACCGCCGACACCGCCAACGAAATCCTCGACGCCGCAATCGTGCAACCCAACCGCAGCCCCGCCGACATCCGCTTCGCCGCGAGCGACGGCCTCTCCAAACGGTTCCGCGACACCGTCCGAAACGGCGCCGGCGACACCATCATGGAAGCGTTGCAGAAGCCATTCACCGCGGCCGTCAAGAAGATCGAGAAGGCAGCCCAACTCATCGGCCCCGAACACCGCGCCGAACACGTCATCGAAATCGACGGCGGACCGCAAGCCTGGGCCACTCTCGCCCAAGCCGCCGACGAACTCGACCACATCGCCGCCGTCGTCGATGTGCTCATCGGCACACAGTTCGAAGTGCTCGGCACGATCAAGCCGTGGCACCGGGAACTTGGCGGCAACGTGCGCCGCGCAGCCATGTATGCACCCGACACCGACAGCATCCCCCGCGTGATCACCGCCCTCGGCATCCCCGACAACGCAGCCCGCGCACGACGGTGGCACTTCACAGCAGCGACCGTCACGCTCAACACCCCAACAGCCGCCTGGCAGATACACGACGAACTCGCTAACGGACAAATATCTGGAGGGTTGAATGTCCCAGGCCGAGAACCGTACCGATCGGGCACGTCTGGAGGCTCTCAGGGATCTGCTCGAGGGCGCGTTGAATGATCCTGAAACCTCGCCGCGTGACTTGGCGACGGTGTCCCGCGAGTATCGGTTGACGGTGTCGGCGTTGGCCGCGTCGGCGCCTGCGTCGGGGGCATCGAAGTTGGATGAGATCACCGCCCGCCGACGTAACCGGGGCGCCTAGATGACAGCGACGCTCGCGGCCACCGCGCCGACGTTCTCCCGTGTCCCGGCCGGTGATGAGACCACGGGCCAGGACTGTGTGGATCTGGCTGTGGCCTACGGGGTGCCGTTGGATCCGTGGCAGGTCGACATCATTCGCGGTGTGCTGCGGGAAGCCGAAGGTGGTTGGTCGGCGTCGCAGGTGG
Organism: uncultured Actinomycetota bacterium; assembly: GCA_963799495.1. GTDB lineage: Bacteria > Actinomycetota > Actinomycetes > Mycobacteriales > Mycobacteriaceae > Mycobacterium. The sequence goes on from CAWCXH010000014.1 coordinate 111,204, forward strand.
GCTTGGTGGTGTCGCGGCAGAACGGCAAAGGGCAGATCCTCGTCGCGTTGGAGCTGTTCGGCTTGTTCGAGTTGGGGGAGCAGATTTTGCACACCGCGCATTCGGTGCGGACGTCTAGTGATGCGTTCCGCCGGTTGTGGGGGGTGATTCAGTCTCACCGCGATCTCGCTGGGCGGGTTCGGCGGCACTCCCAGATGATTGGGGCCGAGTACGTCGAGCTGGACTCGGGGGCGCGGATCTCGTTTTCTACGCGGTCGGCGTCGGTGGGTCGCGGGCTGTCGCTGGACCGTTTGATCGTCGATGAGGCCGAGGACTTGCCGGCCCCGGAGGTGGGGGCGTTGGCGCCCACGGTGTTCTCCCGCCCGCGGGCGCAGTCGTTGTATTTCGGCACTGCGCCGGGGGTGACGCACGACACCGCGGCGTTCAGCGCGATGCGATCGACGGCGCACGGCGGGCTGAATCCGCGGCTGGCGTGGTGGGAGTGGTGCGCGTAGTGGGGTCACGACGTCGATGACCAGGCGGTGTGGGTTCGGGTCAATCCTGCCGTAGCGGAGGGCCGTGTCCCGTTGCAGGCTGTCGTCGATGACCGGGCCATCCTGCCGGTGGATCAGTCCAAGCTGAGCGGTTGTCGATGTGGCCGCCGAATGAGGCGCGCCACGTGCCGATCATCGCGGCGACAGCGTGGGAGAAACTCTGCGGCGCGGGCCTTGACGCGCGCACCTCACCGAGTGCGTTCGGCGTCGACATGTCCCACTCGCTGGCGATCTCCGTGCATGCCTGTTGGATGCGTGACGATCGGGCGCATGTCGAAGAGGTGTGGGCGGGATCGGATGTTGCGGCCGCCGTGGAGTGGCTAGCGGTGGCGGCGCGGTATCGCTGCGAAGTGGTGATCGACGACTGTTCGGCTGCGGCGCAGATGATTCCCGAGTTGAAGGCCCGCCGCATCGAGCTTCGCCGGTCCAACGCGCGTGACATGGCTAAGGGGTGCCTGCTGTTCGAGACTCGGATGAACGCCGCGACGTTGTCCCACGGCGGCCAGAAATGGCTGACTGATGCGGTGATGGGGGCGAAGAAGCGGCCGATCGGCGATGCCGGCGGATGGGGCTGGGACCGCCGCGATTCGTCGGTGTCGATCCATCAGGTAGTGGCGACGCTGGCGCTGCTCGGCGCCACCTATGCAGGCGACAACTCGACCGGCGAAGCTTTCTTCCTCTGACCGATGCGCCTCGGACAAGCTCTCGAAAGCTGAGACGTCACGGGCGCGACACGTGCAAACATATGCCCGTGGCCTATGTTCAATTGTTCGGCACAGGCAGTCCATTCCAGACCAGCGGCAGGCTGGCTGAGTTACTCGGCCAGACGGCTCAAGCGGTCGCGCAACGACTTCAGGGTTGGAACCCCGACGAGTTACTGAACACACCCGTGGACGACGTCATCGAGTACCTGGTCGACCTCGGCACCGTCGAGTGCCCAGGGCTCCTCGTCGAAGACGCTTACCAACTGGAGCCAACGGAGGTCGATACGCAGTACATCGACTTCGGGCGGCCGAGAACCCGGCGAGTTGTCCGGTTTGTGCTTGTGGTGCCGTTCGTCGGTGAAGCGGACGTCTTCCGACTGCGGGCCGATACGGGTTCGCTGTCGCCGCCCCAGGTCTTGAGGCTCGAGGGCGCGGAGCTTCATTTGGCAATCGATGACCCACCCAGTGATCCCGCGGTGGCGAGGAGCCGATTTGAAGCCCAGATAGCCGACATTGAGAAGTCGCTGGAGTGGTCTCGGCAGCAGATCGAATCACACAACCGCAACCTCCGCGACGAGGTACCTGACATGGTCGCGCGGAGGCGTGAGAATCTGCTGGCGACACGCAATCTCCAGGCGAACGTTGGCTTTCCGGTCCGCCGAAGAGCGGACGCCGATCGATACGCAATTCCAACAAGGCGTAAGACGGTGAAGCCCCGACACCCCCAACCATCGGGAGCCCGGGCACCATTCAAACCCGAACCGGTGCTTCCGCAGCAGGACTACCAAGAGGCCCTTCGCGTCCTGCGCAGTACACGAAATCAGTTGGAACGGACACCCTCCGTAGCTGCAAAACTCAAAGAAGAACACATTCGAGACGTCCTGCTTATGGGCCTGAACTCTCACTTCCAAGGTGCTGCTGGCGGCGAACTCTTCAACGGAGAGGGGAAGACGGATATCCTCATCCGTGCTGACGACCGCAACGTGTTCATCGGAGAGTGCAAAGTCTGGTCGGGGCCCAAGACAATGGACGAAGCTCTCGATCAGCTGTTCCGCTACCTCGTCTGGAGGGATACCAAAGCCGCGATCTTGCTCTTCATCCGCAACAAAGACGTGACCGCGGTGATAGACAAGGCAATAGCAAAGATCGAAGAACATCCAAACTACAAGCGGAGTAAGACCCGACGCGATGGCGACGAAGAGTACGAGTTCACAATGCATGCGCAAGACGATGTGAACCGGGAAATCCTCTTGACTCTAATGCCATTCGCGCTCCGCGCTCCGCGCGACGAAGGTGTAGACGCTACTTGAGCCCTGGGCGAATTCGGTCACTACGGGTTGTCCGTTTCCTGTTGGTCCAACGTTGGACCCGGTAACGACGAATGGCCGGTTGGCAATCCGCATCGTGGCCGTGGGAGGCCCGAGAGTGGAGGTCTATCCGCTCTTAATTACCCGTTCCAACGAGTGGCGAAAGCCACGACGTGAAGGCGGAGTCTCGGCTCTCGCATCACTTCGAGCCGGGCGGCGTTTGGTCGTGGAAGACCATTGGATACGCCTTCGCCGCCGCCTTGAACACCTGACCCGCTTGACCTCGGTCGGCCCACTCTATGCCGTCATTCGAGGCGATGGCCGCATGCGAGCGAGCCAGTAGCGCGCTGCCCTGATCCTTTTCTAGGAAGATGTCTTGGAGGATGGCGGCGGCAGCGATCCTGGCGTCGTGCCAAGTCAAGCCCATAAAGGCTTTCTCAGCTTTCAGGGCCGCAGCGAACCGCTCGAGACCTAGTTTCAGCGGTTCCGGATTCCAATCACCGCCGCGCGCGGTGAAGACTTTGTCGGCCTGCTGCAAGCCTCTCGAGACGATCATCTCCAGCGCGGCGGCTTCCGCATCGTCCGCGTCGTCAGGGATCGAGTAGTCCTTATAACTCACCCTCCGAGTGTGCCCCAAGGGGAGGCCGCCGGGGAATTGCACCGGCGGTAAAGCTACAGACCTACTGCGCAAGTCTCTTCATCACGTTGTCGAGACGAGGCGCGTCCCTCCAAGGCGGCGCGTGCCGCACGTCCATGTGAAATGCTGCGCTCCAAGATCATCGGGGGGTAGGTCGTGGCACTGAATAGTGATTGCATCTCAGATGACGCTCCGTGGAGCATCATCGCGTCTGCGTCGACCAACTCGTCACTCGCGGGCGTCCTGGCCGGCTTCTTGCTTGCCGCCATTGCAGTCCTTTACAGCGACACGAACAGGGAAGAGCACGCGAACACGCTTGCACTCTTCTTCACCGGAGTCGTTGTTCTGGCAATCGACAGCTACCTGTTTAGCCACGTCACCGGTGTAAAGCCCAATGCGACGGGACTGGGCTGCGCGCGGGCGTGGACGCAAGGCATTGCCGCAAGCGGAATGCTGCTGGTTGGCGGTGTTGCACTGACTGCGGGGCTCGGTTGGATGCTGACACACTACGCACAGCAGTACTCCAAGCGCCTGGTAGGCCTCCTTGGAGGGGTCCTTACAGGCTGTGTTGTGTTGGTGACGACACTGCTGCTCGCAATTACTACATTCAGTACCTACGAGCAGTAATGAATCAGCCACCGGCCTGGCTGCTGTGGAGTTCGGCCGCGTTAGCGTTTATTCCGGTAATTTGGAGTGCAATCGCGGTCACTAGACGCACACACACTGTGCACCTTCGATTTCCGAAGAATCCGCCCTCCCCCCCTTCGACGCCATCTCTGGCACTCGAGAAGGAACCAAAATGGCTCGCAAGGGCGGCCATCACGTCAGCGGTGTTAGCCGTACTCGCGCCGGTTCTGAGCGGGCTAGTACCGGTCCTGCCAAGCGATTTGCCGCAGCGGCTTTGGTTGATCATTCCGACGCTATTGGTCGGCGTCGGGATACCCGGAGCCATCGCGGTCATGATCAGTAAAGCGGTCCCACGCTTCACTGAGGTAGCAGTATGCCCCGGCGCCGTCCCGAGCACGTGAGAAACGAGGGGTTTCGCAACGCGACCACGGTCGATGTATCCAAATGAGGTGAAAAGGGGTCTGCCTATTGTTCGGCGGTGATCTCTACGGCCTCGGCGATGCCGTCCTCAACTCGTTGCTGCCACACCACTTCATCCCGCATGAGAATGATGTAGACCTACCCACCACGGTGCGAGACGCGGTGCTCGGCCGCACGGTCGGGCTCGACGCAGAAGCATGGGATTCTCAACCTCCTGAGCTGCTCACCCGAAGCGATTCCCGACCTCCTGCTACCCGATCTCGGTGTCACGCTGCCGACGCTGCGGCGGCTTCACGACGCGCACCTGATTCGTCGGAGCAGCCGCGGCGTGGCCTTCCGGCACGACCTGTGCCGGCTGGCGGTGACCAGTGTCCTGCCGCCCGGCGCCGAACCGCATTTGCACCTACGGATGCTCGCCGCCTACGAGGCGTCCGGTCGCAGCGACTCGGCGGTCATGACGCACCACGCTCTCCACGCAGGAGATCAGCAACGGATCCGGCAGTCGGCGATGGCTGCCGGGTCAACCGCGGCCCGCTCCGGAGCCCACCAGCAGGCGGCCGAGTTCTACCGCATTGCAATGGAATTCGGGGGAGACCTATCAGCGGAGGCCGAAGCCGAACTGCTCGAGCTGCTTGCCGCGGAGTACTACCTCACGGACCAGCTCGATGAGGCCATCGACGCATGCGAGCGGGCGCTAGGCGCGCGAAAGCTGATGAACGCCGCGGCTGAGCTCAGCGCGGATCACCACTCACTTGCCGTGTACGAGTGGTACAACGCTGATCGCAGCGGCGCGGACACCCATGCGGCGCGAGCAGTCACGGTAGCGAGCGACGTCGTGGAGTCGGCCCCCTCGTCGACGTTGGTGTCCCTCGGACATGCCTTCGCCATGCAGGCGTACCTGGCGATGCAGTCCACGGATCTACGTCATGCGACGTCGTTGCTCGACCGCGCGAAGGAGATCGCCTCCATGGCCGGGGATCACGCGCTCACAGTACGGGTCGAGATCATCGAGGGAATCTGCGCGGTGATCGGCGGCGACGACGCGGGGCGCGACGCGGTCTTGGCCATCATGCGTTCCGCGCCAAGACATCTCGACGAGATCTACTCCAGCGGGTACAGCAACCTCACATATCTGGACGTCGAGCAACACCGGCTACGCGACGCGGAGCAACTGTTGAACGTCAGCCTGCCGATGACGGTGGAGCGCGATCTCCCGATCTGCCGGGTCTGGCAGCTCGGTGCCCGGGGACGGCTGAGCCTGCTCACCGGCGAGTGGGATGATGCGTTGAGCGACGCCGCATCCGTCCTCGATGGCCGAAGCGCACCACTTGCACGGACGTGGCCGCACTTGATTCGTGGACTGATTAGGTTGCGGCGCACCGGCGTCGGCGTCGACGACTTGAGCGAGGCGTGGACGCTGGCACGTGGCTATGGCGAACCTATTCGCGTTCTGCCAGCGGTGGCCGCACTGGCCGAGCAGGCGTGGGTCAGCGGGCAATCTGCCGACGATCTAGCGGAGTGGCGCAGTCTGCTCCGCGATTCATCGGCTCCGGGGCTCGAATGGGCGCGGGGAGAGGTCGCAATGTGGCTGCGTCGACTCGATCCCATGGTCACCGCCGACGACGTCGCCTTGCCGTATCGGCTCTATCTCGACGATGACGTCAGCGGCGCCGCCGCAGAATTCGAGCGGCTCGGCACGCCGTACGAATCGGCCCTCGCGCTCACCGAGACTGGCGACGACGTCTGTGCCCGTCGCGGTTTGGACATGCTCGACCGAATCGGCGCGGCGGCCGTTGCCAGCAAGGTGCGCCTCGCCCTACGCGTGTCTGGTGTGAGGACTGTTCCTGCCCGCCGTCGCCGCTCGACGTTGGGGAACCCGGTAGGTCTGACCCACCGACAAGTCGAGGTGCTCCGGCTGATGGAGAACGGCCTGACCAACACCGAGATGGCAACGCGCCTGTACCTTTCGGCGAGAACCGTCGATCACCACGTATCGGCCATCTTGACCAAGCTGGACGTGGACAACCGACGACAAGCCGTCCGCCGCGGTCGCGACCTTGGCATCATCGCGTGACATCGGTGCGGCCCCGGGACGGGAGCCAATCAGCATCGTTTCAAAACACTATGACCGAAGCTCGAGAATCCACAGGCAAAGGCGAGGTGCGGTGTTATTTTACTGCGGCCCATGCAGTGCAGATTGACAAGCTTCTGCGACACGCCGGAGTGAATCGCCCCGGCATGTCCGGAGACTTTCTGATGTGAGATTCAGCCGGCGGCTGGCCTCTGGTGTTGAGCGTAGTAGGCGGTCTCCAGTTCGACGGGCGGGATGTCGCCGCAGTGTTCGTAGAGGCGGTGGTGGTTGAACCAGGCCACCCACCTGGCAGTGGCGTATTCGACCTCGTCGATGGTCCGCCAGGGCTTGCGGGGTTTGATCAGCTCGGTCTTGTACAGGCCGTTGATCGTCTCGGCCAACGCGTTGTCATACGATTGACCGGCTAATCGGGGTCGATGAATCGACGCTGGCGCGTGGAATGGTTCATCGCTGGGGTGGTTTGGTGATCTTGCGGAGTTGTTCTTCGTGACGTTTGACGAGTGCGGCGAGGGCTTCAACGGCGGTGCGAAGGTGAGCGACGTCGGTGGCCAGCCCGCTGAGGGTTCGGGCGTCTGTTTGTCGGGTTCGGTGTTCGTCGACGATGGCGCGTAGCTGCGGGTCGCGGTAGAGGGTGGCGCGGCCGATGTGGGCGTGTTCGGCGACGGCGGTGAAGGTGATTGGGTGGCCGGTGGTGATTAATTCGGCGCAGACGCGCTCGACCCTGGCCAGGGTGTTTTCGCTCATGCTGTCTCCGATTGTGCGATGAGCTCATCGAGTCTGGTGACGAGTTTTCGATGCCGGTCCGCTTCCTCGATCCAGCCGCGTTTTTCTGCGTCTGCGGCCAGATCTTGTGCGTCGATACGTTGGGCGGCAAGGACTCCCAGGTGCGTCGAGTCGGTGTGAAAGCTGGGACAGTGCTCGCAGATGTTGGCATACGGGCATGAACCTTGTGCGGGAGCACGCAGGCAGTAGCCGCCGGCCAGCCGTGACTTGATCGCGGGCGTGTCCTTCCAGCCGGGTCCGGTGACGTCAGTGATCGGTAGCTGGCCTGCGTTGGTGGGCAGCGGCCCGATGTGGCTTTTTGCCAGGTCCAGGGCACGTTCGTACTCGGTGCGCACCGTGTGATCGAAGAGGTGGGCGTAGCGCAGACTCATCTGCGTCGAGACGTGTTTTATATGCGGGTGATCGGCGTGCCTCCTGCGATTGGACGGTGTGGGCGCGGATTCTCGTGGCGGGAGGTTGTCGTGTTCGTGCCGCGCCTGATTCGTCACCAACGTGGGGCGGAGTTGGTGGCGATCACGCTCGGGCATCCGCTGCTCGATGAGTACCTGTCCTTCGTTGCGGCGCGTGCCCGGATCAATACCTGGCTGGCGGTGGCGTCGGATTTGAAGATCTTCTTCGGTGTTGTTGCCAAGGAGCCGACCGAAGTGACCGCGGCGGACGTGTTCGCGTTCCTGGCTGAGCAACGAAAACCGCGCCTCGGCGACCGGGTGGTGCGGCTGGAGGACGGCGAGGCGGGTCTGGCGGCGCGCACGATCGCCCGTCGATTGTCGAGCGTGCGCGGCCTGTATGCGTATCTGACGGCCCGCGGTGACACCGGCGTCACCCGCAACCCGGTTCCGACCAGTCTGGCGGCGCGGCGCCGCGGCGCTCGGCGCGGCAACGGTGGGGTGCCGTTGATCCGTACCCCGCGAACGCTGCCGCGGGTGTTGTCGCCGGCCGCGGTCGATGCGTTGGTGGGGGCGCTGCGCACGCACCGCGACCGGGCGATGGTCGATGCGATGGTGCTGGGCGGGCTGCGACGCTGCGAGGTGCTCGGCTTGCGGCTCGAGGATGTCAACGCTGGGCAGCGGCGGCTGTTCGTCGCCGAGGGCAAGGGAGGGCGGCAGCGGATCGTGCCGGTGTCGGCGCGGTTCTTCGCGTCCCTGGGCAGCTACTTGGAGCAGGAGCGGCCGGCGACCGCGCGGACCGAGCGGGTGTTCGTGGTGTTGAAGGGGCCCCGGCGCGGCGCGCCGCTGTCGGCGGCGGGTGTGGACGAGATCCTCGACGGTGCCCGGGCGCGGGCCGGGCTGCAGCGGGCGACGTGTCATCAACTGCGCCACACCTGTTTCACGCGGCTGCGGGAGGCGGGCATGGCCCTGGAGGCCATCCAGGCCCAGGCCGGTCACGCGTCGATCGAGTCGACTCGCATCTACCTGCACCTGGCCGACGACTGGCTGGCCAAGGAGTATCTGCGGGCGGCCGAGGCGATCGAAGCGCAGGCCGCTCGCATCCGTCGAGGGAAACATGCGGTGAGCGGCTCATCGGTGCGCCGCGCCGACGTCGAGGCGATGGTCGCCGCATACCGGGCCGACCTGGTCGCGGCGGGTATGTTCGCCGCGCACCCGGTGACCTCGGTGGCCCGCATGTTCTTCATCCGGATCGGCGTCGACGGGTGGGCCCGATTGCCGCTGGCGCAGCAGTGCGCGCTGCCGCTCAAGGAGCGCCGCGTGGTCGGCTGGCTGATCGTGACCGGACGGGTCCGGCCCAGCCCCGACTACCTGGTGGCCTGCCGGCCCTACCTCGGCGAGGTCGCCGCCCACCACCACCGGGCCTTCCACGCCCGGTTCAGTGCGCGCTCGGCCGAGCTCGGCTTCGACCGGATCGTGACCCGCCTGCAGTGGTCGGCGCTGGTCAAGGTGGCCGCCGTGGCCGGAGTAACTCCCGAGCAGCTGACGAAGACGACGATCCAGGCAGGGCGAGAAGCGTTGGTGGCAGCGATCGGCCGACATCGGCCCGACAGTCACGGCCCAAAGGCGTTGAGCGCCGCCCTGTTCGGCGCGCAGACCACCCTGTTCCACCTCGGCCAGCTCGACGCCCCGCCGCGCAAGACCAACCGGGACCGCTCGGCGCGAGCGGGCTGCCGCCTGGGAGTCGGTGCCGACACGGCTGGCGGCCACGTTCACCGGCTACATCGCCCAGACGCGGCTGTCGCTGCGCCCCTCGACGATGGTGCGGGTCGAAGGCGTGCTGCGTGAGTTCGCGTGCTGGCTCGCGGTCAACGCCCCCGAGGTCGGTTGCGTCGCCGATCTGCGCCGCACCCACATCGAGGCCTACAAGCTGCACCTGGCCACCCGCCCCTCGGCTCGCGGCGGGGCGCACTCACCAAGACCAGCCTGGCCGAGCATCTCGGCGCACTGCGCACCTGTTTCGAACGCCTCACCGAATGGGACGGCGACGACGTCCCGGCCCGCGTGCTCGTGTTCGCCGGCGACCTGCCCGCTGCCGCGATGAGCCGTTGCCCCGCTTCATCGACGACGCCGCGTTCACCAAGCTGCTGCAGGCCACCCGCGTCGACCCCGACCCGTTCGTCCGCCTGTGCGTGGAATTCCTGGCCCGCACCGGCCTGCGCAAAGGTGAATTCCTCGATCTCACAGTCGATTCCGTGGTGCAGATCGGCGCCGCCTACTGGCTGCACGTGCCGTTGGGCAAGCTGCGCACCGACCGCTACATTCCCCTGCACCCGCAGCTGAAGGACCTCCTCGACGAGTGGCTCACCCACCGACCAGCCGGCCTGCGCAGCCGCTACCTGTTCCTCGAACACGGCCAACGCATCGGCAGAACCGCGTCGACCGGGCCGTCGCCAAGGTCGCGGCGCGGCCGGGATCGGCCACGTCAGCCCGCATCGACTCCGTCACACCTCGCGACCCAGGCCATCAACCGCGGCATGTCGCTGGAAGCGATCGCCGCGCTTCTCGGACATCGATCGATGCGGATGACCCTCGTGTACGCCCGCATCGCCAACCGCACCGTCGCCGACGAGTACTTCACCGTCGCCGAGAAGGTCGAGGCCCTCTACGACGCCCCAAAGTCCCTGCCCGCCGACCGCCGAAGGCACCGAGATGCGCAAGCTGCGCGCGAGATGCACCGCCGCATGCTCGGCAACGGCTACTGCGCCCGACCCGTCGGTCTGGACTGCCACTTCGAGTCGATCTGCGAGTCGTGCACCTTCTTCCAGACCACCATCGAGTTCCGCCCCACCCTGCAGGCACAACGCGACGACGCCGCCGAGAAAGGACAACTCGGGCCGCCAGAAGAGTGTTCGACGGACTGCTCGCCCGCCTCGACGACGCAGCATCCTGACAAGAACCACTTGACACGATCACCCGCATAATGTCCGAGCAGGGCCATCAACGCCTGCAGGGACACCCCGGCGTTGAAACTGGTGAACGGCGTTGATCGTTGATGTCGAATACTGGTGAGGGAGCGTCTCATCGCACTGACTCGAAGGGGTTGGGCACGGTCTGGGTGCGGGTCCGGGCGATCTCGGCGGCGTAGTGGGACCAGTCGCCCCCGGCGGCGTGTGCCCAGTCGGCGGCGGTGGTGGTGTGGATGCCGAGCAGGTCGGCGAGCACGGCCGCGGGGACGGTGCGGGCGAGTTCCAACATCGCGGCGCGTCGGCCGGTTTGGCAGTCGATACCGAGTTGGGCGAGGCGTTGACCGATTCGCGATGGGGTGATTGGTTGACCGGGTAGGTGTCCGGGGAACAGCCAGGTGCTGTTGGGGGGCGCGGCGATGCTGGTGTGTCGGCGGGGTGCGTCGAGGTGCGCGCGCACGAAACCGGCCAGGGGCTCAGGGATTTCGACGTCGCCGGGTCCGAATCGGATCGATAGGCTGTCGCCGCGGTCGTGTACCTGGCTGCGTGTCATCGCTGCGATGCGGGATAGCTGTTGGCCGTAGAGCAGCACGAAGCTGCCGGCGACGCGATCGACGGTGGCGATGTCGGGGTCGTGCAGCAGCCGGTGGGCGAGCCTCCAGTGGTCGTCCTCGCTGAGGGCAGGCCCGTCGCGGCGGGCAGCGTGCGCCACGGTCAGCGGTGGGGTGAGCTTGCGGTCAGCGGTCCAGCCGAGGAAGTCGACGATTTCACGGCGCAGCGTGGACGGCCCGGTCAGCAGCCACTGGTCGACGTCGGCCTGTCTCAGCTCACTGAGCCGGATGCCGTTGCCGTGCAACCACTCCAGCAGCGCGGTCGCGGCTCGCAGGCGCAGGGTCGCGTGTCCGGTGACGGGGGTCGACGTAGGCCGGGTGCGGGCGCGTCGACGGGCACGGTGCAGGATCCGCCAGGTCGCGTAGGCGGTCAGCGTGCGCCGGTCCTCTCCAGCGGGGACACGCGCGAGCAGGTCCGCGACGGCCCGCTCGAGCCTGGTCAGCGGTTCGTCGCGCGGCGGAAGGACGTCGTGGGCAACGAGCACTGCGCGCAGATAGTCGGCGGCTCGTCGGGTCGGGTGAGCGTCGAGGGCTTCATGGGTCAGTGCGATGTCGCCGCGCGCGAGCGCGGCCAGGATCGCAGCCCCTGCTCCCGTGCGTAGCCAGTTCAGCGCGGTGCGTGGGGTGCTGGTCGCCACGACGGCGTCGCGCACCGCGGCAAGCGTATTGGGCACGATGCCGCTGGGGTCGGAGAGCAACTCGTCGGTGCGTCGCGCCAGGGTGCACCGGGCGCAGTAGCCGCGGGTGTAGAGCTTGTCTTCGGCGCCGCAGCCCGTGCAGACGTGCCCGGCGGGGCCGGCGCCCGAACACGCGGCGCAGGTGTTGGCCGCCGGGCCCGGCGGGGCGACCAGGCGCCGGTGGCGCCCGCAGCGGGTGCAGGTGCCGGTGCGACGCAGCGCGGCGGTGTAGCAGGGGTGGCAGATCGGGCCCTCGGGCCAGTGCGCGGCTGCCGGCCGGGCCGCGCCGCAGTGCGCGCATTGGCTGGTTCGCCGTGGCCGGCAACGACTACATATCGGCCGCCCGGCCGCGACTCCGCTGCAGGGACGTTCGTCGCCGCAGACCGTGCATACCGCGGTCGGTGGTCGCCAGCAGCTTGAGCAGATGTCGAGCCCATTCGGGCCGGCGCGCTGGGAGATGGGCCGCACCCGCCCGCACCGGCCGCAGAGCCGGGCGGCGCCGGCGCTCACCTCGGTTCCTCCGTGTCGGCGATGATGCGGGCGCGTTTGGGCCGCAGCTCACGTGGAACCGCATGCGCCACGCTAGCTTTGGCGCCCGACACGCGTTTAGCACCGGATTTGGATTCGACCACCGGCTCGATCAGATCCGAGGGGGTGCACTCAAGGATGTCGCACAGCGCGGCCAACGTGTGCAGCGACAACCGTTCCGGCGTGCCCGCCGCCAGCCGGTAGACCTGCTCGCGCGACAACACCACACCTCGTTCGGCCAGCAGCGGCCCTAACTCGGTGGTGGCGAACATGCCCCGCTCGGCCATCCGCAACCGCAGATGCCACCGATAGCCCACGTCCCGGCTCATCGCGAACCCCCCTGCGGCGCAGCAATAAACGCCCGCTCGACAGCCGCGCGCAGCATCCGGTTGGCGTGATCGGCGCCGACCGTGGTGTAGCCGGCCGTCGTCGAGGCCCAGGAATGACCGGCCTGGCGTTGCACAAATGTCGGGTCGACACCGTCTTCGATGAGGTGCGAAATGTAGGAGTGGCGCAGGCAGTGCGGCGTGAGATTGTCCGGCAGGCCCGCACCAGCCCGGTAGACGGCGAATCGCTCGTCGACCTGGCGTAGTGAGATCCGCTCGCCCCGTTCGGTGAGAAACAGCGCGGGGTGCTCCGAGGCGGCATAGCAGGGCCGGACATCGGTCACGTATTCCTCGACGACCTCGGCCGCCCATGGCATCACCGTGGCGACCTGCCGCCGCCGCGGGGGTGACCCGCGCATCGCTTTGCCGTAGCGCACCGCCAACGTGCCGAACTGACCCAACTCCGGAACCGCCGGATTGGTGGTGAAGTCGGCCACGTCCAGCATCGCCGACTCCCGCCGCCGTAGGCCCCACGCGTAGGTCACTTTGAACAATGTCGCGTCGCGAAACGCCGCCAGCCAGCCCTTGCGGCCAGCCGCCCGGGCGGCGCCCACCCGGTCGTCGGCGTAATCGAAGAACGCCTGCAGCTCCGCGCGGGTGAACGGCCGCCGGCCCGGCCTGCCCTCGTAATCGCCGACGTGCACGGCGGTGTTCCACTCGTGGCAGATCTGCACCGGATGCGTCCCGAACCGCGCCTCGCACTCAGCCGCCCAACCGTAGCGAGCGTCGACCACGTAGTCCAAGAAGCAGGCCACCGCTCCCTGATAGGAGCGGATTGTGGCGTGCGCGTGGCCGTTTCGCGATAGCAGGCTGCTGGTCCAGTCCTCCACATCGCTGGCTGTCCAGCTCCACGGGAACGCGTTGGCGAACTCGGCGAATCGGCGCACTATCCGCTCCCGCCACAGCACCGTCGTGTCCGCCAGCAGTCGGCTGCGCTGCTGCGCCTGCCACCCGGCCAGCATCGCGTCGAACACCGTCCGCTCGGGGTGCAACAACGCCGGTCCCTGCACCAGCACCAGGCGCGCCGAGCCCGCCAACTGGCCATGCTGTCGTGCTTGTTCCGCCATCCCCACACACCCCTCCCCACGCCCGAACGGATGCCTCAGCGTTGCACCCAATGCATCCTGCTGGTGTGATGTCGGGCATCAACGCAGCTCAGGAGGCGTGTCGAGTGACAGCCCGACCGGCATCTGCGTCGCCAGCGAACGCCCAGATCGCCGCTGCCACAACGTTCTCCCCGGCTGCCGAATGATGCATCTGATGCAATTCCGCGCAGATTCAGGGCGGTGGCGTAGGTGTGTCGGAGTTGGTGCGGCGTGATGTGCCCCAGGCCGGCGCTCTGTGCTGCCCGGTTGAGTTCTTCGCGTACCGCGTTTTGCGAGAGTCGCTTTCCGTGGTGGGTGAACAGGAACTCAGCGGGCACCCCGGTGCGGGGATGGACCATGGGTCGGCCAGGTGAGCGGGTTGCGGTGATGCGGTCGACGAGGGTGAGGACTTGTTCGTCGAGGGGGATCATGCGTTCGGAGTTGAGCTTCCCGAGGGGGACTTTGAGCCAGGATCCTTGCCCGGGGATCTCGTGGATACAGTCGAGTTCGAGGTCGAGCAGTTCGCCGATGCGTAGCCCGCATGCCCGCTGCACCAACAGGGCGTCGGCGGCGAGCCGATACGGCGATTCCGATAGTGCGGCAGTGAGTTTGCGGTCGGCGTCCACGGGGAGGTATCGGGGCAGAAAGCGCGGCGGGCGAGGCAGATCGGTGCGGAAGATCAGTCGCCGCGGTGGTGCGTCGTCCCATCCCCATTCGGTGATCTCGGCCAGGAAGTTCCCGACCGCATGGATGCGTCTGATCCGGTCGGCGACGGTGATCGGATCACCGGTAACGCTGTTGGTTGCGGTGGTCAACGACGTGATGAACGGCTCGATGTGGCGGCGTCGGTCCAACTGCGACAAGGACGTCAAGGTGGGGTCGGCGGCGGCGAGGTATCGGCCGAAATGGGCCAGCCGGGTGGCGATGCTGCTGACCGTTTTGGGTACGCAGGTGGCGTACTTGCGGTTGAGGTAGGCCACGAACGCGGGCCGCATCGCTGCAGGAACATCGGCCATACGTTCCTCGAGGGTCAGCGCCTTGACCGCCGGTGCTGCTGGTGCGTCGAGGATGCCGAGGTGAAACAGAATCTGGCGGGCACTGTGAGTGGTGCTGCGATAGTGTTTGGCGCCGCGTCCGGTCCGCGCCTGTCGGATATTGCAGGCGTGCAATAGCTCCTGCAGATCGCTTTCACGCAGACCGGTCAAGGGGCGGCCGGTCTGGACCAACAGCCGGGCGATGATCTGTGACCCGATAGCCGAAGCTACTCGTTGGGAGAATCCCAATTCCAGTGCTGCGGTGATGAACTGGTCGAGATCGGCTTGCAGGCAACTGTCGGTCAGCTCATGCCACAGGCTCGACAATTTTCGGTGGACGAGGTAGTCGTAGCCGGGTCGCAGTCGTCGGCTGACCATCAGGAAGGTGATGAACGGCCGCGTCGAGCAGTTCGCCGCCAACTGCGTGTGCAGCGGGACTTCTGCCCATGCTTGAACCTGCGGCCAGCGCCGCAGGAACGATCGGGCGGCTTGAGCATAGGCCGTGTTGCCACGGTCCCGTCGTTGCAGGTGAACGAGATAGGCGGCATAGATGTCCGCCGGTGTCTCAGGTTCGGGTGCGTAATCGTGTGCGGGCAGCATCGAATTCCGCCTTGACATGTGTCGGTGTCAAATGGATGTAGCGAGCAGTGGTGTCGACGTGGGCGTGCCCGAGCAGTGCCCGCATCACCGCCAGGTCCACGCCGGCTTCGGCCATCGCGGTGCCGAAGGTGTGGCGCAGTGCATGCGGGTGACCGGCAAGCACACCTGATTTGTGGCGGTGATAGCGGAAGATGGTGCGCAGACCGGCGGGCGTCAACGGCTGACCCCGGTGCGGACCCTTGGCGACCAGGAACAATCGCGTGCTCGTCGATTCGGGTCTCTCGGTGAGCAGATAGGTCTGGATTAGACCCGCGACCTCCACATCGAGGGGAACCCGGCGCTCCTTGGCACCTTTGCCCATCACCCGGACCCACCGTGCACCCATATCGATGTCGGTGACATCAAGAGTCAGAAGTTCCCCGGATCTCAAGCCGGACAACAACATCAGACCCGCCAGTGACCGGTCGCGCCACGTCCGCAGGCTCGACAACAACTCGGCGGTCTCGCGCCGATCCAGGGCCCTGGGCAGTCGGCGCGGTTCGCGCAACCGCAGGGCTGATCGTCGTTTCGGTCGGACCAGGTGTCCAAGCAATCCGTTGCGTTCCTCGGCGCTGACTCGTCGCGCTTCGCGGCCACTGGGGATCGGGTTACCTAGGTCGGGCTCGCGCAGCGCCCGGAAGGTGAACAGCCCCGTCAAGGCGGCCAGGCGGTGGTTGATGGTAGTCGCCGAATAATGGTCCAGGCGCCGCCCGGTCATCGACAACACATTCGCCGGTCGTCCAGCGATCGGCGTCTGGCGGCAATGCCGCATGAAGTCCAGTACGGTTTCGGTGCTAACCGACCTCAAGTCGAGGTCCTCGCTGTCGAGCCAACGGCAGAACGCGAGCAGATCATAGCCGTAGGCACGCAGAGTTCGGGATGAATAGTTCCGGTCGGCGAGATAACCCAGGTAATCGTTGATCAACGAGTACTTCTCGGCACCCGGGCCGCCCAACACCCAGGCGACTTCGGTGCCGCTTTCCAGACGCAGCTCATGCTGAATCGTCATGAGACAAGTGCAACCCCAGCGAACACCACCGGTCAAGCATTTCCCTTGTCGGCGTGTCGTTTACGTGAATCACCAGCCTCCGATTAGCCGGTCAACAGGCAGCTGCCGACCGCACCGACCGAGGGTTGAATCCCGGCTTGCGCGAGGCGTTCGCTGAACCGGATCGACGTGTACTGCGATCCCCGATCGGTGTTAAGCCGGATCCGGCTTAACTCAGATTATGCCGAGGTTTGCGTTAAGCCGAGGGTTTGTGCAGATGGCCTGTGCTCGTGGGGGGTGTTGGTGGATTTCTCGGCTTAACGTTTCGCGTTATCGCAGGCTGTAGAGGGTTTGGAGTTGGTGTTCGGTGAGCGGCTCGGTGGTCGCGGTGTTGATGGCGGGGGTGGCGGCGTTGATCGCTTGGCGCATCATGTCCAGGGTTGCAAAGGCGTAGAACGCTGCTGTGGTGGAAGCGTTTTCGTGGCCGAGGAGGCGCATGATGATCGGCAGCGGGATACCCTGCTGGTAGAGGTCCATGGCCTTGGTTTTGCGCAGCAGGTGGCAGTGGATGTTGGTCGGGATCGAACGGCATTGAGCACGGGCGGATTCGGCAGCTTGCTTGAGCACGGCGGCGACCGTGTCGGCGGACAGTTCGGCGGGTCGCCCGCGGTGCAGACTGTAGAACACCGGCCTGGTCGCGGGGAGTTTGGTGATGTTCGGGTGGAACTCGTCGAGGTAGACGTGTAGGTGCTCGACGGTTTTCGCGGTGAGCGGTACGACGCGGGTCTTGTTGCCCTTGCCGGTGAGCAGGATGTGCCCGGGTTCGGTCAGGTGCAGATCGGCCAGGGTCAGGCCGGTGATCTCGCCCACGCGAGCCGCGGTGTCGTAGAGCAGGATGAGCAGCATCCGGTTTCTCCGTGATTTCGCTGTCTGCCCGGTGAACGCGGCAAGGATCGCCCGGGTTTGAGCTTCGGTGAGGTACTCGACGGGCCTGCGGGGACCAGTCGGCGCTTTGAGTGCGTTGGCTGATTGGCTGAGCGCGACGAGGGTGAGGTCTTCGTAGGCCGCGTAGGTCAGGAACGCTTTGACCGCACTCAGGCGCAGTGTGACGGTCTTGGGCGTGTAGTGCCGCTGATCGGTCATCCAGGTCAGCCATCCCTTGAGGTGCTGGCGGTCGAAGTGATCGAAGCTGACGTGCTCACGTCGGATGTGCTCGGCCTCGGCGAGGTAGTCCAGGAAGCACTCCAGGCTGATTCGGTAGGCCTCAATGGTTTTCGGTGACAGCCCTCTGGTCTTGGGCATGTAGGCGTGCAGATAATCGCGGGCGAACCCGAAGAAGTCCGGTGCGCCGGTATGTGGGTCGCATCTCATCAGAATCCCACCTGCGGTAGCAGGGACTGGCGTTGGCCGGGTGATGTCGGCGTAGGCGGCCATGAAATCGGGCGAGGTGTGCACGTAGTAGTACGTGCTGTCAAAGGTTGCGTGGCCCATGTAACGAGACAGGTAGGGCAGCATCGCGGTGACGTCGTCGCCGGCGGTCATCCATCGGTGGATGTTGGCGTAGGCGAAGTGATGCCGGAAATCGTAGGGTCGTGGCTGTTGGCCGGCCACCGGCCGGGGCAGCCCGGCCTGGTCCCAGATGCGGCCGAATATCTTCCCGACTGTTGCCGTGCTGACCTGGTTGCCGGTAGCGGAGACGAAGAACGTGCGGCGCGAGGCGAAATGCGTGCGCGAGGTTCGGTCGCACGTGTCGAGGATCTCGATGACCTGGTCAGTCAGCGGCAGCCTGCGGCTGCGATGTCCTTTGGACCAGATGATGTCGATGTGTCCGGCATCGAGGTCGACCTGTCCGGTCTGCAGGGCGCGGGTTTCACCGGTCCGCAGCCCGCATGAGTGCATCAGGGTGAAGAACGCGATCGCCTGCCACCGCCACGGGCAAGGCGTCTGCATCTGTGCGGCGGCGGCGAAGAACAACTCGATCTCATGCCGGGACAACAGATAGGGATGGGCGGCAACGATCGGGGCTTTCCACCGGTCGGAGAGCACGTAAGCGTCGGGGATCCCGTTCATTGTCATCCAGCGGCCGACGTCACGGATGTAGGACATCCAGGACCGGTAGCGGCCACAACGTTGCAGCTGAACACCGACCCAGCCTTCAACGGTGTCCTTGTCGAACACCGTGCGGTCATGGGCGGCGCAGTAGGCGTCGAACTGTTTGAGGTACCAGATGCGGGAAGCGCCAGTGAATCCCATGTTCGCCTTGAACGTCAGGTAGGCGTCCAACTCGGTGGCGAAAGCGCTGGTGAAGCCGTGGCCAGTCATGACCGCACGGCTTCTGGGACCGGCAGGACGCAGTCGAGCAGACGTGCCCGGTCCACACTCATGTAGAGGTTCGTCGATTCTTCGCTGGCGTGGCCGAGCACTGCTGAGATCGTCGGTAGCGGAACCGCTGCGGCCAGTAGTCGGGATGCGGCGTTGTGGCGCAGCAACCGGGTTCCCGCCCTCGGGTTGCTGACTCCCGCTTTCCGGAATGTCTCCACGGTCACCCGATGCACCGTCGCATGATCATTGAGCCGGGTGTGTGGGGCTTTCGAACGCAGGAACAGGTGATCATCGCCGGAGCTGGGCCGCTCGTCGAGAACATAGGAGGCCAGCTTGCCCAGCAGCAGCGCCGGCAACGGCAGCGTCAGCGGGTTGCCCGTCTTCTGCTGCACGAGGCCGATCGTGTTCCCACGCCAGTCGACATCACCCATCCGCAACGCGACGATGTCACAGGCCCGCAATCCGGTCGATAATGCGAGCAAGGTGATCGCGGCGTCCCGCGCGCTGACCGCCCCCGACGCACACGCGCGAACAACCCGTTCCTGGTCGGCATCTTCCAAGACGGGGACTATCGCGTGAAAGCGTTTGATGCCAGCCAGATTCAGCGCATTGACCAGATCGGTGCGGCCGGTGAAGTTGAGGAAGGGACGAAGGTTCGACACCACCCAAAACAGCGACGACTTGGCCCACCGATCCAGTAGGGATTCCAAGAACACCAGGACACTGGCGCCATTCGCCCCGTCGAGCACTGCGATCCCGCGTCCTTCCAGGAACACCAGGTAGCTACGCGCCACCCGTCCATAGGCCTCACGGGTGGCCGGTGCCAGACCGCGCCGGCCCATCTCGGTCTCCCACGCGGCGGCCAGCGCAACGAAGTCGGCGCCCCCGGGCCGCCGACCTCCGCCGCCGCGTCCACGAACCGATAGGTCCACCCGGCCGGTCTGCACATACGAGTCGAACACTGCGACCAGACGCCGGTAATCGAACCGCCGCTGAACGCTGAACCCACCGGTGCGCACACTGGTCGTCATCGAGGCGAACTCCGCACCCAGACTGGTGGAATACTCACGCCCCGAGGCGAACTCAGTCAGCGCCTTGATCGTCTTCGCGTACTGGCCAACCGTCGATTCCATGTAGCCAGCCGCCCGCAACTCCGCCACCACAACCGCACCGATCCCACTGACCGTCGTATCCATGACCGTCTCCTTCCACAGACGTACAGATACGACGGACGCTAACCAGCACCCGAAACGTTAAGCCGAGAAATCCGCCAACACCCCCCACGAGCACACGCCATCTCCACAAACCCTCGGCTTAACGCAAACCTCGGCATAATCCGTGTTAAGCCGGATCCGGCTTAACTCAGATCGCGGATCAACCTACACGGCAAAGGATTTCACGAAACTGTGCCGTCGGCTCGGGGTTGGCAGTCGATGGGCAGGGTCGGGTCGTGTTTCGATCACGCCGCCTCGGAGGCGTTCTTCTCCACCCTCGAGCATGAGGTGCTGTCCCGGCATCATTTCCGCACCCGCGCCGAGGCCCGCGCTGTCGTCGTCCCCTGGTGCCAGGACTTCTACAACGTCAAACGACGGCACAGCTCGGCGGCGTTGCTGGCTCCGGACGAGTACGAGAGAATCGCTGCCATCCAGCCGGAAGCAGCTTAAATGAAGCCTCCACGATTTCAGGGGAAACCCACGGTGTGGAGCCAGACCCGTGGCGTTTGGATGGCTTGATGTTGCTGGTTGGGTTGTAGGCGATGTACTTCCACGCGACGGTGGCGACGAGGGCACGGTCGGTCAGCGCGTCGAATGTTGCGCAGGCATGAGGATGGACGGCCGTCTTGGGCGTCCAGCCGCGTCTCCCCAATGTGCCGCGGACGCACCATCAGAGGCCTGGCCAGGGCAACACCTCACGACATGGCGGATCGGGTTACGGGCGTTCGGTCGATTCGGGCGGTCCTTGGCCGGATGCGCCTCGCAAGTCGGGTCGGTGGGTGGCGTCGTGAACGGCCGCGCGCAGCCTGCCAAGCGCTTGCTGCCTCGTGCGCCGCTGGTCTGGGTCGACGGTGATGGTGGCGGCGTCGAGCTCCAGCAGCATCCGGTCGACGGCGGTGAGCACGGCGGAGTTGAGTTCCCACAGTCCCTGCCGGAGGCGCGGGTCCCCGATGAGTACGTCTTCGAGCCCGTCGCGGCGGCGTCGCAGGGATGCCAGCGCGTTGGCCAGCTCGACGTGTTGCTGCTCGGCCGTGCCCGCGCCGCGGCGGTTTACGCACCGGCCGAACGCCCAGAGCACCCTCGCCATGTCGGCCATGAGCACCGCGGCGCTACACCGCACCTGCGCGGCGTAATCGGGGTCCTCCTGCACGCCGGTACGCCGCTGCGTGGCGTCGTGCATGGCGCGGAAGAGTGTGCGCACTGAGATCGAGGTGTGCTCTAGTGCCTCGAGGCTTGAGCGCAATGCGCCCTGCGGGGGGTGTCGCAGTGCCCGCAGGTTGAGTCGTCTGCTCTCCTCCGCGTGGGCGAGCACCCGGTCCAGGCGGGGTGCATGGCGAGTCAGTCGGCGGGCGTCCTCCAGCCACTGCGCGGCGAGGTCGCCCGGAATCAGGCCGCCCTCCAACGCCTCGGCCGCCACCGACAGCAGCGCCGCGATCTCCTTGGCGAAGGCCGTGACGGCGCGACTTGCGTCCCGGGTTGCCACTGAAGGTGGGAACGCGAGGTTGACGAGCACGCCGACGATCGCGCCGACCACAGTCTCCATGATCCGGCCCGACGCGACCGATTCCGCACCGGCCGCATGGCCCACGCCAAGCACCAGCATGGCACTGATCGGCACCTCCAGCAGGTGCGGTCCGAGGCGCAGCAGTTGACCGACCACGATCGATGCCGCGACCAGGGCGCCCAGACTCCACCACGTCAACCCGACGATTGACGCCAGCACAACCGCCAGTGCTACCCCCGCCACCACGCTGAGCACCCGCTGCAGTCCGCTTACAAGTGTGCTCGCCAGCGTCGCCTCCACGACCAGCAAAGCGGTGAGCGCGGCGATCAGTGGCGGCGGATCGCGCAGACCAACAAGCTCAGCCGCCACGAAGGCCGCGACCGCCGCTCCCGTCAGCCGCGCACCACGGGACAACACTGATCGCCAGCGGGTGCGCAGCCGCCAGCCGGCCCGGGACATCCTCCTGCGAGCGGCTCTGCGCAGCCCGCCCCAGACGCCGTATGCGCGCACGCCCCGACACCCCCATTCCTTACTGCTTTGACGGTATCTCCGCCGTAGTCCGGGCCACCAGCGGTCGGTTCTAGAGAAAGACATGGGTTTCCGGCAGTCGGCTGAAATGTTTCGAGAGTGATTGGTTTGGTCGGTCGGTTTCATAGCGCCCCAGCGACTCGACCGCAGCGGGCCGGTGGCGTGGTGGTGCCGACCGCCGACTTCCCGAGCGCGACATATCGAGTAGTTCACTACTCGTGCCCGCGCGCGCAGCGGGCGATACGTTGCGGGCATGGACGACCCCGTCGAGCTGAAAGTCACGATGTCGCAGGCCGTGGCTGACATGGTCGTTCGCCTGAAGCTGGGGCATGAACGGCACCGCAGCGTGTGGTTCCTGGAGGCCCTGTCCGGCCCATGCCGCGGTATCGACACGCCGCTGCATGCGCGGCTGGTCGGCGAGCCGGACCAGGGGCGGTCTGCGGATCGCCGAGCAACCAGAGGAGCTGGGACGTGACCTTCCTGCACAACTCGGACCTCTACGCGGACCCCAACCTCGCCGAGGGCGTGGACTACGCGCGCCGCCATCGCCGCCACGAGCGCTTCGACGACACCCTGGCCCGCACCGACGACGTGCCCAAGACCACGATCCTCGCCCCGCATGGGGGCGGGATCGAGCCCGGCACCTCGGAGCTTTGCCTGGCCGTCGCCGGCTACCACCCGGCCAACCTGCCCCAGGTCCCGCCCGCTGGGGTGACCTACGACTACTGGATGTTCGAGGGCGTGCGGGAGCTCGGCAACGCCGCCCTGCACGTCCGCTCGACCGGCTGCGACGACGGCGTGGCCGTCTCGCTGTGCGCGGGCTCGCTCAACGCCCTTGCCCTGCACGGCTTCCGGCCGGAGCCGCCCGACTTCTCCGAAGACGAGCAGGTCGTGCTCGTCGGGGGCGGCAACGCCACCTTGAGGGGGTATCTGCTGGACGGGTTGGGCGATGCCGACTTCGACGCCAGGGACGCGGGCGGGCACGGGGAACTGGACGGCAACGCCACCTGCAACATCGTCAACCGCACCCTGCGCGCGCAGCTGGAGCCCAGCACCCCGCCGCTCGGCATGGGCGCGCAGCTGGAGCTCAGCACGCCGCTGCGCGAGGCGATGTTCACCGAGCACAGCCGCCCGCGGCGCAAGCACACCACCACCCAGCTGTTCTGGACCTTCGTGGCCGTGTGCCGCGACGCGCTCGACCGACTCCAAGCCGAGCAGGTCGGACTCACGCCTGTGTTTCGATGTCCAGAGAGTTGACCTTGTTGCAGACCCAGCGGCGTTGCTAACCGTCAGGCGGCCATCGCTGACGGTGACCGTGGCCGTGCCCTTCGATCCAGCGTCGGGTCAAGGTCGGTGTGCCGCTGACCACGGCGGCGGCTGGAGTGCATCGAAGCAGATGACCGTGCAGGCCAACACCACCAACGCGTCAAAGCATCCGGAGGAGCGATCGTAGCGCACCCGCATTCGCCGCACCGGCCAGACTGCCGCAGCTCCACATCCGTTAAAGATGTTGGGAGAGCGAATAGAGCGAATAGTAGGCAGTACTGGTAGGTAACCCCGCATACTTGATTCGGTCGTATTCGTCGGCGCGGGAGTGGGCCATGGAGGCGCCGGTCGGCCGCGATGACCCGAGCCGCGATCAAGGGGCGCAAGGCTTTACGCGGCCATTGCATGGTCGCCTCAACACGACCTGCGCGCCGGGCATTCGAGAGATCCAGAGGGCGCTCGGGCGCACCCACGTGCGCGTGGCGCCGATCTGTTGCTTGTCTGCGGTCAGCGGGCTGTCATAGGAATCATTGACCCCATCGCGGGATCGGCTGCCCGCTTCGCAGATGTCACGGCCGACACGCGGCGGTGGTGCAATATTGAGTCAAAACTCGCACATGGGGGGCAATCGCACTGAGGTCAGCGTGGCTGCCATCCCAGTAAAGTTCGAGCAGGTACTGCGTGTCGGCGTCGGGGACGCCGACACCGAGCACCGCGCGGTAGCCGAGTTCGGTCAGCAGTGCTACCTCCGCAGGATCAGAGTCGGCAAAATCAACTGCAGCAGTGAACGCATCGCCCTGCATGATCGCGCTAGCCGTCGCGGGGTACTCGGCCAGCGAGTACACGGTATTGCCAGCTGTGGCAAGAACCCTCAGACCGGAGGTCCCGTCGTGAGTGCTGTCGATGCCTCGAAGCGTTCGGACCGCGGTGCCGTCCTCAATGGTCACCGATATGCACCACGCGGCGGCGCCGATGGCGGAACACACTTGTACGGCAAGAATCTCCAATGCGGCAGCTGTGGTCTTCGGTGGGTGTTCGTCGAGGAGTGCACTACGCGGGATACGAGGTCGTCCTTGGCGGGCGGTTTCACGTCGGATGTAGCTGAGCGCCGACCGCTGGGGTTGCGTCCAGCAGAGTGGTGTACGAGCCGGGCCTGATGTTGGACGTCGGCGTGTCGTAGCCGGATAGATGAAGGTCATCGCGTGATTCTTCGAGAGACCGACCAAAGTCACTCGAGCAAAGGAATCCACGCGATGACCACTGCCCACGATATCGACTGGCCGCAGGTGTTGGCCGAACGACTCACCACCGCCCACCCCGACGTGCTGCGGGAACTGCTGGCGACGTTCATCCACACCTGATGGGCGCGGAGGCCGACGCGTTGTGCGGGGCGGGCTACGGCCAACGCAGCACCGAACGCACCAACTCAGCGCAACGGGTACCGACACCGCCAATTCGACACCCGCACAGGCACGTTCGATCTGGCGATCCCCAAGCTGCGGCACGGCTCGTATTTCCCGGATTGGCTGCTGGAGCGCCGCAAACGCGCCGAGCGGGCACTGACCACGGTGGTGGCCACCTGTTATCTGCTCGGGGTGTCCACGCGGCGGATGGACAAGCTCGTCGACACCCTCGGAATCACCAGCCTGTCCAAGTCGCAGGTCTCGGTGATGGCCAAGGAACTCGACACCGCGGTGGAGGCGTTTCGGACCCGGCCCCTGGATGCCGGCCCGTACACGTTCGTGGCCGCTGACGCCCTGGTCCTCAAGGTCCGTGAGGCCGGC
Organism: uncultured Actinomycetota bacterium; assembly: GCA_963799495.1. Taxonomy (GTDB): domain Bacteria; phylum Actinomycetota; class Actinomycetes; order Mycobacteriales; family Mycobacteriaceae; genus Mycobacterium. Next base: position 136,225 of record CAWCXH010000014.1, read on the forward strand.
CGGGTGGTCAATGTGCACGCGCTGATCGCGGTCGGGGTCAACGCCGAGGGCTACCGCGAGATCCTGGGCATCGACGTCACCACCGCCGAGGACGGGGCCGGCTGGCTGACGTTCTCTGCGGTCGCTGACTGCCCGCGGCCTGTCGGGAGTCAAGCTGGTCACCTCCGATGCGCATGCCGGGCTGCTGGCCGGCGATCGGCGCGACCCTGCCCGGGGCATCCTGGCAGCGCTGCCGCACCCATTACGCCACCAACCTGATGGCCGTCACCCCGAAGTCGTCGTGGCCGTGGGTGCGCACCCTGCTGCACTCGGTGTTCGACCAGCCCGACGCGGAATCCGTTGCTGCTCAATATGATCGGATTATCGACGCGCTGTCCGACAAGCTGCCCAAGGTCGCCGAGCACCTCGAGGATGCCCGCGCGGACCTGCTGGCGTTCACCGCCTTCCCCAAGCAGATCTGGCGACAGATCTGGTCGAATAATCCCCTATCCGTTAACCGGCCCTCGGCGGACACGGCCCGCGTAGCGGCGTGAGATCGGGAGCGGTTCCCAAGGGCGGGTGGATGCTGCTGAGGACAGGGCCCTGACGGGAAGGCGGGACGGGTGATGGCGGTGCGGGTGTGTGAGATCGATGGCGGGTATCGGATCGACGGCGACTGGGACGGGCTGGATGGGGCGAATGCGTTCCTGGCGCACCTGAGCGGGCGCGGGTTCAGCGCGGCCACGGTGCGCGCGTATGCATTCGACGTGCTGAACCTGGCGCGGTTCCTGACCGAACGCAAACTCGCTCTGGCCGTCGTCGATGCGACGGTGGTGTTCGACTGGATCGATTGGCAGGGAGTGCGCCGGCCGAGCCGGGCTGGCGCCGCGGATCGGGTCCGGGCGGATTCGGCGGCGGCGTCGACGGTGAACCGGCGGGTGGCGGCGGTGCGGGCATTGTTTGAGTATTTGGTGATGACCGGGCGGCGGGTCGACAATCCAGTGCCCTCGCCGCGGCGCGGGCAGGGGCTGCGCCGCTCGCAGCGCGGGCTGCCCGGTCACCTGGGCCTGGGTCGCGCCCGCGCCGGCGGCAGGTTGGTGCGGCAGCCGCGTCTGCTTCCGGAATCGTTGCCGGCCAGCGACATCGACGCATTCGTCGCCACGCTGGGCACGCATCGGGATCGGGCGATGGTGTTGGCGATGCTGCTCGGCGGGCTGCGGTCAGCGGAGGTGCGCGGCCTGTTGTTGGCGGATGTGGATATGGGCCGGCGGCGGCTGCGGGTGATCGGCAAGGGCAGCAAGGAACGTCACGTGCCGGTGGATGCGGCGTTCTTCACCGAGCTCGCCGCCTATCTGCGGTGGGAGCGCCCACTCGGGCTGGCGACATCGCAGTGTTTCGTGGTGCTGCGCGGACCGACCACCGGTGCGCCGGTCAGCGAGGCCGGGCTGCGCAGCTTGTTCCGCCGCCACCGGGAACTCTCCGGAGCGATCCGGGTGCGTCCGCACCGGCTGCGGCACACCTACGGCACCGAATTGGCCTCGGCAGGGATCGATCTGCTCGCCTTACGGGCGTTGATGGGACACGTTTCACCGGAGACCACGGCCCGCTACGTGCACCTGTCGGTCGAGCAGCTCGCCGCCGAATACGGCGCCGCCCGTGCGACGTTGGCGGGAGCACCGCGATGACCACCGTCACGCTCCAAGGGGGTGTCATCTACGCCGACGTCCTGCTGGGCGACTACCTCGATCACGTCGCGAGCCTAGGGCTGAGTGGGCGAGCGTTACGGGACCGGACCCGTATCGCGCACGAATTCCTGTCCCGCAACCCGGATCTTGCTGCGTGGATGGCTCTGCCCGCGATCGAGCGGGCCGCGGAACTGCGGTCGAGCGGCGCGTGGCCGCTGGTGTGCTACGCGATCGGCACAGACCGGATCCGGCTGGATGTCGAGCTGGCCGCCGTCAAGCAGCTGACCGGGCTCGCCCGCGCGGTCGAGGCTCGAGATCCGGCCGGGTTCGCGGCGGTGCGGGAGGCGGGAAACCGGTTGAGCTGGACGGATTCCTGGGTCGAAACGGTGCTGGGTGAGTGCCTGGCGGTGGTGTTGGCCTGGCACGGCGGGCTGGTTGCTGACCTCACCGCCCAGGTGATCGATGAGTTCGACATCGCACTGTCGGCGAGCTCGATCCCGCCGTCGTCGCGGCGCGCCTACCGGGCCCGGTTGGCCAGCCTGCGCCAGCTACTGTATGAGACCCGAGTCGTCGACACCGAGCCCACGCGGCGGCGCTCGGCACGCAGCCTGGAGCAGCGCTTCACCGAGGTGGCGATGGCCGCCCCGATCCGGCAGACCCTGTCGCGCTACATCCGAGTGCGTGCGGCGGTGCTGCGGCCCAAGTCGGTGGAATCGCTGGTCAACGACCTGCTGCCGTTCGCCGAATACCTCACCGCGCATCACCCGCAGCTGACCAGCCTGCGCGAGCTGGACCGCGCCTGCATCGAGGGCTACCTGGCGTGGAACCGCACCCGCGGCTGGCGCGGGCATCGTGCTGCCGCCGGCGCCGGTCGCAGCGTCTCGGCCGCGGTGGCGCAGTCGGCGGTGCTGAGCCTGCGCAACCTGCTCGACGACATCACCGCCTGGGGCTGGGAACAGGCGCCGCCACAACGGCTGGTCTTCGCCGCCGACGTTCCCAAACTTGACCAGCCGCTGCCCCGCGCACTGACCCCCGACATCGATGCGGCGGTGATGAACGCCGTTGCCCGCCTGAACGATCCGTTCGCCCGTATCGGGCTGATCGTGCTGCGCGGCGCCGGGCTGCGGGTCGGCGAGCTGCTCGACCTGGAACTGGGCAGCATCATCGACTACGGGCCCGCCGGCGCCTGGTTGAAGGTACCGCTGGGCAAGCTGGCCACCGAACGCATGGTGCCGCTGTCGGCGACCACCGTCGCCGCGCTCGACGACTGGGTCAGCCTCCGTGGTGCGCACCGGCCGCTGCCGCACCCACGCACCCGGGTGCTCACCGACTTCCTGTTCACCCAGCACGGGCGTCGCCTCGGCTACACCCGGCTGCGCAACGGACTGCTCGCCGCCGCCGACGCCGCCGGGTTACGAGCGCCCGACGGTGGCGTGCTTAGGGTCACGCCTCATCAGCTGCGTCACACCTGGGCCACCGAACTGGCCAACGCCGGGATGAGCCTGCAGGCGTTGATGGCGTTGCTCGGGCATTATGCGGGTGATCGTGTCAAGTGGTTCTTGTCAGGATGCTGCGTCGTCGAGGCGGGCGAGCAGTCCGTCGAACACTTTCTGGCGGCCCAGTTGTCCTTTCTCGGCGGCGTCGTCGCGTTGTGCCTGCAGGGTGGGGCGGAATTCGATGGTGGTCTGGAAGAAGGTGCAGGATTCGCAGATGGATTCGAAGTGGCAGTCCAGGCCGACGGGTCGGGCGCAGTAGCCGTTGCCGAGCATGCGGCGGTGCATTTCGACACGGAGCTTGCGCATTTCGGCGCCTTCAGCCTCGGCGGGCAGTGCGCGCGTCTGGTGGTAGAGGGCTTCGACCTTTTCGCTGACGGAGAAGTATTCGTCGGCGACGGTGCGGTCGGCGATGCGGGCGTACACGAGGGTCATCCGCATCGATCGGTGCCCCAACAAGGCGGCCAGGGCTTCGAGGGTCATGCCGCGGTTGATGGCCTGGGTCGCCAAGGTATGTCTGAGGCGGTGGGGCGAAACATGGCCGATGCCAGCTGCTTTCGCGGCTTTGGCGACGGCGCGATCGACCCGGCCCTCGCCGATGCGTTGGCCGTGCTCGATGAACAGGTAGCGGCTGCGTAGGCTGGTGGGACGGCGGGCGATCCAGCCGTCGAGGAGATCCTTGAGTTGGGGATGCAAGGGGATGTAGCGGTCGGTGCGCAGTTTCCCCAGCGGCACGTGCAGCCAGTACGCTGCCCCGATCTGCACCACGGAATCGACTGTGAGGTCGAGGAATTCACCCTTGCGCAGGCCGGTGCGGGCCAAGAACTCCACGCACAGGCGGACGAACGGGTCGTCGTCGGCCCGGGTGGCCTGCAGCAGCTTGGTGAACGCGGCGTCGTCGAGGAAGCGGGGTAACGGGTCATCGCGCAGCGGCAGGTCGCCGGCGAACACGAGCACGCGGGCCGGGACGTCGTCGCCGTCCCATTCGGTGAGGCGTTCAAAGCAGGTGCGCAGGGTGCCCAGGTGCTCGGCGAGACCGGTCTTGGACAACCGGCCGCCGCGGGCCGAGGGCCGGGTGGCCAGGTGCAGCTTGTAGGCCTCGATATGCGCCCGACGCAGGTCGGCGACGCAGCCCACCCCGGGAGCGTTGGCGGCCAGCCAGCCGGCGAACTCCCGCAGCACGCCCTCGACGCGCACCATCGTCGAGGCCCGCAGCGACAACCGTGTCTGGGCGATGTAACCGGTGAGGGTGGCCGCCAGCCGTGGTGGGACCGCCGCCCACTGGGCCGCCCGTTCGGCCGAGCGGTCCGGGCTGATTTTGCGGGGTGCACTGTCAAGGACGCCGAGGTGGAACAGCGTGGTCTGCGCACCGAACAGCGCCGCGCTCAGCGCCTTGGCGCCGTGGCTGCCGGGTTGGTGGCGAGTTATCGCCGCGGTCAACGCTTTTCGCTGCGCATCGATCACCGGCTGGGTCAACCGCTGGGGAGTCAGCCCGGCCAGCGCGGCCACCTTGGCCAGGGCGGACCACTGCAGGCGGGTCACGACGGGACCGAACCCGAGCTCGGTGGAGGTCGCGGCGAACCGTTCGTAGAACCCGCGGTGATGGTGGGCGGCGACTTCGCCGAGGTAGGGCCGACACGCCACCAGATAGTCCGGGCTGGGCCGCAGCTGTCCCGTCACGATCAGCCAACCGACCACCCGTCGATCCTTGAGCGGCAGCGCGCACTGCGATGCCAGCGGCAAACCCGACCAGCCGTCCACCCCCACTCGGGTGAAGAACGTGCGCGCCACCGACGTCACCGGGTGTCCGGCGAACATCCCGGCCGCGACGAGGTCGGCCCGGTACGCCGCGACGAGCTCCTCGATGTCGGGACGATGTGCCGGTGTCCCGTTCATTCCCGGGCCGCCCCGCCGGACGCGACGACCTGCGCCTCGATCGCTTCGGCGGCCCGCAGATATTCCTGTTCCAACCAGTCGTTGGCCAGGTGCAGGTAGATGCGGGTGGAGTCGATCGAGGCGTGGCCGGCCTGGGCCTGGATGGCCTCCAGTGCCATCCCGGCCTCCCGCAGCCGGGTGAAACACGTGTGCCGCAGTTGATGGCACGTCGCCTGGCTCAGCCCGGCGCGCCCGCGCGCACCGTCGAGGATCTCATCCAGGCCCGCCGCAGACAACGGCTCACCGCGCCGCGATCCCTTCAACACCACGAACACCCGATCGGTCGGCACCCGCGGCCGCTCGTGATCCAGATAGTCCCCGAGCGAGCCGAAAAACCGCGCCGACACCGGCACGATCCGCTGCCGACCGCCCTTGCCCTCGGACACAAACACCCGCCGCTCACCGGCGTTGACGTCGCCCAGGCGCAGGCCCAGCACCTCGCAGCGGCGCAGGCCACCCAGCAACATCGCCTCGACCATGGCCCGGTCGCGGTGGGTACGCAACGCCGCCCACAGCGCGTCGACCTCGCTGGGCGCCAGCACCCGCGGCAGCGTGCGCGGGGTGCGGACCAACGGCACCCCGCCCTTGCCGCGCCGCGCACGCGGGCGGCGGGCGGCCAGGCTGGTCGGTACCGGGTTGTGCCTCACACCGGTGTCACCCCGGGCCGCGAGGTAGGCGTACAGACCACGCACACTCGACAACCGGCGGGCGATCGTGCGCGCCGCCAACCCCGGCTCCCCGTCCTCGAGCCGAACCACCCGTTCGCCGCGACGCGCAGCGCGCTGAGAAGCCAAGAACCCCAACACATCCGACGCGTTCACCTGTGCCGGCTCCTTGGCGACCACACCGAAGAAGATCTTCAAATCAGACGCCACCGCCAGCCAAGTGTTCCTGCGAGCTCGGGCCGCAACGAAGGCCAGGTAGTCATCCAGCAGCGGATGCCCGAGGGTAATCGCGACCAGCTCCGCCCCACGATGATGACGGATCAGGCACGGCGTGAACTGCTGCATGCGGGTCTCCTGGCTCGTTGGTCAACCGACCCACGCCAGGATGATCGACCCGCGCGGATCACCCGTATATCCAACACGTCACACCGCAGATGACGCTGCGCTACGCCACCCTTGCCTCACCCACCCTGCGCACCGCCTACGACGAGGCGATGGGCAAGATGCGCCGTCAGTTCACCCTCACCCCGGTCGGCGAGCCCATTCTGCCCGACAAGGTCGGGTGGCTGCACAGCGAGATGCTGAAAACCCGTGTCGCGCACGGCTACTGCGCCCGCCACCCAGCCGCCCGCGCCTGCCCATATGCCAACATCTGCGAAACCTGCGACAACTACATCACCGCACCCGAGTTCCGCACTGCCCTCACCGATCAACTCGCCGACATCCAGGCCCTCAAAGCCGACGCCGAGACCCGCGGCTGGACCGACGAAGCCGCCCGCCACGACCATGTCGCACACGCCCTCACCGACCACCTTCACCGCCTCGACCGCTGAAGTCCGATCCGCAACGGATTGACCTGCCTACGAGGGCCGGATAGAAGAGAGGCTCAACAAAGAGATCCGGCGGCGCACCGACGTCGTCGGCATCTTCCCCGACCGCGCCGCGCTGATCCGCCTCGTCGGCGCCGTGCTGGCCGAGCAACACGACGAATGGATCGAATCCCGCCGCTACCTGGGCCCCGACGTCCTCGAGCAGATCCCGCGCCGACCACGGCCCATCACCAGAACAGGAGGCAGCCAACCAGGCGGCCCTAACCGCCTAACAATGAGTCGAAGAATCACACGGCGACCGGGTTGCCTATCGGGAGGCGGGCGCCGGCGAGGCGCTGCTGTTGATCCATGGGATGGCGGGAAGTTCGGCGACCTGGCGGGCGGTGTTGCCCCAGTTGTCGAAGAAATATCGGGTGGTGGCGCCGGACTTGTTCGGGCATGGTGAATCCGCTAAGCCGCGCGGTGACTATTCGCTGGGTGCGTTCGCGGTATCGCTGCGTGATCTGCTCGATGAACTCGGCATCAGCCGGGCGACGGTGGTGGGTCAGTCGCTCGGTGGCGGTGTGGCGATGCAGTTCACCTATCAGCATCGCGACTACTGCGACCGGCTGGTTCTGATCAGCAGTGGTGGCCTGGGCCCCGACCTGAGTTTGACGCTGCGGATGCTGTCGGCGCCCGGGGTGGAGTTGGTGTTGCCGGTGGTCGCGTCGCGGCCGGTGTTGAACGTCGCCAACACGCTGGGGTCGTGGCTCACGTCGGCCGGAGTCCACTCGCCGTCCGACAGCGCCGAGATATGGAGCGCCTACTCGTCGCTGTCGGACGGCCAGACCCGGCAGGCGTTCCTGCGGACGCTGCGCTCGGTGGTGGACTACCGGGGTCAGGCGGTCAGTGCGATCAACCGGTTGCATCTGAGTTCTGGGCTACCGGTCTTGCTGATTTGGGGTGATCAGGACCGGATCATCCCTGTCGCCCACGGTTACGCCGCTCACGACGCCGTGGCGGGTAGCCGGCTTGAAGTGTTGAGCGGTGTCGGGCACTTCCCGCATGTCGAGGCGCCGACCGCGGTGGTGGAGATCCTTGACGACTTCATCGCCACCACCGGCCCAATGCCGATCTGACGAATCGACAAACCTGATCAGGACCGTGGCGCAGCCAGCGTCGACTTCCAATTCTCTCTCCGGGTGTGTCTCGAGGAGCTCTGAAGCCGCCTGCCGGCCGCTTGGGACACTGTGGACGTCGCTGCTTACGGTGGGACCACCCGCCTGCCTGGCGGGGAGCGTGGCCTCGGCTCGGCTAGCAAGCTGAGTCCGCCAGGCGCGCTTACATTTTGGTGTATCGGGCCATGGCGAAGCTGTAGAGGCCGTAGGTGATGATTCCTGCGCCGGCGACGATGAGGAGCGCTGCTCCGTAGGGTTGGGCCCCGAGTGTTTTGAGGGCCCCGTCGAGTCCGGTGGTCGTGGTCGGCTCCGAACGACTCGCCGCGACGACGACCAGGACCCCGGCGCCGGCGATGACCAGGCCTTTGGCGATGTAACCCGCCGTGCCCAGTCGTCGCACCAGGTCGCTGGAGTTGCCTTTGAGATCGTCGAGAAAATTGCGGCTGGCTCCCTTGTAGACGTGGTACCCGCCCACCGCGACGATGATCACGCCGGCGGCGATGAGTGCGATCGTGCCGGCGCCGGTCTGCATCAGGCGTGCGCTCATCCCGGAATTCTGTGCACCGGTGGACTTCCCGGCGCCCCGGGCAAACCCGAACGTGGAGTACGCGAACGCGAAATAGACCACCGCCAGCGCGAAGGCCTTCGCCCGATCCAGCAGTTCCGAGGGTGCGCCCTGGGATTTCGGGTCGGTCGAACGACCCAGGGCCGTTTCGACGAGCCGCCACAGCGCCATCACCAGGCACGCGACCGCGGCGCCCCAGAGCACGACGATGCCGCCCGGTTTGGCGGCCACCGCCGCGAGCGCCCCGGACTGGTCAGCGCTGCCGCCGCCGCTGCCCAGCGCGATCCGGATGGCGAGGTAGCCGATGGCCAGGTGCAGCAGGCCGCTGACGATATACCCGGCGCGGGCGAATCGTTCGAAGACGCTGTTTTGCGCCACCTGTGCCACGGTGGACGGCGAGGCGTGGTCAGACACGTGGAGGCGCTCCTAACCGGCCGGAGGAATCGTCAGGGGCGGTGCTGCTGCGCGAGATGTGGCATGTGACGTGCACGCACCCGTCGGCGGATTCACCCGACGGACCGCCGGCCCAGACATATTTGCGCTGCCACGGCAGGGGTCGGTCGGCGATGACCCGGCCAAGTCCGGGGTCGGGGGTTCGCGACGTCACCCGGATCTGGGCATCGGGGGTGGGCCTTGCTTGCCGGCGGGGGTTCCTCGAGGTGCCTCGCGGGTTTCGGAGTCTTGTCGCGGTGTGTCGCCGTTGGTGTGCGTGTCCGGATCGATCGTGTCGGCGCGCTCGAACTCCTGATTCACCTCGTCGCGGGCGGTGGCCGCGTCGCTGCGACGCACTTCGGCTTGGTGTTGTAGGCCCGTCGCGTGCGCGGCCTTGGCTTCGGCCTCGGCTTGAGCGGCGCGGGCCTTGGCCGCGGTCTCGTCGGCGAGCGCTTCGCGTTGCCCCACCTCGTGGGACTGTTCGACGGCTTTATCCCGAATGTCCCCGGCCTCGACACGGCGGTGCTGGGTGCGTTTGTTGCGCGCCACCCACGCGAGGGCGGCGATGAGCAGAATTGCCACGACCGCGACGACGACGATCAAAACGATGGTGTTGGTAGTCATGTCGGTTCCTTGGGTTGGTTGAGCAGGTCGATAATTCACATCGGTTGGAATTGAGCTGTGGGTGTTATCAACTGGGTTGGGGCACGTTGCAGTCGGTCACCTTGGGATTGACACCCACGTAATTGAGTGGTCCGGCGAGCACGGTCAGCGCGATCGTGCCCGCGCTGGCACAGTTTTGTTCCGCGTGGGTGAAATACCCGCGCTGGAAGGCCGCGACAGCGCCCACGATCAGCCAGACGATCACCAGCAGCGCTACGACACGCATCATGTATCTCTCCTTGGATAGTCGACGGGCTGAGGGTGGCCGAGGGCCGAGTCGTGACATGGGTCGTCGGACCAACCCGGTGACTCTGGGTCACGTTCTGGAAACCCGTCGCCGTGCGGCGCGGTGTTTGTCTGGTCGTGTTCGCGCGGGGGTGAATCATATCCGTCGAGTCGGGTAGCGGTGGGTTACGTGTGGAGAGTTAGTAAGAGTTAGTAGTAGTGGCGGCGACCGCCGACAGCGCGTCCCATCCTTCCCATCAGCATCAGCACCACGCCGATGACGAGAAGGACGATCCCGATGGTCCACAGGATCGAGATTTTGAGCACGAATCCGGCGATGAGAAGGATGATTCCGAGGATGATCACGGCGTTTACCTAGTTTCGATGCAGAAGTAGGGGGTCAGTGTTTGAAGGCGTCTTTGACCTTGGCCCCGGCCTGTTTGGTGTTGCCCTTGAACTGATCGACGCGTCCCTCGGTGGCCAGGCGGGTGTTGCCGGTGGCGCGGCCGAAGTACTTCTTGGCGGCGCCCTTGGCGGCCTCGGCCTTGTGCGCGAGCTTCTTACCGATGCTCATTGCGGATTCCTTCGTTTTCGGTGATTGGGGTTGGTTGCCTAGCGGGGGCTGTCGACATGCCCGGTGCCGGCCTGTTGGCGACCGCGCGACCAGCGACCGAACACGGAACCCCGCTTGCGGCGGGTAGTCGCCCCGTCCGAGTGCACAAGTGAGCCGGTGTCTGCGCCCTGCTGGTGTTCGAGCCGTTGGTCGCGGTCTCGGTTCAGAAACGCCGTCTCGCGTTGGGACCTTTGGAGGTCGCGCCGGGCGTCGCGCCCGCGGCCCGCGGTGCGCCGGGCACCGGCCAGCAACACGGATAGCCCCAGCATCGCCACCGCGCCGACCACGATCCCGACGAGGAACAACGTGCCGGTCGACCCGGTGACGTGATAGCCGAACACCGAGAAGTTCTCGGTCAGCGGATGGTCGGGCCCCGCATTGGTCAGCACCCCGGTAAACCCGACGATCACCGCGGCGAGCAGAACAACTAATCCAACGATGACGATCATGGCGACGCCTCAGACTCTGGTGCTAGAAGTCCAGTACACGCCCCATCTCCGAGGCTGTCAACACTGTGAACACAGTGTTAACCGACTCGTTGTTCTACGATGCAGACACCCGATGCCTTGGTGCTGCTTCGAGGACGAAGCAGCAGATCAGAAGGGAAGTGCCGCGGCAATGACGAGAGAGCCGACCGGGCCCGACGCGGGCGCCGATGACGATGACCGGCCCGTCGCGGCCGCGCGCCGCAACAACGGTCAGCTCAGCCGGTCGATGATCCTGCAGACCGCGCTGGCGATCGTCGACCGCGACGGTGTGGACGGATTATCCATGCGCCGTCTCAGCGACGCCGTGGGCCGAGATCCGGTGATGCTCTACCGGCACGTCCCCAACAAGGCCGCCGTGCTCGACGGCGTCGCCGAGATCGTGCTCGCCCAACTACCGGTGGACAACACAGACCCGGACTGGGCCGCCCAACTGCGCACCGTCGCCCACCACTTCCGCCAGTTAGCCCTGGCCCACCCCAACGTGGTACCGCTGCTGGTCACCCGACCGCTGGCCACCCCGCTCGGGCAGCGGCCACCGGGAATGCTGCGGCCACTGGAAAACGTCCTCGCCCTGCTCACCTGCGCCGGATTCACCGGCGACGACGCCCTGCACATCTACCGGATGCTGTTCGGCTACCTGCACGGCCACATCCTCGACGAGTTGCAGGAGGTCATCGAGCGACCCGAGGAAACCGACCACGTCCTCCGGCTCGGTCTGCACCGGTTCGCGATCGCCGAATTCCCTTTACTGCGTGCGCTGGCACCCGCCCTGGCCTCCTACGACGGCGCCGCCGAACTCGACCGCTTCCTCGATCTGCTGCTGCCCGGCCTGACCGCAACCCTCACCGGCCCCGACGGATCACCCCGAACCACCTGAGCCCGACGCGCACCGCTTCGTCCGCAACGGCGCGGCGCGCTTGGGCCGACCCGCCCCACGACAACCACCCGGTAATGACAAGCCGTCCCGGCAGGAGGGCTTCTCTCGCCCACCGACGATTGGGCCGCAGCCGGCCAGCGATCGTCCACTGAGACAACGACAACACTGCTGGTCAGCCGTCGATGAGTAGGCCTCGCCTTGGTCCGACGAGCCGCTCTGCCCGCCGCGAGACGGCGGGCAGTTGCATGAGCCGATGTGTCAGCGCGAGACCGTTGCTGCGCGGCGAGCGTATCGGGGAATTGGTCACCGGGATCGAGCCGGGTCTGCCCGACGCCCAACAGCTTCCGGTCACGCCGACGCAAACGGCCGTCGCCCCGGTGCGGTCCTCGTGCTCGTCAACGCAGATCTTGCCCCTCAGTTTTGATGTCGTACGGGATGTCTGCGGTAGCTCATCGTTTTTCCAGTCGTGGTCGGTCTGAGGGCAAGCGGGTCTAGCGCGGCCGAGTAAGTTGGCGGACGAATCTTGAACGTGCTAATCGCGGTGAAACTTCAGAGCATCGCGAAGTGGCCGCCGCGGCGTCATGGGCGGCACCTCGCCAAGGACAGGGGCTTCGCCGACCCGAATCAACAACTGCGGCATAGCCGCCCGATCAGTCAAGGCGCCGATCAGGTTGCGGCTCGACCGCAGCTCCGTCAGATGGGTCAGTGTGCACGTCGCCATTCCGGCCAACGTGCACTCCAACAGCACCGCGGACAACGCTTCGCCGCACCTTAACGCGTCATCGCGGGTGTCCTCATCGGTGGACAGAACCAGCACTTTGGAGTGGTCTTCTCCAATGCCGGCGCTCCGCTGGCTGTGATGCGTGACAGGAAATGAACGACCGACGTCGACTCGATCACCTTCGGCTGCCGACACCAGTGAACTGCGCGGAATCCCATCAGAATTCTCGAAATGACCCGTCCACCAGTCTAATTCAGTCTGATACGAAGAATCGTGTAGTCGCAGCGATTCGGTAAGTTGTGACGCTTCGGCCAGTCGTGGGCGCAGCTCGTCGGCTATCACGTCGAGGTGCCCTGCCCCTGCATCGAAGGCGTTGCGCAGGACAGGTTCGAACGACTCCCAGTTCGCCGGTGCGGCGAAGGGAAGCCGATCGGTGCGGCGGCGCAGGATCGCCTCGGCCCGGCGGCGATGGCCATCGGTGACGAGGCTCATTGGGCTGAAATCGATTGACGCCAGATGATCGAGGTTATTGGGGTTCGCAAATCTGTCGACGTTGGCGGTCCACCCGGCTGCCGCCATCGCGACGCGTAGATGGTCGAGCACGGCGCCGCAGCTGATGAGGGCTTCCCGTCCCGACCTGTTGTCGGTGGCGTAGAGAATCCGGCTGCGATCGACGCACAGGTGCAGTCCCGCACTGTCGGCCACCCATTGCCATGGCTGGCTGTTATGCAACGACGGGGCACGGCACGCCAAATGCACCGCACCCTTGAGTACTTCGGCATCGACCATGGTGTCCGGCATGAGCGATCTCCACTTTCTGTTTGACACCAACCCTTGAGGACTCGGTTGGGCGGCACCAGGGTCATTAGTTGGTATGGGCGGGCTGGGGCCTCTCACATGTGAACGTGGTTGTCGTCAGGAAGTTGTCCTGGCCGGTAGAGCCACAAGATGGGGAGGCCCCAGTGAAGTATCAGCGTACGAGTGTTGGATTGGATGTGCACGCGCGATCGGTGGTCGCGTGGGCCTGGACGGTGAGACCGGCGAGGTGTTCGAGCGCCGGTTGTCCCCGGGATCACCACGAGGCCCTGCAATGGGTCCGGTCGCTGCCGGGGCGGCGGCGGTGACGTAGGAGGCCGGGCCGACCGGCCCGGCATCGTCTCTCGAAACTGCTGCTGCGGCAGGGGATCATCTACTCCGGCGGGAAGGCATGGACCGGCAAGCACGAACTGTGGCTGCGGTTGCACACCTTCACCACGCCTGGCCTGCAACTGGCCTATGAGGCCGCGTTCGACACCATGCTGGCCGCCCTGGATCGCCAGGGACCGTCTGGATGCCGCGATCACGCAGATGGCCGCCACGGTCCCAACACCCCGGTAGTGACCCGGCTGCGGTGCCTGCGCGGGATCTCGACGTTGACCGCGTTCGGCTGGCCACCAAGATCGGGGACTGGGCCGCCGGTCCAGCCGGTCCATTGGCGCCTACCGTGGGCTGGTGCCCACCGAGTGCTCCTCGGGCACCATCCGCTCCCAGGGCGGGGTCACCAACGCCGGCAACAGCCATGCCCGCCGACTGCTGATCGAAGCCGCGCGGCATCACCGAACCCGGTATCGGCCGGGGCGCGAGCTGCGCCGACGATGGGACGCGACGTCGCCCGCGCCCGCGCGCGGGGGCAGGCCGCGAACCGGCGTCTGCACACCCGCTGGGTAGGCTTCGATGAACGCAAGAAACGCTCCGTGGTCGCCAACGCGCCATCGCCCGAGAACTCGCCGGCTGGTGCTGGTCACTGGCCGTCCTCGACGACGAACACCCACACAACTGTCCGGATGACATCAACTCGACGGTCGCGGCAAGCCTCTGGGAGTTGTTGGTGACCCGCTCAGGCCATGCCGTCGCACCTGACGACGAATCCTCTGGGGCCCAACAACGTTGGGAAGGCGGGACAGTGTCTCTGGTGCTCGTCGCGACCTGATACTCAGTCGAGGCGGTGCAGCGTCACATCGATGAGTGCGCCGTGTTCGGCGGTCGCGGTCATAGGTGCAGAAGGGTTGCCGGCGGGATCGGTGGGCGAACCCGGGTTCGCGGCAGCCGCAGCCCGGTCGTCGCGGCGACGCAAACACCTCGGCGCCTCGACCGCACCGAACCATAGTGGATGCGCCGAACCAGTGTTGGGTGGTGGACTTCCAGTTCGACGCCACTACCGACGGCCGGCCGGTCAAGATTCGGGGTGGGTGAGGGTTGCGGTCAGGCCGGGCAGCAGCAGATCGAGGAAGCGGTCGAGTTCGGCGGCGCCGTCGTAGGAGGCCAGGGCGGGTGCCAGTGCACGCAGTAGGGGGAATTCGGTGATCGCGAGCCGGTGCAGACCGAGCCGGAGGACGTGGTCGGTTTCCTCGGGTCGCTCGATGACCTCCTGCAGCTCGTCGAGGATGTGGCCGTGCAGGTAGCCGAACAGCATCCGGTAGATGTGCAGGGCGTCGTCGCCGGTGAATCCGGCGCAGGTGAGCAGCGCGAGGACGTCTTCGAGGGGCCGCAGCATTCCCGGTGGCCGCTGCCCGAGCGGGGTGGCCAGCGGTCGGGTGACCAGCAGCGGTACCACGTTGGGGTGGGCCAGGGCTAACTGGCGGAAGTGGTGGGCGACGGTGCGCAGTTGGGCGGCCCAGTTCGGGTCCGCGGTGTTCACCGGTAGTTGCGCGAGGACGATCTCGGCGACGCCGTCGAGCACCGCGGCCTTACTGGGGACGCGCCGGTAGAGCATCACCGGATCTCGGCCGAATGCGTCGCTGAGGCGGCGCATGGACAATCCGTCCACACCGTCGCGGTCGACGATGGCCAGCGCGGTCTGCAGGATCATCGACCGGGTGATCTGGCCGTTGTTTCGGCCGGCGGCCGCGACGAACGCAACACCGTCGTCAGCGCCCGCATCGGGCCCGGTCGGCTCTCTCGTCATTGCCGCGGCACTTCCCTTCTGCCCTGCTGCTTCGTCATCGAAGCCGTACTCAGAGATCGTTAGGTCAACAACATAATTCAATGATGTACGTCAACTCTTTATGTTAACACTGTTGACAGCCTCGGAGATGGGGCGTGTACTGGACTTCTAGCACGAGAATCAGAGGCGTCGCCATGATCGTCATCGTTGGATTAGTTGTTCTGCTCGCCGCGGTGATCGTCGGGTTCACCGGGGTGCTGACCAATGCGGGGCCCGACCATCCGCTGACCGAGAACTTCTCGGTGTTCGGCTATCACGTCACCGGGTCGACGGGCACGCTGTTCCTGGTCGGGATCGTGGTCGGCGCGGTGGGGATGTTGGGTCTTTCCGTGTTGCTGGCCGGTGCGCGGCGCACCGCGGGCCGCGGGCGTGACGCCCGACGCGAACTCAAAAGGTCCCAACGCGAAACGGCGTTTCTGACCCGGGACCGCGACACACTGCTCGAACACCAGCCCGTCGACGCAGCCACTGGCGCACCGGTGCACTCGCAGGGGGCCGCGACCCGCAACAGGGTTCCGCTGTTCGGTCGCTGGTCGCGCCGTCGACAACCGACGGGCACCGCGCCCCTCGACGGACCCCGGTAACCACCAACCCCGGTCGATACCGTCAGCCCGCAGTCGCGGCCTGTGATCACCAGAAAACGAAGGAATCCGCAATGAGCATCGGTAAGAAGATCGCCCACAAGGCCGAAGCCGCCAAGGGCGCCGCCAAGAAGTACTTCGGCCGCGCCACCGGCAACACCCGCCTGGCCACCGAGGGACGCGTCGATCAGTTCAAGGGCAACACCAAACAGGCAGGGGACAAGGTCAAAGACGCCTTCAAACACTGACCCGCCAGCCCGGCTGACAACGCTGACCGCGACGACCGGTCTGAGATGCCCGAGGTCGACGAGGCTAGCGCGGATCAACTTAGGGATCGCTCACTCCCCGGAGTTGTGGGCCCCTGTGTGCGCCACCGGCCTATGTCGCCGATACGTCCGTATGTGTGAATTTCAACGATCTGGAGGATCCATGACCACCACATTTGACCTACCCGTCGGTCAGGACGTGAAGTCATCTGGCTGGTATACAGCCCTGACTCCGTTGGCGTTCCTCGAGCGGTCGCTCGACGTGTTCGCCGACAAGACCGCGATCACGTACGGCGACCGCCGGTTGAGCTATAGCGAGTTTGGTGCAGCGGCGACCCGTCTGGCGAATGCACTTCGCGCTTCTGGCATTGAGCGTGGTGATCGGGTGGCGTACCTGTGCCCGAACATCCCGGAGATGTTGGTGGCCAACTTCGGGGTGCCGCTGGCCGGTGCGGTGATGGTGCCGATCAACGTCAGGCTCTCCGCGGAGGAAGTCCGCTACATCTGCGATCACTCCGGCGCGAAGCTGCTGGTGGCCGATACGGAGTACCTGCCGGCGCTGGCTCCGGTGCTGGGCAGTCTGCAAACCGTTGAGGAGGTGGTGGCGCTCCACGACCCGCTGGGGCCGGCCTCGCCCGCGGCCGCCGAGCACGCCCACATCTCCTACGACGAGCTGATGGCGCGCGGCTCGGGGGACCCGCTGCCGTGGACGGTCGACGACGAGCTGGGGCTGATAGCGATCAACTACACCTCGGGCACGACCGGCCAGCCCAAGGGCGCGATCTACACCCATCGCGGCGCGTACCTGAACGCGTTGGGCGAGATCATCCACCAGCGCTTCGACCCGGAGAGCGTCTATCTGTGGACGCTGCCGATGTTCCACTGCAGCGGTTGGTGCACGCCGTGGGCGGTGACAGGGATCGGTGCGACGCACGTATGCCTGCGGGCGGTCCGCGCGGACGTGATCTGGCGGCTGCTCGATGAGGAGCGGGTCACCCATCTCGACGGTGCGCCCACGGTGCTGGTGATGATCGCCGAGGCCCCACAGGCGCACCGGCTCGACCGCGAGCTGGTGGCGACAGTGGCCGGCGCCCCGCCGGGCCCGACGGTGATCGCGCGGATGCGCGAGCTGGGCGCCCGGATCGTGCACGTCTACGGGATGACCGAGGTGTACGGCCCGTACGCCATCAACGAGTGGCAGCCCGGCTGGTCGGCCATGTCGCCGGCGGATCAGGCGCGCGCGCAGGCGCGACAGGGCGTCGCGATGATCCAGTCCGATCCGGTGCGGGTGGTCGACGAGCGGATGAACGATGTTCCGCGCGACGGTCAGACGATGGGCGAGATCGTGATGCGTGGCAACAACGTGATGGCCGGGTACTACCGCGACGAGGTGGCCACCAAGAACGCCTTCGAGGGCGGGTGGCTGCACTCCGAGGACCTCGGCGTCCAGCACTCGGATGGGTATATCGAGCTGCGTGACCGGGCCAAGGACATCGTCATCTCCGGTGGCGAGAACATCTCCACGATCGAGGTCGAGCACGCGATCGAGTCGCATCCGGCGGTGTTGGAGGTCGCCGTGATCGGCGTGCCGGACCCGAAGTGGGGAGAGCGGCCGAAGGCCTTCGTCGTCCGCAGGCCGGACGCTGAGGTGACTGAGGACGAGCTGATCGCCTACCTGCAGACCCACATCGCTCGCTTCAAGGTGCCCAAGGCGATCGAGTTCGTCGAGTTCCTACCGCGTACGTCGACCGGAAAGGTGCAGAAGTTCGCGATGCGCGACAAGGAATGGGCCGGTCACAGCAGCCGCATCCAGGGCTGAGCGTGACGCCACCCGGAGGCCGAACAAGAGCCAGGCATGTCAGGCAATCCCATCAACGACGAGGAGAAACAATGAGTCTGCTCGAGCAGGATTCGGCGCATCACGCCGAACACGCTCCCGGGATCGTTCCGGACACCAACGACCCCACCGCAGGTCAGGTCGCCATCTCCCGGGAGCTGGCGTCTGAGCAGGTGCGGATGATCGCGGACCCGGCGCCGCTCGGCCTTGGCGCCTTTGCGCTCACCACCTTCCTGCTGAGCCTGGTGAACGCCGGAGTCATGGATGCAGCGACGGAGCCGGTCGTGCTCGGCGTGGCGCTGGCCTATGGCGGGGTTGCGCAGATGCTCGCCGGAATGTGGGAGTTCCGCAAGGGCAACGTCTTCGGCGCCACGGCCTTCACGTCCTACGGCGCCTTTTGGCTGTCGTTCTGGGCCTATGTCGCCTTCTACGCGAAGGAGGTACCGGCCGCGAACCATGGCCAGGCAGCCGGTTGGTACCTGATGGCCTGGGCGATCTTTACGACCCTCATGGTGATAGCCGCGCTACGCACGACCCTTGTGCTCGTCGTCCTGTTCGCAATTCTGAACGTGGCGTTTTACCTGCTCAGCTTTGGAGCCTTGGCGTCCAATCCCGATCTGACGAAGGTGGGGGGAATTGTGGGCCTCGCCGCCGCAGCCATGGCGTGGTACCTGTGCCTAGCCGGGGTGATCGCGTCAACGTTCGGCAGGCCGATCCTGCCCAACCGACCATTGTTTCGAGCGTAAGCCTCGCAGACAGATCTAGGGAATGAGGATCGACATGCTTGCTGACGAGACCTATGACGAAGACGCGCTCAGCACCACGGATATCGGTCGATCCCTGGGGACCGACTACTTCGGCCCACGCGACGAGTTGACCGATGCCGACCGGGACTACCTGCGGCGCGCCTGCGTGGACAACGACGTGCTCCCCGTCATCAATGGTTATTGGGAACGCGCGCAGTTCTCGTGGCCGCTCATCAAGAAGATTGGGCACCCTCGGCATCGTCGGGGACGGCATCGAGGGTTACGGCTGCCCGGCGATGGCCACTACGCCCGAGGCTGCAACACCAGAGGTGGACCCGCAGCAGGTGATCGACCAGGTCTTTTACTGTGCCGAGAAAATGCTCGCGGTGCAGCGCGAATTCGCGAAATCCCTGGCCGCCACCGCCGCATCGGCGACGGAAGCCGCCCGCCAGCAATCCGAATCCGTTGTGGGTGCCGTTTGGCAACCGGCCGAGGACACGACGGAGGCCGTGCAGGTTGCAGCCAAGACCGACAAATGACTTTAAGGGCCAGGACCAAAGGACAGACATGAGATTCTCACCCATTCCCACGCACCTATTCGAACCTGAAAGCAGGACCCAAGCATGAACGCGCCGACTATTCCGGTGACCGAGAACGTTGCCGATCTTGATTCCGGGGCCACCGAGAATGAGTTCCCAAATGGAGATGATCTTGCGATTTCCCGGGCTACTGATTTCTACAGTCTGGATGAACTGCTCACCGACCAGGAACGCGAGATGCGTGATCGAGTCCGGCAGTGGTGCGACACGGAGGTGGCACCGGCCGCTGCCGGTTATTGGGAGCGGGCAGAGTTCCCCGTCGAACTGGCCAAGGGCTATGGGCGGCTCGGCATTGCCGGCGCCTCGATCGTCGGGAACGGTTGCCCCGGGGTGTCGTTTCTCGCCGAAGGTGTAATCGCCGCCGAACTGGCCCGCGGCGATGGCAGCATCGCCACCCTGAACGCCGTACATTCCGGGCTCGCGATGACGACCATCGCGATGCTGGGCTCCGAAGAGCAGCAGGCCCAATATTTGCCACGGATGGCGACCTGTGAAATTCTCGGCGCCTTTGCGCTGACCGAACCCAAGCACGGCTCCGACGTGGTTGCGTTGGAAACCCGGGCGCGGCGGCAGGGTGACGAGTGGGTGCTGGACGGGCACAAGCGGTGGATCGGCAACGGCACCGTCGCCGACGTGGTGGTCGTCTGGGCCCGGGACGACGACGGCCAGGTCGGTGCTTTCGTCGTGGAACACCCGGACGGCGCGGAGCACCCGGTCCCCGGGTATCACGCCAGGAAGATCGTCGGTAAAGCAGCGAACCGCGGCGTGTGGCAGGCCCAGATCCGCCTGGACGGGGTGCGGGTGCCCGCCGGTGCCCGTCTGACGAAGGCCCGGACCTGGGACGACACCAACTATGTGCTGGCCAAGTCCCGGCAGACCGTCGCCTGGGAGGCCCTGGGCCACGCGGTCGCCGCCTATGAGGCAGCACTCACTTATTCGCTGCGACGCGAGCAGTTCGGCCGCCCACTGGCCCGGTTCCAGCTGATCCAGGACAAGCTCGCGCACATGCTCAGCGATATCACCGGCATGCAATTGATGTGCACCCGGATGTCGCAGTTGCAGGCCCAAGGGCGGGTGTCGATCGAGCACGCCGCGATCGCCAAGCTGAACACCGGTGACGGAGCCCGCCGGGTCTGCGCGATGGCTCGGGATATCCTGGGCGGCAACGGGATCCTGCTCGATCACCACGTCGCCCGGCACCACGCCGACATCGAAGCCGTTTACACCTACGAGGGCACCGACTCCATTCAGTCCCTGATCGTCGGACGCGCCATCACCGGGCTCAACGCCTTCCGATGAGCACCACAAAGCGGAAGGTCACCTTGGCTGAACCCGAATGTGGAGAATATTGCCCGCCGAGCAGGTGGAGAAACCCTGCTTGCCCACAACACCTCCGCACGTGACTTCCATCGATCGAGGGGCAACAAGCTGAAAGAATTTGCGCGCACAGGTAATTCAAGCTAGCCGTGCACATCACCGCGAGAGTTCGCGGCAGGAGATCCGTTCCAGAGTCGTCATTGCGCGTGGTCGATGCGGCTGACCGCCCACACTTAGCTAGCTAAGCTAAGCTAGGGCAACTGGTCCCTATCCGGTGGGACGGTCGATATTCATCGGCTATCGCATCTGACCGCGCCGAAACCCCCGTCGCGTTAGGCTGAATCATGTCCGCAGACGATCCGGTGACCGTGCTCAGCGAAGACGAGTGCTGGAGCTTGCTATCAAGCGTGTCGTTAGGCCGATTAGTCACGATCCTGGGCGGGCAGCCCGAAATCTTCCCGGTCAACTTCGTCACCCAACGCCGGACGGTGCTCTTCCGAACTGCCCAGGGCACCAAGCTGTTCGGCGCTGTGATGAGCCACCGGGTGGCTTTCGAGGCCGACGACCACACTGTCGCCGAGGGGTGGAGCGTGATCGTCAAGGGCACGGCGCATGTGCTGTCGGCCAACGCCGACATCCTAGACGCCGAGGAAGCGCCGTTGCTGCCGTGGACCGCGACGTTGAAGCCTCTCTACGTACGGGTGATCGCCATGGAGATCACCGGCCGGCGGTTCAAGTTCGGTCCCGAGCCGGATCGCGAATCCACCTTCGCTTGATGACTGCTGCGCGACGTGGCAGCGAAATCGTCACACGACTTCAGCGGCTAAGTGCATTCGATCTAGGGACTTCCGGCCTCCCACGTTTTCCGCCTGCGCGGACAGTTACATCGACCACCTTCCAGGCCGCACGCACGCTGGACCGGCTGTACAGCTTCGCCATGGCGCGATATACCAAAATGTAAGTGGGTCTGGCGGACTCAGCTTGCTAGCCGACCCTCGCCAGGCAGGCGGGCGGTCCTGCCCTAGAGGCTGCGACGCCGACAGTGTCCGACGTTGCCGGTTAGGCGGCTTCAGAGCTTCGTGAGACACACCCGGAGAGAGAATTAGAAGTCGACGCTGGCTGCGCCACGGTGCTGATCACGTTTTTCGATTTGTCACATCGGCACTAGGCCCTGTGGTGGCGATGAAGTCGTCAAGGATCTTCACCACCGCGGTGGGGCACTCGACATGCGGGAAGTGTCCGATGAGGCGACCGTTGTTGCGGCGAGCGGCGGCGATGGACGGTTGATCATCTGTAGCGCCGGCGACGGGCCCGGTCGGCTGTCTCGTCATTGCCGCAGCACTTCCTGTCCGCGGGTATGTCAACATTGTACGTTAACACTGTTGACAATGTTACCGAGGGGGCGTGTACTGAGGTTCAACACCGGATCAGAGGCGTCGACATGATTGTCATCGTTGGATTAGTTATTCTGCTCGCGTCAGCAGGCTTGAGGTCGGCACGATCGCGTATTCGTGCGGGCGAGTATGACGTGGCGGTATGAGTGCGGCGGCGTCTCCTACGGACCTGCGCTGGCGGGCGGTTGCAGCTTGTTCAACGGCCCCGCACGGGTACGCGAGTAGACCCCATCCAGTCTGCCGGGTGCAGGCTAAATCGACCGACTGGACCCATTCACAACAAGAAATCACAGAAAAGGATCAGCGATGTCAGAGAAATGGGGAATAGCCAGGGTTGGTAAGCTGGAGCTTGAAGTAGGTGAAACCCTGCAGGAAACTATTATTCGGCTTCAAATCTTGCCGCTACCGCCCCTTGCCTGGACGGATTGCTTCCTGCAGACGGTTCGAGGGCATGGAGTCACCATAATCGGAACAGAAACCCACCCGGACAAAATTGAGGCCGTCGCACGTCCTGCCGAAGTCGAGTCCGTGCTGGGAAAAATCGACTCCGCGATTGAGAACGCTAACACGTACGTTGAAATAGTCGTGCTTCCCCGGCGGCAAGTCGACCGTTACATTAATAGTGCTGAAGCCGACGAGAGGCAGAAACTACAGGCTGCGCTTGACCAGCTCGCGGAAAAGCTTTCCAAACCAGAATACGTCGAAGATGCGGGTCCCGAGTGAGTCGCACTTATTCAGGAGAGCAGCACGCGAAGGCGTACCCCCTTATCGCTCGGGCAATTCCCAATGTCCCTTGACACGACTGCTCGTCGCTAGCCTCTCGGCTGCAGCCATCAACTCGGCCGCCACTGCGGTAAGACGTTGTAGCCGACGGCCGGATCATTAGCACCGTTTTCCCGGAACAATTTCATCTCCATGGGGCGAACCTCGGCGTCACTAGCCGTTTCGGATTCCCACAGGATCTCTTTGCGTAGCGTCAGATCAGTTCTGAGCACGATGGCCCCAATCCCTTCAGCCCAAGTGGTTGAGGCCATCCACGCCCCAGAGTTTTTCAGGTCGAGTAGCTAACAAAAGACGTCACGTCAGCTCTTGACGATGCGCTCGTAGTCGGGCAGCGGCGCTGATGTAGTCCCACAGCGGTACGACAGGCATGTCGCGCAACAAGACTCGCAGCGCGGCGTTGGTTCAGCGCACACGACTCCGGCAGCGCAGGCGCCGCTTCGGCCGCAGTCAGGGCTGCGTCGAACGCCGGGTGAGAGTCGTCAACGTCGTTGGAACCCGCGCCGGTGACGAACAGCGGTTCGAGAAACGCCATCATCGACGGGTAGTCGCCCTGCCACCCATCGCGGAATGCAGTTCCGATGGTGCGGTCGGTGATCTGGGTGCGGATCTGGGCGAACGTGGGCTGCGGCGCATCGACCGCCTCGATACCGAGCACATTCCTTGATGCTGTTGGCCACCGCATCGACCGACTCCTGGTGACCGCCGTCGGCGTTGTAGGCGATGACGCAGCACCAACCACGCACCCGACCGGGCACATACAGGCAATTTTCGTCCAACACGGAGGAGCGCAGAACCCCAAAGCTAGGCTCACAGTATGACCGAGACGCACACCGAAGTTCCGTCCGCGTATCCACCGCCGACGGAGTTCGCGCGCAACGCCAACGCGTCCGCTGAGCTGTACCGCGAAGGCGAGAAGGACCGGCTGGCGTTCTGGGCAGCGCAGGCCAACCGGCTGTCTTGGGCCACCCCGTTCACCGAGGTGCTGGACTGGTCGGAGGCGCCGTTCGCCAAGTGGTTCGTCGGCGGCAAGCTCAACGTGGCGTACAACTGCGTGGACCGTCACGTCGAGGCGGGGCTCGGCGACCGGGTGGCCATCCTCTGGGAGGGCGAGCCGGTCGGCGAGAGCCGCAGCCTGACCTACTCCGACCTGCTGGCCGAGGTGTCGCAGGCGGCCAACGCGCTGACCGACCTCGGTGTGGTCGCCGGTGACCGTGTCGCCATCTATATGCCGATGGTCCCCGAGGCCATCGTGGCGATGCTGGCGTGCGCGCGGCTGGGTGTCATGCATTCGGTGGTGTTCGCCGGCTACTCGGCCCCGGCGCTGCGGGCCCGGATCGAGGACGCGGAGGCCAAGCTGGTCATCACCACCGACGGGCAGTACCGCCGCGGCAAGGCGGTGTCGCTGAAGGAGGCGGTGGACGAAGCGGTTCGTCCGGGCACGGACGCCGAAATAAGCCCAGTCCAGCACGTGCTGGTGGTACGCCGGACCGGCATCGACGTCCCGTGGACCGAGGGCCGCGACCTGTGGTGGCACGACACCGTCGAAAACGCCTCACCCGAGCACACCCCCGAAGCCTTCGACGCCGAGCAGCCACTGTTCTTGCTCTACACCTCGGGCACCACCGGTGCGCCGAAGGGCGTCATACACACCACCGGTGGCTACCTCACCCAGGCGTCCTACACGCACCACAACATCTTTGACGTCAAGCCGGAAACCGACGTGTACTGGTGCACCGCCGACATCGGCTGGATCACCGGGCACACCTACATCGTCTACGGGCCGCTGTCCAACGGGGTGACCCAGGTGCTCTACGAGGGCACACCCAGCTCGCCCAACGAGCACCGCCATTTCGAGGTGATCGAAAAGTACGGTGTGACGATCTATTACACCGCGCCGACGCTGATCCGCACGTTCATGAAGTGGGGCCGCGAGATCCCCGACGCCCATGACCTGTCCAGCCTGCGGCTGCTGGGCACCGTCGGCGAAAATATCAACCCCGAGGCGTGGCGCTGGTACCGGGACGCGATCGGCGCCAACCGAACACCCATCGTGGACACCTGGTGGCAGACCGAGACCGGAGCGGCGATGATCTCGCCGCTGCCCGGTGTCGCCGCGGCCAAGCCCGGCTCGGCGATGGCACCGCTGCCCGGCATCTCCGCCCGCGTTGTCGACGACCACGGCAACCTGATCGAGCCCAGCCCCGAGCTCGGCGAGCACGCGTCCGGTTATCTGGTGCTGGATCAGCCGTGGCCGGCGATGCTGCGCGGCATCTGGGGAGATCCGGAACGGTACAAGCAGACCTACTGGTCCCGGTTCGCCGAGCAGGGCTGGTACTTCGCCGGCGACGGCGCGCGCTATGACCTAGACGGCGACATCTGGTTGCTGGGCCGCATCGACGACGTGATGAACGTGTCCGGGCACCGGATCTCCACCGCCGAGGTGGAGTCGGCACTGGTCGGCCACTCGGGGGTGGCGGAGGCGGCCGTCGTCGGCGCCACCGACGACACCACCGGGCAGGCGATCGTCGCCTTCGTCATCCTGATGGCCCACCACGCCGACACCCCGCGCGAACAGATGATCGACGAGCTGCGGGCCGAGGTGGCCCGCGAGATCTCGCCGATCGCGCGACCGCGGGAGATCCACGTGGTGCCCGAGCTGCCGAAAACCCGCAGCGGCAAGATCATGCGGCGGCTGCTGCGTGACGTCGCCGAAGGTCGTGAACTCGGTGACACCTCGACGTTGCTGGATCCCAGCGTGTTCGAGGCGATCAGGGCCAGCAAGTAGCTTCGCAGCGAGCCCTCAGGCCCCGATCGGCACGAAGCAGGAGCCGGGCCGGTTTCGGTTGGTGACGTCGCCGATTACCGCGTTCATCGACATCGCCACCGCCGGGGGCGCCCGTTCATATTTCGGCGGCTGATCTGAGTCCAACGCGGCCTTGACGGTGTTTTTCGATATCCCCAGCACCCGGGCGACCGCCTTGATCGGCAACCCCTCCGCCCGATGCAGCCGACGAATCTCTGCCCAATCCTCCACAGACAACATTCCCTTCTGGTCCTCCTAGCTCGGGTAGAGCCAGGCCACCGGGCCAGGGGGTCAAAATTCGGTTGCCACGCCGGGGTCAGTTTTCACGTGCCGCCGACAAAGCAGACGGAATACGGGCACGAAACCTGCGGGCATATGTGTTCAACGCTGATACAACACTCTGCTGCCACTTCTAAAGGGGGACAGGACGATGCTTACGGATTATGACGCCCCACGGCGTACCGAGACTGATGATGTGTCCGAGGACTCGCTCGATGATTTGCAGGCACGTCGTAATGAAGCGCAGTTGGCCGTGGTCGATGTCGATGAATCGAGCCCCGTGGATTCTCTACCGTGGATATTGATGAACCGCGGGTGGCTGGTGTGACACGGACAGTGCCAGAACGCCCGGTGATCCGGGATGCCGTGATGCTGGCCTGTCGCGCACCGTCGGTGCACAACAGCCAGCCCTGGCTCTGGGGCGCCGAGGGGATGGCGCTTCATCTATTTGCTAATCCCAAGCGGCTCTTGCGGATCACCGATCGAACAGGCAGAGAAATGCTCCTCAGCTGTGGAGCGGTACTCGACCACCTTAATGTCGCGATGGCCGCGCAGGGCTGGCGCACCGCTGTCGACCGATTCCCCGAGGCCGATGGGCACGATCACCTGGCCACCGTGCACTTCAGTCCCGTGCCCAGCGTCGACGATTCACAGGCCCGGCGTGCGGATGCGATCCTGAAGCGCCGCACGGATCGGTTGCCGTTCGCAGCGCCAGCCGGCTGGAACGCGCTGGTGTCAGCGTTCCGCAACGAAGTCAGCAACCATGACGTGACGCTTGCAGTGGTGGCCGATGATGATCGCGAGCAACTGGCACAAGCTTCCCAGCTCACCGAGGCGCTGCGACGCCAAGACCTCACCTATCAATCTGAATTACGCTGGTGGACATCGCCTTTCAACCTCGATGAAGGCGTGCCGGCGGGGTCGCGACTGTCGACATCGGAAGCCGGCCGCGTTGACGTTGCCCGTGCATTTCCGCCGTTCGGGCACGGCGATCGGCGGCGGCGGGTCGACATCGACCACTCGAAGATCGTTGTGCTGTGTACGCGCGACGACAGCCGCCCTTCCGTGTTGCGTTGTGGGGAGGCATTGTCGGCCGTACTTCTGGAGTGTGCGATTGCCGGTCTTGCGACGTGCACCCTGACGCACATGATCGAGGTGACGCCCAGCAGAGATATCGTTCGGCGCCTCGTTGGAGAAACTGGCCTGCCTCAACTCTTGATACGCGTGGGCAGAGCACCAGCTGGAGAGCAGCAACCTCCTGCCACGCCACGGCTGCCGGTGCAGGACGTGCTCGAGTTCCGATCTTAGACACCAAGCTCTCCATTGCATACTCGCAGGGCGATCGTCTGAGCGTCCGGATTAGCAACGCGCGGAGAAGGATTCGGGGCCAGCGGCGGGCGTGAGGGTATTAAGACCCTACGGATGATTGTGGGGGCGCCTTACGTTGAGTGGGCGGGCTCGCCAGATACTGGCGCACCTGCGCGAGCTGGCGCACCGGAAGTCGATGCTCACCCTGTTCACCGCGACCAGGGACACCGACATCAGCGAAGCCGCCGTCCTAGCCGAACTTGTGCTCAGCTGATGGTTTCGGGCGCACAATTGAGGTGTCCGTCTGAAACCTGGGGAGCCGCGATGAGCGAGCAACGGTACGACTTTTTCGGCGAGATCTTCCAGCGGTACTTCAGACCCGCCATCGGCGCATATCCGCGAATGGGTGGAGCACTCGTCGAAAGGTTGCTCACGCTGACTGACGACGTCCCGGATCGATTGGCACAGACCAAGGGCGCCGCCATGGCATGGGGCAAAGCCGAGACCCCGAACGCCAGGATCACCTCGGAACTCTTCGTGATCACCCAACACGGACTGATGTATGCCGCCGGGTTGAACGAGTCGCACCGGGCGCTCTATTACCTGGCCACACCGCCCGCGTTGTTCGATCCGTTCGTCGATCAGGTCGACACCGCCGAACTGCGTGAGGGCGCGGTAGTTGTGGTGGACAGCCGGCTCGGCCGCGACCTGGCATCCGCTCATCCGATGGACGCCGCGCTGCGCCGGATACTCGATGAGCACCTGGCATTGCGGGTGGATCTGCCCGCGTAGCTATTTCTTCGCCGCGGTGGTCAGCCTTTGAATCTGCACACACTGGTCAGTGTCGTCGGCCACCGTAAATCAGCAAAACCTGTGAGATCGCGGCTTGCGAACATCCAGCTCGTAACCCGCGACGCAACCGCACCCAAAGACTCGGTCATTTCCGCCCACACGGATGACATCGAAGGTGCCTATGAAGAAGCTCAGAAACTCGGCTACGAGATCGTGCATCCGATAACCACAGAGCGATGGAAGTGTGCGCCGGTTCTTCGTCCGAGCACCGGACGGCAACGTAATCAACATCGTGAGATGGCAGCCTGGATCTCCGCCACCCGGGCCAGATCGAGGCCCCACCGCTGGTCCGCACCGACACGGTTGTCGAGATGCTATAGGACACACTGTTCGCCCGGCATCGCGACCAGCGCCCACGCGACAACGGTCCTACGCAGCTGCTCATCCATAGGGTCTGTCGCCGCCGGAATGTTGGCGGGTGCCCCGCCGACTGGGCGACCCCGTTCCGGAGCTCAGCCCCGCGACCACGATCGACCGAGACGGGTACAACGTGCTCCACGTGTCCATGGGATCGCAGACGGGGACCCATGTCGACGCGCCATACCACTTTCTCGCCGACGGCGCACGAATCGACGCGATGGATCTCTCGATGTTCTTTGGCGCTGCCACGGTGGTCGATGTGCGGGGGCTCGACCCGCGCTCGATGATTTCCTGGGCACAGCTCGAGCCGTCCGTCGCGCAGATGGCCAGCGGGTCGATCCTGGTAGTGCACACCGGTTGGTCCCGGCATTGGCGCTCACCGGCCTACCTGGACCATCCCTACCTCGGGCAGGACGCCGCCGAAGGCATCGTGGCGGCCGGTGTCCGAACGGTGGCCATCGACGCGATGAGCGTCGACGAAACGCCACCGGCGGGCGGCGAGCCGGGCGGCTACGTTGCACACGACGTATTGCTGGGCGCCGGCGGCGCCATCGTGGAGAACCTCACGAACCTCGACGCTGTGGACTTCGACCAAGCATTGCTCAGCGTTCTGCCGATACGCCTTGCCGACGCCGACGGTGCACCGGTCAGAGCGGTGGCGCTTCAACTGGAATGGTCGGTGTGAGCCTCGGTCCGCCAGCTCACGGTGCAGGCGACAGGTGCTCGTGCACCGCGAGCCAGCGACCATCGCCCTGGCGGGCGAATACGATCGTCTCGCGCTCACGCAAACTCTCGGCACCTGCGCGGGTTTCCACGTCGGTGACAACGTCGTGAACCATTACCGCCGCGTCGCCGAGCACCTGAACCCGGACGGCGGAGGAAACGCAGCCGGTGACCCGGAAGCCGTCCTCGCGGACCCATCCGTCCCAGAGCTGCCGGTACGCGTCTACGGACTCTAGGCGCTGCGGCGTGGTGTAGAAGACAAACGTTGCGTCATCGGCGAAGCAGGCGAAGTAGTCGTCAAGCCGCCCGGAACCGAACGCGGCCACCAGACGCTCGGCCGCCGCCCGAACCTGGACCTCGTCGTCTCCCATAAGGGCCTCCTTCCCGTTGCCGGCAGACCGGGGCCATTGTGGCAATGAGACAAAGCAGTGTGCTAGTTGTATCCGGCCAGCAACGTTGGCTGCAGGCTTGGACGAACGACCGGGGTGGCGCACATCAGGTCCCGCAGAAGGTCCGGTAGGCGCCGAAGTCCTGCGGCGCGCCGGCGGCATAGCGCTCGAGGCCGGGACGCTCGTTATAGGGGGCGGTGACGGCCTCAAGGAGTTGCTCGAGCGGCTTGAGATCGCCGTCAGTCGCCGCGGTGAGCGCCTCTTCGACGAGGTGATTACGGGGAATGTAGACGGGATTCACCTTGTCCATCACGCTGGCGTCCGGACCGAGGGCGCGCCAGCGCGTCAGCCAAGCATCGAACCCGGCGAGATCCGCGAACAGCCCGCGCGCGAGCTCGCCCTCGCCGCGTGCGGCCTCTCCCAGGTGGTGGAAGAACGAGGTGTGATCGACGTGGTTTCGCTGAAGCAGGGCGAGCAGTTCATCGACGAGCGGCGCCACGGTCGCGTCCTCGATGTCGCCACGCAGGTCGAGCTTGGCCCGCATACCGGCCGACCAGGCGGCCTCGCACTTCGGGCGGAAGCCGCCGAGAGAGTCCATCGCGAGTTCGACCGCCTGCTTCTGGTCGTCGGAGAAGAGCGGAAGGAGTGTTTCGGCGAACCGCGCCAGGTTCCACCCGGCCACCGCAGGTTGGTTGCCGTAGGCGTAACGCCCGGCGTAGTCGATCGAGCTGAAGACCGTGGCCGGGTCGTAAGCCTCCATGAAGGCGCATGGCC
The DNA here is from genome assembly GCA_963799495.1 of uncultured Actinomycetota bacterium. Classification (GTDB taxonomy): domain Bacteria; phylum Actinomycetota; class Actinomycetes; order Mycobacteriales; family Mycobacteriaceae; genus Mycobacterium. Next base: position 166,547 of record CAWCXH010000014.1, read on the forward strand.
CGTAGTCGATGGTCTCGCCGGAGATCGTCATGTTGTCGGTGTTCATCACCCCGTGGACGAACCCGACAAGCATCCATTGGGCCACCAGCGACGCCTGGACCGCAATCACCGCCTCGAACAGCGCGAGGTAGGGGTGCTCAGCGTCCGCGGCATGCGGGTGGTGCCGAGCGATCGCGTGGTCGGCGAGGCGCCGCAACAGATCAACGTCACCCGTGATCGCGGCGTACTGAAAGCTGCCGACCCGCAGATGGCTGTTCGCAACCCGGGCGAGCACGGCTCCGGGCAGCACCGTGTCGCGCTGTACCTGACCTCCCGTCGCCACCACGGCCAGGGATCGGGTCGTGGGAATCCCCATCGCGAACATTGCCTCGCTGACGACATACTCACGCAGCATCGGGCCGACGGCGGCCAGCCCGTCACCACCACGCGCGAACGGTGTGGGCCCGGAGCCCTTGAGGTGAAGGTCACGAACGCGCCCGTCGGCGTCTACGAGCTCGCCGAGCAGCAGCGCGCGGCCGTCGCCCAGACGCGGGACCAACCCGCCGAACTGATGCCCGGCATAGGCCTGCGCCACCGGGGCGGCACCGCTGGGAACCCGGGTGCCGACCAGCAGCTGAAGCCCGTCGGAGCTTCGCAGCCAATCGGCGTCGAGGCCGAGCTCGGTGGCCAGCGGTTCGTTGAGCACGAGTAGCCGCGGGTCGGGAGCCACCTCGGCCTTCCAGGGAACAGCCATCTCCGGGAGTTCGCGGGAGAAGCGGCCGTCCAGGACGACGGTTGTAGCAGGTGCGACGCTCACCCCACCGAGACTACGGAGGAGAACAGAACCGGTCAGCGGTCGACGTCGATGTGGATGACGACCGCCGGACCGTCGTCGGCTGACCTGGCCGAACCCCGCGCTCTCTACAGCTAAGACCTCACGTGCGCCGACAGTGCGAGCTGTCACGCGGTAGCGGCGGCCGGTCCCAGCGTGCAGACAATTTGGTGCGCCGCACCGCGTGGACCACCTCCTGCGGCGGCGCGACTGGTGATGCGGCGGCGGTCACGACAACCCGACCTTCGGGCCGATCGCCGGGCACGCCGCATACACCGACCGGACTCACACGCTCACGCTGCTCCACCGGGTAGTGCTTCGAGATAGTCAGCATCCTTCTCACGGAAGGAAGCGGCATCAAACCCGAAATGGTTCAACGATCAGGATGTGGTGACTTGGGTTTTGATGCCTACTCCGCGGCGGACAAGGTCGATTGCGTTGTCGATTTCGGTGAGCTGGATGCGGGCGGTGATCAGCGCTTCGCAGTTGATCGCGCCGGCGGCAAGGGTGTGTACCGCTCTGGCGAAGGTGTGTTGTAGCGATTGTGAGCCGGTGATCGTGAGCTCTTTGGCGAAGATCGCGTATGGCGAAACCCGTGCGATGGACTCGGGGCTGGAGACTCCAAAAACGTGGAACCGGCCGGCCGGTCGGACCGCGTTCAGTCCGTCCTGGAATCCGTTCACAGATCCGGTTGCCTCGATTACCAGGTCCCAACCGTCCGCCTGTTCGAATGCCGCTATGTTCGCGGCAGTCCGGTGCGCGCCAAAATGCGCTGCTTGCAGGTGTCGCTCCGGGCTGAGGTCGACCACATCCACACTCGCCCCGGATGCAGTGAGGAGCTGGCTGAGGATCAGCCCGGTCGTTCCGGCGCCGATGACTAGGGCGGACTGGGCAGGGCGGATCGGTCCGATGCGGTCGAGGGCGTGCAGAACGCACGACAATGGTTCGACCAGGGTTGCCCACGGGCGGGGGATCGACGGGGGTACTTGCTCGACGTTGACGGCACGAACGCGCACGAATTCGGCGAAGCCTCCCGGCAAGGTCACTCCGTAGCCCTGCCAGTTAGCGCAGAGATTTGCACGGCCACTGCGGCATTGGGGGCAGTACCCGCATTCGACGACGGGGTCGACGACGACAAATGTGCCTCTGTCGAGGTGCCGGGCGTCGCGGCCGAGCTCGACGATGGTGCCGGTGATTTCGTGGCCAGGCACGACTGGCATGTGCGCCGCGGGGTAGTCGCCGTCGATGATGTGCAGGTCGGTGCCGCAGACACCGCAACTGTCGACCTGGATGATGACGTCCGTGAGTCCGGGGCTCGGATCGTCGATGGTGGTTAGCGACACTGCCCCAGTGCCGTCTGCGATGGCTGTCCGCACGATCTAATTCCCTTCGGTGGTGAAATGCCGCGACTGGCGTCGGAACCACGACGCGGTGCCGCATCCGAGCTCGTCGTGCCGGGGCACCGCGTCATCAGTCTCCGTCTTAACTGCGGGTCAGGCTGGCACCGGTTTGCGGATGGAACAGGTGTAGGTGGTCGGTGTTGAGGTGCAGGTGCACGGCGTCGTTCAGGTGTCCGGTGAATCGGCCGGGCGCCCGCGCTGCGAGCATGACCCTGTTGGGGCCGCTGCCGACATGGGTGTGGACGTAAGATTCGCTGCCGAGTTGTTCGACGAGATCGATGTGTCCGGTCATCTCAGCGTCGGCGCTGCTCAGATCGATGTGTTCTGGACGGATACCGATGGTTACGGTGTCGGTGCCGCTGCTCTGCGCTGCGGCGATTCGGTCACGTCGCAAAGTGACGGTGGTGTCGCCGATGCGGACTCCGTCACCGGTGAGTGGAGCCGTAATGAGGTTCATTGCCGGGGATCCGATGAAGCCAGCGACGAATGCGTTGACAGGATTGTCGTACAGTTCGGCTGGAGTCGAGAATTGCTGTAGTACACCGCCTTTGAGCACGGCCACCCGGTCACCCATCGTCATGGCCTCCACCTGGTCGTGGGTGACATAGACGGTGGTGGTGCCCAGCCGGCGCTGCAGCGCGGCGATCTGGGTGCGGGTCTGCACCCGCAGCTTGGCATCCAGGTTGGACAGCGGCTCGTCCATGCAGAACACCTGGGGTGCGCGCACGATGGCGCGGCCCATCGCCACGCGCTGGCGCTGGCCGCCGGACAGTTTGGCCGGTTTGCGGTCCAGGAAGTCGGTCAGGTCGAGCAGCTTGGCGGCCTCCTCGACCTTCTTGCGCCGCTCGTCGGCCGACACCCCGCGCAGTTTCAGCGCGAAGCCCATGTTCTCCGCGACCGTCTTGGTCGGGTAGAGCGCATAGTTCTGAAACACCATCGCGATGTCGCGGTCCTTGGAGGGCACCCCGACCATGTCCTTGCCGCTGATCTCGATGTTGCCCTCGTCGATGTCCTCCAGTCCGGCCAGCATCCGCAGCGCGGTGCTCTTCCCGGACCCGGACGGTCCGACCAGCACGACGAACTCGCCGTCGGAGATGTCGAGGTTGAGCGAGTCCACCGCGAGCTTGTCGGAGCCCGGGTAGATGCAGGAGGCGTTGCGGTAGGTGATGGTGGCCATGATGGTTACCTTTCCGAAGTCTTGACAGTTATTTGATGGCGCCGAAGGACAGTCCACGCACCAGCTGGTTCTGCGCGATCCAGCCGGCCAGCACCACCGGCAGCGCGGCCATCGTCGCCGCCGCGCACAGCTTGGCCCAGTACAGGCCCTCACCGGCGATGAACCCGACCAAAAACACCGGCATGGTCTGGGCCTGCACGGCGGTCAGGTTGACCGCGAAGAAGAACTCGTTCCAGGCGAAGATCACGCAGATCAACGCGGTGGCCGCGATGCCCGGCGACACCAGCGGCAAGATCACCTCGCGCACCGAGCGCCAGGTGCTGGCGCCGTCCAGGCTGGCGGCCTCCAGCAGCTCGCCGGGCACCTCCAGGAAGAACGACCGCATCATCCACACCGCGATCGGCAGGTTCATCGAGGTGTAGAGGATGATCAGCGCCCAGATGTTGTCCAGCAGACCGATATTCGACACGATCACATACAGCGGGATGATCGCCGCGACGATCGGCAACATCTTGGTGGACAAAAAGAAGAACAACGCGTCCTTGGTCTTGCGCACCGGGCGCAGCGACAGCGCGAACGCCGCCGGGATGCCCAGCGCCAGCACGAAGATGGTCGAAATACCGGTGGCCATCAGCGAATTCAGCAGGCTGGTGCCGACACCCTGATCGAACACCGCCCTGAACTCATCCAGCGTCGGCACGAAGAAGAACTTCGGTGTGGTGGTGTAGGCGTCGACCTCCTGCTTGAACGCGGTCAGCACCATCCAAAACACCGGGAAGAAGAACCCCAGCCCGACGATCCAGGCCACCACCCCCCACGGATCGAACCTGCGGTGCTTGACCTGACCCTTCTTGACGCCACTAACCTCGCCGGGTTGGGCTGTGGTCGTCGCGGGAGCGGTGGTACTCATCAGGCTGCCTCTTCCTTGCCGGTGAACGATTTGAAGATCAACCGCAACGCGAAGCTGGCGATGATCATGGTGAAGATCACCACGACCACACCCATCGCCGCGGCCTGGCCGATGTCGAAGCCCAAAAACGCGCGCTGATAGATGTAGAACGGCAGGTTCGCGCTGGCCGTACCCGGCCCGCCCTGGGTCATCATGTAGATCGCGTCGAAGGTGTTGACCAGATAGATCGCCCCCAACACGGCGCCCAGTTCGATGAACCGGCGCAGGTGCGGCAGCGTCAGCTCACGGAACAGCTGAAACGCTCCCGCACCGTCGACCCGGCCGGCCTCCAGGATGTCACGCGGCATCGACGTCAGGCCGGCCAGGATCAGCAGCATCATGAACGGGGTCCACTGCCAGACCAGGTTGATCATCACCGAGGTCAGCGGGAAGCGGCTCACCCAATCGATCTGGTGCACCCCGAACGGGGACAGCACCCAGTTGATGATGCCGAACACCGGGTCGAGCATCGCGGTCTTCCACATCAACGCCCCGGCCACCGGGGTCACCAAAAACGGCGTGATCAGCAACGTGCGCACCACGCCGCGGCCCAGGAACACCCGGTCCAGCAGCAACGCCAACAACAGCCCGAGCACCACCGAAATCAACACCGTGCCCACGATCAGGATCACGGTGTTGATCGCGACCTGCCAGAACGTGCTGTCTCCCACCACGTCCACATAGTTCTGCAGGCCGACGAACTGGCTCGAGCCCGGCCGCACCAGGTTCCACGACAACGTCGAGTAGTACAGCGTGAACAGGAACGGGATCTGGGTGACGACGATCATGAAGATCAGCGCCGGCAGCAGCGGCCCCCGCAGCCGCCACCCCTCAGCGCGAGAGACGCTGCTGTCATGGGCCTTCCGAACCCGCGCGGCATGCTCGGTGTCGATTGCGGCTCGTTCCTCCGAGCCAGAGGCGATGGTTGTCATGACTTCTCCTGATAACTGCGGCCGACGACTTCCGCGTATTTCTGGGACTGTTCCAGCGCGTCGGCGACCGACTTCTGGTCCGCAATCGCCGCGCTGACCTGCTGACTCACCCGCGTTCCCAGATCCTGGAACTCGGGGATGGTGAGGAACTGGACTCCGGTGTACGGCACCGGCTGAACGGTCGGCTGGGCGGAGTCAGCCGTGTTGATGGAATCCAGCGTGATCGGTCCGTAGGCGGCGCTGATGTCGCGGTATTGCGGGATCTGATACGTCGAGAGCCGGCTGCCCGGGGGGACGCGTTCCCAGCCGAGTTGGGTGCCGACGGTCTGGATGTACTGCTTGTCGGTCATCCAGGAGATGAACTTCCAGGCGGCGTCCTTTGTCCGGGCTGGACGCGGGAATGCCCAGCGACCAGGTGTAGAGCCAGCCGGAGTCGGGCTTTGATCTCGGTGGGAGCTTTGGCGTAGCCGACTTTGCCGACCACGGTGCTGGATTCGGGGCTTTCCACGGTATTGACCGCTGAGGTGGCGTCATACCACATGGCGGCGCGGCCCTGCGAGAACTGGGTGGCGCATTCGCTGAATCCCGATGCGGCAGCGCCGGGTTCGCCGTCCCCACGCACCAGGTCAACGTAGAACTTCACCGCTTTGTTGACCTCGGGGCTGCCGAGTTGGGCGTTCCATTCCTCGTCGTACCAGCGGCCGCCGAAGGTGTTGATCACGGTGTCCAGCGGCGCGAGTACTTCGCCCCAGCCGGGCTTGCCGCGCAGGCAGATGCCGACCATGCCCGGGGCGTCCAGCTTGGCGGCGGCAGCGGCGACCTGCTCCCAGGTTGGGGTGGTACCGAGGTCGATGCCGGCCTGTTCGAGCAGGTCTTTGCGGTACATCAGGAACGATGATTCGCCGTAGAACGGCACCGAGTACATGTGGTCCTGATACGAGAGGGCTTGCCGGATGGACGGGATGAAGTCGTTCTTGTCGTAGCCGGGGGTGTTGGCGATGTAGGGCTCGAGGTCGGTGAGCCACCCGTTTTGCGCCCACTGGGGTGTTTCGTAGTTGCTGATCATGACGACGTCGAACTCGCGGCCGCCGGTCGACGTGGACATGGTGATCTTGGCGCGTGCCTGGTTCTCCGAGAGCGTGACGAATTTGAGTTGGATTCCCGGGTTTTGGGCTTCAAACTGATCGGACAGCTCGCGGGCATCGGTCATCTGGGAGTTCGACACCATCGCGATGGTGATGGTTTGGCCGTCGCCGGACCCGAGTGATCCGGCTCCCGCGCATCCTGATACGGTCAATGTTGTTGCCGTGCAGAGACTTATCGCTGCTGTGATGAGGTGGCGGTTCACGGAGGGCTCCCTCGAAAGAGTGTGGTCAGTATTCGTGGGCGGTTAAAAAACGCAATAGGGTTCTTCGCGACGTGCGCAGTGTCGCGCCGTCGTTGCTGGGCTGACGTCGGTGCTCAGTCAGCGGTGAGCATTGCCGCCGCGGTTCACATGTCGGCGCCTTCGCCCGGCAGCAGGGTGACCTTGATCGAGTCGGCGCCGCGGCCGACCAGGTCGAGGCCGGCGCGGAACTCGTGCAGCGGCAGTTGATGGGTGCAGATGCGGTCCAGGGGCAGTGTTTTGGCTTCGATCATGGAGATGGCGGTGGGCCAGCAGTAGGGGCCCAGATGTGCGCCGAGGACATCGAGTTCCTTGATGTCGCTGATGATGGTCCAGTCGACGCTGACCGGTGCGGCGAACACCCCGTATTCGACGTAGCGGCCCAGTTTGCGCAACAGGTTCAGACCCTGGGGGACCGCTGAGGGGTGCCCGCTGGCGTCGAGGTAGATGTCGGCGCCGTAGCCCTCGGTGAGATCACGCACGACGGTTTCGGCGTCGTCGGCGCTGATGTTGACGGTGATGTCGGCCCCGCACTCTGCGGCCAGGTCGAGTTTGGCTGGAATATGGTCGAGCGCGATGACATGGGCGGGGCTTTTGGCGCGGGCGCCGGCGACCATGCCTAACCCGATCGGACCGCAGCCCGCGACGACGACGACGTCGCCGAACCCGACCTGAGCGCGCTCCACTGCGTGCAGCGCACACGACAGCGGTTCGGCGAACGCGGCGTGCGCCGCCGGGATGTCGGGGGAGACTTTGTGCACGATGGCGTCGGCGGGATAGATCATGTAGTCGGCCATGGCGCCGTTGACGGTGCGGCGGAACCCGAAGATGTTGTGGGGCGCGCACATCCAGTACTGGCCGCGCCGGCAGAACCGGCAAGTCCAGCACGGCACGATCTGCTCGGATACCACCCGGTCGCCGGCGTCCACACCCCAGCGCTGCCGGCCCAGGTCGTCGATGGCCACGATCTCCCCGACGAATTCGTGCCCCGGTATGGCGAGCAGATCGACGTTGGGCGGGACCCGCCCGTCGCCCCAGTACATGGGTGCGCCGTGGTAGCACTTGAGGTCGCTGGCACAGATGCCGACGGCTTGCACCTTGACAAGGGCTTCGCCCGGGCCCGGGTCGGGGATGGGGACCTGTTCGAGGCGGTAGTCTTCGCGGCCGTGGATCACCACTGCCTGCATCGTCGAACTCATCGCAGCCTCCGTCCTCTGCTCGTGCACACGCGACGTGGGTCGGTCATGCGTGGGATCGCAAACGGTCGACCGCGGCAGCTCCCGCGGCGCTGACGGTGGGGTCGTGGTCGTGCAGGCGCCGGTCTCGCTCGACTGTGTCGGTGATGGTTACCGTGGTGCTCGCCTCACCGGGCGAGAACAGGGTTCCTTCGTGTTGGACGGCGGCGGCGCCCCATTGCAGCGCGGTCCGCAGCTGGCTCGACGCGGCCCGAGGTGGCCGCGAGGAATCCGGCTAACATGGCGTCGCCCGCCCCGACGGTGCTGACGACCTTCTCGACAGGCGCTTCGCCGTGCAACGCTCCGGCGTCGTCGACCAGCACGGCGCCGTCGGCTCCGAGGCTGGCCAGGACCGCCCCCACCCCGCGTTCCCGCAGGTTTACAGCGGCGTCGACGACATCGCCGAGGGTGTGCAGGTCCCGTCCGGCCAGTTCGGCAAGCTCGTGGGAGTTGGGTTTGATGAGGTCGGGGCGCGCGGCCAGGCTGGTCGCCAGCGGCTCTCCGGAACTGTCGACGACAACCTTCACGCCGGCCTGATGGACTTTCTCGGTGAGGGCGGCGTAGAACGCGGCGGGGATCCCGGCGGGCAGGCTGCCGCCGCAGACCAGCCATGAGACGCGATCGAGATTGGACCGCACGGCGTGCATCAGGGCATCTGCTTCGGCGGCAGACAGTTTTGGGCCGAGCTCGTTGATTTTGGTGACGGTGCCGTCGGGTTGGGTCAGGCTGACGTTGCTGCGGATTTCGCCTGCCACTGGCACCGGGATGATGTCCAGTTCGGCGAGGTTGAGCATTTGCCGCAGTTGGGCTCCGACTGATCCGCCGATCGGGACGACGGCGCGCACCGGCTGGCCATGCGCGAGCAGCGCGAGTGCGACGTTGACTCCTTTGCCGCTGGGTTCGCTCCAGCTGCGTGTGCTGCGGTTGACCGAGCCGAGGACCAGGTGGTCGAGGAACACGGTGCGGTCGACGCTGGGGTTGGGAGTCAGTGTCAGGATCATGTTCGCTCCACAGTTATTCCGGCGCTGTGCAATTGCGTGTACTGGTCGTCGGGCAGGCCGGTGTCGGTAATCAGCACATCGATGTCATCGAGGTCGGCGTGCTTGGTGCCGCTGATGACGCCGAACTTGCTGTGGTCGGCCAGCAGGATCCGGCGCCGGGCGCAGCCCAGCATCAACCGCTTGACGGCGGCTTCGGCGGGGTCGGGGGTGGTGAGACCGCGCGTCATGGAGATCCCGTTGGTTCCCAGAAATGCGACCTCGACATTGATCTCGGCCAGTGCGCGGGTGGCCCAGTCGCCGACCTCGGCGAACGTCTTGTTGCGCAAGCGCCCGCCCAGGGTGAACACCGTGAGCCGGGGCCGGTTCAGCAGGGACATCGCCAGCGGCACGGTGTTGGTGTAGACCGTGAGCTCGCGGTCGCCGGGGAAGAGTTCGACGAGTTTGGCGGTGGTGGAGCCGGCGTCGATCAGCACCGATCCCTGTTCGGGTAGGTGCTCCAGGGCGGCGCGGGCGATGCGGGTCTTCTCGCTCATGAACTGGGTGCGGGTCTCCACGGCGGGCTCGAACGTCAGCGCCTGTGCCGGGACGGCCCCGCCGTGCACTCGGCGCAGCAGTCCTTGGCGTTCCAGCGCGATGAGGTCCTTGCGGATGGTTTCCCCGGTCACCCCGAGTCCCTCGGCGATGTCGAGGACCTCAACGCGGCCATGGCTGCGGAGGCGGTCGAGAATGCGTTGTTTACGCTGGTCGGCGTAGGGAGCGCGGGAGTCAGCATTTTCGGTGCCCATGACCGCTGATCCTTCCGCATCCGCGGTGCTGACCTCGGCGAGTCCGTAGCGGTGCAGCGGCGCTCGCTCCGTGACGTTGGCTGTCGACGTCATGACACACCCGCCGGTGCGGCCGCGGCCGCCGCGCGTAGGCCCAGCAGCGCCGCGCCGCGTGCGCCGGCCTCGGTGACCTCGGGTTGCACGAGGTCACCGAAGCGGCGGCGTTTGATCTCGATCAACGCGCGGCTGCGCGACCAACCGCCGGTCACCACCAGCGACCGGTGCGCTCCGCTGACGGTGCTCATCGCGTCATGGATTTCGGCGGCCTGATCGGTGACGGCCTCCAGCGCTGCCCGCCACAACTGGGCGGGACCGTCGCCGTCGGTGACGCCGACGATGTCGAGCTTGCCGAACGGCGGGGCGACCACCCGCACGTGTGGTGCGGCGGCCGCGATCGCTGCCGGGTCGAGCTCGGCCAGATCGTCCTTGTCCTTGCCCAGCAGTGCCAGCACCCGCTGCAGCGCAAGGCCGCCCTGGGTGGCGCCGAGTAGGCACCAGTGTTCGGGCACGGCGTGCCATCCGGTAGTGATCCCGGCCTCAGCGAGCTCGGCGATCACCAGCGGCGACAGTCCCGGGGTGACGGTGCGGATCAACGCTTCGGCGGTGCCGCAGGAATCCAGTTCGTCACCGGCCCCGTCGGCGCCGGCCCCGATCACTGCAACCTGGTGGTCGTGGCCGGCGACGGTGAGGACCGCGCCGGTCAATCGACCCAAACCGGCTTCAGCACTGACCCGGCCCAGCGGAGTGCCGGCGGTCACGATCGGCGGCATCAAGTTTTCGCTGGCCCCGGACCATTCCAGGGTGTCGGTCCACCAAGAGCGTTGCGCCAGGCGTAGCCAGCCGGTCCGTGACGCCAGGGATTGCTCGGTGGCTTCCTCGCCGCCCAGGCCGCGCACGATCCATTCGGCCACATTGAGCCGCCGGACCGCGGTACGCGCCGCGGAGACATTGTCGAGTAGCCAGCGGTGTTTGGTCAGCGACCATTGCTGGCGCAGCGGCAGACCCGTCGTAGCCGAGAAGTCCTGCGCAGCAACGGTGTTGCGGAGATCCGCGAGTTCGGTGTGATCGCGGGTGTCGTGCCAGGCGATGACTGGGGCAACGGGCTGCGCGTGGCGGTCCAACAGGATCCCGGCCTCGCCGAGGCTGGCCACCCCCAGTGCGGCGATCGGTCCGGGTGGGGCGTCGGCTAACGCCTCGACCAGCGCCGTCTTCGCCGATGCCAGCAGAGCGGTGGCGTCCATCTCAGCTCCGCTGGCCGTGACGATCCACGGGGTCGCAGCGCGGCCGGTGGCCACCGCGTCCCCGGACTCGGTGAACACCACGGCCTTGCTTGTCTGGGTCCCGACGTCGAGGCCGACAAGAAGCGTGCTGCCCATCTCAGTTCCCATCTGGTATGAGGTTGCTCACTTGGAATATGATGGATATAGTTGCGTTTCGTTGGAGACTTGTCAACCCCGAGTCCCCCGCCCGTAGACACGCACCGAATACAGAGCACCTGGAGGACCAGCCGATGCCGCTCGCTCGTACCGCCGACCTCGTCGCCGCCGCACACCGCGCCGGAACCGGGCTAGCCGCGTTCAACGTGATCACCCTCGAACACGCCGAGGCCATCGCCGCCGGCGCCGAACAGGCCAATGGCCCGGTCATCATGCAGATCAGCGAGAACGCGGTGAAGTTCCACCACGGCCGACTCGCACCGATCGCCGCCGCGGTCACCGCCGTCGCCAAAGCGGCCGCAGTTCCGGTGTCAGTACACCTGGACCACGTGGAGGACACCGCGCTGCTGCACGCCAGCGCCGACACCGGGGCCAGCTCGGCGATGTTCGACGCCTCCAAACTGGATTACGACGACAACGTCGCCGTCACCAAGGCTGCCGCCGATTGGGCTCACCGCCACGGCCTGTACCTGGAAGCCGAGCTCGGCGAAGTCGGCGGCAAGGACGGCGCCCACGCCCCGGGTGTCCGAACCGATCCCGGCGAGGCCGCCGCATTCGTTGCGGCCACCGGTGTCGATGCTCTGGCCGTCGCCGTCGGCAGTTCCCACGCCATGTCGGATCGCACCGCATCGCTGGACTTCGACCTGATCTCCCAGCTTCGCTCCGCACTGCCTGTGCCGCTGGTCCTGCACGGCTCATCAGGGGTCGCTGACGAGGAACTCCGCAAAGCCGTGGACGCCGGCATCACCAAAATCAACGTCGGCACGCTGCTGAACATCCACTTCACCACCGCGGTGCGCGCTTATCTGGCCAGCGACGCCACCGTCAGCGACCCGCGCCGCTACCTTGCCCCCGCCCGCACCGCCGTCGCCGACGCCGTCGCGCACATGATCTCCGCCATCAACTAGCCGACCGCCAACACCCGCGACACCCAGAGATTCAGCGTCGAAGCAACCCGAGGCCCACCCACTGCGCGCCGTCTGACCAAAAGCAAGGAGCCCATGCCCATCGCGACACCTGAGACCTACCGCCAGATGATCGACATCGACACCGCCAAAAAGAGCAGTCGTTCGCCTTCCCCGCCGTCAACTGTGTCAGATCCGAAGCGGTCAACACCGCCCTCAAAAGGCTTCGCCGACGCCGGCAGCGACGGCATCATCCAATTTTCCACCGGCGGAGCCGAATTCGCCGACTCGCACATGTGGGACGGCTCCGCCATCCCCGGCAATGAGAACCTCGACATCGTTGCGGATCTGCTGCGCGCCGCCGCAGCAGCCGACATCATCCTCGAAATCGAGATCGGCGTGGTCGGCGGAGAAGAAGACGGCGTCGAAGCCGAGATCAAGGTTCGCAGCGGCCGTCAAGGAACCTAACCGCACAGCGACGAATTCGGCCTGCGCGGCTCGCCGCGCGAAGACGAGCACCTCGTTGTCGACAGCGAAAGCCGTTAAGTCTGAACCAACTTCTGCCATATACCCGGCGAACCCTGCCCTGTCCCTCGGGAACTAGCGGGCGCCGCACTGTTAGACGAAGTGTGTTGCGGGCCGCGGCAGTTTGTACCCGTCGACGAAGGTATCGAGCTTTTCGTTAAAGAAAGCGATGAGACCGGCGATCGAAGCGACCTGGCACATGGGGTACTCGTAGGTCCAGGCGATGTCCGGCTGAACCGTGTCGCCGACACGCGCGGACCAGTACCCGGATGTGATCCCCTTATAGGGGCAGATGGACTGGGTGTTGCTGGTGTCGAGATGATCAAACGAGACGTCTGTGCGGTCGATGTAGTATCGCGTTGGCAGCCCGGTCTCGAAAAGTAGTACGGGACTGCGGGTCTCGGCGAGTACGACGCCGTCGATCTCGACCTTGACGTGGCGATGGGAGCGCAGTGCGTCGACTCGTACGTAAGGGTTGCGGGGGTGGCCGATGATTTGTTCGTCTTCTTCGAACCAGTCGAGCGTGTCCCATTCGAACCGCACGTAGCCGGCGACCGGGCCGTCGCCGTTGGTGTCGTAGACGCGCGCCGCGGCTTTTTGGGTGCGCGTGTCTGTGGTCAGCGAATGCAGCCGTGAGGGGCCCAGCTGCAGCCTTTGTGGGTGGTCCTCGTCGCGCAAATACTCTGTGTGTATGTCAGATAGCGGGATGTAGTACTGCGGGTAGTACGGTGCCTCCCAGACGTAGCGGGCGCGGGTCGTGTCGAAGACAAGCGTGTCGTCGAAATAGCCGCGCACCCGCCGCGGCGCCGGCTCGATTCGGCCCCGCTCCGCCACCATTTGGGGGTAGTCGCGATCGGGGTTCTTCGACTCGGGAATCATTGGCGCTCCTTATCAATTGGTGAATTCAATCGTCATCGATCCGACGCCCCGGCGACCATTGCGAGCCCGGAAAACGCAACTGCGCGACTCGATGCGGGTCCACCGAACAGACAGGTATCGCAGCCGGGCAGCATGTCGGATCTATCAACTCCGTCATTTGAGCTGTGGTGTTACATGCTTGGGTGGCGCTGATCAACTCGACCTGTCACCGTGGTTAATTGTCAAGCAGCTCAGGTGGCGTTGGGGTTTTCCAGAACGACGGCCACGCCTTGGCCAGAGCCGACGCACACGCCGACGGCGCCGTAGCGGGCATTGCGCTGGGCCAACTCGGTTGCCAGGGTCAGAACGTAGCGGGTGCCGGTGGCGCCGAAGGGATGGCCGATGGCCACGGCCCCGCCATTGGGAGTGAGCTTATCGTCGGGGATTGTGAAGCCGCCGAGCTGATTTGGCAGTTCACGAAGCACGCCGAGCGCCTGCGCGCTGAACGCCTCGTGGATTTCCCACACGTCGACCTGTTGGGGTGTCAGGCCGGCACGCTTGATCGCAAGGGGCAGCGCCCATGCCGGAGCCAGCCCCATGATCAGCGGGTCGAGCGCATACACCGCTGAGGACAGCACGCGCGCCAGCGGCTCGACACCAAGCTCGGCCGCCCGCTCCCCGGAGGCCAACACGATCGCGCTTGCCCCGTCCGTCAATGGTGTGGAGTTGGCCGCAGTCATCTGCGTGGTGCCCGGTTGAACAGGCAGCGCGGCGAGCTGCTCGGCGGTGGTGTCGTCGCGGATGAATTCGTCATGCTCGACGGTGCGGCCCGGTGTCTTCTTCGTCGACGGCATCTCGACGGGCATGATCTCTTTGGCCAACCGCCCCGAGTCACGAGCCGCCTTGGCGTGTTGCTGCGAACGCAACGCAAACGCGTCGATCTCCTCACGGGTCAACCCGTAGCGGTCGGCCACGTTCTGCGCGGTCTCGGTCATGCTGATGTAGGCGTTGCGAGCCAGCAGCGCGGGGTTGGGAGGGCCGCCGGCCCCAGCCCACATGGTGTCGAGTAGCACCACCGGCCCACGCGGGGAAAACGGCGCATCGCCCTTCATGTACGCCCAGCCCGAGCGTGACATTGATTCCACACCGCAGGCGATGCCCACTCCCAGATCGCCGGACTTGATCGCGTGCGCCACATTGATCGTTGCGCTCAACGACGAGGCGCAGAACCGGTTGATCGTCGCCCCGGCGACGCTGTCGGGAAACCCCGCAGCCAACGCCGCCCACCGGGCGACATCGCCCATCCCGTCATGGGCCGGGTTGACGCAGCCGGCCACAATATCCTCGATCTGGTCAACGGCGACGCCGACGCGTTCACACGCGCCCTTCATGGTCATCCCCAGCAGGTCGTCGGTGCGAATATGCGACAGCGAGCTGCCATAGCGGGCGAACGGTGTACGGACACCGCCGAGCACAAACGCTTCCGTCATCGTCGACTCCTCAGGATGCTAGGCCGTCCTCCGACGGCAGGTGCAGTGACAATGACAAACGCCGGGCTTGCCAAGCGGCACTGCGGTCACCTATCACGATTGCCGATAACTACGACGCCCGCGCCCTAATAACAAACGTTTTAACGAGGGGTGGCCGGCGTGCTGGGGCTTGCGAATCGCCGGCGTCCTGTTCGGTCCCGTTCGGCGTGCTTGTCTTGCCGGGGGTGCTGATCGAACAGACGCAAGACGCGTCGTCGGTAGCGATTCGTGTCGGTCGCAGTCATCTCTGGTCGCTGATATGCATCGGTTATGGCGCCTAGCATTAGGGTTCGGCGCCGACCGAATCCCACAATGGTGCGGGGGGAGAGACAGGGTTACCTTACGGACTCTCAACGGGTTTGGTCGCGCCAGGCGATCATGTCCTTCAGCTCCGTGAAGTCGTAGCCATCGTCGGTGGGGTGGATCTCGGTGGTGAACAGCGTGACGGCCTCGCCGACGAAGGCGTCGGCGTTCTCCCGACCCGTCTTGTGCACGGCCCGCTCGATTTGTCACTCGTCGCGGCCGATGTCGGCGAGAGTTGACCTTTCGCAGCCACACCTGGAATTGGTGACGGATCAGCGAAATACACACGGGCCGCCGTCCGGGCAACCGGCGAGGGAAACTGGGCCTGGCCACCGCGGTCCTGGTGCCAGGTGTGCTGCTATGCGCGATGTCGGCACGGCGCGGCCTGATGCGAAATCGGGGCTAGACGGCGGCAAGCCACATAAGTTTGTTGGTGCTGGGGTAGCTCTCTGGCATGTGGCCGCGAAAGGGACCAGCGCCATGACCTCGATAACAGACACCGCCGAACAATTCTTCGATGCGTGCGAGACGGGGAAGGGATGGAAGGCGTGCGAGCAGTACTGCCACCCCGGTGCGACGTTTTCCGCGCAGGTCGACGTCCTGGCCGGGATGGTCACTCTGGAGGCTTACACCGAGTGGATGAAGGGTCTGCTCGTACAGCTGCCCGACGGCAGCGCGGCGGTGCGGTCGTTCGCCGTCGACGAGGCCCGCAACAACGTGGCGGTGTTCGGCGTCTTTCGCGGTACCCACACCGGGGAGGGCGGGCCGGTGCCGCCGACCGGGAAGAGCGCGGAGGCGGATTACGTCTACGTCATGGACTTCGACGGTGACAAGATCCGCCACATGACGAAGATCTGGAATGACGGGATCACCCTGCGGCAGCTTGGATGGGCATAGCGCGCGATCTCGAAGCGACGATGTGAACGGCGGCGTTGGCTCAGAAGATTCCCAATGCCAGGGGCGATCGGAAGGCTCCGACGGCGAGGGCGAGGCCGATTTGCGATCCAGCCCGATACCGCGACTCAGTATCCGACCTGGATTCCAGCTCAAGCCTTTCTGAACAGGAAAGATTCCAGCGACCCGGCCCACAGCTACCCTGCTGTGGTGTCTTTCCCCGTGGCGCCGCAACAGCCGCGCCCGCCTGTTCGTGGGCTGCCTAGACGAATCCGCAAGGTCGGAGCGCCGCTCGGCATGCTCATCGCACTCGGCACCCTCACCGGGCTGATAGTGATCCTGTTGACCGCGGTCAATCCGGTTGGCACGGCCATCGGGTTCGTCCTCTCCAGCGTGGCAATCACGGGTGTCGTGTTGGCCTACCTGTGGCTCGACCGGTGGGAGCCGGAGCCGCCGCGGCTGCTCGTACTCGCCTTCATCTGGGGCGCATCGGTCGCCGTGGTGGTTTCGGCGGTGCTGGGTCTATTCGTCGATTCCCTGATCAACTCCGGCGGCACGGAAGGAGTCAGCGTCGCCTCCGTCGTGATCGGTGCTCCGGTGATCGAGGAGGCGGCCAAGGGCCTGTTCCTGGTGATCATGATGACCGGTCGTCGCCGCAACGAGCTCAACTCGATGACCGACTGCCTGGTCTACGCGGGCCTTGCCGGGGCAGGCTTCGCCTGGCTGGAGGACATCCTTTACATCTCGAGCGGAGGGTCGCTCGGCGAATCACTGCTCACCGCCGGGATGCGATTGATCATGGCGCCATTCGCCCACTCGCTGTTCACCACGATGATCGGCATCGGGGTGTACTTCGCACTGCAACAGCGAAGCACGTTGGCCAAGGTCGGGTACATCCTGCTCGGCTACCTCGGTGCAGTGATCATGCACGGGCTCTGGAACGGATCGGCGCTGCTGAGCGCGCAGACATATTTCCTGGTCTACATCTTCTGGATGGTGCCGATCTTCGCGCTCGCGATCGGACTCGGCGTCGCCAGCCGCCGCCGGGAGCAGCGCGTCGTCGCCGCCAAGCTGCCCGGCATGGTGGCGGCCGGCCTCGTGACGCCCAATGAGGCGACCTGGTTGGGCTCGATCCGCAGCCGGAAACGTGTGATCGGTGAGGCCGCCCGCGTCGGCGGGCGTCCCGCCGGCAAGGAGATAAACAACTTCGCCGCCCAGGTGGTCGAGCTGGCGTTCGTGCGCGATCGCATCGATCGGGGCTTCGGCGATCAGCGGGTGTTCGCGCTGCAGAACGAGGAGGCGTACGGAGTCATGGCGGCGCGGGCGGCCGCGCCGATACTGCAGCGGATGGCCGGGTACCGCTCACCGCCGCCTGGCCGCTAGTACGCAGCGCATCGCGGCCTGACAGATCTTGTCGGATCACAGGTCACGTTCTTTCAGAACGCCTGAGAATGTTCGACCCAGCCTGCACGTCGGTGCACGGCCACCAATCTCTTTGGATGGAGCGGCTTCTCACGCAACGAGCGCCGTGATCGGGCGAAACTCGGTTCCGCTCCGATGTGACGCTCACGGTGAGGTGGTGGCTGTTGTTGTCGGCTGTGTCGTCGGCGCCTAGCCAGTTGCGTCGAGCGTCGCGCCGAAAGCGGCCACGGTACCGACGATGTGCGACTGCATGGCTGCGCGGGCGACGTCGGGGTTCTGCGACTTGATGGCGGCCCTGATGAAGTCGTGGTCGTGGTTTCGATCGTCGATGGAGTTGGAGAGCTGCTGGACGCCACCGATCGTGGTGACGAGGAAGTCGGAGAGGTCCCACATCCGCTCGCTGAGGTTTGCCATCACCCGGGAATGCGACATCCGATGGATGACCAGGTGGTACTCGCGATTGAGGAAGCGGTATTCGCGCGACCGTTCCTCAGGGTCGTCAAGCTCCTCGAGATCGGCGATGCGCTGCCATGCATCGTCGAGCTCGAAGAGCTGGGCGTCCGATCGGCGTGCCGCCGCTGCGGCAGCGATCTCACCTTCGAATCGACCGAATAGGTTGAAGAAGTCCCTGATCTCCTGCGCGGAGTAGTTGGCGACCCGGCAGCCACTCTGTGGGACGATCTCGACGATCCCGATGGCCTCGAGCCGGCGCATGGCGTCCATGACCGGTTGCTTGCTCACGCCGAACTCCGCCTTCACCTCCTCGATCGAGATCCGGGATCCCATCGGGTAGCGGCCGCCGAGGAGCCTCTCCTTGAGCTCGTCGAGGAGCACCAGGCTCAGCCGCTGACCTGTGCGGGCGGACGGGACGGAGCCCGGCATCGACCCCCTCCTTCCTATCGCCCGACAACTCGATCTAGCATGCCACATCGAGGTCGAAGAAAATACTCTTGACCATCCAACCTGTAGTGTCTAGTCTCATGATCCAGTAGACTAGCATGCCAGTTTTGGCGAGCAGCTGATTCAGGAGACACATGCATGGAGTTCAACAAGTCCACGACTGCCTTCCTCGCGTGTCATTGGGAGAACGACGTGGTCGGCTCGGACGGCGCCTTCGCTCCCTTCTACCGGGCGCGACTGGAGGAGCACGGAGTCATCCCCGTCGCGAAGCGACTGATCGATAGCGCACGTCGGTCGGGAGTTCGTGTCATCTACACCCGGGTCGCGTTCGCTGACGGGCACCGCGACCTGGTCACCAACATCCCGCTGCTCGGCATCGTCGCCCAGCAGCAGTGCCTGCTGGACGGAACGCCCGCCACCGAGATCATCGACGAACTCGAGCCTCAGACGGACGACTGGGTCGTCACGAACACGAAGGTTAGCGCGTTCGCGTCGAGTGACCTCGATGAGCGGCTTCGCGTCGCGGGCATCGACACCGTGGTGCTGTTCGGTGTCGCGACCAATCTCTCCGTGGAAAGCACCGGACGCACCGCCGGTGACCTCGGCTACCGGGTCGTCATCGTCCCCGATGCGTGTGAAGCGGCGACCGACCGGGCCCACCAGGCCACGCTCGACTCGTTCGCCCTGTTGGGTGAGGTCGCGACCGCCGATGAGGTGCTCGCCGCGCTATGAGCACGAATGGCGTCGACTCATGATCGATGTCCAGATGGCGCCAGCAGCCGCAGCCGAGGATACCGCGCTGGTCAACGAGCTCGCGGCCCTCGTCAACAGCGTGTACGCCATCGCCGAGGCGGGACTCTGGGCGGACGGCACGCCCCGCACGACGCCGGAGAGGATGGCCGAACTGATCGCCACCGGGCACATCGCGGTCGCTCGGGCGGATGAGCGGATCGTTGGCGCCGTCCAGATCCAACGGCTGGACACCGGCGAGGGCGAGTTCGGGATGCTGGTCGCCGACCCCGCCCACCGCGGCCAGGGTGTCGGCCGCGAGCTCGTCCGGTTCGCCGAGCGCTGGAGTCGCGAGCAGGGCCTCGACACGATGCAGCTTGAGGTCCTGGTGCCGCGGGAGTGGTCTCATCCGAGCAAGGAGTTCCTGAAGGCCTGGTACACCCGCATCGGCTATCGCCCTGTGCGGACCGGGCAGTTCGAGGAGGGCTATCCCGAGCTCGCCCCGCTCCTCGCGACACCCTGCGACTTCGTCATCTATCACAAGAGCATCCGTACCTTGCCGGCCCGTGCGGGCTGGGACATGCGGTAACGGCGACCACGGCTCATCGGATTGCTCCCCTGGCAGCAATGCTCGGCGGGATCGCATGATCGTGAACTGCGCCATGCCGCCCCCGACGGCAGCAAGTCCGACGCTCAGCATAGACGCCGCGACCATGGGCAAGATCGAGCCGCGCGAATTGTTCAGGGAGACAACGAAAGACATCGGCCGGGGCTGCGGTTCAATTGGCGCATGGAGCATCCGACCGCCGACGACATCGGCCACGCCGGCGTCCTGCCGGAAGATAAACGCAGCAATTGCCAGCCTGCCCGTGCCTGTCGGGGGAACTACACCCCCCGGGGCTGTCAGCATCCTCCGTTCTGCGCGTTGGGCGTTCGGCGGCATTGTCGCCGGGCTTCTGGCGATGATAAGGCGGCTGGCACAGCCGTTCTTTATCGACTTGGGCTGACTGCGGCCTGTGGTTTTGCACGTCCCGGCGCAGCGTACGAAAGGCTCAGAGCATGAGCGGATTTCGACTCGGACTCGGCGATCAAATCGTGAATTCTCCATACTTCTCAACCACATTGGCCCGCACCGATTACCTGACCGCCGTGGACTACAGAATGATGAGCGCGTGGATCACGGTGGCTGCCGCCCCGAGGTAGGCCAGTGTGACCGCGACAATGCGGGCGTGCGTGGGATTGATCCTGCCGGCCAGCACACCTCCAACCGTGACCCCAACAAGCAGGCCTAGCGCGGCGCAAACGCCCACCCGCCAGTCCAGGCGCGCGCCCACGCCCGCGCTGACCTTGGTGCTCAACGACAGGGCCGCGACGGTGAAAAAGAATGGTTGCAGGGTGGCGGCGAAGGCCTGCTGCTGCCACCGCGAGTAGATCGCGTAGATGGTCACCGGTGGCGCGGCGACCCCGGCGGTGGTGCTCATCAATCCCGAGAGGAAGCCGGCGGCAAGCACGGGTACCCGGTGGTGCTCCTTGCTGGCCTCGACACGGGTAATCACGGTGGCGGTCAGGGCAGCCAGCACGCTGAGTCCGACGATCAGCGCAAGCCAGCCCTCCGGGACCGTCGCCACCAGAAGGCTGCCCGGGACAACACCGACGATCGACGCCAGAGCCAGTGCGCGATAGCGCAACCATTCAACGTCTCGGCGGACACGGGTGAAGATCAGCGCCGCACCGCAGATGCTGCAGACATTCACCACCAGCACCCCGGTGGTGGGCCCGAGAAGCAGCGTCAACAGAGGCGCAGAGACCAGTGCAAGACCCGCCCCGCTGACCCGTTGCAGGAGAGCGCCGACCATCACCGCGAATGCGACTGCCGTGGCGATGGTGAACGTCAACGCTCAACTCTTGACACAGTTGTCCAAGGAGATACACACGATGACTGACTACGTGATCCCGCCGCCCGGCGCAGGCTTCGCTTCCGGTGAGCACCGGCGCACAGCGCTTTCCCATCCGTCGGGTGTTCTGCGTCGGACGCAACTACCGATACAGACAAGCCGCCGTGCCGGCTCGAAGGGAAGTGTTGCGATCTCGGTGTCCACGTTCAGCCCTTCATCAGTTCACCGACATGGGCGCTGACCGAATCCGCAAGACCCTGAAGGTCATAGCCGCCTTCGAGGACCGCCACGAGACGGCCCTGGCAGTTCGTCTCCGCCGATTTCATGAGTTCGCGTGTCACCCAAGCGAAATCGTCGGCGGTCATGCGTAGTGAAGCGAGTGGATCACGTTCATGGGCATCGAACCCGGCGGAGACGATGATGAGTTCGGGCCTGAAGGTGTCGACCGCCGGCAGTATTTTTTCCTCGAAAGCTTCCCGCAGTTCCGCGCCGCCGTCGCCGGGCGCCAGCGGGGCATTGAAGATATTGCCGACGCCGGTTTCGCGCGCTGCGCCGGTGCCGGGAAAAAGCGGCATCTGATGGGTCGAGGCGTAGAGCACGCTCGGATCGGAGTAGAAGATCTCCTGTGTGCCGTTGCCATGATGGACATCGAAATCGACGATCGCCACGCGCATCAGCCCGTGCTTCTTTTGCGCATGACGCGCGCCGATGCTGATGTTGTTGAACAAGCAGAACCCCATCGCCCGCTCGCTTTCGGCGTGGTGGCCGGGCGGACGGCACGCGACGAAGGCGTTCTGCACTTCGCCGTCGAGAACCTTGTCCACCGCCTGGAGAGTGGCACCGACGCCGCGCAGCACGACCTCCCACGTCGAGGGCTCCATCATCGTGTCGCCGCCGTCGAGATAGACGAAGCCCTCGTCCGGGCGTGCCGCTTCGAGCGCGTCGACATAGCGGTTCGTGTGGACGTAACGCGTTCTATCGAGATCGGCGACTTCGGCCTTTTCGCGCACCAGCGGGTCGAACTGCGACTGACCGAGCACCGCCTCCACCGCACGGTATCGGTCAGGCCGCTCCGGATGGCCGGCGGAGGTCTTGTGATTGGCGAAGCTCGAATGGTGCAGAAGCAGGGTGGCCAACGGCTTTAACCTCTTTTCGGGTCACGGATCAGGGCGAAGGGAACACTGCCCGAATACTGTATGCAAACTTCAACGGTAACTCATGTGACGGCTCCGCTTCCAGGGTGATGTCTCTGGACCGGTCCGGCCGGCGGGTATCTGGGAAATGTCGAGATGATGAGCGACGAACCGCCCGCCGATGAGTAGCCTCCGACTGAACTCTCAATTGTCTCGCGCTGCCGCCGCCGCGAGATCGGCCGCAAGGCTGACGAGCTCGGGCTGGATGCCGGGGACGGCCGCCATGGCTCCGCTGGACTCCAGGGTGAGCGGCGCGCCCGCGTAGTCGGTGCACATCGCTCCCGCCGCGCGGGCGATCGCGTGCCCGGCGACGACGTCATACGGGTTGTTATGGGCCAGCAGCATGCCCTGGATCTGGCCGCCGGCCAGCCAGGCCCAGAGCACCGACGCCGCGCCGACGCAGCGGAAGCGCAACGCCCGCCGGTGCACGCTCGCCGTCAGGTCGAGGTACGCGTCCAGCCGGGCACCGCCCCGGTGGAAGGCGTCGCCCATCCCGATGATCCCGTCCTCGAGCGAGCCGACATCGGCCAGCACGCCGGAGTCGACCCGTACGCCGAGAAACGGCAGATCGATCACGCCCAAAGTCGGCACGCCGTCCTCGAGCAGGCCGAGCATCACTCCGCACAGCGGTGAGCCGGTCGCGTAGTTGATCGTCCCGTCGAGCGGATCCGCGACCCAGACCTTGCCCGAATCCAGGGCTGCCCCGCCGCCCTCTTCGCCGTAGAAGCCGATCTCGGGTGTCGATGCCGCCAGCGAGCGCAGCATCGCCGACTCGCTGGCCAGGTCGACCTCGGTGAGGAAGTCCTTGGCCGCCTTGGCGATCCGCTGGTGTGGCCGGGTGCGCCCGTCCCGCAGGATTGCGACCGCTTCATCCACCGCGGCGTGCGCCGCCGCAAGCTCTACCCTCACCCGGGCATCGTAGTGCCGAGCTCATCCCACCGGTGGTCACCCGAGTTGTCCGACTTTCTTCAGATCACACTTGACATCGGATGTGCGCAGGGTCACACTCATGACGTCAGATGTCAGACATCAGACGTCAGATGAAGGGCTTGGGCGGTGTCGCTTCCCGAGGAACTCGCGGACACGCTTCTCGAGTCGATCGTTGACGGACAGTTCCCGGTCGAGTCGGTCCTACCTTCGGAGGAGGAGTTGGCCCTGAAGTACGGGATGAGCCGATTGACCGTCCGTGAAGCCGTGCGCATCCTGCGGTCGCAGAACATAGTGACCATCCGTCGAGGTCGCGGCACCTTCGTCAACTCACCCCACGCCTGGACCTCGCTGGATGCTGTCGTGCGCATCGAGGAACACCGGTCGCCGACCGGTCGGGTATCGGAACGCTTGATCGAGGCCCGGCGGATCGTCGAGGTCGGCGCAGCGCAGTTGGCGGCCACCAACCGGTCGAAGGAGGATCTCGACTCACTTGCCGCCAGGATCGAGGAGATGCGGCTGGCCAACAGGTTGAACCGGGTCGATCTCTTTGTCGAGGCGGACATCGCCTTTCACGACGTGATCATGCACGCGACCGCAAACATGTTCATCCCGTTCATGTTTGAGCCGTTCGGAAATCTGTTGGTCAATGCGCGCACCGAGACGTCGTCGATCCCGGAGATCCAGGTCAACGCCATCGCCGCGCACGAAGAGATTCTCCAGGCACTCACCGCCGGTGATCCCCAGCGGACCCGGGATGCCATGGAGGCCCACATGGACCAGACACAAGCCGATCTGCGCCGATACGTCCTCGAGGCGGACCAGCGCTGAGCCCACCGCTTCGTCCCGTTTTGTCCCTTTTCATGATTGGAGGCCACTGTGGCCGGATCCCGAACATCTGTCGAATCACTGGGTGAATTGGGTGATCGCACGATCCGCAAGGTGAAGCGGCGGCTGTTGCCGCTGATCGTGTTGCTGTATTTCATCGCGTTCCTCGATCGGAACAATGTTGGTTTCGCAAAGCTGACGATGAGCGAGGACATCGGCCTCAGCGCGACCGCTTACGGGTTGGGCGCCGGGATCTTCTTCATCGGGTACGCCATCTTCGAGATCCCCAGCAACGCCGGCATGCTGCGGTTCGGTGCCCGCAAGTGGATCGCCCGCATCCTGGTGACGTGGGGTTTCTTCGCCACGATCATGGCGGCAGTGACCAGCGAGACCACTTTCTACATCATCCGGTTCCTGCTGGGCGCCGCGGAGGCCGGGTTCTTCCCGGCGATCATCCTGTATCTGACGTTCTGGTTCCCCGCCCGCCAACGGGTTGCGGTGTTGGGAATCTTCATCCTTGCCCAGCCGATCGCCAATGCGATCGGCGCACCGATCTCGGGTCTGCTGCTGAAGATGGACGGCATCTTGGGTCTGGCCGGGTGGCAGTGGATGTTCATCATCGAGGGTGTTCCCGCGATGTTGCTGGCCGTTGTGGCGCTTAAGGCAATGACGGATTACCCCAGGGACGCGATGTGGCTGACCGTCGAGGAACGCACATGGCTGCAGAACACGATGGACGCCGAGGACGCGGCCAAGGGGACCGGGCACAAGCACAGCTTCATGGCCGGTCTGAAGGACCCCCGCGCCCTGATCTTCGCGGCGCTGTACTTCGGTCTGGTGATGGGCATCTACGGGCTGAGCCTGTGGCTGCCGTCCATCGTCAAGGCCATGGGTGACCTGTCGAACACACAGGTCGGGTTCATCGTCCCGATTCCGTACGTGTGTGCCGCGGCGTTCGTCTGGTACTGGAGCCGGCACTCGGACCGCACCGGTGAACGCGTCGGTCATACCTCGGGGGCGATGTTGCTGGGCGCCACCGGTATGGTCGCCTCCGGGTTCCTGATCCAGTCCAGCCCAGTCCTGGCGTTGGCCGCGATCTGCGTCGCCGCGATGGGTATCTTCGCGGCGATCTCACCGTTCTGGGAGCTTCCGGCCGCTGCTTTGGCCGGGGCGGCCGCGGCGTCCGGCATTGCGCTGATCAACTCGCTGGGCAACTTGGGCGGCTTCGCCTCGCCGTACGCGGTCGGTGTGTTGGTCGACAAGACCGGTGATTCGAAGTACGGGTTGCTGATGCTGGCCGGCGTGTTGTTCATCACCGCCACCGCCACCTTCCTGTACGGCCGGACGATCCACGCCGGGAAGGTGCCGACCGGCTCGCACGAGGATCTGCTCGCCAAGGAGGTGGCCGCCTTCGACCTCGCCTCCGAAGAACTGCACCACCGGGGCGACCCGGACAGCCCACCACTACTCCACGGGAGACGCGGTAATGCCGCAGCGCCGATCGCAACAGTGGTACGCCGGGCCGGACCCGCGGAACAACTACCTGCACCGGGCGTGGATGCGCCGCGGGGTACCGGACCACGCGTTCGACGGCCGCCCGCAGATCGCCATCGCCAACACCGCCTCCGATTTGACGCCGTGCAACGCCCACTTCGACGAGGTCGCCACCAGCGTCAAACAGGGCGTGTACGAGGCCGGCGGCATTCCGCTGAACCTGCCGGTGATGTCGCCGGGGGAGACGCAGATGCGGCCCACCGCGATGCTGTGGCGGAACCTGGCCGCGATGTCGATCGAGGAAATGCTGCGCGGCAACCCGATCGACGGGGTGGTCCTGCTGGGTGGCTGTGACAAGACCATCCCCGCGCTGCTGATGGCCGCGGCCTCGGTCGACCTGCCGGCCCTGGTGCTGCCCGGCGGGCCGATGCTGACCGGCCACTTTCGGGGAGCGGCACTGGGCTGCGGCACCGACGTGTGGCGCTTCGGTGAGGAGGTCCGCGCCGGACTGATGACCCAGGCGGACTTCCGCAAATCCGAATCGGGGATGATCCGCAGCAAGGGGCACTGCAACACGATGGGCACCGCCTCGACGATGGCCATCATGGCCGAGGCGCTGGGCACCACGATCCCCGGGGTCGCCGGCACCCCCGCCCCGGACAGCCGGCTTCTCGAGCACGCCCACGCCGCCGGCCGGTTGGCGGTGGAGATGGTTCAGGCGGAGCGGCGGCTCAGCGACGTCGTCACGCTCGCGTCGTTCCACAACGCGATCGTCGCGTTGGCGGCCACCGGCGGATCCACCAACGCGGTGGTGCACCTGCTCGCGATCGCCGGCCGGTTGGGGATCGAGCTGCGGCTGGAGGACTTCGACCGGATCGGCTCGGCGGTGCCGTTGCTGGTGAACGTGCAACCGGCCGGCAAGTACCTGATGGACGACATGTACCGGGCCGGTGGGCTTCTCGCCGTCCTCCGTGAGGTGCAGGACCTGCTCGACCCGACCGCGGTGACCGTCACCGGCCGGCCGCTGACCGACTATCTCGGGGACGCCCGGATCTGGGACGAGGACGTGATCCGCCCTCGGAACGCCCCGCTGATGGACAACGCCGGTATCGCCGTGCTCCGGGGCACCCTGGCGCCCAACGGCGCGGTGATCAAACCGGCTGCCGCGTCGAAGGATCTGCTGGTGCACCGGGGCCGGGCGGTGGTGTTCGACAGCATCGAGGACTTCCACGCCCGTATCGACGACCCGGACCTGGACATCGACGAAACCTGCGTGATGGTGCTGCGCGGTTGCGGACCCAAGGGGTACCCAGGCATGCCGGAGGCCGCGAACACCCCGCTGCCGGCCAAGCTCCTCGCCGCCGGGGTACGGGACATGATCCGGATCTGTGACGGTCGGATGAGCGGCACCGCCTACGGCACCGTCGTGCTGCACGTGGCGCCGGAATCTGCGGCGGGTGGGCCGCTCTCACTCGTCCGTGACGGCGACATGATCAGCCTGGACGTCCCCGGCAGGCGGGTCGACCTCGATGTCCCCGCCGAGGAGTTGCAGCGCCGCCAACCCTCGGAAGCGGCGACGGCCTCCTATAGCGCCCCGCTGCGGGGCTGGCAGCAGTTGTACGTCGACCACGTCATGCAGGCCGACCGGGGAGTGGATCTGGACTTCCTCGTCGGCTCCAGCGGCGACACCGTGACCCGCGACTCCCACTGACCCTGATCGCAACGATTCATTGGACCGCCGACCCGGAGTAGTCATGTCCCAGCCCGCCACCCTTCTCTCCGCCGTCCCGGTGCCCTTCGACACCAACGGTGACCTGGACGTCAAGGGCCAGGAAACGCTGCTGCGCCACCTGAAGGACACCGGCATCGGCGGCGTGTTCATCGCCGGCACCACGGGGGAATTCACCGCGCTCGACGACGACGAACGAGCCGTCGTGCTCGGCGCGGCGCTCGAGGTGTACGGGGCGGATGCCGTACGACGTCAACGGTGGTCTGCAAATCTCGTGACCTTCTTTACCCAGCCCGAGGAGCTCGCATGACCGCAAAGAGCACACCCACCCGCCGCCCGTCCGCCGAGGAAGTCCTCGCCGCCGCCCCGCCCGTGCGGCACGAGCCGGGGGCGCGGGAGCGGATCAGGGCCGCCCACGTGGCCGCCGGTCGCCGTATCGCCGTGCTGGACGACGATCCCACCGGCTCGCAGACCGTGCACGACGTCTCGGTGGTCACCGTGTTCGAGGACGCCGAATACGCGGCCGGCCTGGCCGAACCGGGTTCCACCTGCTTCGTGTTGACCAATACCCGCAGCCTGCCCGAAGACGCGGCGGTCGAACTGACCAGCCGCGTGGCCGGCAGCCTGTTCAGGCTCGGGCAGCGCCTGGGCGCACCCGTGGAGGTGGTCAGCCGCAGCGATTCCACCCTGCGCGGCCACGTCCTGGCCGAGATGCGGGCCATCGACGCCGCCCGGCGCCGGGTCAGCGGCACCGGGTTCGACGGGGTGCTGCTGGTGCCGGCCTACTTCGAGGCCGGCCGGTTCACCGCCGGTGACATTCATTGGGCCAACGTGGCCGGAGCACCGGTTCCGGTCGGCGACAGCGAGTTCGCCAGGGACGCCACCTTCGGCTACACCTCGTCGAACCTGCGGGAATTCGTCGCCGAGAAGAGCAGTGGCACGATCGCCGCGGAGCAGGTCCACTCCCTGTCGCTGACCGACATCCGCGAGGGCGGACCCGACCGGGTCGCCGACATCCTCGCCGCGGTCACCGGCGGCGCGTTCGTCGTGGTCAATGCCACCGACTACGCCGACCTGGAGATCGTCGTGCTGGGCGGGCTGCAGGCGCTGGAGGAGGGCAGGTCGTTCGTCTACCGCTGTGGTCCGTCGTTCCCGCGTGCGCTGGCCGGGCTGGAACCGCACGGCCCGCTCACCGCGGGGCAGATCTGGCCGACCGGTCGTCCCGGCGGCCAGGGGCTGGTGGTGGTCGGTTCGCATGTCGGGCTGACCAGCCGGCAGGTCGCCAAGGCGCAGCAACGTGGCGGGTTGACCGAATCCGAACTCGATGTCTCCACCCTGCTGGATCCCGACCGGCGCGACGCCCATGTCGCCGCCGTCGGGCGGCGGGTCATCGAGGCGCTGGCCACCTCCGATGTGCTGCTGTTCACCAGCCGCACCCTGATGCGCGGCGGCGACGCCGACGACAGCCTGGCCATCTCGCGCACCGTGTCCACCGCGGTCGTCGAGGTGGTGCAGGCCGCCCTGGCCGCGCACCCGGCCTGGGTGGTCGCCAAGGGCGGAATCACCTCGCACGACGTCGCGGTCCGCGGCCTGGGCATCCGCCGCGCGGAGGTCATCGGCCAATTGTTCCCCGGCATGGTGTCGGTGTTTCGCCCCATCGAGGCGGCCCCCGACGCGGTCGGCACCCCGTATGTGGTGTTCGCCGGCAACGTCGGTGACGACGACACCCTCGCCGAGGTCGTCGACCTCTTCGCCGGACGCCGATGACCCGCAACCCCGCCCAATGCACGCCACCAGCAGCAGGAAGACAGCAGATATGACCAACGTCGGATGGATCGGTCTGGGAGCCATGGGTTCCCCGATGGCATCGTTCGTCGCCAGGGCCGGACACGCGGTCACCGCCTTCGACATCGACCCGCAGAAGGCCGCGGCCCTCGCCGGCGACGGCGTCAAAGCCGCGGCCACCATCGGTGACGCGGCGGCCGACGCCGATGTGCTGGTGCTGATGGTCGCCACCGCGCAGCAGGCCGAGTCGGTGCTCTACGGGGACGGCCAGGCCGCCGCGGCACTCAAACCGGGCAGCGTTGTGCTGCTGATGGCCACCGTCGGACCCGCCGCCGTGGAGGACTGGGCGAAGCGTCTGGAGCCTGCCGGTGTGCGAGATCGTCGACGCCCCGGTGTCCGGTGGTGCCGCCCGCGCCGGGCAGGGTGATCTGCTGATCATGGTCAGCGGCTCGCAGACCGCGCTGGGCACCGTGCAACCCCTGCTGGACGTGATGGCCCGCAACGCCCCCGTCGTCGGTACCGCACCCGGCGAAGGGCAGAAGGTCAAACTGGTCAACCAGTTGCTGTGCGGGGTGCATATCGCGGTCGCCGCGGAAGCCCTCGCCTACGCCGAGGCGCTGGGCCTGGACGCCGGTGCGACCTGGGAAGTGCTGCGGCACGGCGCGGCCGCATCGTTCATGCTCGACGACCGCGGCGCCCGGATGATCGACAACCCGAACAACGACATCCGCTCCACCATCGACATTTTCGTCAAGGACATGGGCCTGGTCACGCAAGCGGCCCGCGCGCACGCGTACCCGGCACCGCTGGCCTCCGCCGCCGAACAGCTCTACCTCGCCGGCCGCCGCGCCGGCCTCGGACGCGCCGACGACTCCTCCGTCATCCAGATCCTGCGCGGCACCGCCAGCGCATCAACCTGACGACGACACTTGCGAACGCGTCACGCGCATGCACGAGGAGCCGCCGGGACCGTGAAGTTGATTGACCAACTAAACACGATCCAGTTGCCGCGTCTGTTGGCCGCGGCAGACTGCTGTGGGTAGGCGACAAGAAGGTGTGCTGCTCGGCGAGGTTGTTCATCCGGGTGCCGGCGGCGAAGTCGGTGGGGTCCTGGACGTAAGGAGGAAGAAGGATATGTCCGATTCGATCGACTACACGTCGTTGTTCCGGCTCGACGGCCGCAAGGTTGTAGTCGTCGGTGGCGGCAGCGGGCTGGGCAGGGCTGCCAGCATTGCGCTGGCGCAGTATGGCGCCAATCTGGTGGTCGCCGATGTCAACGTAGAAGGTCTGAAGGACACCATCGTCGAGATCGAGTCGCATGGCTACCGCGCCGAATCCGCCGAACTCGACGTCACCGACACCGAATCCGTCGACGCGCTGGCGGCCGCACATCCCGATACCGAGGTTCTGGTGGCCACACCCGGGGTCAACGTGCGCAAGCAGGTACTCAACACCACTGACGACGAGTTCGACCGGGTTATCGACGTCAGCCTGAAAGGCACGTACCGGCTCGCCAAGGCGTTCGGACCGGGGCTAGTCGCCCGCGGCAAGGGCAGCATCATCAACTTCTCCAGCTTCCGCGCACTGGTCGTTGAGCCGGGTCAGGGTCTGTACGCCGCCGCCAAAGCCGGGGTACTGCAATTGACAAAGGTCCTGGCGGCCGAACTCGGTCCGTCGGGTGTTCGGGTGAACGCCATCGCACCGGGCCCGTTCGAGACACCGCTGACCCAGCAGATCAAGTCCGATCCCGACTGGTACGGCGCCTACGCCGACAAGACCGCGCTGAAGCGCTGGGCCACGCCCGATGAGATCGTCGGCGCGATCCTGTTCCTGGCATCGGATGCATCCACATTCGTAACCGGCACCCTGCAGTTGGTCGAAGGTGGATGGACCGCCGTCGACGGCCGCTTCGTCCCGAAGGTCTGATGCGGCCCCGACGGTGCCTATACGTTCGAGGGATCGCCTACGGCGCTGCACAAAACGTCGCGGCGGCGTTCGTTGCCATCCGGACGGGCGGCTCACCGCCGCCGGGCGGGCCAGTGCCTTTGATCGTGTTGCACTGCGACCGCGACGGGCGCGTGGCCCGGTGAACGTCGAGAACCTCGTCGCCGCCCGGCTGGCCATCCGAGCTAGTCACCGGATAACCGACACGCATGTCGAGGCCCTGACGCAGGCAGCCCCGCCAAAGCCGTCCTGCGGTGCTGACACCGTGACAACAATGATCACCGGGCCGAACCTCGGGCCGGGAACCAGCACTCATCCAGGCCGAGGAGAAGCCGTAACGGGCCGCCGCTTCACCTTCGCCTCACCAGAAAGGCATCTACCATGACCACTCCTGTGAGCACCACGCTGTACATGCGCCCGGATCGCAACCTGGCGCTGGAGTTGGTGCGCGTCACCGAGGCCGGGGCGATGGCCGCCGGCCGTTGGGTGGGTCGCGGCGATAAGGAGGGCGGCGACGGCGCCGCGGTCGACGCCATGCGTCAACTCGTTTCCTCGGTGTCGATGCGCGGGGTCGTCGTCATCGGCGAGGGCGAAAAGGACGAAGCGCCGATGCTCTACAACGGTGAAGAGGTCGGCAACGGGCTCGGCCCGGAATGCGACTTCGCCGTCGACCCCGTCGACGGCACCACGTTGATGGCCAAGGGCATGCCGAACGCGATCTCGGTGCTGGCGGTGGCCGAGCGTGGCGCGATGTTTGACCCCTCCGCGGTGTTCTACATGGACAAGATCGCCGTCGGGCCGGACGCCGCCGCGGCTATCGACATCACCGCCCCGGTGTCGGAGAACCTTCGTGAGGTGGCCAAGGCGAAGAAGTCCACGGTATCCGATCTGACCGTGTGCATTCTGGATCGCCCTCGCCACGCCGAGTTGATTGCGCAGGTCCGAGCGACCGGCGCCCGGATCCGGCTGATCTCCGACGGCGATGTGGCCGGCGCCATCGCGGCGGCGCGACCGGAGTCGGGCACCGACATGCTGATCGGGACCGGCGGGACGCCCGAGGGCATCATCGCCGCGGCCGCCATGCGCTGCATGGGTGGGGTGCTGCAGGCGCGGCTGGCACCCACCGATGACCTGGAACGGCAGAAGGCGATCGACGCCGGGCACGACCTCGACCGGATTCTCTTGACCGAGGACCTGGTGTCGGGGGAGAACGTGTTCTTCACCGCCACCGGTATCACCGATGGTGACCTGCTGCGCGGGGTGCGCTACAGCAGCGGCGGCGCCCACACCCAGTCGATCGTGATGCGCTCCAAGTCGGGCACCGTTCGGGTCATCGAGGCCTACCACCGCCTCGACAAACTTCTCGAATACGCCAGCATCGACTTCACCGGCGACGCCAACGCACCAGCGCCGATGCCATAACCCACACCGCGTCAGTTCGACCCGACCCTGCGCAATAGCCAGCGAGGCGGCTGATTTCATGGGGCATTCGGGTCGACGCCGGTGTCGGCGTCGCGACGGCGGCGGCAGCCAGTCCAGTGACGCGAGCCCAGGACGTGAGGCTTGCCGTCCGCTGTCTGTGTCGCGACGGTGTCGCCAGGGCTGCTCTTGGGGGCCATCAACGACTCGATCGTGCCACCCGGAGGTGTGGACCGGGTGTCGGCCGAGGTGGTCTGATGGGGGAAGCGCATCGACGCGCTAGGTGACCCCAAGGGAGGGTG
The DNA here is from genome assembly GCA_963799495.1 of uncultured Actinomycetota bacterium. GTDB lineage: Bacteria > Actinomycetota > Actinomycetes > Mycobacteriales > Mycobacteriaceae > Mycobacterium. The sequence goes on from CAWCXH010000014.1 coordinate 199,277, forward strand.
ACATGAGGTTCAGCTACGTGATGCTCCCGGACTACCCGCTCGAGGAGTCGTTGCGAGCGATCAAGCTGGCCGACGAGCTGGGGTTCTACGCCTGCTACGCCGCCGACGAGACGTGGCACAAGGATCTGTGGCTGCTGTTCGCGGCGGCGTCGCGGGACACGACGAACATCCGTTTCGGACCGAGCCTGTCCGGTGTGGTTCTCCGCGAGCCGACGCTCATTGCCCAAGCGGCGGCCACGCTCGACGAGCTCAGCGGCGGTCGCGCGGAGGTGGTGCTCGGGTCGGGGAACTTCGGGCTGCTCGCCCAGTACGACATCCAGTGGGCGCGCACCAAGCCGTTGTCTCGGGTCAAGGAGGGCCTCCACGTGATCCGCACCCTCCTCGATGAGGGCGCGATCACCTTCGAGGGTGAGTTCTTCAAGTACAACGGTCTGTTCACCTTCGCTCGTCCAGTGCAGGAGCACCTGCCGGTGAAGATCGGGTCGATGCGTGGTCCGAAGTCCTTCGAGGTCGCCGGTGAGTTCTCCGACGGCTGCCACCACGCGCTCAGCTATACCCGGCGGGCGTACGAGTACGGCTTCGAGCACTTCAGCATCGGTGCCGAGCGCGCGGGCAAAAAGCCGGACGAGCTGGACTTCGCGGCGTGGGTCGTGACCGCGGTCGGGCGTGACTCCGCCGCCGCGAAGCAGGCCGCTCGATCGATGGTCGGGATCTACGCATCCTCGATGCCCCACGAACAGCTCGAGCGCAACGGGGTGGACCCTGCCGAGCTGACCCCGATCATCGAAGCCATTGGCGCGGGCGACCTGGCCAAGGGCATCGAGCTCACCTCCCCGGAGCTGGCCGACAGGCTGTCGATCGCCGGCACGCCCGACGAGGTCACGGCCAAGATCAGGACCGAGATCGAGGGCACGGGCGTCAACCACGTGATCGCCGCGGTCACCGACGCCTCACTGGTCAAGGCCTTCACCGGGCAGACGGTCGAAGGTGTGGCCACCGTCGATGAGCAACTACAGCTGCTCGCGGACGAGGTCATGCCGAACTTCCGCTGACCCGGCGGACCAGACGCGGTGCGGGCAATGCCTGTTCAGGGCGCGCGCTCGAAAGACGCACTTGGTGTGGCCAGAGCGCTCGGGCGTGATCGCCGCCGCCGGTGTTGTCTTGTACGGGCTGGGTTCAGGCGTCAACGTTGGCCTCAATCCCACTGATCCCGCCTTCGGCTTTCCACCGCGAGGAGGCGCCCGCGGAGACGGTCGCGGCGCTACGCGAATTCTTGTGAGACAAGCCCTTTCGGGCCGCAGCGAGAGACATTGTGTGTTCTAGGCGCTCATGCTGCGGGCTTTAGTCCGGCGGCGTCCAGGCCACCGGCAACTGTTTGATGCCGTGGATGAATGCCGACGCCAGGCGCGCCGGCTCTTCGGTCGCCACGATGTCGGGCATCCGGCGGCGCAGTTCCTCGAACGTCACGCTGATCTCGCGGCGGGCTAAATTCGCGCCGAGGCAGAAGTGCGCGCCGCCGCCGCCGAAGCCCTGGTGTGGGTTGGGGTTGCGCGCGACGTCAAAAGCCCACGGGTTGGCGAACTTCGACTCGTCGCGGTTAGCCGAGCAGTACCACAGCGTCACCTTGTCGCCCTTGCCCATCTTGGTCCCGCTCAGCTCGGTGTCCTGTTTGAGGGTGCGGCGCATGTAGATCACCGGTGATGCCCACCGCACGATCTCCTCGACAGCCGTGTGGGACAGGCCGTCGAAGTCCGCCCACCATTTCGCCCGCTCTTCGGGGTAGCGGGTCAGCGCCAGCACGCCGTGGCTGATCGCGTTGCGGGTGGTCTCGTTTCCCGCAATCGCGAGCAGCATGAAGAACGAGGCGATCTCGCCCGACGTCAGCCCCTCGCCGTCGACCTCGGCCTGTACCAGGCTGGTGGTCAAGTCGTCGCGCGGATCGGCCCGCCGGTCCTCGGCGATGGTCGTCGAATAGGCGCCGAAATCCATTGACGCCTTGGCGAATTCCTCGACATCGGCGGCGATGTCGGGATCGCTGGCACCGAGGATCACGTTCGTCCAGTGAAAGATCTTCTGCTGGTCCTGCTCGGGAATGCCGATCATGTCGCAGATGACCTGCAGCGGCAGTGGTCCGGCAAGCTCGGAAACCAGTTCCCCTTTGCCGTCGGGGTGCGCGGTGATCATCGAGTCGACGAGCCGACGTGCGCGATCGCGCACCGATGCCTCGGCACGGGCGACCACCTTAGGCGTGAACGCTCTGCTGACGATGTTGCGCAGCCGCTGATGCCGAGGGTCGTCGAGCGTGATCATCGATCCGAGGAACTCCGCGACTTCGGGAGGGAGGTCGTTGATCCCGATGTTGGGATACGAGCTGTAGATGTGCGGATGACGGCTGGCGAAGTGGACATCGTCGAACTTCGTCACCACCCAGTGGCCGGGGCCCTTCTCGAACTGGGCCGTCGTCGGCTCGCCCCAGAACGAGATCGGCGCCTCGCGCCGCAGCGTGGCGAAGGCCCCATCGCGGACGTCGTCGTCTTCCAGCCAGAACTGCCAGGAGCCGAGATCGATATCGGAAAGCGGAACCTCGGGAGGGGCCACGCCGTTCACCCGCGTCGCAATGCCCATGATGACCATCCCCACTTCAATGAGGGTGCAACTATCGGCGAGCGTAACGGCAAACGCCTTAGCATGACTCAGACTTCGAGACTTCTACAACTCCGTCAAGACGCGATGGACATGGGGCGCAATTCACTCGGGCGCAGCATCTATCGTCGTCCTCCTTACAGGTTTCCCAGGTCGTCGGGCACGTCGACGGCGTGCTCCTGGAGCGCGTTCAGGGGCACCACGTCGAGGGTGCGCTCGTGGGTGGAGGCCAGCACCACCGGGGCGGCGCAGCCTTCGCGGTGGGCCCGGAGCCAGTTCACGGCGGTGACGCACCAGCGATCGCCTGGCACGAGGCCGGGGAACCGGTACTCGGGTACCGGTGTCGACAGGTCATTGCCGATGGAGCGCTGGTGCTCCAGGAACTCGGCGGTAACGACGGCGCAGATGGTGTGCCGGCCGAGGTCCTCGGGCCCGGTTGAGCAGCAGCCGTCGCGGTAGAAGCCGGTGAGCGGGTCGGTGCCGCACGGTTCCAGCGGGCCGCCGAGCACGTTTCGATCAGGCATCGGCCCAGTATCCCCTCGGCGGCTGCGCCTGTGCCTACATATCAGGTTCTCATGTTTGGCTGCTCTGGAGCTAACTGGTCGAGACCAGTCACGGCCGCAACACGATCTTGCCCCTGGTGTGGCGCTGTTCGAGAATGCGGTAGGCGAGCTGAACCTCATCGAGCGAAAACACTTCGGCGATCGGAACTTCCAACTCGCCCGCCGCAATCAACGTGGCCAGTACGGCGAGCACACCGACGTCCGACGCATCCGCGTTGCCGGCGCCGCGGACCCCGAATTGCTGAATGGCGGCGAAGTCGATGATGGTGTCGATGCGCTGTGGCGCGACGCCCAGCTCGGTCACAGCCAACTCGACATAGCCACCGCCAAAGAAGTCCAGGAAAGCGTTGATCCGGCGGCTCGGCGCGGCGGCGCGCAGCCGGTCGGCGAGGCCGTCACCATAGTTGACCGGGATCACGCCGTGCGCGGTGAGCCACTCGTCATTCGAGGGGCCCGCGATGCCGAGCACGGTTGCCCCAGCGCGCTTGGCCAACTGCACGGCGATGGTGCCCACCCCTCCGGCGGCACCGGCGACGGCAACGGTGTCGTCGGGCGTCAACTCAACGGCGCGGACCGCTGCGTACGCCGTGGTGCCAGCAACGTACAGGCCGCCGGCGACCTCCCACGACACTGCCGGCGGTTTGGCGGTGAGCTGATTTGCCGGCGCCGCCACGAATTCGGCGTGGCTTGCCCGACGGTCGGTGAAGCCGAGCACCGCGTCGCCGATCGCGAACTTGTCCACGCCGGGTCCGAGCTCGACCACCACACCCGCAAGGTCGCTGCCCTGGCCGGACGGAAAGGTCGCCGGAAACGCCTCATGCAGTGCACCCTTGCGAATCATTGCCTCGCCCGGGTTGATTCCAGCCGCCTTGACTTCGATGAGCACCTCGCCGGTGCCCGGTTGTGGACGTCGGACATCGCGCACCTCGAGCACCTCGGTGCCGCCGTAACGATCGAACCTCACTGCCTTGGTCACGGCAGCTATTACAGCAACGGCCGACCCGCTATTCCCTCGCAATAGCGGGAGAAACAACCCGAAGCGGCCCGGAAGTGAAGTCCTTTGTGGCCTTCTGGCTGCGAATCGAGGTAATCCAAGCGGCGGACTCCGGACGTCGATAGGTCCGTCGAGGACGCCCCCTCGCACATGTCGTAGATCGCTGGTGCGCGGGTGCAACCCCGGCAGTTGGGGGAGAGCAACCCGCGTGAGACGTGGCGAAGCGTCCGCCCCGACGCGAACATCCGGCTCTGCCGCGCCCGCCAGCTTGGCTAAGCTAGCGGGCCGCCCTCAAGCTGCGTGCGATCTCTTTGTCCACTGCCCGGGCTAGATCAGCCACCAGTCGGGAATGCCAGCGCTCATGAGACTCCAGGTCTGCCACCAAAGCGCTGCAGTCCGGGCAAGTCTCACCGCGGGCGACTGGCTGGTTCGTTTCTTGCAAGGGTCCACCTCCCCGAGGGGTCACCTTTACCGTGCCATGCACGGGGTTGCGCGTCCACATCGCCGACCGAGGGCGCGCATTTGAAACGAACCGAAGCGGACGTCGCTAAGGACAGATTGGCAACTCGGTCTGACCGGTCGCAGTCGAGCCGAGGCCGGTTTGGTCAGGTGCAAAGTGTGTAGTAGCGGGCATCGTCGAGCGTAATACTGCCCGCCCCAACCGTTTTGGGGTGACCTGGTCAGTCAGCTCGCGACCATGCGAACACGCAGGCGGACGAATGCTCTTACGTTGGGCCAGTTTTGAACGGCACGCCCCGTGCGGGGGGCCCGGCCTCTACAGGAGGTGCCCTTCACATGTGCTTTTGGGACGGTCACACCGCGTGGATCCAGGTGGCGCTGCAACCGATGAACGCGTCCGTCTGGCATCGCCATAACGTCGAATATCTCGATCTCGGCGGCGAGGGCTACAGCTTCCGCAAGACCACCGCTCCTGGCGTCTGCGATATCACGTACGTCCACAAGTCGAAGGGCGGTTCGCCGTATGACGGCGAAGTCGTCAGGGTGACCAGCACAGTCGGTAGTCGTGAAAGCTGTTCCCACGACGACAACGACCCGACGAGACGGTTTCTGCGCGCACTGATTCAGCGCCTACCGCCACCTGGGTAGCAGCGAGCGACTGCCCAACGTGCGCCCACTGCGACTTTTCGCCAGATTTTTCGCAGTGGCCGCACGTTCGGCGTCAATCTCGACGCGCAGCGGCCAGGCCACCGAGGAGGCAATCGGCTTTTCGTATCGCCTCGAACGGTGCAGTCACACCTACGCCACGTCTAAAACAAGCTTGGCTTGACCTCGCGTGTGCAGCTCGCGCAGGAAGTGGCCCGTCACACCTGACCGCGCTTGCTCCGCTAGTCCGAACGGCGCGAGAGGATCCCGCGCAGCGTCGGCAGCACCCGCTGATCCTTGGGTCGGTTCGCGGCCTGCTTCGACCGGATTGCGTCTGCCAACGAGGCGATTCGCACGGTCGCCCCGTACAACTCAGCCGGCTGGGCATCCAGTCGTGCGGCAAACTCCTTGGCATTTTACGCAGGAGATGGCCGTTTGTCCGTGCGGCGCCGCCCTGCGGGTGGGAGGCTTCAAACCACCACATGCTGCGTAGGAAGAAGGACATCGATGTCGACAATGCGCGCCTTTGCGGTACCCGAAGCAGGTTCGAAACTGCGGATGATCGAGCGCGACCTACCCGCACCGGGGCCGGGTGAAGTGAGACTGCGTATTGCCGCCTGCGGTGTCTGCCACAGCGACTCGGTGACCGTCGAGGGCCTCATGCCGGGGATCACCTACCCGCGCGTGCCTGGCCACGAGGTGATCGGCACCGTTGAGGAGATCGGACCCGACGTGGTCGGCTGGGAGGTCGGCATGCGGGTCGGGGTCGGCTGGTTCGGTGGCTCGTGCGGGTACTGCGCCCGTTGCCGCCGCGGTGAGGCGTTTGCGTGCGAGACCGTGACCGCGGTGACCGGCGTTACCCGCGACGGCGGCTACGCGACGCACATGATTGCCCATGTCTCTGCACTCGCCCGTGTGCCGGACGACCTCCACGAGGTCGAATCGGCGCCCCTGTTGTGCGCCGGCGTCACGACGTTCAACGCGCTGCGTAATTGCGGCGCGGGACCCGGCGATCTGGTGGTGATCCACGGCGTGGGGGGTCTCGGCCATCTCGGCGTCCAGTTCGCCGCGCGCCAGGGCTTCCACACCGTCGCCGTCAACCGCGGCCGCGACAAAGAGGAGCTTGCGCGCGCGCTCGGTGCGCATGACTACATCGACAGCGAGGATGGAGATCCCGCCGCCGCACTGCAGGCGATGGGCGGGGCAAAGGCAATTCTGGCGACCGTCACCAACGCGGACGCAATGCAGGCGCTGTTGGGAGGGTTGGGGCCCAACGGCACGATGATGCTGATCGGCGGGGTGCCGGCGCTCACCGTCAGTCCTGTCGCGCTGTTGTCGATATCCGCCGCGGTGAAGGGCTGGTACTCGGGCACGGCAGTCGATTCCGAGGACACGATGCTGTTCTGCCAACGCAACGCGATCACGTCGATGAACGAGATCTATCCGTTCACTGCGGCGCAGGCCGCCTATGACCGGATGATGAGCGGTAAGGCGCGATTCCGCGTTGTTCTCACAATGGCGTGAGACAAACCGGTTGCCCATCGGCTGCTTGGCGCGTTGGAGTACCCTCGCGCCAAGGAGGTGCGAGATGCAGAAGCCTTCCAGCTGGGTCGCGATGCCCGCCGGCGTCGTCCTCGTAGCCGTGGCCTTGGCGGTGCCCGTGAGCGCCCACCACGGATGGGAGGACTATCAGGACGAGCAATTCGAAATCACGGGCGCGCTTGAGACGCCCGTCAGTCTTGCCGGGCCGCATGCCACGGCGACGATGAGAGTCAATGGAGATGTTTGGGACGTGGTGCTCGCTCCGTCGCCGCGTACTGCGCGTGCCGGCCTGACAGAGGGCGTCATCCCTGTCGGCGACCAGGTGACCGCAAGCGGCCACCGGCATCGCGACGCGACGACGCTCGAAATCAAGACAGAGCGCCTGACGTGGAACGGAAAGGTGTTCAACGTCTACCCCGACCGCAATTGACGTCCGATGCCGTGGCGCCGCCTGTCGGTGCGCGCCGCCGTCGCCGGTCCACGACACGCGCGCATGCATGACGCGCTCGCCTGGCTGCAGTCGTCTGCGCTCGGCACGTTTATGCGCGGCTCCGGCCCGTGGACCTATCCCGTCGTCAATCTGATTCACATCCTGGGTGTCGCGACGCTCTTTGGTGCCGTGGTGATTCTCGATCTCAGGCTGCTGGGGATGTGGCGCCGTGCGCCGCTCCCGGCGATCACCACCGTTGCCGCCCCCATGGCGATGGCAGGCTTCGGGGTCGCCGCGGCCAGCGGTGCCTGCCTTCTCGCGGCCAATGCTCTCGAATACGAGAACAATCCGTTTCTGCTGGTGAAGTTCTCGGCAATCGGATTGGGATTGATTAACGCCGTCGCGCTGCGCCGCACGGCGGCGTGGAGGGCCCATGCAATCCGTGATCTGTCCCGCTCCGAGGCGCGGCAGCTGGCGCTCATGGGTGGTGTCTCGCTCGTCAGCTGGCTGACGGCGGTCACGGCGGGGCGGATGATCGGGTACTGGTAGTCGGCCAGTTCAAGACGTTCACAAACCGCACGCGTTGCGGGCCCCGTTCAGTTTGTCCGGAGCGCCAACGTGATTGACGCGGACGGTTATTCTCCGACCGGGAGGCATCATGGGAACGAGCGACCGCAAATCAGCGAAAAAACTCGGCGACGGCTCGACCCCCGCAGTGGTGTCCGATGTGCTGCCGCTGCCTCCGCCGCCGTTCACCGGCACGATCGGCGACACCTACGCCGACTCGAAGCCGGACATCATCTCGCTTCCGGCCGCTCCGGCGGGTGCACCGAACATAGTGCTGGTCATGCTCGACGATGTGGGCTTCGGGCAGGCGAGCACGTTCGGCGGTCCGGCCAACACGCCGACATTGCAGCGGCTGGCCGACGAGGGTCTGCGCTACAACCGCTTTCACACCACCGCCCTGTGCTCACCGACGCGCGCTGCGGTGCTCTCCGGGCGAAACCATCACTCGGTGCACACCGGCACGATCACCGAGATCCTGCAGGGAAACCATTGGCCCTTCTTGATCTAGACGAATCGCGGCACGAAAACGTGACCGTGACGCTTTGGCATCGGCTCAGCTGCGAAACCCGGTTGGTTATGGACCTTCGCGGTGGGGTGGTGTAAGCCAAGGAACGGGGTACGTCAATTTAGCCATCTCAGCGCGGAGGTCCCCATGACCGGCAGCACAGAGACCCAACCAGTTCGCGAGTCCGAAGTCCACCAGCTGGGCGTGAGCCGCCCACCCCTTGGTGTCGACGATCTGCCCGAGCCGGAGGACGTGTTCAAGGTCTCCCGGCTCGGGCCATTGCAGATCATCCAGTTCGTCATCGGACCAAGCCTTATCGCCCTGGGCATCTCGATCGGCAGCGGGGAGTGGCTGCTCGGTCCGCAGGCGGTCGGCTCGTTCGGCTTCGTCGGCATCGGCTGGGTGATCACGGTGTCCGCCATCCTGCAGACCTTCTACAACGTGGAGGTCTCCCGGTACGTGGTGGCGACCGGGGAGGTTCCGATCGTCGGCTGGGGCCGCGTCCCGCCCGGCTGGAAATTCTGGATCCCGTTCTCGCTCATCGTCTTCTACTTCGCGTTCATCTTCGGTGGCTGGGCGGCAGCCGCCGGGCAGGGCCTGTTCGCGTTGATCGTCGGACGAGTTCACCGGCCCGACGAGCTCGAGTACACCAGGCTGCTGGCGATCGGCCTGCTGTTCGTGGTTTTCCTGATCACTGTGCTGGCCCGCAAGATCTCTCGCGCGCTCGAGCTGAGCAACTGGGTCATCGTCGGCACGTTGCTGGCGGTCCTGATCGTGGTCGACATCGCCATCGTGCCGGCATCCGTGTGGTGGGAGGGAATCCGCGGCCTGCTCACCCCCGCGGCACCACCGGCCGGCATCACCGCGACCACCCTCGGCGCGCTCGCGGGGTTCACGGCGCTCGCGTCGGGCCTCAACTGGTACGCGATGGCCCACTACCGGGACAAGGGTTACGGAATGGGCCACCGGGTGGGCTTCATCGCCGGGCTGCGCGGCCAGCGCCAGGAGATACTCCCGGTCGGCGTGACCTTCCGGGACACGCCGGAGAACGCGTCCAGGTGGAAGCGCTGGTACCGGCTGCTGCTCGTCGACCAGTGGTTGGTGTTCTTCTGCGGCGCGATGCTCGGGATGCTGCTGCCCACCATCCTGATGGCACACATCGTCGCCACCACCGGGGAGAAGCCGACGACGGGGAACGTGTCGACGTTCACGGCGGAGAAGCTTGGCGAACAGTACGGGACGGGCATGTTCTACCTGATGCTCGTGGTCGGGGTGCTCATCCTGTTCTCCACGCAGTTGGGCATCTTCGAGGCGCTCGTGCGCAACTTCACCGACGCCGCCCACGCGACAAGCCCACGGTTGCGCCGGCTGCTCGAGGACGATCCGCGCAAGTTCTACTACCCCTACATGTTGCTCGTGCTTGTGGTCATCGCCGGCGCGATCCACCTGACCACACCCGTGCGGCTGGTGCAGATCTCGGCGAACATGTCGAACCTCGGCGCCCTGATGTTCCCGTTCATGTTGATGTACCTGAACTCCAAGCTGCCCAAACCGGCCCGACCGCGGCCGTGGCACTACCTGATTCTGGTGCTGAATTTCCTGTTCTTCGGGTTCTTCTTCGTGAACTTCGTCTACGAGTTCGTCAGCGGTAGCCCACTGGTGAAGTTCTGAGTCTGGAGTCCCCGGATCTGCAGACATGCCAAGCCGAGGCGCCAAAAGGCCAGCGCGGAGAACATCGCACGGTACGGGCTTCCGGAGTTCGGGTGAACGTTGTTCGCCGGCGTGGTGCGTCCGAAGAGCCGCGGGTACCTGCGGCTGACGGGATCAAACCCACTGGACCCCATCGAGATTCACGCCAACATGCTGTCGCACCCCGATGACGTGAAGGCCGCCGCGGCCGCCGTTGAATTGTGTCGCGAAGTCGGCAATTCAGCGACTCTGCGCCGGTTCGTGAAGCGGGAAGTCATGCCGGGCATGCAAGTCCATTCTTAGCTCGCGAGTATGCAGTGACGCAGGAAGGAACCACCGTGATCACCAGACGTGAGTTCTCCCGGGCGGTCGGTGCCGCGGTGGCGGCGACTTCGCTGGCCGCGTGTTCGCCGCCGACGAGCCCACCACCGGCGCCGACGGGCCGAACGACGTTCAAGGCCCTCAAGGCGATCGATGCGGGCGTGCTCAACGTCGGGTATGCCGAAGACGGGCCCGCCGATGGTCCGGTCGTCCTTCTGCTGCACGGCTGGCCCTATGACATCCACAGCTACGTCGACGTGGCGCCGATGCTGGCGGCGGAGGGCTACCGGGTCATCGTTCCCTACCTCCGCGGCTTCGGCAGCACCCGCTTCCTGTCCGACACAACCTTTCGCAACGGTCAACAGGCCGCACTGGCCCTCGACGTCATCGCGTTCATGGATGCGCTGAAAATCCCGAAAGCCATCGTCGGCGGATTCGACTGGGGAGCCCGAACCGCCGACATCATCGCCGCGGTGTGGCCGCAGCGCTGCCAGGCCCTGGTGTCGGTGAGCGGCTACATCATCGTCGATCTCGTCGCCAACCAGAAACCCCTTGCGCCCCAGGCCGAATACGGCTGGTGGTACCAGTACTACTTCTCGACCGATCGCGGAGAGCTCGGATACCGGCAGAACACCTACGACTTCAACAAGCTGATCTGGAAACTTGCCTCACCCACGTGGAAGTTCGACGACCAGACGTACGACAGAAGCGCCGCCGCCTTCGACAACTCCGACCACGTCGACATCGTCATCCACAACTACCGGTGGCGGCTCAGCCTGGCCCCAGGGGAACCGCAATACGACGATCTCGATCGCCAACTCGCCGTCAAGCCGCCCATCACCGTGCCGACGATCACGATCTCCAGCGACTTCGACGGGCCGGCCAAGGACGGCGCCGCCTACCGCAAGCTGTTCACCGGCAGGTACTCGCATCGCGTGCTCGACGGCATCGGTCATAACGTCCCCCAAGAGGCACCACGGGAATTCGCCGACGCCATCATCGACGTCGACCGGCAACGCTGACGAAGGGCCGATCTGTCCAAACCGATGGCGGCCGATGTGGTTTCGCGTGCGTTCGCGCGGTTCGTCGACCCGGCTCCCAAGCCGCGGTTCGGTTCCCGGAGATCAGTGGGCGCACCACCGTCGCCGCGATACCCACCCGACACGGTGGCTGCTTTTCGCGCAGACATAGGACGGCGTCTTCGAATAACGGGCCAAGCGGCTCGGTGGTCTTCTTGGTATCTCGACCAACGAAAGAGAGATACTGACCAGATGCCGCCAACGCGGTCGCGGCTGCCTCGCGAGCTGGGAACCGTCGAGACACGCCCGCGAGCAATTCGGGCCCGCTGGCCGTGGCCGACAATGCCCTCGACGGCGCTTGGACTGGTGATCGCACTGGCCGCCGTCGCCGTCGCGGCCGAGGCCGTGTTGGCCATTCTTCTCTGGAAAACGCATCCGCAGGATCCGCTCGGTGGGGGCATGGCTGCGCTCATGGTTGTTGCGTTGTTGACCAATTTTGGCGCCGGTCTCGTCGCGGCGCGTGTGGTCCAGGCCGAACGACGCCGCGAGGCCGACCTGGCAGCCGAGTTGGCTCGGCTGATGCTGCGCGCCACCGACTTGCGATCGGCCTTGGATCGCGCCGGCGAACACCTCGCGCAGGCGCTGAAGTTGAGATTCGCGAAGCTCGAGCTGGAGGACGTTACCGGGGACGAAGGGCACTCGGCGATCACCTTGCGTGACGGCGAGACCGTGCTCGGCGCCCTCGTGGTGCCGACCGATCTCCCTAGGGCGACCCAGCAGCGTCTGAGGCAGCGGGTGGTGCCCTCCCTGGAAGCACTGCTTGCCGCCGCACACGACCGCGAACAAATCAACGAGGCGCTGACTTCGAGCCGTGAAGCGCTGGAGCGATTCTTCGCACTGTCGTCAGACATGTTGTGCATCACCCGCCGCGACAGGGTGATCATGGTCAATCCTGCCTTCGAGCGCACCCTCGGCTACACATTCGCCGAATTGGAATCTCGGCCGTACCTCGACGTCGTCGCCCCCGAGGATCGCGATCGTGCGCGCGCCGTGCTGGATGGGCTTTCCGGCGGCGATGAGCCTGCGCGTTATGAGATTCGAGCCATCCGCAACGACGGCTCGCGGCGCTGGATCGAGTGGGCCATCACGTCGCATCGCGGCATCTTCTACATCGCTGGCCGTGATGTGACCGACCGCCGCCGTGAGCAGGACCAGCTGCGTCAGGCGCAGGCCAAGCTCGAGGCGCTCGCCGAGCAGCAGTCAGGGTTGCGCCGGGTGGCGACGCTCGTCGCGCAAGAGGTCAGCTCCGAAGAGGTGTTCTCCGCGGTGGCCGACGAGATGGGGCGATGCCTGAATGTGGCCGGCGCTGCGGTGTCCCGCTATGACGGAGATACCGTTGCGATGGTCGCCCTCGCATCCGTCCCAGCCGAAATCAAGGCATTGGTACCCTTCGGGGAGCGCTTAGCCCTGGCGGGAGACAACGTCCATACGAGAGTGATTCGCACCGGTCGTGCGGCCAGGATGGACAGCCAAGAGAACGCCACCGGTGCCGGCGCCGAACTGATGCGTGAGCTGGGCGTGCAATCGATCGTGGCAGTCCCCATCGTCGTCGGCGGCGGGCTGTGGGGCGCGGCCACCGCGGGCTCGGTCGACGAGCCCATGCCGCCGGACACCGAGGCGCGCATGGCCGACTTCGCCGAACTGGTCTCAACCGCGATTGCCAATGCCACCGCTCGCGCCGAACTGCAGGCCAGCCGCGACCGGCTCGGTGTGCTGGTCACACAGCAGTCCGCGCTGCGGCGGGTCGCCACGTTGGTTGCGCGCGGGGTCAGCCCGTCGGAGGTGTTCGCGGCGGTGGCCGAGGAGATGGCCCGATGCCTGAATGTGCATAGTGCAGAGGTCTTCCGCTATGAAGTCGACGGCGCGGCGGTCGTCGTTGTCGCCTCCTACGCGGAACCGGGCGTGGAGGGCATGCCCGTCGGTGAGCGCGTCACCTTGGAGGGCGACAACATCGCCGGGAGGGTATTTCGCGCGGGCCGTACCGCTCGGATGGATAGCTTTGACGGCGTCGCCGGTGCGATGGCCGCGCGCATGCGTGAGCTGGGCATGCACTCGCGGGTGGGCGCCCCGATCGTCGTCGATGAACGTGCATGGGGTTTAGCGGTCGTCGGCTCGGCGCGACCTGAGCCGCTGCCCCCTGACACCGAGGAGCGCATCGCCGAGTTCGCCGATCTCATCGCCACGGCGATCGCCGCCTCCACCACCAGCGCCGAGCTGATCGCCTCGCGGGCGCGGATAGTCGCGGCCGCCGATGATGCGCGGCGACGCTTGGAACGGGATCTGCACGATGGCGCCCAACAACGGCTCGTCTCGCTCGGCATGAAACTGCGGATGGCACAGGATTCCGTGCCGGCCGAACTCGATGTGCTCAATGACGAACTGTCCGACGTCCTCTCCGGTTTGGGTGCGGTTTCCAAAGAGCTTCAAGAGATCTCGCGCGGGATCCATCCGGCTGTCCTATCGAGGGGCGGACTTGCCCCGGCACTGAAGGCGCTGGCTCGCCGCTCAGCCGTTCCGGTCAGCCTCGACGTCGTGATCGATCGACGGTTGCCCGAGCCTATCGAGGTGGCCGCCTACTATGTGGTGGCCGAGGCGCTGGCGAACACCGCCAAGTACGCCAAGGCCTCAGAGGTGAACATCCGCGCGCAAACCACCGATGCGGAACTGCGCCTGACTATCCGCGACGACGGAATCGGTGGGGCTGACTCCCGCAAGGGCTCAGGACTTGTAGGCCTCAACGATCGGATCGAAGCGATCGGCGGGCAGTTGCGAATTACGAGTAATCCGGGACACGGGACCGCGCTCGACGTCACCGCGCCAATCGGATCCCGCGAACAATCAGCTTGACGTATGGCGCCCGCTCGGGCACCCCTAGCACAGCTGTTCACAACAAGAAATGCAGTCGAAGAACCATCATGGCCGTCGTTCTCGCTTAGTCAATGCCCGATACCGGGGTGCGTGATGTGGTGGGATCACCTCAGGCCACGGTCCGATCATTGCCCACTTGGGAGGCCCGATGCGCATTGCCCTTTTCGCCACCTGTCTTGCGGATGCGTTGTTTCCGCAGGTCGCTATCGCGACCGTGCAACTGCTAGAGCGACTCGGCCACGAGGTCGTGTTTCCCGCAAGACAGACGTGTTGTGGCCAGATGCACATCAACACCGGCTATCAGGGCGAGGCGACGGCGTTGGTGCGTCATCACGTCGAGGTGTTCGAGGACGCCAATTGTGACGCAGTGGTCGCACCCTCTGGATCGTGCGTCGGCTCGGTTCGCCACCAGCACGCGATGGTGGCACGGCGCGCGGGCGACGAGGCTTTGGCGGACCGTGCCGAGGCCGTCGCCTCGCGCACCTACGAGTTATCCGAGCTGCTTGTCGATGTGCTCAGCGTTCGCGACGTCGGCGCCTATTACCCACACTCGGTGACCTACCACCCCACCTGCCACTCGCTTCGAATGCTGCGCGTCGGCGATAAGCCATTGGAACTTCTGCGTCACGTGCGGGGATTAACCCTTGTCGACCTGCCGATGGCCGACTCCTGTTGCGGCTTCGGCGGAACGTTCGCGATCAAGAATGCCGACACATCGACCGCCATGCTCGCTGACAAGATGACCAACGTCGTCGAAACCGGAGCCGAGGTGTGCACTGCCGGCGACTCGTCGTGCCTGATGCACATAGGTGGCGGGCTCGGCCGGATCCGATCGGGGGTTCGCACAGTTCACTTGGCCGAAATCCTCGCCGCCACAGACGAAACCGCGCGCATAACGGCAGGGGGTGCACGATGACCACATTTCTGGGCACGCCCGGTACCGGCAACCTACGCGGGACAGAGCCGTTTCCGCGGGCGGCTCGCCGGGCCCTGGCCGACACTCAAATGCGCCACAATGTTGGCAAGGCCACCCGTACCATCCGGGGCAAACGGCTTGCGGCGGTGAGCGAATGCGCCGACTGGGAGCAGCTGCGCCTGGCCGGTAGCGCCCTCAAACAGGACGTAATGGCGCGCTTGCCCGAACTGCTTGAGCAGCTGGAGCGCAACGTCATCGCGCGCGGCGGCGTGGTGCACTGGGCACGTGACGCCGATGAAGCCAACCGCATCGTCACCGGCCTGATCCGGGCGACCGGGGCAGATGAGGTGGTGAAGGTCAAGTCGATGGCGACCCAGGAGATCGGCCTCAACGAGCACCTGGAGGCCGAGGGCATCGCCGCGATCGAGACCGACCTGGCTGAGCTGATCGTCCAGCTCGGCCACGACTGGCCCAGCCACATCCTGGTGCCGGCGATACATCGCAACCGTGCCGAGATCCGAGAGATTTTCCTACGCGAGATGCCCGGGGTCGGCGAGCTGACCGACGAGCCGCGGGACCTTGCGATGGCCGCACGGAAACACCTGCGGCGCAAATTCCTTTCTGCACGGGTTGCCGTCAGCGGCGCCAACTTCGGTATCGCAGAAACCGGCACGCTTGCGGTGGTGGAGTCCGAGGGGAACGGGCGGATGTGCCTGACCCTGCCGAAGACCTTGATCACCGTGATGGGCATCGAGAAGCTCCTCCCGACTTTCGCCGACCTCGAGGTGTTCATGCAACTGCTGCCTCGGTCCTCCACGGCGGAACGGATGAACCCGTACACGTCGATGTGGACCGGAGTGCACCTCGGAGACGGGCCCGAGGAGTTTCATCTGGTGTTGCTGGACAACGGGCGAAGCGCGGTGCTCGCCGACGGGGTGGGACGCGCCGCGCTGCACTGCATCCGGTGCAGCGCGTGCCTCAACGTGTGTCCGGTGTACGAACACACCGGCGGCCACGCATACGGGTCGGTGTATCCAGGTCCGATCGGGGCAATCCTGAGCCCGCAGCTGACCGGTACTCACCGACATGACGATCCGAACGCATCGTTGCCGTATGCCTCATCGTTGTGCGGGGCCTGTTTCGACGCCTGCCCCGTCCGCATCGATATCCCGTCGATCTTGGTTCACCTGCGCGCCAAGCAAGTTGATGCGGAACGTGGTGGCGTGCCAAGCGGCCAGGACTTGGCGATGAAAGCGGCGGCATGGGCAATGCGGTCGCCGCGCCGTTTCTCGATGGCGGAAAAGGGGCTGGCCGCCGGCCGAATCATCGCCAACTCCAATCACCGCATCACCGCCCTGCCGTGGCCCGGTTCACGGTGGACTGCCAGCCGTGATCTTCCGGAGCCACCGAAGGAAAGCTTCCGGCAATGGTGGGCGAGAACACGCGGAGAACGTCGATGATTGGTGATGACAACGCCAAGGCCACAGTGCTCGGGCGGATCCGGGCGGCGTTGGCCGCGGCGCCACCCGCACCGGTGGTGGTCCCGCGCGACTACGACCGCGAACCCCTCACTGGGCGTGGCGATGTCGCGCGTTTCGCCGAGACGGTCGCCGACTACCGCGCCCAGGTGATGCGGATTGACGCCGACGCGATCGGTGGCACGGTCAAGTCTTTGGTAGCCGACGGCGACATGGTGGTGGTCCCCGCGGACCTACCGGCCGCTTGGGTTGACGGTGTCAACGCTGTGAAGGACGACCCGGCCGAGCCATTGTCTACCGCGCGACTCGAGGAGGCCGCCGCGGTCGTGACCGGCTGTGCGCTGGGTATCGCGGCAACCGGCACCATCGTGCTGGACGCCGGGAAGGCGCAGGGCCGCCGCGCGTTAACGCTGATTCCCGATCACCACATCTGCGTGGTACTCGCTGAGCAGGTCGTCAACACGGTGCCGCAAGGCTTCGCCGCCCTGAACCCGCTGCAACCGTTGACCTTTATCTCGGGGCCAAGCGCGACGAGCGACATCGAACTCGAGCGTGTCGAGGGAGTTCATGGACCCCGCACGCTCGATGTCCTGATCGTGGAGTAATCCGATTCCGCCACTGTTTGCCGACGCGACCAGCATCGGAATAGCTTGGGAAACTGCGCAAACCGAGGGCATGCGGGGTTCGCGACGGTCAGGGCAAGTCCCCGGCCGACCACTCGGGTCGCGCCTGCACGTGGTACACCGGCAGGCGATGCCGGGATTCGACGATCCGCGGCAAGTCCATCCGTAGCCAACGCGACTTCTCCTTTGGCAAGGTGGAGATGACCACACCGGCGTACCCGGGGTTCTCCCGCAGCTCGTCGTCGACCGCGTCCGCCGGTGACGCCGCGCCAACTCGCGTACCCGCCAAGTGGATGTCCTTCCGCGCGAACATCGACCGTGCCTTGTCCGCCCGCTTGCCCGCCATCACCTCCGCGTCGTGCTCGTCGCCGCGCCGCAGCAGGTGACGCACTGGCGTTGCCGGCACCAGCAGGACGAATTCCGCTTGCTCGTCGTCCTTTTGAAGGGCGCGCAACTGGTCGAGCAACTCGGGGTTGGTGACCGTCTCGTGCGCCACTACCAGATACTTGGCCATGACATCCTCCCTTGCATCGACAACCCCCTCAGAGCATCCAGCCGAGCACCGGGGTGGATTGCAGGTACACGAGCACGCACATGAACAGGATCATTCCAAGGCTCCACCGGATCAAGTACCGGAACAGGTCGCCCTCGCGGCCCGGGATGCCCACGGCTGTCGCGGCGATCGTGAGGTTCTGCGGGCTGATCATCTTGCCGACCACGCCGCCGGTGGTGTTGGCGGCCACGAGCAGGGTCGGGTCCAACCCGGCTTTCTCCGCGGCGGCCTGCTGCAGGGTGGCGAACAGCGCGTTGGCCGACGTGTCCGACCCGGTGACCGCGGTGCCGAGCCAGCCGAGGACTGGCGACAGGAA
Source organism: uncultured Actinomycetota bacterium (assembly GCA_963799495.1). Classification (GTDB taxonomy): domain Bacteria; phylum Actinomycetota; class Actinomycetes; order Mycobacteriales; family Mycobacteriaceae; genus Mycobacterium. Next base: position 217,468 of record CAWCXH010000014.1, read on the forward strand.
CGCGAAGAAGGCGCCCGTCGCGGCGATCCAGTTGCCGATCGTCAGCGTCTGGCCGGACTGGTTCATCACGTACGCCAGGGCGAGCACCGATGCCACGGTGAGGAACGCCCAGCGCAGCTTGTACGCCGTGGTGAAGTACTCCCGCGCGGCCACTGCCGGGCTCATCCGGTAGCAGATCGCGGTAAGGATCCCGCATAGCACCAGCAGGCTGCCGGGCGAGGAGAGCCACTGGAAGTTGTAGATGGTCGACGTGATCGGCTTGCCGGCGGCGCTGAGCACGTTGCCGTGCAGCCCGGGCCACTCGATCTTCACGTCGGTGCCGACGAGGAAGGTCTTGACCGGCCCAAACAGTTTGGCGATCGAGAAGACCGCGATCACGATGAGGTACGGCACCAGCGCCATCATGATCCGTCCCGCGGTCAGCTCGCGGGTCGATTCCGCCGGTGTCGCAACGGCTGATCCAGCGGACGTGCCGCCGGTCCGATCGGGTCCGCCGGGGGTTTCGGACCGGCCGCCGGCGCGGCCGGCCGGGGTCACGCCGCCGGCCCCGGGGACGTCCTCGGCCTCTGCCGTCGCGGCCCGCAGGTCGCTGATCGCCTCCTCGGTGCCCGACGGCTGCCACACCCGCAGGAACGCCATCGTGGCCCCGACGGCGACCAGCGAAGCGATGATGTCGGTCAGCTCGACCGAGATGAAGTTGGAGCTGACGAACTGGGCCAGCGCGAAGCTGACCCCGCAGACGAGCGCAGCCGGCCAGGTCTGGCGCAGGCCGCGCCGCCCGTCCACCAGGGCGACCAGGATCAGCGGCACGAACAGCGCGAGCACGGGGGTCTGCCGGCCGACCACTGCGCCGATCTCGGAGGCGGGGATGTTGGTCAGCGTGGCCGCCGTGAGGATGGGGGTGGCGATCGCGCCGAACGCGACGGGCGCGGTGTTGGCCAGCAGGACGATCGCGGCGGCGCGGAAGGGGGAGAAGCCGATCGCCATGAGCATCACGCCGGTGATCGCCACGGGGGCGCCGAAGCCCGCCAGCGCCTCCAGCAGGCCGCCGAAGCAGAACGCGATCAGCACCGACATGATGCGCGGGTCGGCCGAGATGAGGTTGAACGACTCGCGCAGATCCTCGAAGCGGCCGCTGACCACGGTGAGCTGATAGACCCACAGCGCGTTGAACACGATCCACATGATCGGGAACAGGCCGAACACGGCGCCCTCGGTGCCCGACAGCAGTGCCAGTCCCACCGGCATCTTGAACGCAATGATCGCCACGATCACGGCCACGGCCAGCGAGGCCAGGCCGGCGAAGTGCGCCTTGATCCGGAACACACCGAGCAGGATGAAGATCGTGATCAGCGGAAGCAGGGCAATGAGCGCCGACGCGGTCAGGCTGCCGGCCACCGGCGCGAGCTGTTGCGTGAACATCTGTTCCCCTTACCAATCGATCCGTCAACGGGACTGGGTTGAGTCGGTCGGCGCCGCCGGTTGGTCATCGGACCCATCCGCCTCGGCCGCGCGAAACTGCGGCGAGGTTTGGGCGAGGCGCCGGGCGAGCGATTGCAACAGGGTCGACGCGTCCCGCTGGCAGCGCTCCAGGTCGGGTTCGAGCTGTGTCAGCGCGTGCACCTCGGCGAAGCCGGCCGCCCGGGCCTCCTCGTCGGCCAGCGCGGACCGGCCGACGAGCGCGACGACCGGGACGCCCGCCCGCGCCGCGGCCTGCGCCACGCCCCACGGCGCTTTGCCGGCCAGGCTCTGCTGGTCGAGGGAGCCCTCTCCGGTGATCACCAGCCGGGCGGTGCGCACCGCGGTGGGGAAGTGGGCCAGGTCGAGCAACAGGTCGATGCCGGACACGATGGAGGCGCCCAGGAACGCCACCGCGCCGCCCGGGGTGCCGCCCGCCGCGCCCGCGCCCGCCAGGCCGGCCAGGTCCACCCCGAGCTGCCGGGCGATCACCGACGCCAGTTGGCTCAGCGCCTGCTCCAGCTCTTCGACGTCGGCCGGGCCGGCCCCCTTCTGCGGCCCAAACACCGCCGCCGCGCCGCGGTGCCCGATCAGCGGGTTGTCGACGTCACTGGCCACGACGACCTCGACGGCGCGCAGCCGCGGGTCGAGGCCGGCCATGTCGATCGTGTGCAGCCGGCGCAGGGCGGCGCCTCCCGGGGGCAGGTCACGACCATCGGCGTCGAGAAATCGCACGCCCAACGCACGGGCCATCCCCGTGCCGCCGTCGGTGGTCGCACTTCCGCCGACGCCGAGTACAACCCGCGTGACGCCCCGTTCCAGTGCGGCCCGTATCAGCTCGCCGACGCCGAACGTGGTCGCCGTTAACGGCGCGGGCCGCCCGCCCGGCAACCGGCGCAGCCCGGACGCCTCGGCCATCTCCACGACGGCGGTGTCGCCCGATACCGCGAAGCTCGCCGTCACCGGTTGCCCCGTCGGGCCGGCGACAGTGGTGCTGACCCGGTCATAGCCGGCAGCCACGGCGGCGTCGACGGTGCCGTCACCGCCGTCGGCGACCGGAGCCAGGACGACATCAACCCCCGGCCTGCCGTGCCGCAGCCCCTCACCGATGGCCTCGGCGGCCTCCGCCGCGGTGAGGCTGCCCTTGAACTTGTCCGGCGCCACGACCACACGCATCGGCCAACTCCTCGCTGAGGGGGTCAGAACCGGCCCGGTTCCGGCGTCCGCGCGTCGTAGCTTACAGCGGCGCGCCGCTCGCGGGCCTGTATAGGGTCGACTCCCCGGATCGACGCGTCGACGAGCTGAATGGGATGGAACATCGGCACGGTGCCGGGCAGATACCGCCGTAACTGCAGGAGGCATCCGGGATTGCCGGTGGCCACCGCGTCCGGTCCGACCGACATGACGTTGGCGGTCTTGCGCCGTCCCAGTTCGGCACCGGCGTCGGGCTGCACCATGTTGTAGATGCCGGCCGAACCGCAGCAGATCTCGGCCTCCGGGATGTCGGTCACCTCCAGACCCGGGATGGTCCGCAGCACCGCCCGCGGCTGGAGCCGGACGCGCTGGCCGTGCGCGAGGTGACAGGCGTCGTGGTAGGCGACCCGTGCCTCGATCGGGTGCCGCGGCGCGACCGGCTCCAGGTCGGCGAGCACCTCCGAGATGTCGCGCACCTTCGCCGAGAACGCCGCCGCCCGTTCGGCGTACCTCGGGTCGTCGCGCAGCAACCGGCCGTACTCCTTCATCGTGGAGCCACACCCTGCCACGTTCACCACGATGGCGTCCACGTCGGCATCTTCGAAGACGTCGATCAGTCGACGGGCCCTTTCCAGCGCCTCCGGTTCCCTGCCGGCGTGCTCGCTGAGCGCGCCGCAGCACCGCTGCGCGCGGGGCACAATCACGTCGCAGCCTTCCCGGGCGAGGACGCGCGCCGTTGCCTCGTTGACGTCGCGGAAGAACACCCGCTGGACGCATCCCTCCAGCATGGCGACGCGGCGCCGTCGCACAGTGTCCTGGGCCGGGATGAACGTGGGCAGCCGCCGGGTCAGGCCGCGCAGCCGTGCCGGCGGCATCAGCTCCTCGACCGCCTGCAGCCGCGCTGGCAGCCGCTTGCGCAGCCCGCTGCGCTCCAGCAGGTAGCGACCGCCCACCCGTTGGTAGAGTGCACCCCCGACGGCGGCGGCGCGCAGCCGGGTCGGGTACGGGAAGAGCTGGAAGATCATCCCCCGGAACAGGCGATCGGCAAGGCTGCGCCGGTAGTTGCGCTCCAGCTGGGGGCGCACGGCCTCGATCAACTCGTCGTACCTCACGCCGGACGGGCACGCCGTCACACATGCCATGCAGCCCAGGCACGCGTCGAAGTGCTGGGCATAGATGTCGTCGAGTGGGACCGAGCCCTCCTTGCCCAGCTTCATCAGATAGATCCGCCCCCGCGGGGAGTCCATCTCCTCGCCCCACAGCGTGTAGGTCGGGCAGGTAGGCAGGCAGAAGCCGCAGTGCACGCAGTCGGAGATCCGCTCGTCGGCCGGCGGGTTGTGCGCGTCGAAGATGCCGAGGTTGTCGGGCGCGTGCTCTACGTGTACGCGCTGGTCCTCAGCCCGATGCTCTTCGCGCGAGCTCTCATCACCGTCGCGGCGGTCGGTCGACTCAGTGGTCATCGGCGAAACTCCATGGGTTGGGTGGGTCACAGCCAAGGGGCCAGGCGGCCGGGGGCGCAGCGGCCGTCGGGATCCAGCCGTTCTTTTAAGGCACGCAGGAGACTGACGGTTGTGGGTGCGGGACCGAGCGCGTCGACGACCGCGTTCATCTCGGCGGGACGTTCCCGCAGCAGCACGGTGCCGCCGAGGGCCAGAACCTCGCGGCGCCAGCGGTCGAACGCCGCCGCCTGTTGCGCCGGCGGTCCGGAAAATCGAGCGGTGTGCAGCCCGAGTGCGCTGTGGGAGGCCAGCGAGACGTCCACCCCGGCGGCGTCGGCCGCGCCGGCGAGCGCCTCGGCGACGGCGGTCAACCGGCCGGCCAGCGTGCCGGCGAACGCCGTGCTCTGGCCCGGCTCGGCCCGGTGGGCGCCGGCGTACTCCCGCCACAGCGCGGCCTCATCCGTGTTGGCCAACGCGTCCGGCGCGGCTCCGTCCAGCCGATCCCTCAGCGCCGCCGTCTGCGCCGCCACCCCGGCGGCGGTGCCCTCGAACCGCACGGCCAGCCGGCCCGTCGATCCGCCCCCGCGGGGGTCGCCGACCCAGTCGACGGCAGAGGGTTCCAGTGGCGACGCGAGCAGGTCGAGGCTGCGCGCGGTCGCCTCCTGGACCGACGATGGCATCACGACGGTGGCGCTCGTCTCCGGTCGCGGGTGTAGCCGGAGCACCACCTCGGCGATCAATCCGATCGTGCCCAGCGACCCGTACATCATCTTGCTGAGGTCGTAGCCGGCCACGTTCTTGATCACGTGCCCGCCCGCGTGGGCCACCGCCCCGTCGGGAAGCACGAGCGTGACGCCGATCACGAGGTCACGCAGCGCGCCGTACCGCAGCCGACGGGGGCCGGACTCGCCGGTTGAGAGCAGCCCGCCCAGGGTCGCTCCGTCGGGTTCGGTTGGCGGGTCGAGCGCAAGCCATTGCCCGGCCTCGGCGAGCAGGTCCTGCAGGGCGCGCAACGGCATGCCGGCTTGCGCCGAGGCGGTCATGTCGGCGGGGTTGTGGTCGAGCAGCCGGTCCAGGCCGCCGGTCTCCAGCACTAGATCCGGGTCCTGCGGGCGGCCGGCCCAGCTCATCTTCGTGCCTGCGCCTCGAAACAGCACACTGCCCCGACTGTCGCGCAGCACCTTGACGGCCTCGTCGACGCTGGTGGGCCGTTGAACCGTCGAACCTGCCGGTGTGGATGTGCTGGCGGTCACCTCTCGTCGCTCCCTTCAGAACCGTTCGATCACGCCGGCTTGCTCGAGCGGGTGCGGCCGCCACGGGCCTGGGCGCTCACCGCACAGCCGCGGGGTGGGCAGCACCTTGCCCGGGTTGCACACGCCTTCGGGGTCGAAAGCGCGGCGCACCAGCGCCATCACGGTCAGGTCCGACTCGGTGAACATCTTCGGCATCGAGCAGGCCTTGTCGCTGCCGACGCCGTGCTCACCGGTGATCGAACCGCCCTGCTCCACGCACAGCTCGACGATCGCGGTCGCCAGGTGCTCGGCTTGCTCGGCCTGGCCTTCGACCGTGCTGTCGTACAGCACCAGCGGGTGCAGGTTGCCGTCGCCGGCATGGAACACGTTGGCTACCCGCAGCCCCGCCGCCCGTGACATCTCCCCGATGCGGGTGAGCGTGGCGCCGAGCTTGGTCCGCGGGATGACCCCGTCCTGGACGAAGTAGTCCGGGCTGATCCGACCCATCGCGGCGAAGGCGGCCTTGCGGCCCTTCCAGATCAGCGCGCGTTCGCTCGGGTCCTCGGCGATCCGGATATGCGTGGACTGGTTGTCCCGACAAATCCGCTGCACCCGTTCGAACTCCGCGTCCACCTCCACCCCGACGCCGTCGAGCTCAACCACCAGCGCGGCGGGTGTGTCGACCGAGTAGCCGGCGCCGGTCGCCTTCTCACACGCTTCGATCGCCAGCGAGTCCAGCATCTCGACGGCGGCCGGAATGATGCCGGCCGACACGATGTCGCTGACCGCGTTGCCCGCCTGCCCCGCGTCGGGGAAGTCGGCGACCAGCGTGCGGATCTCCTCGGGCTTGCGCAGCAATCGCACGGTGACCTCGGTGACAATGCCGATGGTGCCTTCCGAGCCGACGACCACGGCGCGCAGGTCCGGCCCGACCTGGTCCAGTGAGTCGCCGCCCAGGGTGACCACGCTGCCGTCGGCGCACACCATCGTGAGCCCGAGGACGTGGTTGGTGGTGAAGCCATACTTCAGGCAGTGCGCGCCGCCCGAGTTCTCTGCCACGTTTCCCCCGATCGTGCAGACGACCTGACTCGACGGGTCGGGAGCGAAGTACAGCCCCTGGGGGGCCACGGCGGCGGATATGCCGAGGTTGGTCACGCCCGGTTGGACGACCGCGCGCTGGTTCTGCGCGTCGACGGAGAGGATCTCCCTCATCCGGGCCAGCCCGATGACAATGCCGTCAGCGACGGGCAGCGCACCGCCGGACAGGCCGGTACCCGCACCGCGGGCGACGAACGGAATCCGTTCGCGGGCGCAGACCCGCACAACCGCGGCGACCTCCTCGGTGCTCGCCGGCAGCACAACCAGCGCCGGAACCACCCGGAAGCCGGTCAGCCCGTCGCATTCATAGGTGCGAAGCTGAGCCGGCTCGAAGATGAGGCCCCCTTCGCTGACCAATCCGCCGATCTCTCGGCGCACCTCGTCGGTGACCCGGCCGGTGGCCTTCTCTGTGACCAGGTCCAGATAGGTCGTTGTCATGGTCATCGCCCCACTCAATCCAGCAGCGCCGGCAGCGTGAGAAGTTCGATGAAGCTCTTCCCACCGCTTCCATGCAGGGATAACTTGCTGTACCCCCCACCGTTCCACCGCAAAACCATGGGCGTTGGGAAACCTCGCAAAATGACCAGCTCCTTGACCAAGCGCCTACGAGGTCATGTATTCCACAATACGGAATTATAATTTCGTGAATTTCACAATGGCACAGGTCACATCGACTGTCAACAGGTCGGATCCGTCACCGGCAGGATTCATCGTCCAACTGATCCCCCACCGGACGGGTGGACATTTGCCAGCGAATCGTTGCCGACGCGCCGGGACGCGTGGTGCCGCCAAATTCGAGCGGTGGCTCTCAAATGGGCCCAGAGGCGAGCGAATCACCTATTCCGCCAGTCAACATTTCACTTCCGTATTACGGAAGGGGATGGTGACCTGAGATTGACGGGTTGTGCAGCGGAGCGATGTTTGGCCACGAGGTGTTATCCGGTCGACATGATCGAAGATGGACGCTGGAACCCTCGGCGCGATGAGCGACACTCCTAAGATCAGACTCATGGGCAGCCTCATCCCTCGGACCCAGCCGAGGGCCGTTGCTAATTCACCATTGCACGGAACATCGACCGCGCAATCCAAATGCGGTCCGACGCGTTATGTCGAACCCTAATAGCAGGGAGCCTCCCATGGGCGGATCATCGCCTACCGATCTCTCCGAGAATCCTGGTGTCGCTTTGCCGCCAGCTCCTCAGTACATCGCTAAGGAACACCCCGATGTCTGGGCCGCCGTCCAGCAACTTGGCGCCGCCCTCAGTGAGGCGGGGCCACTTGATGGACGAACCAAGCGGCTTGTCCATCTCGCACTTGCGATCGGAGCGAACTCGCATGGTGCCGTCCATTCGCACGCTCGTCGAGGACTGTCCGAAGGTCTCACGGCCGCCGAACTTGAGCATGTCGCGTTTTTGGCAGTGACGACACTCGGATGGCCGCAAGCGGTCAAGGGGCTCACGTGGATAAAGGACGTGACACAGGCGCTCTCCGACGAACAGCAGGCACCCAACGGTGGGTGCCGCTGAGTGGCCTTGTGCAACCGTTGGGCGTAGCGCAGACGAGACATCGGCACCTCGCGTTCGTGCCCGGTGCCGTCGAGCGGGACGGCGCCACCACCGGGTGTGGGCAGGAACCGAACTTGGTGTTAGAAGCCGGACAACGTCGTAGCGTCATGTCGTCGCTCCCGCCCGGTGTGCGGCAACGGCTATGTGTGAGGAGTTCCGATGCGGTTGTCGATCCGAAATCAGTTGCCCGGCGAGATCATCGCGGTGCACTTGGGCGCGGTCATGGCCACCGTTCAGGTTCGGTTGAACGGCGGGGAACAGGTAGTCACGGCCTCGATCACGAAGGAGGCCGCGGAGGATCTGGGCCTCACGGTGGGCCAGCCGGCTACGGTGCTGATCAAGTCGACCGACGTGGCGATCGGCATGCAGGACGGTAATTAGCCTCCGTGGCCTCCAAGCCGGCGCTCCGACTAACGAGGGGTGCGCCCGAACCAAGGCATCAGGGCGTCCTTGCTGCGCAAAAGATTTCATGATACGAAATAGCCAAATCGTCATGTGGAGGTCACGCCTGGCCTGGAGGACAGGATCGGAGAAAACGATGGCTGGTGACCCGAATAAGGGCGGCGTTCAATCGGTTGAGCGCGCCTTCGAGCTTCTGGAGATCATGGCGAGTGCGGGGGGCACTATTGCGTTGGGGGAGTTGGCGGCTCGGGCGGAACTGCCACAACCTACCATCCATCGAATCGCCCGTACGCTGCTGACCATGGGATACGTGAGGCAACTCCCTAACCGGCACTACTCGTTGGGCCCCAAGCTGATTCGTCTAGGCGAGAGCGCAGCGCAGCTCATTGGCGCATGGTCGCGACCGCATCTGGCTGAACTGGTGGAGCGAACGGGCGAGACCGCCAATATGGCAGTCCTCGACAACGACATGGCTGTGTATGTCGCTCAGGTGCCGTCCCCTCATGCCATGCGCATGTTCACCGAAGTCGGGCGCCGTGTCTATCCGCATTGCACGGGAGTGGGTAAGGCGCTTCTCATGCAGCTTCCTAACGACGCCGTGCTTGCGCTATTGAAGCGCACCGGCATGCCGGCCTCGACGGAGAACACGCACACGACTCCTGAAGTGCTGATCCGCGACATTGAGCTGAGCCGGTCCCGGGGCTACGCCCTGGACGAAGGAGAACAAGAACTCGGCGTGCGGTGCTTCGCGGTGCCGGTGCCCGATGCACCCACAATGACCGCCATCTCGATCTCGGGCCCGGCATCGCGCGTCACATTGAAGTCTGCGACGACGGTGGCGCCGTTGCTGAAGCGAGTGGCTCGCGATCTGGCTTCCGAGTTCGACAAAGAAGCCACGGTCTAGCTCGGCGGCGTAGCCTCCCGATCGGTTCCGACGCTAGTCGATAAGCAGCGCGGCCGCCGCTGGTGCGTCGGCGATCGATTCGGCGAGATCGTTGAACTCGACGAGGTTGTCAATCTCGGTACCCATTGCGATATTGGTGATCTTCTCCAAGAAGACCTCGACCACCACGGGCACCTTGTGCTCGTGGGCGAGTTGCTGGGCCCGCGTAAGAGCCGGACCGATGTCATCAGGCTCGACCACTTGAATCGCCTTGCAGCCGAGGCCCTCAACCACTCGCAGGTGATCGACGCCGTACCCCTTCGGAATGTCGGTGTGGGCGGCTTCTTGCGAGTTGATGTTGTCGAAGCCGAGTGAAACGCAATAGTTCATGTCGAAGTTGCGCTGCGCCTGGCGGATCAGCCCCAGGTAGGAGTTGTTCACCACGACGTGGACATACGGAAGGTTGAACTGCGCGCCGACCGCCAGTTCTTCGATCATGAACTGGAAGTCGTAGTCGCCCGACAGTCCGACCACCGTGGCGTTGGGGTCGGCGGCGACGACACCCAGGGCCGCGGGCACCGTCCATCCGAGTGGTCCGGCTTGACCGCAGTTGATCCAGTTGCGCGGTTTGAAGACCTGCAGAAACTGTCCTCCGGCGATCTGTGACAGCCCGATCGCGGTGACGTAGCGGGTATCGCGGCCGAAGACGCGGTTCATTTCTTCATAGACACGCTGCGGCTTGATCGGAACGTCGTCGAAGTGGGTCTTGCGATGCATTGTGCGCTTGCGCAGTTGGCAGTCTTCGACCCAAGCGCTCCAGTCCGGTAGCGCGCCGGTGGCGCGGCGTTCTTTGGCAACGGCCACGAATTGCTCAAGCGCCGCCTTCGCGTCGGAGACAATGCCGAGGTCGGGGGCGAAGACCCGGCCGATTTGGGTTGGCTCGATATCGACGTGCACGAAACGCCGTCCCTTGCGATACGTGTCGAGACCGCCGGTGTGTCGGTTGGCCCACCGGTTACCTATTCCCAAGACAAAGTCCGATGCCAGCATGGTGGCGTTGCCGTAACGATGGGCGGTTTGCAGTCCCACCATGCCCGCGGCCAGCCGGTGATCATCGGGAATCGTCCCCCAGCCCATAAGCGTGGGCACGACGGGGACGTTAAGGATCTCCGCCAACTCGACCAGCAACTCGGAGGCATCGGCGTTGATGATGCCGCCGCCCGCGACGATCAGTGGATGTTCAGCACTCGTCAGCATGTCAATCGCTTTGGCGGCCTGGGTCCGCGTTGCCGCGGGCTTGTAGACCGGGAGGGGCTGATAGGCGTCTGGGTCGAAATCGATCTCGGCCAGTTGGACGTCGATGGGCAGATCGATGAGCACCGGTCCCGGTCGCCCGGAGCGCATCAGGTGAAATGCCTGGGCGAACGCGCCGGGAACCTGACCTGGTTCGAGCACCGTCATGGCCATCTTCGTGACGGGTGCCGCGATGGCGGCGATGTCGACAGCTTGGAAGTCCTCCTTGTGCAGTTTGTTCACTGGCGCTTGGCCGGTTATCGCAAGGATGGGAATGGAATCGGCTGTGGCCGAGTACAGTCCGGTGATCATGTCGGTCCCCGCCGGGCCGGACGTCCCGATGCAGATGCCGATGTTGCCGGCCGCCGCGCGGGTGTATCCCTCCGCCATATGGCTGGCGCCTTCGACATGCCGAGCCAGGATGTGCTTGATTCCGCCATGCGCGCGCATCGCCGAGTAGAACGGATTGATCGCGGCGCCGGGTAGGCCGAATGCCTGTGTCGCGCCCTCGATTTCTAGTATTCTGACGGCCGCGTCGACCGTGCGCATGCGTGGCATTTCGCTGCTCACTTTCCTGATTCGGTAATGGAGGGCGCATCGTCACCGCTGATGCCCGGACAGCCGCTCGACGCCCAGCAGCAGGCCCGAATGGTCCAGTGCGCCATCGCCATTGGCGACAGCGGATGCCATGAGCTGAGCCACAACGGCGCCGAGCGGCGTAATCACACCGGCCTCGCGGGCGGCGGCCGTGACGATGCCGAGGTCCTTGTGGTGCAGCTCGATGCGGAAACCGGGATCGAAGTTGCGTTGCAGCATCTTCGGAGCTTTTTGGTCGAGCACCGCCGAGCCGGCAAGTCCGCCGCCCAACACCTTCACCGCGGCGTCGATATCCACGCCGTAGGCCTGCAGGAAGGTGATCGCTTCGGCGAGCAACTCGATATTGCCGGCCACGATCAGCTGGTTGGCGGCCTTGACTGTTTGGCCCGCACCGTTGGGCCCGACGTGGACGATGGTCTTGCCGACGATGTCGAGAATCGGTTTGGCCGCGGCGAAGTCGTCGTCGGACGCGCCGACCATGATCGACAGCGAAGCGTTCTTGGCGCCGGGCTCGCCGCCGGACACGGGTGCGTCGATGACGCGTATGCCCCGCTGGGCACCTAGTCGGGCCAACTCGGCGGTGACGTCCGGGCGGATGCTGGAGAAGTCGATCACCAGGGTGTCGGGCTGGGCATGCGCGAAAACGCCGTTGTCTCCCAGCAGCACACTTTGCACGTCGGGGGAGTCGGGGACCATGATCGCCACGACGTCGGCATCCTTGACGGCCTGTTCGATGGAATCGGCTGACTTGCCGCCCGCCTCCACCAGCGCTGCGGTGCGTTCAGGAGAGCGGTCGTAGCCAATCACCGTGTGTCCGGCTTGGGCCAGGTGGCCTGCCATCGGGCCGCCCATGATGCCCAGCCCGATGAAAGCGATGGTGCTCATTGGATCCTCGTTTCTGCGTGTGCAGTGGTGACTTGACAGTGACGCCGTGCGACGCCGCGGTCGGCCCGGGGAAGCCAGTCAAAGGTGTCTGGTCGGGTCGGCTTGTACTCCAGACCGATGTAGCCCGTCGTAGCCCTGGGAAAAGAGTTGCGCGAGATAGCCGTCAAGTGGAATCTCACCGGTTCCCGGCTCCCCGCGACCCGGTGCGTCGGCAATCTGCACGTGCCCGATTTGGTCGCCGTGGTCGCGAATCGCGGCGCGTACGTCGTCGCCGTTGACGTAGAGGTGATAGAAGTCGGCGAGGAGACGGAGGTTGGCCGCTCCGTGTTCGTCGTGCACCCGGTCGATCACACGGATCGCATCGACCGCGGACTTGAGGGGATAGCGGGGCGCGCCGCTCACCGGCTCGATGAGCACCGTCGCGCCAATGCGGCCGGCCGCCCGGCCGGCGAAAGCAAGGTTCTCGGTAGCCACGTCGTCCTGGGTCGCCGCGGACAGATCGTCGGCACGATTGCCGTAGAGCGCGTTGAAGGCGCGAGTGCCCAGCGTCTCGGCAATACGGACGGCGACATCCACGCTGTCCCGGAACGCCGTCGTCGTGGACGGATCGGACAGAATTCCCCGGTCGCCTGCCGGCATATCACCGGCGGCGAAGTTGAGCCCTGTCAGCTGGACACCGGCGTTCTGGATGGCACGGGTAAAAGCGGTCACCTCGGCGTCAGACGGCGTGGGTGACTCGAACGGCCACCAAAACTCGACCGCCTCGAAGCCCGCGTCCCGCGCCGCGCGCGGGCGGTCGAGCAAGGGCAGATCGGTAAGCATGATCGAGCAGTTCACTGTGTAGGTGGCGTTCACCACGACAGTCCTTTCTCTGCAAACTCGACGCGGAGGTTCGTTACCTTCCGCCCGCTGGCATCCGGGCGTGATACCAGGGCATGGGCGGCCATAGCCCACGCCACGGACAGCGCCGTCAATTCGCCATGCAGCGTTGCCATCAACCGCCCTTCCCACAGTCTTCCGTAATGCGGAATAAATATGTCGTTCTACGGAATAAGTGAACGTCCGTCCGCTCGTCTTGTCAAGTGCCGATCTGACAGCTGAGGATGGAACTGGAAGCTCCCGAGGCGCACTCGGTGGACAGCCACGTCCGAAATCCTGGTGAGAGTCCGCGGTTTGAGATTGCTCATGTGATGTGTGCCACGGTATGGCTACAGAAAGAAAATTCCGTATTACGGAACAAACGAGGCGCCCAGACACGCGCTGGTCATCCAGACGGTCTACATGCTGAGCGATCTTGAACCTGACCGTGGGCGCTCAATCAGCCACGCGGACCAGTTGCTAACCGTCGGGACTGAAAAGTTGACTCGTCAGTGGCACCGCTCATGCGAAGGCCGCGATAACGCTAAGCACAAGTAGCTATTTCGCCGCGCGACAGCTGATTTCCATACTGTCCGCCTCCCTCGCCAGGAAGCTGACACTCACGTAGGCGTTGTCGGGGTCCCGCACATAGTCGAGATAGGGCTTTGTATCGGCCATCTCGGTGTTGTCCGCGACGATCAGGCTTCCGGCCGACAGCCGTGGTTCAAGCAGCTTTATCACGGGAAGGTACAACTCTTTCCACCCGTCGAGCAGCACGAAATCGACGGGTCCATCCAGGCTCGCCAGGGTGGTGAGCGCGTCTCCTTCGAGCACGGTGATCAGGTCGTCCAACCCGGTCTCGGCGAAATTCTGCTTCGCGGCGGCTATCTTGGCGGCGCTGAGCTCGGTGGTGACGACGCGGCCGCTGCCGTTGTCGCGCACCGCGGAAGCTAGGTGGATGGCCGAGATGCCGAAAGACATACCGAATTCGACGATCGTCGTCGGACGAGTCGCCCGCACCAATGAGTACAGAAGTCGGCCGGCCGCCGGGGTCACCGGCATGTAGATCTCGCTGAGTGCATCGGCGCGCTCCTGGGCGCTCGCCGAGGAGAGCTTCGCGAACTCGTCGCGTCCCTCCCGCAACCGAGGGAGCTGTTCGTTGGCCGTGGTGTACATCCGATCGAGGGCCGTCGCGATTCTCTCGTCCTGAAGTGTCGTGTGCATGACATCGAAGGTAGGCGGTGCGCCAGGCCTCGTCGACATACTCACAGAGCACTCACAGCGCAACAAATGTCGTGACCCAACCCGGTCGCATGCAGTGTTGCCGGTCAGCCAACGGGGCTGGCGGAGGACAGGTACCCAACGTTTCCAGGTGATGGGAACCAAGGATGGGTGTCAGCGAGGACGACATCGATGCGCTCGACGGGAATGCTGGAAGACGTCATAGATCTGGAATAGATCTAAGTAAACGGAAGATGGAATACCAATGCGCATCAAATTGAACTACCTCGCACCGCTGTTGGCGGCGGGAGCCGTCGCAGTGGCGGTCGGTGCCGCACCGATTGCCGTGGCCGCTCCCGGTCCGATTCAGCAGTCCTGCACCGCTGACGGCGCGGGAACCGAATGCCAGTCGCCCGGCAATGTTCAGATCGACGATTCCCCTCCGGCCGTTAGTAATTTCGACCCCTACGGAGGCGAGGGGTTCTTGATCGGCGGCTGGGGCGGCCATGGCGGTGGCTTCCACGGCGGTGGGGGCGGGCACCGGTAGCGGTCAGACCGTGCCGCGTTGGGCGGAGCCCCTGCCCAATTCAGACGTGCGTCGGCGAGCTGTGGTATCCCACGACCACGCTCTCCGGCGCATCGTTTCGACTCAGGAACAAGAAATGTTGTGCAACAACGCATTAGCACCGTCAATCACGCTGTAGAGAGAGAAGCCCCGCGGTCAACCAGATCGAGGCTCATCCCTATCTCACGAACGAAGTGGTTCGCGCGTACGGAAAGGGCACGGCATCGCCACCGAGGCGTGGTCGCCGATCGCTCAGGGCAAGGTGCTCGACGACCCGGTGATCAAGCGCATCGCCGGCCATCGCGGGAAGACGCCCGCACAGGTGGTGTTGCGCTGGCACATTCAGCGCGGCGACATCATATTTCCGAAGTCGGTGTCACCGGACCGTATGAAGTCGAACCTCGAATTGTTCGACTTCGACCTCGATGGTTCGGGTATGGATGCGATCACGGCACTGGATCAAGGCGAGCAGGGTCGGACCGGTCCTAACCCAGATGAGTTCGATTACATACCCAGCTAACGGCGACCGGGTGTGGAGACACATGGCGAAAACGTCCATGGGCCAGATGGATCTGTCGCTTTCCGGTCTGAATATTGTTGATTTCTTTGCAATTAACATTGGACGGTCGGGTGACCAACGATCCTGCAGCGAGGAGTTGCGGGAAGTGTGGCCGCTAGACCTATAGGACAATCCGTAGCGCCACGTCAACTTGTAGCATGTCCCCTTCAGCGACGCGCCCACCGCAGTGGCCGCGAGCTCATGTTGCGGGCGATGCCCGTCACGTTCGGCGTGGGTGGTGATTGTGTGGCGCGTGGTGGCCGAGTTTGGCATCTCACAAAGGGCGCGCCGTGTCGAAAGATCAGGCGACCCGGTACTCGCCTTCCGTCCTGGCGCCTACTCTGTCTCCGCCACCCGTCGACTCAAACTCTGACCACAAGAACTCAACGAAAACGCCGGGAACGAATACGCAGGGGCAACCAATGATTCCGGCTTCACCGGTGTGCACGCAGTTCGATACCAACCCGATCGGAACGAACACAGACCGAGGCGTGCCTATGGTGACTCCATGACAGGCACAACGCATACATACCAAGTCAGCCTCGCGTGGTCCGGCTCGACTGGTGCTGGGTATCGCGGCTACAGCCGCAACCACGAAGCGACGGCACCTCCAGCCGTTGGCGACCTCAAGCTCAGCGCGGACGCCACTTTTCGCGGAGATGCGGACCGGGTGAATCCCGAGCAGCTGCTGCTCGCCGCGGCGAGTTCCTGCCAATTGCTTTCGTTTCTGGCCATGGCCGCGAATGCGGGCGTCGACGTCATGCATTACGAGGACGATGCCGAAGCCGTCATGCCTGAAGTGCGGGACCGGATGCGTATCACTCGTATCGTGCTCAGGCCCCAGATCGTCGTCGCGGCCGGCACCGACCTCGGGCGGGTGAATCAGCTGGTGGCAGCCGCTCATGACGCCTGCTACGTCGCCAACACCCTGAACGCTGATGTGGTGCTTGAGCCCGCGGTCGAGCACGCTGATTAGCGGCGCGCCTTGGATGGTGAAAAGGGCATGCGCCAGCACGGCTCCGGCGCTGTCACGCACTTGCAGACTCGCAGCGGAGACGGCGACCGCGTTTGGAACCACATGGCGGAAACGTCTATGGGCCAGATGGATTTGATAGGCGCGCCCTACATTCAGCGCAGGGTGGGGGACGCAGACCCACCAAATCGACGGGGGAACCTCTTCCTACAGGTACCGTTACGACTCAGGCTGGCGCGCCGTAGACCTCGCCGGCGACGTCGAATCCTCGCGCTCTGGCGACGTCGGCCAGTAGGCGACGCAGTTGTCGCCGCCCGCGGTGCAGCCGCGACGTCACGGTTCCGATCGGCGCATCCGTGAGTTCGGCGATCTCCTTGAACCGGTAGCCTTCGACATCGGCGTAGTAGATCGTGGCGCGAAACTGTTCGGGCAGGGCCTGCATCGCTGACTTGATCTCGTTGTCCGGCAACGTTTCCAGTGCCCCGTCCTCCGCCGAGGGCAGGCCCGTCGAAGTATGTTGAGCCTCGATCGCCAGCTGTGTGTCGGTGATCTGCTCGGCCGGATACTGTGCCGGTTGTCGTTGTCTCTTGCGGTAGCCGTTGATGTAGGCGTTGGTCAGGATCCGGTGCAGCCACGCGCCGAGGTTGGAGCCCTCTCGAAACGTGCGAAATCCTCCATACGCCTTCACCATCGTCTCCTGCACAAGATCCTCTGCATCAGCGCGATTGTGGGTCATCCGCAGCGCTTGGTGGTAAAGCCCGGCCAGCAGTGGAGTCACATCGCGTTCAAACCGCGCGCACAGTTCCGCGTTGGTTGTGTCGTCAACTGTCGTAGTCACCTTCGGTCCTCACTGTCGGTGGCCGGTTGGTCCACCACGGTCATCCCGCGCGGACGCCCTTCTCGACCCGGTCGCCGAGGTCCTTGTCGACGTTGCGCCAATACTCGAAGACGCGCTGCAGGACCGGTTCGCTCACTCCGTTGAGCACGTGGCCCACGATGTTGTCGACCAACCGGTCACGCTCTGCGTCGTCGAGCACCTCGCGGACCAGGGTGCCGGCCTGGCCCCAGTCGTCGTCCTCGGCTCGCAGGGTGTATGCCGTCCGCACCATGTCCCCGTCGGTCTGCCAGCCCGCCGACTCGCCATAACGCGCGGTGTCGGCGCGCGGGCCGCCCTTGGAGTTCGGTGCATAGACCGGGTCAGTGACGGTCTGATAGCGCATCTGCCCGTCCTTGCTGTAGCTGTGGACGGCTGACCTCGACGCGTTGACCGGCAATTGGTTGTAGTTCGGGCCGATGCGGTAGCGGTGCGCATCGGCGTACGCGAACATGCGTCCCAGCAGCATCTTGTCCGGACTCGGGCCGATGCCCGGCACCATGTTGCTGGGCTCCCACGCGCCTTGTTCGATCTGGCTGTGGTTGTCGGTTGGGTTGCGGTCCAGGGTCAGCCGGCCGACGTCGATGAGCGCGTAGTCCGCGTGCGGCCATACCTTGGTCAGGTCGAACGGGTTGAACCGGTAGGACTTCGCGTCTTCGAACGGCATGATCTGCACCTTGAGCGTCCAGCTGGGGTGTTCGCCGCGTTGGATCGCCTCAAACAGGTCACGGGTGTGATAGTCGGTGTCCACCGACACCAGCTGGTCGGCCTCGGACTGTGTGAGGTTCTCTACGCCCTGGTCAGTGTGGAAGTGATACTTCACCCAGAATTTCTCGCCCGTGGCGTTGACCCACATGTAGGTGTGTGAGCCGTAGAGGTTCATGTGGCGCCAGGTGTACGGGATGCCGCGGTCGCCCATCAGATACGTGACCTGATGTGCCGACTCCGGGGACAGTGTCCAGAAGTCCCACTGCATGTCGTGGTCGCGCAGGTTGCTGTCGGCTCGACGCTTTTGCGATCGGATGAAATGGCCGAACTTCAGCGGGTCGCGAATGAAGAACACCGGGGTGTTGTTGCCGACGATGTCGTAGTTGCCCTCGCTGGTGTAGAGCTTCAACGCCCAGCCGCGGGGGTCGCGCCAGGTGTCGGGGCTGCCGCGCTCACCGGCCACCGTGGAGAACCGGATCACCGTTTCGGTCGTGGTGCCCGGCTGAAACACCGCGGCCTTGGTGTAGGCGCTGACGTCTTCGGTCACTTCGAATCGGCCGAACGCACCCGAACCCTTGGCATGCGGCTGGCGCTCCGGCACGCGTTCGCGGTTGAACTGCGCCATCTGCTCGATCAGGTAATGATCCTGCAGCAGGATGGGTCCGTCCGGACCGATGGTGAGTGAATGCTCGTCGCTCTCCACCGGGATGCCGGCGTCGGTCGTCGTCGGCGTTGGTTGGGTGTCGGTCATTGCCGTGACTTTCGGTGGGTTGGATAAGTTTTAAGGTCTGACAAGCGGGTGTCGGTTCATTCCCGGGTGCTGCTTGTGGGCCTCGATACTCGGTGCGAGGCGATCAAGGCTCGGCGGATTTGCCGTGTCCATTCGGCTTCTGAGTCGATTTGCCCAGTCATCGGTGGTTCGCCGGGGTCGGCCGGTGGCGGCGACGGATCGTCCACCTCCGGTACCGTCAGCAGGCGGCGGTGGAGCAGTCCGGCGAACCGCATCATCAACAGCCAGAGCAGCCTAGACATATCCGTTCCCCTCGCTACAACGTCCGGCGCGCGGCAGCTGCTGCCGCTGCGCGACTTTCCTTGCACGAGTTGCCATTCCGTCACGTAGCGAAGGTGTGGTAAGGATTCGTGAAATTGCTGCAGCCATCCCGGCCACGTCTCCTGGCTGGTACACGAGTCCTGCGCTGGCGGGGACAACCAGTCCCACTGTTGCCGGGTCCGCGGGTGCAACCACGGGACGGCCCGCGGTAAGCACATTCAGCAGCGTCTCCGAACCCGACGCGATGCCTAGCACCACGACGTCCCCGGCAGCGACCACGTCGGACCACAGCCGTGCCGAGGGCTGGTCGAACGTGTGCACCATGGGCCTGGCACTGGATGGGACGGCTCGCCGTGCGGCGTCGCGCTGCGCGCCAGCCCCGAGCAGGACGAGTTGGGCGCGACAGGAGCGCTGCACCACGGTGAAGGCGGCGGCCAGCTGGTGTGCCTGCACGGGTTCGTCGAACGGGCCGATAGCGACGATGGTCGGAAGGCTGGCAAGACCGAGAAGTGACCGCGCCGCCAACGGCGCCGGCGGCGTGTACGTGCGGCGCCCGGTCGCCTGCGTCGCGATTGTCTCGGTGCTCATTTGTCGTCGGGATTCAGCACGAGGAAGGTGACTCCGGCCGCGAACCCGGCGAATATTTGCGCCACCAGGTACACCCAAAGTGCTTCGGGGGTGACTTTCCGAGCTGGCGCCTGTGCCGTGACCAGATCCCATGGTCCAAGAATTGCGGCCCCGCTCGCCGATGTCGTCAGCGCTGACGCCAAACCAGCCCTCCCGCCATCCCCACTCCGCGCATACCTGCCAGCTGCAAATCCCCTCGACTGGCAGTGCTCCTCGCCCCGAGAAGGCAAGATGGTCAAAGTGCAGTCGGCCGCGTGGCCTCGATGAGGACACAGGACACGCTTCTCATTGGAGTCAAGACGAGCGACACAGCGACATCGGAGAACGAAAGTCCGGTGATTACCCCGTTGCGGGTGGTGGTTGCCGAGGACGATGTGCTGCTGCGGGAGGGTTTGGCCAGCCTGCTGGAGCGCTCGGGTTTGGACGTGGTCGGGCTGGCCGGCGATGGTGCGCAGCTGGTCGAGATGGTCCGCGCCATGACGCCGGATGTCGTGGTGACCGATATCCGGATGCCGCCGACCAACACCACCGAGGGCCTCGACGCCGCGCGGGTGATCCGCGAAGAATTCCCCGACACCGGGATCCTGGTGCTGTCGGCGCACGTCGACGTCGAGCACGCGATGGAGCTGCTGGCCAGTGGACGCAGCGTGGGCTATCTGCTTAAGAGCCGGGTCACCGACGTAACGGATTTCATCGACACACTGCAGCGGATCGGCAACGGGGCTTCGGTCGTGGACCCCGCGTTGGTGCAGGAGTTGGTGTCGGCTCGGCGGCGCGACGATCCGCTCGCGGCACTCAGCGCGCGAGAGAACGAGGTACTGGCGCTGATGGCGGAGGGGCGATCGAATGCCGGTATCGCCCATCGGCTGTGGGTCACCGAGGGCACCGTCGAGAAGCACGTGCGCAGCATTCTGACCAAGCTGAACCTGCCCGAGACCGGCGACGATCACCGCCGCGTACTAGCCGTGATCGCCTTCCTCGAGGCCCGTTGAGCCGTCGACGAGTGCGTGGATAGCTCCAGGCGTCAGAGAGGACTTGGACACAAACCCGAGGGCCGGGCTCGCCGCGATCAAGTCGGCAAAGTCCTGCTCGGCATGGGTTGAGATCAGTATTACGGGTAACGGCACCGACAACCGTAGCTGGTGAATCTGCTCGGCGAGCTCGAAGCCGCTCTCCCCGCCAAGGTCGATGTCGACCAGCGTCACGTCGGGCCGCAGCTCCTCGTGGCATCGCAGCGCATCGGCGCTGTTTGTTGCCACGCCGACGATCGTCATGCCCTGACGCTCAAGCAGACTTCGGGCAGCGCTGACAAAATCGGCGCTGTCATCGACGATTAGGCAGCGCACAGCGCAACTCGTAACACCATGACCTCAGTTTCCCTGTTCAGGGCCGTCACATGCATTCCCGCTAACCGGAAAATCAATTGTCAGGCCGGCTGCCATGACAGCTAGCGCGCGTCAGGCATCATCCCCGGCTGAAGCCGCGACCGGTGTCGACGTGCTGATCACACCATGCTCACCGACGGACCGGCCGTGGAGCGTGTGATGGACGGGCCGGAAGGCTCGGTGCGAACACAGGTGGAGCCGATCTTCGACGCGCTGGGTAAGAACATCGTGTGGCTCGCCCGCGTGAAGGACGGCAGCCGGCTCAAACTCGCGCCCAGCACCTGGTTGGTCGTGCTGATCGAGGGGATGGTCGAAACCCTCACGCTCACCGAGGCGCTCGGCCTCGACCCGCACCTACTTCTGGAGACAGTCGCGGCGGGGCCGTAGGCGTCGAACTATGCGATCACCAAGGGCGTTGCGATGCTGAACGCCGACTTCGTGCCAGTTTTTCCGTTGCGCCACGCCGCGAAGGATGCCGAACTGCGTTCAGCGCCGCTCACAAGCAAGGGGTTGAGCTGCCGCTGACCAACGCGCTGCTGCCGCGCTGGCACGAAGCCATCGCGGCCGACCACGGTAGCGACGTCGCGGCAGCCGTCACCGCCGCCACGACCGGGCCGCCACCCGGCAATCATGTGATTGCCCAGGCGATATGACGGCATCCCACCATGCTGAACAGCTCGCATACTCGGTGTGGGTAGAGGCCGTCGCAGCGGCGCCATTGTTGGTGCACCGTCAAAATAGGAATAGCCAAGCGACGATCAGAGTGATTCCGGCCAGCACGATCGTCGTAACGATGTGACGGAGGAGGCATGTGTTCCGGGATGTGTCCGACAGATAGTCGATCGACGGCTGCCAATAGTCGGAGGCGTCACGGCCGCTGCTGTCCAGTCGAGGTTTTGGCATGCTCGCTTCCTATGTGTGTCGAATCTCGTTTGTGTTCAAAGAATTACATTCCCTTCACACCGATGTCGTCACCGAAGGCACCCATTCATGCGTGCCACCAACCGGAATCTCTGAATACCCCCTACCAGGTAGTGGTTTTCCCGCGGTATAGCCCGTCAGGCTCGCGACCGCGACCAAGGCGACCAACTAGCGGCGCCATCCCCAGTCCCACGGATGCCACCACGGCACGCCATACCATGCACCGCGATAGCCGTGGTCACCGTCATGCCAGTGTCCTCGGCCGTGCCAATCGACTAGCAGTGTGGAACCCGGCTCGGCTCTTCCCGATGGCGATGGGTTCTGCGCCGGCGCTACGTGCGCAGCGTAGGAAGCCGATGGTGACGGTGGGGCAGCATTGGCGACTCCCGCCCCCAGGCCGCCGGCGGAGATGCCAATCGCTCCAGTGATCAGGGCGGCACCAATTCGTTGTAGCAGTATCATTGGACATCTCCCTTCGAAGATGACACTGAATTGTCCTGGTGGAATTGACGCTACGGCCACAGGCTGAGGATGAGCTGCGAATCTAGTCGAAACAGCCTTGGTAGCGTGTGAGTCTTCGCGATGAGCGAAGCGGTCTGGGAGTGTGCTGAATAATGCGGATTGCCTAGTGGGATGGGCACCACGTCAGGCTGATTTGATGGTGAGGCCACGGCGGTGTGACCGTCGTGCACACTAGCTCTCGCCCATTTCTGCATCAGGGCTGTTGATGGGTAGTTGTGGGGGCTAATCCACAGCCCTGATGTCGATCTCGGCGATAGCACCGGCCAGAGCCTCACGGTCTGGCGCGATGACGCGGCGATCGCGCGCCAGGCGCCGCATGGCCTACGGCCGCCCGTTTGGTCAACCGCCGCGTGGGATTATTCAGGGCACCCCCGGCGTGGCGAAAAGCACTCAAGGGAAACAGGATTCGGCTGACGGGGCAATTGCCGCACTGCTCATTGCACATCCGACGCGATGCCGTCCGCGCCCGCCCCAACCCGCGTGCTCACTGGCGGAGATGGGCGCCGTCCAAGTGACGGTTGCCAGTACGGACCAGCTCGTGGAAGGCATGCTGAAAGGAGCAGTCGACGTCGCGATGATCAACCCGGTGCCCGATGACCGGATGTTCTACCGCGACCTCCTGATCGAGGATCTCGTTGTCGTCGGTGGTCCGGCATCCGACCTCCAGGCGAATAACCCGATGAGCTTCGCCGAACTTGTTGACTTGCCGCTTGTTCTGCCCAGCTCCCCAACCGGCATCGGCAATACCGTTGAGAACACCGCGTTGCGGCTCAAAGTAAAGCTCCGCTCCCGATTTGCCACCGACTCCCTTCAGGTCGCCAAGGGCCTCATAGAGGCGGGCCTCGCCTATGGCGTTCTGCCGCTTTCGGCATGCGGTATCGAGATCGAATCACGGCGGCTGCGCTATGCCCCGCTCTGCGAGCCTGCCCTTACCCAGCAACTCGGCGTGGCCGCCACCTCCCAGCTCGAGTTGCCGCGCGAGTTCGCGGCGAAGATCGGAAACATCATCCGTGAAGAGGCTGCGCGGCTGACCAAGTCCGGCGCCTGGCCCGCACGGTTCTTGTCTCCGGATCGCTGGGATCCAAGCTCCGCGTAACCGACGCCTCAGCCGCCGCTGACGCGCGGGATCTCGGCGGCGATGCGGTCCATCAGAGCGGTGTAGCGGTTCGCCTCGCGATGACTCCCGGGCTTGCCGCTGCTGATGAGCCCGGCCGCAAGCCCGCGCTCGGGGTCGGCCCAGATGGCGATGTTGACCAATCCGAGATGACCGAACGCGGCGGGTGCATTGCGCCCGAACGGTCCGAACCGCTTCGATCCCAGCATGAATCCGGTACCCCAGCGCAGCGGCACCAGCCCGGTCGCCACGTCCGGTCGCAAGCGCCGGCATTCCGTCACCGCGGCGCGCAGCGTTTCCGCTTGCATCACCCGCATGCCGTCGAGTTCGCCACCCCGGCGCCAGATTTCGGCGAACCGGGACAGTTCGTCCGCGGTCGAAACGGTGTTGGACGACGGCATCACACCGGTGAGGAACAGGGGAGTATTCGTGAACGGGATGATCTGGTGCGTCGTTCCCCCGATCGCCTTACGGAATACCGCCGCGATCGGCGCCGGCAACGGCTTACCCGTGGCGTGGCTCGGGGCGACCAGTGGGACGTCTTGTGCCGCAACGCCGTAGTTCGTCCATCGGAAGCTGAGCGGGTCGAGGATCTCGGTGGCGAGAATCTCGCGGATGCTCTTGCCGGTAGTGGCCGAGACGATCTCGCGCGTGAGAATGCCCCAGGTCGCCGCATGGTAGATGTGGATCAATCCCGGCCGGTAGACCGGCTTCAATTCGCCGAGCTGGTCGCGGGCGTAGTCGGTGTCGTCCATCCGGTTGACGTCGGGTCTGCGCTTGGGGCCAAACGGAACACCCGCGCTGTGGGTCATCACGTGCCGGATCGTCGTGCGGTCCTTGCCGTGGCTGGTGTAGCTCGGTAGGTACTCGCAGACACGATCGTCGAGCGAGAAGTATCCGCGTTCAACGAGCATGTGCATCACCGTCGATGTGATCGCCTTGGCCGCCGAGTACGCGCAGAACGGCGTTTCCGTTGTGACTGGCACCTTTTCGGCGTCGGGCGGATCGGCGGGGCCGTTGCCCCAGCCATGTCCGATCGCCCGGTTGAGGACTACCATCCCGTTGTGGCGCAGGCACAACTGGATCGCGGGGTGCATTCCTGCCTGATACCAATGACGCGTGGCCTGCCAGATCCGCTCGACGGACGCCGGATCGATTCCGGAGTGGTCTTCTTCTCCGACCGCCGTCACCGCGTCGAGGTCGGCCGGGACGCGAATTCTGCCGCTGACGTTGTCTTGGCCGGTCATGCGTGCTTCCTCTGCAACGTCGCGGCCAGGTGGTGTTGCAGGGGTTGGCCGACCGCGCCCATGCGCAGCGTGTAGGTCAGTTCGTCGCCGTCGACGCGAATCGAACGGCTCAGGGCCGTCACCTCTTTGGCCGATGCGGTGCGCCCGATAGTCGTTGCGTTCAGCTCCATCTCAATCACCGTTCCGCTGACCGATAGTGTTCCCTCCTGGATCTCGGTGACGCCGGTGGGATGCGCGAGGACCAGTTCGACGCGGCCCGGCGACGGCACCCGGAGGTAGCCGGTCTCTGCGTGCAGGGGACGGCCGTCATCGGTTGCTTTCGTCCGCTGGCCGTAGACAAGGAACGGCTTGCCGACATGACCGAAGGTGACCTCCTCGACATAGCCGAACGGCTCAATGGTCGGGTACTCGCCGGCGCCTTGACCTGCCCACGTACCCAGTAGGGAAGCGAGGACAGCGACGTCGGGATGGAGCTCGGCCACGTTCGTCAGGGTACGGACGTAGCACCATTCCTTGTTGCGAGGCCTGATCGCGAGCGCGGTTGGTGTCGCAGCAGCTATCAGCCCGCCATGAACTGGTCGTAGGCCGATGCCAGCCCCGGGGGCAACGCCGTCACGTTGCACTGGCGCTGCACATCACCAATCGGCGCCAGGATGTCGCGCAGCTCGTAATACTCCCGCGGGTTGGCGGTGAAGTAGCCCCGCACATTGGCCGCCGCCTGCGGCTGCGGTTGGCTGAGCGCCGCCATCACCACCTGATTGGCGCCCGGATGGTTGTCGAGGTACTGGCGTGCCGAGCCGATCGACGAGTTGACGGTGCTGGATACTTCACCCGCGCTGCACCCCACGGGTGCGGCCGCCGCCGTCGGCGCGGCAATGGTTGCGCCGGCCAGTCCCCCGAGCACGCAGCCAGCCCAGACGCCGGCCACAGTCCGGCGAATAGTGATGCCACTGAAATTCATGGTCAGTTATTCCTTCTGATCGCGAATTGTTGTTGCTTTCCCCGTCCCGAAATCCAAGATAGCGGAACAGAAATCGGTGCAGATCCGCCCTGAGCGCCGGCCCCACGCACACCCGGGATCGTTACACCTCAACGACGTGATATCGGCCTCAATCGCAGCCGATTTGGTAAGGCTGTGACTAATGCGATGACATGATCTTGAAATTTCTCAGATTTTGCAGCGGACGCTTAATTGATCGTGATGTACGCAGTGATCGAATTGTTACCAATTCCGCCACCCGAAGATCACTTAGGGCTCCTGCACGCCGCGAGCGCGACCTAACTGCTTCCATGACTTCAACGGTCAGTCCGTCACTGTCTACTACCCAATGTAGTATTCCAAGCCGCAATCAGAGCGAACTTCTCGACAAGCGCTGTGACCTGATGACAGCCATATACATATGGCGTGAATTCGACGGCGTACGTGGGGCGCGCGATCGCCGCGCGCAACCCGATGATGTGGCGGTACTGCGCATCACGCGACAGCCGGTACTGGTTGTCGTTCGCGCCGATGATCGCGTTCGCCCATCGGGCACTGGACTGCGCGGTGAGCCTGCCCTTGCGGTTGTTGAACTGCTCGCGGCGCACCCGCCGCCGCGCCTCCCCATCTAGACCAGCCGCCGGCGGCTGGCGACGACATACCGCCGCCAGGTCCGCGCGGCGCAACCCGCCCACATGATCGGCCACCGCGTCCAGCACGACCTCATCCTCACCCGAAGTATGCAGCCGGGTAGTGATCGCCACCCCGGATGGACCCGCCACCGGCGTCACCCCGCGCCGCTCACGCAATCCCTCGGCCGTCATAACCCGACCATCCCAGACCCCACCGACAACACCGGCCCACCACCAACACCGGCCAACAAGCACCCCAACAGCAAAGAACCCGGCTTCTCCCGCGGCACCGAGCTGCTCTACGTCCGATATCGACACCAGGGTCGTTGATCGGCCTCTGCAACCACAGCCCTCACGTCGATCTCGGCGAAGTACGGCTCGACCTACGACGCCTTTATGGGCTATTGCGCCGTCGTGACGAATTCGAGCTCTGTCAGGGAGTGCCCCCGGGGGCGGGGGCGCCCTGGCGAGGAAGAATGAAGCTGCCCAGATCGCCGAGCACTCCCAGCGGACTCTGTTGGGCCGGGGCGCAGCCTGGCATACAGTCGCTCAGCTGCCACGGCTGGCAGTGGCTCGTCTTGAACGCCGTGTCGGTCGGGTCGATCTGCACCACCTGAGATTTGTTGCTCAGCGCGTTGTCGACGATGTCGCCCCCCTTGACGCGCTTCCAGTAGCACGCACTATCGCCGGCAGGGCCTGCAGAGGTATACGTGCCCGGCACGATGTCGGTTCCCACCACATATGTGCCGTCGCTGTCGATGGTCGTCTTGGGTGCGGGCGGGGGACTCGGAACATCGGGCTCGGCCATGGCTATCCCGGCCGAAGCGCACCACCCCGCAAGAACCAGCGCGGCGGTGACGGCGGCTGCTGTCTTCGACCTCACAGAACGCCATAGTAGGTGGGAAGACCGCCCGCTGTCCTCACAAGTCCACCGTCTTGGCGACCGTTGCCGCCGAACATGAGGCGTTTTGCTCCGACATTGTGGGGTGTGGTCGACGACGGCGCCCGCGAACGGTCGGAAGCAAAGTTGTGGGCCGCTCCTTTGCCAGCACTTGGGCTGCCGAACGCGAAGACGGCAAAATCCGCATCAGTGCAGCGGCTACTGACCCGCTGCCGAGTCATTGTGGGGAGCGGATTTGCAGGGGTGATTCCCGGCAATTCCGGCCGGGATTTCAGCTGGCCGTATTGACGAAATATTTACGAGAATCGGTGTGACCGTTTACAAGTGAGGTTGGCAGCATCCGGATTTCCGGAGCACCATGGAGATATGCTAATCACACGGAGGATCATTGAATCGGTGTTCGCAGCGGGAGCTGCCGCAGCGGTGATCGTCGCCGCGCCGGCGGCCGCCGTCGTGATCGCAAACGCGCCGGCACCCACGACCAACCAGGTCGTCCTTGCCGACCCCGTGAACGGTGGCGGCGGCGGCGACGGTCAGGGCGGCGGTGGCGGCTGCGGCGGCGGCCCGAACTGGAACGGCTGCGGTGGCTGGAACCCGTTCCAGGGCGGCTCCGGCGGCGGCTGCCTCAACGGCATGTGCGGCGGCTGGGACGGCGCCCGCGGCTGGGGCAACTTCTAAAAGCAGTTCCTCGACGTCGGTAACGAGTTCGCGGGTGCGGCCGAAGTCGGCGCGATAAGAAGGCGGCTCGGTAGGGCCGCAGAGGAGCCACAGAGTGAATCTCGCCGACTACGACGCTTTGAGCTTCGACTGCTACGGAACGCTCATCGACTGGGAAGCCGGAATGTCATCGGTTCTGGCCCCCTGGGCGCGCGAGGTCGGTCTCGACCTCACCGACGAGGAACTGCTGCTGGTCTACGCGGAAAAAGAGGTGCCCGTGGAACGGGAGAACCCCACCGCGCTGTATCCGACCATCCTCGCCGAGTCGTTTCGCCGCATCGGCGCGAGTCTGGGCGTGGAGGTGTCCGACGAATGGGCCGAAAGGCTCGGCGCCTCGGTGCCGTCGTGGCCGGCGTTCCCCGACTCTCACGCCGCGTTGGCGTCGTTGGGCCGGGACTACAAGTTGATCATCGTGTCCAACGTGCACCGTAACGGGTTCGCCGCCAGCAATGCGCGGCTCGGTGTTTCGTTCGACAAGGTCATCACCGCCGAGGACGTCGGCGCCTATAAGCCGGCCCCGAATCATTTCGAGGCCCTCGACGCCGCGCTGGCAGAGCTCAACCTGCCGCGGGAGCGCCTGCTGCACGTGGCACAAAGCCTGTTTCACGACCACGTGCCGGCGAAGCGCTACGGCCTTGCCTCGGTGTGGATCAACCGCCGCCACGGCCGCCCCGGTTGGGGCGCCACGCCCGAGCCGGCCGAGGAGTTCAGTTACGCCCTGGAGTTCCCGTCCATGGAGACATTCGCCGCGGCCGCGCGGGAGAGCAAGGCCTGAGGCCCGCGAAATCCAGCCGAGGTGAAGATCTGGAGCACGGTGGCGGACTTCAGCACGTGTTTGGGCTGTAGCAGCTCACCGCGATCGGCATCGGCGGCATTATCGGCGCCGGCATCTTCTCCCTGCCAGGAGCGGTGGCGAACGAGAAGGCCGGCCCAGGGGTGCTCTTGTCGTTTCTCGTCGGCGGCGTGGCGAGTGCCTGCGCCGCCCTGTCGTACGCGGAGTTCGCGAGCATGATCCCGAAGGCCGGGTCGACATACACCTATGGCTACGTTGTCCTGGGCGAGGGCGTCGGCTGGTTCATCGGCTGGAACCTGATGTTGGAGTACACCGCCATTGTCGCCGTGGTCGGCCTGCCGCCCGTGCGCCGAGACCGACGTCGAGCCCAGGGACGCAGAACTGGCCCTTCCCCAGATAGGTGACCGGATCCGTTGACGCCGCCGCACCTGCAACTCGTGTTGCTGCCGCGATAGACGCTTGCATCCGGGCTGCCGCGGTGATCAGCCCCTCGGGCTGCGAGCCGGCTACGAGCGAGATCGTCGCCGTCACATCGGCTCACGACTTTTGCAAACCCTCTGTGATTTCCGCGACCGCCGCGTCGATCCGTTCCCGGTCGGCCTCAATTGATTCGGTGGCGGCCGCCGTCGCGTTCTGCAGCGCCTCGTTGAGTCGCTGCTCGACCGTGTGAGCGCCCAGCCGCAGTATGCCGTCCTTGATGAATACCCCGGTCAGGTAGTGGTGGCCGTTGAGGGTCACCTCGACGGTCTCGGATTCATCTGTGGCAGTGAATGTTTCGTTGTTCATCTTGTGCAGCTGTTCGTCCATGATTGACTGCATCCGCTGCGCCTGTTGCAGGATCGCAGCCACTTGCGGATGCATATCGTCGGTCACTTGGATTCCTTACCGTCCGGCACGTCCTTACGACGACGATTGCCGATGACCGCTTCGGTCCACGGGCGATCCTCGGTGTAAAGGTCCTCGTCAGGCGCCAGGTTCGGATCGCGCCGCTTCTCCTTGCCCTGGTTCTGACCGGCGCCGTGGCCCATCGGTGCCATGCCGCCGCCCATCACGCCGCCCATCGCGCCGCCAACGGCCGCTCCGGGAGCAGCTCCGGCAACCGTCGCACCGCGCGCCGCGCCAGTCGGTGCCGGGGCCACCGTTTCGGCGCCTACCGCCGGCTGCAACGGCGATGACGGCGCACCGCCGCCGGCTCCACCACCAGCTGCGCCGCCGGCTCCACCACCACCTGCGCCGCCGCCGTCGGCCGCCGCCGGCTTGAGGCTGGGGTCAGTCGGTAGCTTCGGCATGCCACCAGGCTTGCCGCCGGGCAGTCCGCCGGGCATGCCGCCACCCGAAGGTGCTCCGCCGCCGGACGGTGCGCCGCCTCCTGAGGGGGCGCCGCCACCCGATGGTGCGCCGTCGCCGGCGGGCGCCTGCTGGGCCATTTGCGAGGCGGCCGGGGAGCTCATCGGCTCGGCCACTGGCGGCGTACCGGTAGGGGGCTGCTGCGGCACACTCGGGCCGCTGGTCGGCGGGGACTGCGGGCTGCCCGGCTTCTGCGGAGTCTGCGGGTCCGGTTTGCGGGGGTCCCCGTTGGTGGACACGGGTCCGACTTTCGCGGCTCCGGGGGGCGGCTTCTCAACCCGAAGAAACCCCTTGCCCGTCACGGCGGCGCTGTATGTGACGAGCGCTTCTTCCGACCTTGTGAATAGTTCGTGGTATTTGTCTTGCGCGATACCTAGCCCAATGCGATCGGGGGGTCTTCGGTTAGCCGCGTTGTCCATCTCTTGCTCGACCGCCACGATGTCGCGGAGCTTCGGATGCGTCGACAACGCGGCTTGGTGGTCTGTGACGAAGTCCTCTGCCTCCGCGGCGAGCCGGTCGTATTGCTCGGCGACCGTGATCAGCCAATCCCGATGTTGACCTAACGCCTCGCCGGCCGCCTCGGCCGCCGACCCATCCCAGGTGACCCCACCAAGCGAGAAGGATTCGGCCCGCGCACGCAAGCTGTTCGCGAAGGCTTTCGCGTCCGCGGCATAGGCAGTCAGCGGGCCGGTATTACCCGACTCGAGCATCTGCGCCGCCGCCTTCATGTCCACATAGCCGCCGGTGTCACCGCCGGCCATCGGCGCCATCAAGGGCGGACTGTCGAGTGCAGGCACCGGAGGCGACAGCACCGGATTCACTGGGACCGGCCCGGCGGGCCACCGCTGGCCGGTCTCCTCCAATTGTCGGCGCCCGTGTTCGTCAACCTTGTCGTAGGCGCCCGCCGCCTCATTCAGCACTTCGGACAGCCGAGTGGCTTCCGCGTTTCCCGAGGCGACGTAGCTCTGCAATGTGTTGGCGGCCGCAACGATCTGAGCAGTGGCCGACTGCACGAAGATGAGCGCGCATGGTGAGGTCGGACGCGCTGAGACATCGACGGCAACGTCTTGGAGCTCGTTGGCCTTTCCTCTCAGCTGATTGGGTTCGACCCGTACTTCTTCCCCCTGCTCCGTCATACTTCCTCCTCAGGACACCGCTGCGGCATCCCGCCCAGCAAACTCCTGATCATTGTTCCAGCACCATCTGGTAGCGGCTTTCCTCGCGCGGGTTGATCAACCGGATCGGCAGTTGCCGGTGCCGCGGAGTGTCGATGAAGTTGTGCCGCAGGACGACCCGGCCGATACCGGGATGCGGGCCGAGATAGGTCGTCGTGTTGGGCCAAGCCACCTTGGCCACCTGGTCGATGCGCCCGTTGATGAACCCGGCGAATTCGCGGAACTGTGGGCCCAGGGTCAC
This sequence comes from uncultured Actinomycetota bacterium, assembly GCA_963799495.1. Lineage (GTDB taxonomy): Bacteria > Actinomycetota > Actinomycetes > Mycobacteriales > Mycobacteriaceae > Mycobacterium. The sequence goes on from CAWCXH010000014.1 coordinate 248,924, forward strand.
CACCGCACCGGCCGCCGCCGACCGCACGACGAACTGGGTGAACAGCCGCGCGTCACCGAGATTGATGCTGACGTCGATGTCGTCGAACGGCATGTACACCGGATAGCGGTCGGCGGTCTCGCCGACGAGCACACCGGCCGAGCCGATCGGCAGCTCGTAATGCCGGTCGGTGACGGGACTCTCGCCCTGCAGCGCCGCGCGCTGACCACCGAAGAGGCAGGAAAACCCGCGTGGCGTGGTCGGATTCGCCAATGTCGTCAGCAGCACCGTCGTCGTCGGCGCCTGGCCTTGCCGGATCCGCACCCTGGTGATGGTGTGGTCTGCGCGTGCCGACCACCACATGTCGGGCCCGCCCGGTGCGTTGTAGGCGGCGGTGAAGGTGCTGCGCCCCTTTATGGCTGACCATGTTTCGCGTTCGAAGCTGATCTCGGTCGCGTGGTCGAAGTCATCGAAGCTGCGCGCACAGCGCGCGTCGATGCCGTTGCTGGCCAACTGATCTGCGATCCGCGTCGTCGAGGCGACCAGATAGCGGCCAAGACCCGCCACCCCGGCCTCCCGCCGTTGCGCGGACCTACGGGTCTGCTCCGGGTCGGCGCGCAGCACGATCCAGGTGCGCCGGTTCGCGGGCGCCGGATACGGCCCGACCACCTGCTCGTAGAGCGCCACCAGGCTGGCCGGCGCGGTCTTGCCGACCCGGTAGCCGGCGGAGACCACATCGGCCTCGAGGTCCGGGCAATGCGCCTCCACCAGTTGCTCGACCAGCCCGGTATCGATCACGTCGTCGGTGAAGGCCTGTCCGTTGACGATCACCGTCGGCGTGAACGGCCGCGGCACGAGCTCGATGACCGACATCAGGTGGTCGCCCTGCCAGCGCACGGCCACGTGATCGCCGGGCATCACCGTGGCGCCGACGGCGGGTTCCGACGGCAGGTTGGGGGCGTTCTTGTGGCGCCGCCGCCACGAGAACACCGCCGCGATCCAGCCGGTGAGCCGCCTGCCCCGCATGGTGAGCACCGCGGCGATCGCGATGACGACCGCCAGCGTGATACCGAGCCACAGCAGATGAAAGTGAAGGAAGAGCACGATGCAGGCCGGAATGAGCGCCGCCGCCCATATGGCGTGCCCGGTGGTCAACCGCAGGCCGAACTGGGCCAGGAAGTTCTTCATCGGCGCCTCATGGCTCGTCGGGCCAGCGCGCCGAGTCCGAGGGCAAGCGCCAGGCCTGCGCCCGTCACGACGACCCAGGTGATCGGACCCCGGTCGGGCGGCGGCACGTGCACCGGGGGCGGTAGTTGCTTGACGCGGTAGGGCGCTGTCTTCGGGCCGGGCGGCACATCCCAGGTCAGCGCCGCGACCGGGTCGACGACCCCGGCGCCAACGTAATTGTCGACACCCCCGCCCGGATGCCGTGCGGTTGCGGTGATTCGGTTGATGATCTGCGCCGGAGTCAGGTCGGGGAAGCGTTGCTTGAGCAGCGCCGCCAGGCCCGAAACGTACGCTGCGGCAAAGGACGTGCCGGCGATCGGAATCGGACCGTCCTGGCCCTGCAGCGCGTTCACCGGTTCGCCGCCATACCCCAGGGCGAGGATGTTCTCCGCCGGAGCGGCGGCGCCCACCCATGGCCCGGACATCGAGAAGTTGGTCGGCTGCCCGTTCTGGCCGATGCCGCCGACGGTAAGGACCAGCGGCGAGTACCAGGCCGGCGAAACGATCGTCTGCACCTGCTTCCAGCCGCGCGGGTCGGCCGGTATCGCCGGATCGGGCGGCGGGTTCTGGTTGCAGTCCTGCCCGGTGTTACCGGCCGCGACGATGATCACCGCGCCCTTGACGTTGACCGCATAGTTGATCGACGCGCCCAGGCCCGATTCGTTGATCGGCCTGGTCACCTTGTAACAGGCCGCTTCGCTGATGTTGATGACCTGCGCCCCGGTATTGGCCGCATGCACCACCGCGCGGGCCAGGCTGCGCAGCGAGCCCGCGGTCTGCGTGGAGTTCGGATCGTTGGGATCGGTGCGCGAACCGACCGGTTGAAACGCCTCCGACGTCTGGCGCAGGGACAGAGTGCGCGCATCGGGCGCGACCCCGATGAACCCATCGGTGGGGGCCGGCCGGCCGGCGATGATTGATGCGGTGAGCGTTCCGTGCGAATCGCAGTCGGACATCCCGTTGCCGCCCTGGTCGACGAAATCGCCGCCGGGGTCCGCCGGCACCCGAGGCGAACCGTTCACTCCGGTGTCGATGACGGCGACAGTTATCCCGGCGCCGGTTGCGAACTTCTGCGCCTCAGTGAGCCGCAGGTAGTCGCTGGCCCACGGCTTGTCGGCGAAGTTCGAATTCGGGAACGCCGTGGGGGCCGAGCAGACCCGGCGTTGTTCGGTCGGCTGGTCAGGGCCCGTCTCGTCGGGTGGCACCGCGGTCGGATCGATTGTCGGCGGCTCGATCGCTGCGGCGGGGGGAGCGCTAAACAATGCCAGTATCAGCGCCACGAGCAGCACACCAATGCGGTGCACGTCTACGAACCCCCCTCATCGATTGCGCAGCCTGCACTGTGCTGGTATGCCCACAGCAAAGCAAGAGCCGCCCCTTGGACGGCATATCTTCTCACGTCAGGCCCATCTGCCAACTTGCACCAGACAAGTTTAAGGCTGCGGGCACAGGCCTCAGCACATGGATCTGTCGCCGTCAGACCTACCCTGTGGCCGTGGCCGGCGCAGCAATCGACGACTTGCTGTCCGGGCTCACGCCCTCGAGTCGAGCGGTTGTGCAGCGTGTCGTGGTTGTTGTGCAGGCAGACGCGCCCTTCGACGCCGCGATCAAGTGGCGCCAACTATCCTTCGACCACTGGATCTGCGCGGTGTCGGCGACCAAGCAGCGGGTCAGCCTGGCTTTCCACCTCGGTAGCGTGCTGCGCGATAACACCGGGGCGTTCGCGGCCTCCGACGCCAAGTACGTCCGCAAGGTCGGCGACGCCTCGGCGGACGACGTCGATGAGGCGGTCGTCCACAACCTACTGGCGCAGGCCGTCGAGGCGATTAGGCGTCGAGGTCCTGCTGGACCAGTTCGGCGACGGCGTTGAGGGCGTCCTCGTCGTCGGAGGCGACGGTGACCTGCGCGCCGTTGCCGGCGCCCAGCGTCATGATCATCAGCGCCGAGCCGGCGTCGACCGGCTCACCGTCGTCCACCGACAGGGTGACCGGCACACCGGCGTTGACGACAGCCTCGGCGATGATCGCGGCCGGACGGGCGTGCAGGCCGATGGCGGAGCCGACGATGACGGTCTTAGTGGGCATTTGTGAATCTCCTCTACTTCTGGGTACTTCTGGCGTCGAGATCGACGTAATGGCGAGATCTACTCGACCTTTCGCGCCCAAACGTTGGTTTGGGCGCAAAAGGGGGTTAGGCGGTGGCGAAAGCCGCGTTGGCTTCTTCCTCAGCCTTGGGGTTGACCAACTGCTTGGCCGCGATCACCGCCAGCGCACCGGCGACGGTGCCGACCGCCAGCGACACGACGAACCAGAGCAGATTGCCGATCGCGAAGAACACGAAGATGCCGCCGTGCGGGGCCTTCAGCGTGACGTCGAAGGCCATGATCAGGGCACCGGTGATCGCGCCGCCGAACATCATCGACGGGATGACCCGTAGCGGGTCGGCGGCCGCGAACGGGATCGCGCCCTCGGAGATGAACGACGCGCCGAGAAGCCAAGCGGCCCGGCCGTTTTCCCGCTCCGGCTCGGTAAAGAGGCCGGGCCGGATGGTGGAGGCCAGCGCCATGGCCAGCGGCGGCACCATGCCGGCGGCCATCACCGCGGCCATGATCCGCAGCGACGCCTCGTTATCGACGTTGAGCCCCGCGACGGCGAAGGCGTAGGCAGCCTTGTTCACCGGGCCACCGAGGTCGAAACACATCATCAGGCCGAGGATGATCCCGAGGATGATCACCGAGCTGCCGGTCATGCTGTTGAGCCAGTTGGTCAGGCCGGAGGTGATGGCGGCCAGCGGCCGACCCAGCAGCATGAACATCAACAGGCCGACGACGAGCGACGCGAACAGCGGGATGATCACCACCGGCATCAACCCGCGGAGCCACCGCGGTGCGTTGAGTTGGCTGATCCACAGCGCGGTGAAGCCGGCGATCAGACCGCCGACGATACCGCCAATGAACCCGCCGCCGACGAAGACGGCGACCGCACCCGCGGTGAATCCGGGCGCGATACCGGGCCGGTCGGCGATGGCGAACGATATGTAGCCGGCCAGTGCCGGGACCAGGAACATGAACGCCAGCGCGCCGATGCTGAACAGCACCGCACCGAGGTATTGCGTGAACCCGCCGGGGGGCAGGTCGGTCAGCGTGTTGGTGGTGGCGATGTGGTTGCCGAGCGAGTTCATTCCGAAGGCCAGGGGCTTCGCGCCTTCAGGGGCATTGGCGATGTCGTATCCGGCGAACAGGAAGCCCAGCGCGATCAGCAGGCCGCCGGCCGCGACGAACGGGATCATGTAGCTGACGCCGGTGAGCAGGATCTGGCGGGTCCGGGTGCCCCAGTGGACGTTGCCCGACGGCGCGGAGGCTGCCGCCGGCTCGCCGGCTCCGCCGGCTCGACCGCCCTCGACGCGGGCGGCATTCGGATTGTCGGCGGCGGCGAGCGCCTCGGCGACCATCTTGTCCGGCTCGTTGATGGCGCGTTTGACGCCGGAGGCGACGACGGGCTTGCCGGCGAACCGTTGCCGGTCCTTCACACCGACGTCGGTGGCGAAGATGACCGCGTCGGCGGAGGCGATGGTGTCGGCGGACAGCGGCGTGCTGCCCGACGAGCCCTGGGTCTCCACATGCAGGGTGGCCCCAGCGTTCTTGGCGGCGGCGACCAGCGAGTCGGCCGCCATGTAGGTATGCGCGATGCCGGTCGGGCAGGCGGTGATCGCGATGAGCGTCTTGGGCTGCTCGGCTTTGGGCGCTTCGGCGGGCTTCGCAGCGGCGTCGGCGGGCTTCGCAGGGGCGGCGGCCGCCGGGGCCGGGTTCACCACGCCGTCGACCAGGCCGACGACCTCGTCGGGCGTCGATGCGTTGCGCAGCGACTCCACGAAATCCTTGCGCACCAGGGCACGGGCGAGGCTCGACAGCAGCTTCATGTGCTCCGCGCCGCCGGATTCCGGGGCGGCGATCAGGAAGGCGAGGTCGGCGGGACCGTCGGGTGCGCCGAAGTCGACCGCGGGCTTCAGGCGGGCGAAACCGATCGAGGCGGTGTCGACGTACGGCGACCGGCAGTGCGGAATGGCGATGCCGCCGGGTAGCCCGGTGGCCGACTGGGCTTCGCGGGCCATCGCGGCCGCAACCAGTCCCTCGGCATCGGTGGTGCGCCCGGCATCGGCAAGCCGGCCTACGAGCCGGCCGATCACCGTTTCCTTGTCGGCGCCGGCGTCCACATCGAGCAGCACCAGGTCGGTGTTGATGATCGGCTGAGAGGGGGTAGAGCTGGTCATGGCGCTACTTTCGGGTTGGTTGTTACGAACTGGCTGGAGTAGGCGAAATCGAGCTGACCCGAACGGCTTCGAGGTCGATCTGGGTGGGTGAGGGCAGCGCCGAGCCGGGTAGCGCGGCCGCGGCGCTGCCGTAGGCGACGGCCATGCGCAGCCGCTGGGGCGGCTCGGCCCCGCCGACATCGGCGCGCACATACCCGGCCAGTGACGCGTCGCCCGCACCGACGGTGCTGCGCGGGACGATTGGTGGCGGGGTGGCCATCCAGCTGCCGGTCTCGTCCACCAGCACGGCGCCCGCCGCGCCGAGGGTGGCCAGCACCGCGCGGGCACCCTGGTCGAGTAGCCGGCGTGCCGCCGATACGACGGGCTCGGGATCACCTTGGGCGGCAGCGGTTTCCAGGTCGTCGGCCGATGCCCCGGTGAGGCCGGCGAGCTCTTCGGCGTTCGGTTTGATCAGGTCGGGGGCACCTCGACCGAACGATGCCGCCAGGGCCGTCAGCGGTGCGTCGGAGGTGTCGACCGCGACGCGGCATGCGAACGGCGCGAGCTGCGCGACGACGTCGGCGTACCAGCCGTCCGGCACGCCGGGGGGCAGCGACCCGGACATCACCACCCATGACGCGTGTTCGGCGGCCGCGACGACCGACCGAGTGAGCGCGTCGAGCGCCGCCGCGTCGAGTGCCGCGCCGCGTTCGTTGAGTTTCGTTGTGGTCCCGTCGGTTTCGGTGATCGCCAGGTTGGTGCGGACGGCCTCAGTGATCGGCACGCAGCGAAACGGGACGGCGCTGGCCTGCAGGGCGGTCACCAACGGATCGTTTCCCGAAGCCGGCAGCACCGCGACGGCCTCCAGGCCGGCGAGTGTGAGGGCGCGTGCCACGTTGACGCCCTTGCCGCCGGGCTCGCTGGTCACCGAGCCGACCCGGTGTACCGCGCCGCGAGTCAACGGCGAGTTAAGGGTGACCGTGCGGTCGATGCTCGGATTGGGGGTGACGGTGACGATCATGCGCAGACGACCTCGACTCCCCGCTCGGTGAACTGCCTGCGATCGGCGTCGCTGATCTCGGCGTCGGTGATGAGGGTGTCGACACTGGTGATGGGCGCGAAGCTGACGAAGTCCTCGTGGCCGACCTTGGACGAATCCGCGGCCACCACAACGTAGTTCGCGCTGTGGACCATGGCGCGCTTCACCGCGGCCTCTTCGCTGTCGGGTGTCGACAGGCCGTGGCGGACACTGATGCCGTTGGTGCCGATGAAGGCGATGTCCACCCGCAGCGTGTCCAGCACCCGCAGCGCCTGTTCGCCGACGGCGGCCTGGGTCAGGCCGCGCACGCGTCCGCCGAGCAATTGCAGGGACACCGATCCCATGGTGGCGAGCCGGGCGGCGATGGGCACCGAGTTCGTCACCACCACGAGTGCACGGTCGGCCGGCAACAGCGCCGCGATGCGCGCGGTCGTCGTCCCCGCGTCCAGCAGCACGCTGGCGCCGCTGAGCGGAAAGAACTCGGTGCAGGCGCCGGCGATGGCGTCCTTGTGCTCGGCGCGGGTGGTCTCCCGCTCGCCCACGGCGGATTCGACAAGGTGCAGCGCCCGCACCGGGACGGCGCCACCGTGCACCCGACGCAGCACCCCGGCCCTGTCCAGCGTGGCGAGGTCCCGCCGGACGGTCTCGGTCGTGACGTCGTAGGCCTCCGCGAGCTCGGCGACCGAGGCGCGACCGTTCGTGATCACCAACGAGGCGATCGCTTGCTGACGCTCTTCGGCGTACATGAGGCTCCGTATGTGTGGGAATCGAGCTGCAATGATTTGGTTATGGTTGGTTTTACTCCTGTTCGTGTTGACTTGTCAAGATTTTCTTTGTAACCTGCTTCACATGACCACGTCTTCCCCGTCCACGTCACTACCTTCGGCCAACCCGGCTGCCGACTATCCGGCGGGCGCGGTGTTACGGGGTGTGCCGGTGGTGGCCGGCATTCAATACGCCCCGGTGATCCGTCCCGGCCGGCTGCCCGCCCCCGACGAGATCGAGCCGACCAGCAATATCGACGAAGCCGACCGCCCCGCCGAGGCCGCGCGGTTCGGCGCGGCCGCCGCGGCCGTCGCCACCCGGCTTCGTGACCGGGCCGCCCATGCGACGGGCGCGGCGTCGGAGGTGCTGGCGGCGACCGCGACGCTGGCCCAGGACCGGGCCTGGATCGGCGCCGCCGAGAAGCGGATCGCCGGCGGCACCCCGGCGGTGCGCGCCGTGGTCCAAGCCGTCGAGCAGTTCGTCGACCTGTTCACCCAACTCGGCGGGCTGATGGCCGAACGCGTCACCGATCTCAAGGACATCCGGGACCGCGTCATCGCCGAACTGAGCGGCTTGCCCGAGCCCGGCGTCCCGCTGCCCGACGTGGCGTCGATCCTGTGCGCCGAGGACCTGGCCCCGGCCGACACCGCCGGGCTGGATCCCGCTCTGGTGGTCGCGCTGGCCACCACGCTGGGCGGCCCGACCAGCCACACCGCGATCATCGCCCGCCAACTCGGCATCCCCTGCGTGGTCGCGGTGACCGGACTGGACGCGGTCCCCGCCGGGACCATGGTGATGGTCGACGGCACCCGGGGCACGGTCACCGTGTCACCCGACCCGGCGGCCGCGGGCGAGGCGGTCGCGCAGGCGCAGCGCGAGGCGCAACGGGTGGCGCACTGGTCCGGCCCGGGTGCCACCGCCGATGGGCACGCCGTGCTGATCCTGGCCAACGTGCAGGACGGCGCCGCGGCCCGGTCCGCGCGGCAAACGCCGGCCGAGGGCATCGGCCTGTTCCGCACCGAGTTGTGTTTCCTCAACCGCGACACCGAACCGAGCGTCGACGAGCAGGCACGGATCTATGGCGAAGTACTCGAGGCCTTCGCCGGCCACAAGGTGGTGGTCAGGACGCTGGACGCCGGTTCGGACAAGCCACTGAAGTTCGCCGGGCATCCCGAGGAGGCCAACCCGGCACTGGGTGTGCGGGGCATTCGCATCGCCGAGGGCAACCCGGGGCTGTTGGAACGGCAGCTGGAAGCCATCGCCGCCGCCGCGGAGCGCAGCGGCAATCCGCCGTGGGTGATGGCGCCGATGATCGCCACCGCCGATGAGGCCAAACGCTTTGCCGCCCAGACCCGTTCGCACGGCCTGACGCCGGGCGTGATGATCGAGGTGCCCGCGGCGGCGCTGTTGGCCGATCGCATCCTCGAGCATGTCGACTTTCTGTCGATCGGCACCAACGACCTCGCGCAGTACACGATGGCCGCCGACCGGATGTCGGCCGAGCTCGCCACGCTCACCGATCCGTGGCAACCGGCGGTGCTGGCGCTGGTCGCGACGGCGGTGCGGGCGGGCGCCGCGGCCGGTAAGCCCGTCGGCGTCTGTGGCGAGGCAGCCGCCGATCCGCTGCTGGCCTGTGTGCTCACCGGCCTGGGTGTGACGTCGCTGTCGGCCGCGGCCGCGGCGATTCCCGGCGTGGGCGCGAAGCTGGCGCAGGTCACGCTCCAGCAATGCCGCGACGCCGCCGACGCCGTGCTGGCGACGGCCAGCGCCTCCGACGCCCGAGCCGCCGCCCTGGCCGTGCTGAGCTAGACAGAGGGAATAATCGGACCGCAGTCCGGTTATAGCTGGCATGCCTGCAATCACTGCCGATACATTGACCCTCCCGCGGGTGACCGCGCCCGCCGCGTCCGACACCGAACGCCCCGTCCGGTCGATCACCACCGGGCCACACGGTTACGAGGGCGAAGGGTTCCCCGTTGTCCGGGCCTTCGCCGGGGTCAGCGCCGCCGACCTCGACCCGTTCGTACACATGGACCAGATGGGTGAGGTGGAGTACCAGCCCGGGGAGCCGAGAGGCACCGACTGGCATCCGCACCGCGGGTTCGAAACCGTCACCTATATGATCGACGGCCGGTTCGCCCACCAGGATTCCCACGGTGGCGGCGGCCTGATCGCCGACGGCGCCACCCAGTGGATGACGGCCGGTTCCGGAATCCTGCACATTGAGACCCCGCCCGCCGAACTCGTCGAGAGCGGCGGCGTCTTCCACGGCGTCCAGCTGTGGGTGAACCTGCCGCGCAAGGACAAGTTCGCGACACCGAAGTATCAGGCCATCGAGGGCAACCAGGTGAAGCTGTTGTCGTCGCAGGACGGCGGATCGCTGGTGCGCATCATTGCCGGCGATATCGACCAGCACCAGGGACCCGGCGCCACCCACACGCCGATCACGTTGGCGCACGCGACAATCGAGCCCGGGGCGCGGCTGAACATCCCGTGGAACCGCGACTTCAACGCGTTGGTCTATGTGCTGTCCGGCCGCGGTGCGGTCGGTCCGCTCGGGCATCCGATCCATCAGGGCCAGCTCGCGGTGTTTGGCCCCGGCGACCGGATCAGCGTGGCCGCCGAACCGACGCAGGATTCGCACCGGCCCGCACTCGAGGTGCTTGTCCTGGGCGGCAAACCGATCCGCGAGCCCGTGTTCCACTACGGCCCGTTCGTGATGAACTCCAAGTCCGAGCTGATCCAGGCGCTCGAGGACTTCAATGCCGGAAAGTTCGGCACCATCCCGCCGAATGCACTGATGCCGCACACCTCGAATCGGTAGACGGTTACACCGCGTGCGCCTCGGCCGGTGCCGGGTAGATGAGCTCCAATTCGCCCAGCGATGCCGCGACGGTGAGCAGCGGCAGCGCCGCGGATACCGACAGAGAATCGCCGCCGGATTCGGCCCGCAGGGCGAGCACGAAGTCGTCGCCGATGGGCACCGACGCCTGCTTGGGGTTGATCCGGCCGGCTAGTCGATCGCAGATAGCGTCCACGTGCAACTCGAGTACCTCGCGAACCCTCGGGTACGACGACAGCGGCGGCGGTGTGGGGATGTCGGCGATGAGGTCGGCCGCGGCGCGTAGGCGGATGGCTCGGTTGAACGCCCGCACGATTGGCGCGCGAAAGTCCGTTTCACCGCTGCTCTCCGAGAGGTATTGCCGCACAGCGTCATCCGCGACACGGGACGCCGCCAGCGCGTCGTGGCTCAGCTTGGCGACCTCGTTCGTGATCGACTCGAATGCGCCGCGGGTGATTCTCCGAACTGCCACGCGCAGGTATCGCAGGAAGATGGTGCGCGCGGCGGCGATGGCCCGCGACGCGGTCGCGGTGGCTCCCCTGGGCCACAGCAGCACCGACACCATCGCCCCGACCAGTGCCCCGACCACGACGTCCTCGACCCGGATCAGCCCGACCTGCCACCCGGTCGGAGCAATCAGGTTGAAGGCGATCAGCACCCACATCGTGAAGGCGGCCTGGGCCGCGGTGAACGACGCAATTTCGGGCACATACGCCGAGCCGAACACGACGATCGGCATCAATACCCACAACACCACAGGGTCGACACCCAGAACGCTGATGACCGCCGCGCCGAGCAAAAACCCGATGCCCGTGCCGATCACGGCCCGCACCATCTTCGTTCCGGTGGTCAACGCGCTGCTGCGCAGCACCGACATCGCTCCGAGCACCACCCAGAACCCGTGTTCTACAGGGAAGAGGTGCGTGATCGCCACCGCCAGCGCCAATCCGAGGCCGGTGCGCAGGCTGTTACGGACCGCGACCGAACGGTTGGCCAAGAACCCCGACGTGATCTGCGCCGCCGCAACGGTTTCCGGGAGCAAGCGGTCGGATGCGCCGGTGGGCGGCAGCCGCAGACCCAGCGCCCGCGCCCACACCGGCCGGGCATCCGCGGCCGCGGCTGCGGCGATTATCCGGCCCGTCGCCCCCACCGTCGCCGCGATGGTGCGGCGTCTCAGCAGCTCGCGGCCGAGCAGGACGGCGGTGTCGTCATCGGGCGCGTCCAGGATCGCGACAAGGTCTTCCCGGTAGCGCCCGCGCGCCACCTTTCGCAGCTCGGCCAGCGCGGCATCCAGCTCCGCACGGCTGCCCGCCCGCTCCGCGACGCGAGTGATCCGCAGCACCGCGGCGCAGCAACGCAGCACCCGCACCGCCGGCTCCTTCATGTCCCACAGCGCTGCCCCGGCGTCATCGCCAACCCGCTCGGCCAGCCACTCCAGGTCGTCAACCACCCGAACCAGCGCGCGACTGCCCGCCGTCAGCCCCACCGGCCGGAAGTCCGCGCCGAGAAAGTTTTCCCGCAACGCGTACATTGCCGCGGCGACGTCGGCCTTGGAGCCGACACCGTCGATCAGGTCGGCCAGCGCGCTACACGCCTGCGCGGCGTGCCGGCGCAGTTCGCCGTGGTGCCGCGGCGGCAACACGAACAGTGCCGCGGGCACACACACCGAGAGCGCGATCAGCCAGCCCAACAGCCGTTCATCGATCGGACCGGGAGGCGTGCATGCCGGCAACACAAACGTCAGCAGCGTCGCCCGCTGCCCGGCGGCGATCGTCTCGCTGAGCACGCCCGAAAACGTGACCACGACGCCCAGGACGAACATCAGCGCCACCGACAGCCAGGCATGCGGCGCGACCAGCGTGCCCAGGGTGATCAGCACCGCGCCGTTGAGCCCAAGCCCCGCGTATGCCACCGCACGGTTCTGCCGGTTGCCGGGAAAGTCCGCCAGAACCATCAGCGCAAATGAACCGAAGATCGTGAAAAGTGGAGTCTGCGAGTCGCCGGCGACAGCGAAGCTCACCGCCGCCGCCAGCGGAACGATCATCGCCGCCCGGACCGCCCGGCGCAGCGCGTCGCGCTCGGGATCGCGTTGCCGAATCCGGTCCGCCGCCCGCCGCCACACCGAAGACTTGGCCATCAGTGCGCGAGGGTCTTGATTCCGACTACAAGCACGCCGAGGCCGACCCAGGATCGCGACGTGAGAAGCTGCTGCCACCAAGGCAATTGGGAACTGCGCACAGCCAGGAAGGCAATCACGCCTAGTTCGGCGACCAACACCCATATCGCGATCCACACGGCGGTGTAGGTGCTCAGCAACCCGACGCCCGCGCCCACCAGCACCATTAGCGGCAGAAACGCGGCCTCGAGGATCTGGCCGGATGTCTGAAACATCCTCGCTGCGGTGCGTCCACGCGGAGCGCGCCGGTACACACCTAGGTGTGCCACCCAGTCGGCCAGCAGACTCGCCGCCCACAACCCGCCGGTGGCTACCGCGACGTCAAGCACCCGGGCCCACGCGCTGGTGTCCTGGTCGGTGTATCGGGCCAGCACGGCGAGCGTGGCCAGGCAGGAGATCGCTCCGTAGAGGCGTTCGCGCAGCAGCGAGACGACGTGCTCCACCCCGGCGGGCGCACCGTTCGCGCTAGTCACCGTCGGGTACCGATGCGAACCGGCCGGAATCCAACGCGTCGAGCAGCTGGGCGACGATCCACGCCAGCGCATCGGTGTCGCGAGGCAGGGTGGCCTGCTCGTAGCCGACCAGCAGGTAGACCCCCCACGCAGCGAACAGCCGCGCCTGGCGCTTGTTCTGCAGTATCTCGAAGGCCGACTCGTACATGATGTCGAAGCGCTGTTGGTCGACGGCGACCTGCACGGCATGGACGTCGGGGTCCACCGAGCTCCACGACCGGATGGCCGCCTCCGCGCCGTGCGGCAGTTCCAACCCGACCTGAATCAGGGTGTCGATGCGCTTGCGCGGATCCGGTTCGGCGCGGACTGCTTCCACTACCCACACCGTGCGGGCCTGCATCCAGTGCGCGATCAGGTCGCGGGTGTAGGACGGCCAGCCGGAGAAGTAGTGATAGAAGGAGCCGGTCGTGACGCCGAGCCGGTTGCACACTTCGGCCAGTTTCAGGCCGCCGTAGCCCACGTCGGACAGCACGTCGAGGCCGGTCTCGAAATACGATTCCCGCGAAACGACGCCCGCCATGGGACGGAACCCTAGTCGTCGCACCGCCTGTGCCCGTGGGCGTAATGTGATCGACATGTCCGGCGAGCCGGACGAATTGTTTGCTAGAACACCATGACCGCTACGTCTAGCGGCGCAGACGCCTAGGCCCAGAAGTGATGTATGGCACAATTCGATCGTGCCGCATACTGCGAGTCGACGACCGGGTCGCCCTCCCGCAGCCAAGGCCGCAGAAACGCGGGAGCGCATTGTGCGCGCTGCCCGCGAGGTGTTCAGCGAACTCGGATACGACGCGGCCACCTTCCAGGCCATCGCAGTTCGTGCCGATTTGACCAGACCAGCGATCAACCACTACTTCGCCAGTAAGCGTGTGCTGTACCGCGAAGTGGTGGAACGAACCAACGAGATGGTCGTTGCCGCGGGGATGGCGCGGGCGCAGGGCGAGACCTCTTTGCTGGGGCGGCTGTCGGCGTTCTTCGCCACCGCCATGCAGGCCGACTCCGAGGATCGTTCTGCCGCTGCGTTTTTGGTCACCTCGGTGCTGGAGGCCCAGCGGCATCCCGAGTTGACCAGTGAAGAGCATGACTCGTTGAAGAACTCGCGGATCTTTGTGTCCTGGGCGGTCAACGACGCGATCGAACGTGGCGAGCTCATCACCGATAATGACGTGGGGCCGCTGGTCGAGATGCTGGTGGCGGTGATGTGGGGGATGGGCTTCTACGCCGGGTACGTCGGCACCCACCAGGAACTCGAGGTCATTGTGCACAAGTTCGAGCTGCTGATGGCCAACAAGCTTTGGCGGCTCACCACCTGACTGCTGGTCGCTGTCCGTTGACAAGGCGTGATGTGGCGCACATTAGCGCATAGCCTAGCTAAGTTATTGGGTAGCATGGCGAACGAAATGACTGATCTATCCGAAGTGCGCTCGATCCGGACCGCCGGCGACAGCTGGGACATCACCGAAAGCGTAGGCGCGACGGCATTGGGCGTCGCGGCGTCGCGGGCCGTCGAGACCGCGCAGTCCGAGCCGCTGATCCGCGACGAGTTCGCGTACTTACTGGTGTCATCGGCGGGACCGAGATGGGCGCAGCTGGCCAGCGGCGAACCGAACTGGATCCGTGACGACGAGGACGGCCGCCGCGCACACGAGATGTCGCGGGACTACCAGGCGGTGCGCACCCACTATTTCGACGAGTACTTCAAGGCCGTGATGCGGGCCGGTATCCGCCAGGTCGTGATCCTGGCCGCCGGTCTGGATTCGCGCGCCTACCGACTCGAATGGCCGGCGGGCACCACGGTATTCGAGATCGACCAGCCCAAGGTGCTCGAGTACAAGGCGTCGACGCTGGACGCCCACGGCGCGCTTGCCAAGGCCCGCCGCGTTGCGGTTGCGGTGGACCTGCGCGACGACTGGCCCGCGGCGCTGATCGACGCGGGCTTCGACCCCGGCCGGCCGACCGCCTGGCTGGCCGAGGGCCTGCTGCCGTATCTGCCCGCCGACGCCCAGGACCGGCTTTTCGAACTTGCCACCGCGCACAGCGCGCCCGGCAGCCAGATCGCGGTCGAGGCGTTCAGCCTTGACCCCTCGCGGCGCACGCCCGAGCAGCGGATCGCCTGGCGCGAGCGGACCGCGCGGATGCGTGGCCGACTGGGTCTGGACGTCGACGTCGACACCCTGATGTATACCGACGACGACCGCGCCGACGCGGGTCAGTGGCTGATCGACCACGGCTGGCACGTCGAGGCGGTTCCCAGCGATCAGGAGATGAGCCGGCTGGGGCGGCCGGTGCCCGACGACCTGACCGAGATGATGTTCTCCAGCGTGCTGCTGCGCGCCCGGCTCGAAGGATCCACACTATGAGTTCTCTGCGCACCGACGACGACACCTGGGACATCGCCACCAGCGTGGGATCGACCGCGGTCATGGTCGCCGCAGCCCGCGCCGCGGAGACCGACAAGGACGACCCGCTGATCCGCGACCCCTACGCCAAGCTGCTGGTCTCCGGTGCCGGCACCGGGGTGTGGGAACTCATGCTTGACGACGAGTTCGTCGCAAAGGTGGCCACCGCGGACTCCGAGGCCGCCGCGATCTTCGAGCACATGGGCAACTACCAGGCGGTTCGCACCCACTTCTTCGACGACTTCTTCACCAAGGCGGCCGCGGCGGGCATCCGCCAGATCGTCATCCTCGCGTCGGGCCTCGATTCGCGCGCCTACCGGTTGGCCTGGCCGGCCGGAACCACGGTGTACGAGATCGATCAGCCCAAGGTGCTCGAGTACAAGTCGGCAATGCTGTTGCAGCACTCGGTGTCACCGTCGGCGCGGCGCCGGGAGGTGGCGATGGACCTGCGCTACGACTGGCCGAAGGCGTTGCGCGAGGCGGGTTTTGACGTGACCGTGCCGACCGCGTGGCTGGCCGAGGGGTTGTTGATGTATCTGCCTGCCGACGCTCAGGACAGGCTGTTCGAGCAGATCACCGAACTCAGCGCGGCGGGCAGCCGGATCGCGGTCGAAGCGATTGGCACACATGCCGAGGACCGACGTGAGGAGATGCGTGAGCGATTCCGGAACATGGCCGAGAAGCTCGGCATCGACGCGGCCCTCGATATCCAGGAACTGGTGTACAACGACCCGGATCGCTCCGATGTCGCGGTCTGGCTCGACGACCACGGCTGGCGTTCTGACGCCGTTCACTCCAGCGACGAGATGCGCCGGCTCGGCCGCTTCGTGGAGTTGGAATACGCCGACGACGACGCGTTCTCCACGTTCGTCATCGCCGAGAAGACGCGGTAACCACACCCTCGCGGCTGCCGAGCGTCCACATTTGTACGTAGATCCGCCCGGCGTGTCGGCGTACCGACGCGGCCGCTCGCGGGGAAGTGGTCGGGTCCTTCTGGGGCGCCAACCGGTTGGTTAGGATTGGGTCTTCCTCGGTCAGGAAGGACACCGACCATGACCACCGAATGCGGCAAACCGATCGTGAATCAGCGCCATTTCGATCGGCTGATCGGCTACCTGGCCGAGACCAAGGGGACCGTCGCGCTCGGTGGCGGTTCGGACGCATCGTCGCGGCGGATCCAGCCGACCGTGGTCGTCGATCCCGACCCCGACGAGCCGTTGATGCGCGACGAGATCTTCGGTCCGATCCTTCCGGTCGTCACCGTCCAATCCCTCGATGACGCAATCACATTCGTCAATTCGCGGCCCAAACCGCTGGCGGCATACCTGTTCACCAAGACGAAAGCCATCCGCGAGCGGGTGATCAGGGAAGTGCCGGCCGGCGGCATGCTGGTCAACCATCTCATCGTCCAGTTCACCACCGCGAAACTTCCGTTCGGCGGCGTCGGCCCGTCCGGTATGGGCGCCTACCACGGCAAGTGGGGCTTCCACGGCAAGTGGGGCTTCGAGGAGTTCAGCCACCGCAAGACGGTGATGACCAAGCCAACCCGACCCGACGTCACGGCCATGATCTACCCGCCGTATACAGAGAAGGCGTGGAAGCTGGCGCGCAGGCTGTTCTAGTTTGATCGTCGGCCCGAACCCAGCCCTTCATGAGAGGAACAACCAGTGCCAGGAGTGCAGGATCGCGTCATCGTCGTCACCGGAGCCGGAGGAGGCCTGGGCCGTGAGTATGCCCTGACGCTGGCCCGGGAGGGCGCCAGCGTGGTGGTCAATGACCTCGGCGGTGCGCGCGACGGCACCGGCGCCGGTTCGGCGATGGCCGACCAGGTGGTGGCCGAGATCAAGGACGCCGGCGGGCGTGCGGTGGCCAACTACGACAGCGTCGCCGAGCCCGAGGCCGCGGAGAACATCATCAAGACCGCGCTCGACGAGTTCGGCAAGGTCGACGGCGTGGTGAGCAACGCCGGCATCCTGCGCGACGGCACCTTCCACAAGATGGCGTTCGAGAACTGGGACGCCGTGCTCAAGGTGCACCTCTACGGCGGCTACAACGTGATCCGCGCGGCCTGGCCGCATTTCCGCGAACAGAGCTTCGGTCGCGTCGTCGTCGCGACGTCGACCAGCGGTCTGTTCGGCAACTTCGGCCAGGCCAACTACAGCGCGGCGAAACTGGGCCTGGTGGGGCTGATCAACACGTTGGCGCACGAGGGCGCCAAGTACAACATCAAGGCCAATGCCGTCGCGCCGGTCGCCGCGACCCGGATGACGGAGGACATCCTGCCGCCGGAGGTGTTCGAGAAGCTGACGCCCGAATACGTCGCGCCGGTGGTGGCGTACCTGTGCAGCGAGGAAGTTCCCGAGACCGCGTCGGTGTTTATCGTCGGCGGCGGAAAGGTGCAGCGGGCCGCGTTGTTTCAGAACGACGGCGTGACGTTCTCCGGCGTGCCGTCGGTCGACGACGTCGCCGCGAAGTGGGACGAGATCACCGACCTGTCGACCGCGCAGCGGGCCAGCTTCACGGTCCGCTGAGCGCCTGCGTATGAAAGCACTTGTTGCGCAGGAGCTTTCCGGGCCGTCGGGATTGGTATACATCGATGTCGACGACGTGGCCGGCGACGACACGGTTGTCGTCGACGTCGGTGCGGCCGGTGTGTGCTTTCCGGATCTGCTGTTGATCCGCGGCGAGTATCAGCTCAAGCTGGAGCCGCCGTTCATCCCGGGCATGGAGGTCGCGGGGACCGTGCGTTCGGCACCCGACGACTCGGGTTTAAAGCCGGGCCAGCGGGTTTCGGCGTTCACCATGCTCGGCGGTTACGCCGAACGGGTGGCGGTAGCGCCCGAGAATCTGGTGCCGACGCCCGACGACATCGACGATGCCGCGGCGGTGGCGCTGCTGGGCAACTACTACACGATGTACTTCGCGCTGGTGCGGCGCGGCGCGCTGCGACCCGGCGAGACGGTGCTGGTGCTCGGCTCGGCCGGCGGGATCGGCACCGCCAGCGTGCAATTGGCCAAGGCGCTCGGTGCCCGCGTGATCGCCATGGTGCACCGACCGCAGGCCATCGACTTCGTCTCCTCGCTGGGCGCCGACGTGGTGTTGCCGCTCACCAAGGGCTGGGTGCAGGCGGTGCAGGAGCACACCGACGGCAGCGGCGTGGACATGGTCGTCGACCCCGTCGGCGGCGAGGTGTTCGACGACGCGATCCGGGCGCTGGCCACCGAGGGGCGGCTGCTGGTCGTCGGTTTCGCGGCCGGTCGCATCCCGACGGTCAAGGTGAACAGGCTGCTGCTGCGCAATGTCGGTGTCATCGGCGTCGGATGGGGCGAGTTCGTCAACCGCAATCCCGGCGCGCAATCGTTGTTCGGATTCGGGTTGGGCCAACTGGTGGCGGCGGGGCTGCGGCCGCCACCTCCGCAGCGCTATCCGCTGTCGGAGGGCCGGGCCGCGCTGCAGAGCCTGGCCGACGGTGGCGTGCTCGGCAAGGTCGTGTTGGCGCCGTGAGTCCGCGCGCGTTGGCCTTCGACGTGTTCGGCACCGTCGTCGACTGGCGCTCCAGCATCATTCGCGAACTCGAGGAGTTCGGCCGACTGCATGGGCTGCAACGGGATTGGCCAACCTTCGCCGACGACTGGCGCGCGGGATACGCCCCCGCGATGGACCTGGTGCGCCGCGGCGAGCTTCCCTGGACGCGCATCGACGACCTGCACCGGATGATCCTCGAGGACCTGCTCGCCGCGGCGGGTATCACGTCGATCGCCGACGACGACGTCGATTACCTCAACCGTGCGTGGCATCGGCTCGACCCGTGGCCGGACAGCGTGCGCGGCCTGACGCGGCTCAAGGAACGGTTCCTCATCACCACGCTGTCGAACGGAAACGTTTCGCTGCTGACCAACATGGCCAAACGCGCCGGACTGCCGTGGGATTGCGTGATCTCGGCCGAGCTGTTCCACCACTACAAGCCGGACGCGGAGGCATACCTCGGCTGCGCCGACCTGCTCGGCGTGCGTCCGGAGCAGCTGATGCTCGTCGCCGCTCATCCCGGCGACCTGCGTGCGGCGCGCGCTGCGGACCTGATGACGGCATACGTCGCGCGGCCGCTGGAATACGGTCCCAATCAGCGACCGCACAGAATGGAAGACGGCGAATTCGATTTCACAGCAACAGATCTTCTCGACCTCGCCGACCAGCTGGGCACCTGAATACGCGGCGTAGCGTGGAAGAGTGACCGATCAAGTGACAGCCGAGCTCCCGCCCGCGCTGAGCAGGGCAATGGACCTACTCGCCGATCCGCCGGCCAACCCTGACATCAGCAAGGGATACCTCGACCTGCTCAAAGGCGTCCCCGATACGGACGCAGCGCCGCCGAAGAACACCGGCGCCATCCAGGCGTTCTGGGCTTCGGGACTCGGGTCGATGTTCTACGACAACACCGAGGCGATCGCCCGCAAGGTAATGAGTGCGTTTCAGTTGCCGAACGACTGGCTGAACATCCCGTCTGGCGGCATTGCGCTGGACGTGGGTAGCGGACCGGGCAGTGTCACCGCCACGTTGGGCCGCGCCGCGGGCCCCGACGGGCTTGCCTTGGGTCTCGACATCTCCGAACCGATGCTGGCCCGTGCCGTCAGCGCCCAAGCGGGGCCGAATGTCGGCTTCCTGCGCGCGGACGCCCAACAGCTTCCACTGCGCGACGAGACCGTGGACGCGGCCGTCTCCATCGCGGTGCTGCAGCTGGTACCGAACCCGGCGGCGACCCTGGCCGAGATGGCCAGGGTGCTGCGGCCCGGTGGTCGGATGGCCGTTTTGGTGCCAACGCTGGGACGCGCCTCATCGCTGTTGCGCCTGCTTCCCAACGGTGGAGTCCACATCTTCGACGAAGACGAACTCGGCGACATCCTCGAGGACCTCGGACTCGTCGGCGTGCGCTCGAAGAGCATCGGCAGCATCCAATGGGTGCGAGCGAAGCGAGCGTGACACCGTAGATTCGACCCGTGAGCACCGGCGGAATCGTCCTCGTTGCACTTGCGATTGCCGTCGGTCTGGTGGGCATCGTGGTGCCGATCCTGCCCGGGGCGCTGTTGGTGTTCGCGGCCATCGCGGTCTGGGCGGTCGTCGAGCACACCGCGGTGTCCTGGGTGACGCTCGGCGTGGTGACGGCACTGCTCGCGGCGTCCACGCTGATCAAATACCTGTGGCCGATGCGGCGCATGCGCGAAGCCGAGGTGGGCACGCGCAGCCTGGTTGCCGGGGCGGTGCTCGGGATCATCGGGTTCTTCGTTATCCCGGTGCTGGGCCTGGTGATCGGCTTCGTGCTCGGCGTCTATCTGGCCGAACTGGCGAATCGGCGCGACCAGAAGGCGGCGTGGACGTCGACGGTGCACGCGCTGAAGGGTGTCGCGTTGTCCGTCGGGGTGGAACTCGCCGGCGCGCTGCTGGCCACCGTGGCGTGGGTGGCCGCGGTCGCGTTCTTCTAACCCGCCAACGCGGACCGCAGGGCGGCGACGTCGTCGGCGCTGACGCCGGCCGCGTCGAGGTAGCCGCGCAGCGAGCCGTAGTTCTCGTCGATCGAGCGGCGGGCAGCGTCGAGGTACTCCTCGCGCACCCCGAGCACCTCTTCGGTCAGACGGGCTTCGGCGAAGGTGATCGCCTCGGGTGTGACTCGGTCGCTTGCCCGGTTCTCCATCATTTCCAACAGCCGCGAACGCAGTTGCGGCACAGCGTCATTGCTGCGCAGATAGTCGGCAAGGATGGTGTCACGCCCGACGCCGATCGCCTCGAGCACCACGGCGACGGTGAAACCGGTGCGATCCTTGCCCGCGAAACAGTGTGTGATGACGGGCCGTTCGTCGGCCAGCAGCGAGACGACCCGCGCGACCGCGCGCCGCGAGCCCGGAAGCGTCGGAAAGCGTTGGTATTCCTCGGTCATATAGCGACCCGCGGCCGCTGCGACCGATTCGTCGGTGCCCGTTTCGCTTATCCGCTCGAACGCCTTCTCGTGCGGTGAGTCCTCCTCGATCGCGGACAGGTCGGGGAACGGCAGCAGATGCACGACGACGTCGTCGGGAACCTGGCCGGGTCCGCGGCGCTCGACCTCGCGGGGTGAGCGCAGATCGGCGACATCGGTGATACCGAGCCGACGGACCAGGTCGCGACCGCCGTCGTCGAGCCGGCTCAGCTCGCTGGACCGAAAGAACCGGCCGGGCCGCAAGCCCGCCGTTTCGGCGACGTCACGAAAGTTCCACGCCCCTGATAGCACCCCGAGACCAGCAGCCACTACTCCGTCACCGCCGCGGCGAACGCGGACTTCTCCCGGCCGAGTTCGGCGCGGGCGATGCTGCGCATGTGCACCTCGTCGGGTCCGTCGAACAGGCGCATCGCGCGGTGCCAGCCGTAAAGGCGGGCCAACGGAGTGTCGTCGCTGACGCCGGCGGCGCCGTGCACCTGGATGGCGCGGTCGATGACATTGCAGGCCATCTGAGGGGCAACCGCCTTGATCTGGGCCACCAGGTTGCGAGCCTCCTTGTTGCCGTGCTGGTCGATGGTCCAGGCGGCCTTCTCGCACAGCAGCCTGGCCTGGTCGATCTCGTTGCGCGACTGGGCGATCTGCTGTCGAATCACGCCCTGCTCGGCCAGCGGCTTACCGAACGCGACCCGCTTCTGCACCCGGTCGACCATCAACGCCAGCGCACGCTCGGCCACGCCGATGGCCCGCATGCAGTGGTGGATGCGGCCGGGGCCGAGGCGGGCCTGTGCGATCGCGAAGCCGCCGCCCTCCTCGCCGAGCAGATTCGACGAGGGCACCCGGACGTTCTCGTAGACGACCTCGCAGTGGCCGTGCTGGTCCTGCCAGCCGAACACCGGCGTCGAGCGCACCACCGTCACCCCCGGGGTGTCGATCGGCACGAGGAGCATCGACTGCTGCTGATGGCTGGCCGCCTCCGGGTTGGTGCGGCCCATCACGATGAGGATCTTGCAGCGCGGGTCGGCCGCCCCCGACGTCCACCACTTGCGGCCGTTGATGACGTAGTCGTCGCCGTCGCGCAGCATCGTGGTCTCGATATTGCGGGCGTCGCTGCTGGCCACCGCCGGCTCGGTCATGGAGAACGCGCTGCGGATCTCGCCGGCCAGCAGCGGCTCCAGCCAGTCCTTGCGCTGCTGCTCGGTGGCGAACAGGTGCAGGGTCTCCATGTTGCCCGTGTCCGGTGCCGCGCAGTTGAGCACCTCCGGCGCGATCTCCATGCTCCAGCCCGACAACTCGGCCAGCGGCGCGTACTCGAGGTTGTTCAGTCCCGATACCGCCGGCAGGAAGAGGTTCCACAGTCCCCGCTCCCTGGCGAGTATCTTGAGTTCCTCGATGATCGGCGGCACGGTGTGGTCTGCTGCGCCCGCCTGGCGGCGGTAGCGGTGATAGTCCGCCTCGGCGGGGAACACGAACTCCGTCATGAACGCACTGAGCCGTTTGTGGTAATCCTGCGCCTTGGCCGACATCGCGAAGTCCATGCCCGCCACACTATGCGAACACGAAGAGGCCCTCCCCGGAGGTCAGGCGGGGAGGGCCTCGTCGGTGGGTGGACCGACGTTACGCGTAGGGCGCCATGAATTGCCATGCACTCGACGGATCGAGCAGGTTCGGGTGGTGCCTGTTCCACCAACCGCCTGGATGGGCCGTCGGGGCCGGGTGCGCTTTGGTTTGCGGCTCGGCCACAATGCCGGGGCGCGGCGAAGGATCGTGCGCGGGGTAGGTGCCGGCATTGGCCATGCCCGCCAGTCCGAGCGCGGCGCCGCAGAGGATCCCGGCGGAAACCACCGGCAGGGCCACGTAGCGGCCGATGCGGCCAGCGATGTTTACGTTCATGTTCTCATTTCTCCTGTGTCAGTTAGGATTTCGGTTTATGCACCGGTGTTGTCCGGTGATGAGATAACTGTGCCGCAGCGGGTCGGCGACGTCTGTCGGGTGAATGGCGGTAGAAGGGGATGAATCGCGTGTCCCCCAATCGGGGGAACCACGGCCATGACTGTGGAAAGCTAAAACGCATGGTCGGCGCTGCGACCGAAAGGGTGCGAGTGGTGGTGGGTGACGATCACCCTCTCTTCCGCGACGGCGTGGTGCGTGCGCTCACCTCAAGCGGCGCCGTAGACGTGGTCGCCGAGGCCGATGACGGCTGCCAGGCGCTGGCGCTGATCAAGGAACACCGGCCACACGTCGCACTGCTGGACTACCGGATGCCCGGTATGGACGGCGCCCAGATCGCGGCCGCGGTTCGCCGTGACGAGTTGCCCACCCGGGTGCTGTTGGTGTCGGCGTACGACGAGTCCGCGATCGTCTACCACGCGCTGGCCGAAGGCGCGGCCGGATTTCTGGCCAAGGAATCCACCCGATCCGAGATCGTGAAAGCCGTGCTCGACTGTGCCCGGGGCCGCGACGTGTTATCGCCGAATCTCGCCGTGGACCTTGCCGGCGAGATTCGCCGCCGGGCGGAGCCAACCCGACCGGTGCTGAGCCCGCGGGAACGCGAGGTACTCGAGCTCATCGCACGCGGCCGCAGCATCCCCGCGATAGCAAAGGAACTGTTCCTCGCACCGTCGACGGTCAAGACCCATGTGCAGCGGTTGTACGAGAAACTCGGTGTCGGTGACCGCGCCGCCGCCGTGGCCGAGGCGATGCGACAAGGGTTGCTGGAATAGGCGTGCGCGGCCGCATCGACCGGGTTCTCGAGTACTTCACGGCCGAACCGCTCCGGGTGTCGGCGTGGCTACGGCTGCCGTTGATTGGTCTGATCGTGGTGCTGGTGTCCATCGCCGACATCGATCCCTGGTTCCCCGCCGCGTATTGGGCGGTGCTGGCCGCCTACATCGTTTCCGCGCTGGTGTGGGTCGTGATCGCAGTGCGCGGTCACGTCTGGCCGTGGGCCGCGCCGGTGGCCACCGCCGTCGACATACTGGCGGTGCTCGCACTGTGCGTCGCGTACGGACCACCGGCGGCGGACCTACTGCCGGTGTTGTTCCTGCTGCCGATCTCGGTGGCCTTCGAAGATCGCCCCGGCGTCACCGCGATCCTCGGAATCTTCGCAGCCGCAGGCTATCTCGGGGTGTGGATCTTCTACTCGACGCGGGACGACGCCTTGGGGATGCCGAACGAGGCGTACCTGTATTTTGGACTGTTCTTGTGGCTCGCCGCCGCGACGACCGCCTTGTGCTTTGTGCTCACCCGACGGTCCGCTCGCGTCAACGCGCTGCTCGACGTGCGGCGCCGGCTGGTCGCCGAAGCCATGCAGGCTGACGAACGGCACAACCGGGAGGTGGCCGAGCACCTGCACGACGGTCCGTTGCAGAATCTCCTCGCCGCCCGTCTGGAACTCGACGAAGTGCGCGAACGCAATCCCGAACCATCACTCGACATGGTGCATTCGGCACTGCAGGACACCGCGGCCGGGTTGCGCTCGACGGTGACCGAGCTGCACCCTCAGGTGCTGGCACAACTGGGACTGACCCCGGCCGTGCGAGAACTATTGCGTCAGTACGACACTCGCAGTGACATAGTCATCGTTGCCGACCTCGAGGACGTCGGTAAGCCGGAATCGCAGTCGCTGTTGTACCGCGCCGCCCGAGAACTGCTGGCCAATGTCAACAGACATGCCCGTGCGACGACTCTCTGGGTCGGGCTGGTGCGAAAGGGCGACAGAATCATCCTCACGATCGGCGATGACGGAAGGGGTTTCGATCCCGCGATCGTGGATCGCTATGTCGCTGAAGGGCATATCGGGTTGGGCTCACTGCTGGCGCGGTTCGACGCGATGGGCGGCACGATGGAGATTGACTCCCAGGTCGGCGACGGCACACGGGTGACGGTCACGTCACCCCCGGAGCCGGCTACTGCGTCGTCGCCACCGTTGCAGTAGTCGGTCGACATCCGCCGCCACCCGTTCGCGCGCATCCGCACGCTCCGTACCATTCATCAGCAGCTCATCGTAATCGGTGTCGACGTGACGCACCGAGGCCACAACGGCCAGCGTGATCGCTTCTTCGTCGAGCGTCCTGCCGGCGGCCGTGCGTCCCACCCGACCGCTGCCACGCCTGCCCGAGTGACCGGCGATCAAGTCCGCACGGTCGTTTGGGATCCCGGGAAAAAGGCGACGAATCTCGGCAGCGAACGCAGCTTGAAACGCCGAATCCTCTCGCTCGCGATACTCCCGACTACGCTCGCGCCGACGCTCCCGCAGTTCGGAATCGGCAAGGCACTGTTCCTCGGCGAGGTCGAGGGCGGCCGCCTCGACCAGGATTCCCTGGCGCTCGTACCGTCTACGGCTTCGGGAGAACTGGACGACAACCGCAGACAGCCTGCTGGCCTTTCTGGCCCGCCTGGTCAACGCCGAGTCACCGGATGGCAGAAAGATCAGGTGTCCCAAGTCGGCGCAGTCCAGGCACAATGGCTCGTTGTTCTCCATGCGCAGGAAGTGCCCGGATTCTCCGCACCTTGCGCAGCTCCATTCCCGGCGCGGGATGACGACAACCAAATCGGTGCTGGCCGGCTGTTGTGCATCATCGCTCATCAGGACACCATTTCAACCGGTCGTCAACGAGCGTGAGATGACCAGGCGCTGAATCTGGTTGGTGCCCTCAAAGATCTGGGTGATCTTGGCCTCCCGCATGTAGCGCTCGACGCGGTAGTCGCGAGTGTAGCCAACGCCGCCGAACACCTGCACCGCGTCGGTGGTGACCTTCATCGCCGCGTCGGTGGCGACCAGCTTGGCGACGCTGGCCTGCGTCGAGTACGGCCGTCCGGCGTCGCGGCGGCGCGCCGCGTCGAGATAGGTGGCCCGCGCGCTGCCCACCGCGGTGGCCATGTCGGCGAGCAGGAAGCCCAGGCCCTGGTGGTCGATGATCTTGCGGCCGAACGTCGTTCGCTCGTTGGCGTAGGCGGTGGCTTCGTCCAGCGCGGCCTGCGCGATGCCCACCGCCACCGCGGCGATGCCCAGCCGCCCGGAGTCCAGGGCGGAGAACGCGATCGCCAAGCCCTGGCCCTCCTCGCCGATGCGCCGGTCGGCGTCGACGTACGCATGGTCGTAGAACGCCGACGTGGTCGGGACCGCGTGCAGGCCCATCTTCTCCTCGGGCTTGCCGAAGCTCAGCCCCGGCAGGTCGCCCGGAATCAGGAAGCACGAGATCCCGCTGGACCCCTCGCCGGTGCGGGCGAACAATGTGTAGAAGTCCGCGCGCCCGCCGTGCGTGATCCACGACTTCGAGCCGTTGATCACATAGCCGCCGTCGGCGCGGGTCGCCGCACACCGCAACGCAGCCGCGTCGGAACCGGCCTGCGGCTCCGACAGGCTGTAGGCGCCGATCTGCTCGCCGGAGAGCATCCCGGGCAGCCAGCGCCGCTTCTGCTCGTCGCTGCCGAACATCAACAGCGGATGCGACGACAGGCTGTGCACGCTGACGGCCACCGCGACCGCCGCCCACCGCGCCGCGATCTCCTCGAGCACCTGTAGATAGACCTCGTAAGGCTGGCCGCCGCCGCCCCACTCCTCGGGCTGCGGCAGGCTCAGCAGCCCCGCGGTGCCCAGTTGGGCCATCACCCCTTCGGGGTAAGTTTCCGCTTTCTCGTGCGCGTCGACGATCGGGTCGAGCACCTTGTCGGCGACGTCGCGGGTGAGCGCGATCAGGTCTTTTGCGTCCTGCGAGGGCAACAACCGGTCGACCGCCATGCTATGCACTGTAGCGCCGCTGGCCACCTCGAATTGGGCCGTGACCAGCGGTAGCGGTTAGGGTGTCGGGGCAGAATCCAAACGGGCAGGGAGCAGACGGTCACGAGATGACAGAAGCTGAATCCGGCGCACCGCGCCGCGAGACACCGACGACGGTCGGGGTGGTCGCCGAGTCCGGTGCCGGCGAGCGCCGGGTGGCGCTGGTGCCCAAGGCGGTGGCGTCGCTCATCAACAGCGGGGTGACGGTGGTCGTCGAATCCGGCGCCGGGGAGCGCGCGCTGCTGCCGGACGACCTCTATACCGCGGTGGGCGCCACGATCGGTGACGCCTGGGCGGCCGATGTGGTGGTCAAGGTCGCGCCGCCGACCGGGCAAGAAGTAGCCAAGCTGCGCAGTGGCCAGACGCTGGTCGGGTTCCTGGCGCCGCGCAACGCCGACAACCAAATCGATGCGCTGAAGGCCGTCGGGGTGCAGGCCTTCGCGGTGGAGGCGATTCCGCGGATCTCGCGCGCACAGGTGATGGACGCGTTGTCGTCACAGGCCAACGTCGCCGGGTATAAGGCGGTGCTGCTGGCGGCGTCGGAATCCACCCGCTTCTTCCCGATGCTGACCACCGCGGCGGGCACCGTGAAGCCGGCCAGCGTGCTGGTGCTGGGCGTCGGTGTGGCCGGCCTGCAGGCGCTGGCCACCGCCAAGCGGCTGGGCGCGCGCACCACGGGTTACGACGTGCGTCCGGAGGTCGCCGATCAGGTCCGCTCGGTGGGTGCGCAGTGGCTCAACGTCGGGATCGACGCGGCCGGTGAGGGCGGCTATGCCCGGGAGCTAACCGACGAGGAGCGGGCCCAGCAGCAGAAGGCCCTCGAAGAAGCGATCACCGGATTCGATGTGGTGATCACGACGGCGCTGGTGCCGGGCCGGCCCGCGCCGCGGCTGGTGACCGCCGCGGCGGTGGAGGGCATGAAGCCCGGCAGCGTGGTGGTCGACCTGGCCGGTGAAACCGGCGGCAACTGCGAGCTGACCGAGCCGGGTGAGACGGTCGTCCGCCGCGGCGTCACGATCGCCTCGCCGCTCAACCTGCCCGCCACGATGCCAGAGCATGCCAGCGAGCTGTACAGCAAGAACATCACCGCGCTGCTGGATCTGCTGATCAGCGACGGGAAGCTGGCGCCGGATTTCGACGACGAGGTGGTCGCCGCGTCGTGTGTGACCCGAAGCGGGGGAGGCAACTAGATGTATGACCAAATGCTGGCCAACCTGGCGATCCTGGGGCTGTCCGGGTTCGTCGGGTTCGCCGTGATCTCCAAGGTGCCCAACACCCTGCACACCCCGCTGATGTCGGGCACCAACGCCATCCACGGCATCGTGCTGATCGGTGCGCTGGTGGTGTTCGGCCGGGTCGAGCACCCGTCGATCGCCATCCAGATCATCCTCTTTGTGGCGGTGGTGTTCGGCACGCTCAACGTGGTGGGCGGCTTCGTGGTGACCGACCGGATGCTGGGCATGTTCAAGGGCAAGAAACCAGGCAAAGCGGCCGAGCCGGTGAAGGCCGAAACGAATGGACAAGCCCGATGAACTACCTCGTAGTTTTGCTCTACCTGGCCGCGTTCTCGATGTTCATCTACGGCCTGATGGGTCTGACCGGGCCGCGGACCGCGGTGCGGGGCAACTGGATTGCCGCCGCGGGCATGGCCGTCGCGGTCATCGCCACGCTGATCGCGATCCGCGACACCGAGAACTGGCCGCTGATCATCGCGGGCCTGCTGATCGGTGTGGTGCTGGGTGTGCCGCCGGCCCGGCTGGTCAAGATGACGGCGATGCCGCAGCTGGTGGCGCTGTTCAACGGTGTCGGCGGCGGCACGGTCGCGCTGATCGCGCTTGCGGAATTCATTGATACCGAAGGCTTTTCGGCGTTCAAGCACGGCGAGGCGCCGACCGCGCACATCGTGGTGGCGTCGCTGTTCGCCGCGATCATCGGCTCGATCTCGTTCTGGGGCTCGCTCATCGCCTTCGGCAAGCTGCAGGAGATCCTGCCCGGCCGCCCGATCGGCGTCGGCAGGTTGCAGCAGCCGCTGAATATCCTGCTGCTGGCGGCCGCGATCGCCGCGGCGGTCGTGATCGGCCTTGACGCGCATCCCGGTGGCGGGGCGTCCGTATGGTGGATGATCGGGCTGCTGGCCGCGGCTGGTGTGCTCGGCCTGATGGTGGTGCTGCCGATCGGCGGCGCCGACATGCCGGTGGTGATTTCGCTGCTGAACGCGCTGACCGGATTGTCAGCGGCCGCAGCGGGTTTGGCGCTGAACAACACCGCGATGATCGTCGCCGGCATGATCGTCGGCGCGTCCGGTTCGATCCTGACCAACCTGATGGCCAAGGCGATGAACCGGTCCATTCCGGCGATCGTCGCGGGCGGTTTCGGTGGTGGCGGCGTCGCGGTCGGCGGTGGAGACGAGGGCGACAAGCACGTCAGGTCCACCTCTGCCGCCGATGCCGCGATCCAGATGGCCTACGCCAACCAGGTGATCGTCGTGCCGGGTTATGGGCTCGCGGTCGCTCAAGCCCAGCACGCCGTCAAGGACCTGGCCAGCTTGCTCGAAGAGCGTGGTGTACCGGTCAAGTTCGCGATTCATCCGGTGGCCGGCCGGATGCCGGGCCACATGAACGTGCTGCTGGCCGAGGCCGAAGTCGACTACGACGCGATGAAGGACATGGACGACATCAACGACGAGTTCGCCCGCACCGACGTCACCATCGTCATCGGCGCCAACGACGTCACCAACCCCGCGGCGCGCAACGACCCGTCCAGCCCGATTCACGGCATGCCGATCCTCAATGTGGATCAATCCCGGTCGGCGATCGTGCTCAAGCGGTCGATGAACTCCGGCTTCGCCGGGATCGACAACCCGCTGTTCTACGCCGAGGGCACCACCATGCTGTTCGGCGACGCCAAGAAATCCGTCTCCGAGGTCTCCGAGGAACTCAAGGCGCTCTAGGTCCTTCGCCGAGCGTGCGGTCAGTGCGAAAAACAGGCCCGAAATTCGCAGTGCGCGCACGTTCGGCGGAAGAATCGCCGCGCCGGAGTACAACGCCCTACGGACGGAAGTCGGCCGGGCCGTTATGGCAGCGGCCGCGTAATGCCGGGGCTAGACCGGCGGATAGGCCGGCGGCGGGTAGACGCCCCGCAGAATCCAGGCCCACCAGTTGATGCCGTACTCGATCTCGTCACTCGCGTCATAGTCCGGATTCGGATCCATCAGACACCCTCTCGCGCAACGGACGGCTTGCGCTGAAGTCTAGACCCGCCCCGCCAGACGGCGACAGCGATCGGACCCCATTGCCAAACTGTCCAACCAGTTGATTGACGCGCCGGCGCGGTTCCTGCATATAGTGAATCGCCATGTCGTCCGATACCCCCACCACAAACGGGATGTCCCGTCGCGAAGAGCTGCTGGCCGTCGCCACCAAGCTGTTCGCCGCGCGGGGGTATCACGGCACCCGGATGGACGACGTCGCCGACGCGGTCGGCCTCAACAAGGCCACCGTCTACCACTACTACGCCAGCAAGTCGCTGATCCTCTACGACATCTACAAGCGCGCCGCGGACTCGACGGTCGCCGCGCTGCACGACGACCCGTCGGCGTCGGCGCGCGAGACGATCTACCACTTCACCCGCCGGCTGCTGGTCGGCATCGCCAACGACCTGGAACAGGCGGCGGTGTACTTCCAGGAGGGGCCCTACATCACCGAATGGTTCACCGAGGAGCAGGTCGCCTACATCCGGGCCGCCGAGACGCAGGTCTACGAGCACGTGCGCGACGTCATCGACCGCGGCATCGCCAGCGGCGAGTTCTACGAGTGCGACTCCCACGTGCTGGCGCTTGGCTACATCGGGATGACGCTGGGTTCCTACCGCTGGCTGCGGCCGCAGGGCCGACGGACGGCCAAGGAGATCGCCGTCGAGTTCAGCACGGCGCTGCTGCGCGGCCTGATCCGCGACGAGGCGGTGCGGACGGAGTCGCCGCTGGGCATTGACGTAGAAAACACGACCCAGCCGCGCTAAAACGCGAATCGGTACAGCCGGTCGTAGTCGCGGAGCACCGATATCGCGTGCAGCATCCGGAACACCGTGCGCTGCGGCTTCAGCGGAATCTTCTTGAAGTCGCCGATCGCGGATTTCTGCTCGATGTAGCGCAGCCGCGGATTCCAGTCCGCGAGCACGCGGCCGTCGCGGGCGCCCCACTCGATGAGCCTGGAAATGCGCGGCCCCCACAGTGACAGCAGGTCCGCCAGCAGCTCGCCCGGCCCGAACAGATCGGTGATGCGCTGCAGCAGCTGCCGCACATCGGCCTCGGTGAGGTACATCAGCAGCCCTTCGGCGACGACTAGCGCCGGGCGATCCGCCGGAATGGATTCGAGCCAGGCCGCATCGGTCACCGACGACGCGATCATCTGATAGCCGTCACGGTCGGAGTACAGCTTGCGCCGCAAGTCGATGACGGCGGGTTGGTCCACGTCGAACCACTGCACGGTGGCAGGCGGGTCGAGCCGGAACACCCGGCTGTCCAGCCCGCAGCCCAGGTGCAACACCACCGCGTCGGGATGGCGGTCGAGGAAATCGGCGGCCCACACGTCGAGCTGCTTGGCGCGCAGCGCGACCATGAACTGGTTGGCCCACGCGGGGACCCACCTGCGCATCCGGGCCCAGTTGTAGTCGATGCGGTCGACGGCATCGGCGGCCGCCCGGTCGCCGAGGATCGGCCGCTCCAACCGGCTTTCGCAGGCCCGCAAGTACAGGGTGACCAGCAGCGTCCACTCGACCGATGACCACCGCACGCCGCTGAAGTCGAGCTTCTCGGTCGGGTTCGTCATTTCGTGCTCCAAGTCGCCCATACTCGCGAAACTGTAGCGATGAAGTCCACGCTGCTCTCACGGCGCGATCTGGAGTTTCTGCTCTACGAATGGTTGCGGGTCGACGAGCTGACCAAGCGGGCACGATTCGCCGAACATTCCCGCGAGACCTTCGACGGCGTGCTGGGGCTGTGTGAGGAGCTGGCGACGCGCTATTTCGAGCCGCACAACAAGAAAAGCGACACGCACGAGCCGAGCTTCGACGGCTCCAAGGTCACGGTCATCCCCGAGGTGAAGGAGGCGTTGACGGCCTTCGCCAAGGCCGACCTGATCAGCATGGGCCTCGACTATCGCCTGGGCGGGGCGCAGCTGCCCGCGACGGTGGCGCAGGCGGGCTTTGCCTGGTTCTCGGCGGCGAACGTCAGCACCACCGGCTACCTGATGCTGACCATGGCCAACGCCAACCTGCTGGCCAAGTTCGGCACGCCCGAACAGATCGACGCGTTCGTGAAGCCGATGCTGGCGGGCAGGTTCTCCGGGACGATGGCGCTGTCGGAGACCCAGGCGGGGTCCTCGCTGGCCGACATCCTCATGCGCGCCGAACCCCGCGACGACGGCAGCTACCGGCTGTTCGGATCGAAGATGTGGATCTCGGGGGCCGAGCACGAACTCACCGACAACATCGTCAACCTGGTGCTGGCCAAGATTCCGGGCGGACCGCCGGGAACAAAGGGAATCTCACTTTTCATCGTGCCGAAGTTCCTTGTCGGCCAGGACGGTTCGATCGGCGAGCGCAATGACGTGGTACTTGCCGGGCTGAATCACAAGATGGGTCAGCGGGGTATCACCAATACCGTTCTGAACTTCGGCGAGGGCGCGTTCCGCCCGAACGGTGAGCCCGGCGCGGTTGGCTATCTCGTCGGCGAACCGCACCGCGGGATCACCTACATGTTCCACATGATGAACGAGGCCCGCCTCGGCGTGGGAATGGGAGCCGTCGCCCTGGGTTACACCGGCTACCTCAAATCGCTGGACTACGCACGGCAACGTCCGCAGGGCCGGCCGGTGACCGCCAAGGATCCGTCGACGCCGCAGGTGCCGATCGTCGAGCACCCCGACGTCAGGCGAATGTTGTTGGCGCAGAAGTCCTATGTCGAAGGGGCGCTCGCGTTGGCGCTGTACTGCGCCAACCTCGTCGACCTGCAGCACAGCGCCGAATCCGACAAGGAATCCGACACCACGGCACTGCTGCTCGACATTTTGACCCCGGTCGCCAAGAGTTGGCCATCGCAATGGTGCGTGGAAGCCAACAACCTGGCGATCCAGGTGCTCGGCGGCTACGGCTACACCCGCGAGTACGACGTCGAGCAACACTACCGGGACAACCGGCTCAATCCTATCCACGAGGGCACCCACGGGATCCAGAGCCTGGACCTGTTGGGCCGCAAGGTGACTCAGCGCGGCGGCGCCAGCCTTGCCGCACTGGGGACGGTCATCGCCGAGACGATCGCCACTGCCACCGCCGCCGGCGGCGAGCCCGCCGAGCTTTCCGCCCAGCTCGATTCGGCGTGGCGGCGCCTCGCCACCGTCACCGCGGGCATGTTCGGCTCCGGCGACATCGACGCCGCGATGGCCAACAGCGTGATTTACCTCGAGGCGTTCGGTCACATCGTGATCGCATGGATGTGGCTGGAACAGTTTCTGGCCACCCAGGGACAACCGGGCGACTTCTACGACGGCAAGCGGCAGGCGGCGCGGTACTTCTTCCGCTACGAATTGCCCAAGACCACACCGCAACTCGATTTGCTGGAAAGCCTCGACCGCACGACGCTGGAAATGCGGAACAGCTGGTTCTGACCAGCACGTGTTTGGGTTCTAGCCGAAGTCGATGATCTGCCGCACCGCGCGACCGTCGGCGAGCTGATCCATCCCCTCGTTGATCTGGTCCAGGATGATCGTCGACGACACCAACGATTCGACCGGCAGCCGGCCCGATCTCCATAACGAGACGAAGCGGGGAATGTCGCGTGCCGGCACCGCTGACCCGAGATAGCTGCCGATCAACGCTCGACCTTCGGCGACAAAACCCAACGGCGACACGCTGATTCGAGCATCGGGTCGGGGCAGGCCGACGGTGATCGTCCGCCCGCCGGGCGCGGTCAGGCCGATCGCGGTCTCCAATGCCAGCGGGTGGCCGACGGCCTCGACCACCACCGTCGCCTTGAGCCCGCGCCGGATAGCCTCATCGGGTGTGTACGCCTCATGCACGCCCAGCACCCGCGCCCGGTCCAACTTGTCGGTGAGCTGGTCGACGCCGACGACGCGAACATCGTCGTGCGCCAGCGCGGTGAGCATTGCGGCCATGCCCACCCCGCCGAGGCCGACGACCACGACCGTCTGGCCTGGTTGCGGTTTGCCGACATTCAGTACGGCGCCACCTCCGGTGAGCACCGCGCAGCCCAGCAATGAGGCCACCACCGGCGGCACGTCGGAATCCACCGGCACGACGGACTTCCGATCCACGACGGCGTGTGTGGCGAAGCCGGACACTCCGAGATGATGGTTGACCGGCTGCTCGTCGCGGGAGATTCGCCGCGCGCCGCCCATCAACGTGCCCGCGGCGTTGGCGGCGCTGCCCGGTTCGCAGGGTGTGAGGCCTTCGGTCGCGCACGCGGGGCAGTGCCCGCAGCGCGGCAGGAACGTCATGACGACGCGCTGCCCGACCGCCAGATCCGAACCACCGGAGGCCACCTGCTCGACCACTCCGGCGGCCTCGTGTCCGAGCAACATCGGCACCGGGCGCACCCGATTGCCGTCGACCACCGACAGATCGGAGTGACACAGCCCGGCGGCTTCGATGCGGACCAGGAGTTCGCCCTCACCCGGCGGCGCCAGATCCAGCTCGCCGACGGACAACGGTTTTGACTCGGCGTAGGGGCGGGGGAGCCCGATCTGCTCGAGGACCGCTCCACGGATCTTCCGTTTCATGACGACCAGCCTGCCCGCATTGCGAGAATGCAGCCATGACGACCAGCGACGAGCGATCGCTCACCAGCCGTGACTTCCCTGTCCACCAGCCGGTGTTGACCCGGTGGACGGACAATGACATGTTCGGCCATCTCAACAATGCCGTGTTCTACGAGTTCTTCGACGCCGCCATCAACGGATGGATCATCACCAACACCGGGATCGACCCGCTGACCACCTCGTGGCTCGATGTCGTCGCTGAGTCCGGCTGCCGATACTTCTCCGATTTGCGGTTTCCCGATCCGCTCGTCATTGGTCTGGCGGTGGCCAGGCTCGGACGCACCAGCGTCCGGTACCGGCTCGGTGTCTTCCAAACTGCTGACGCGGAACCGCCCGCCGAGGCCGTGCCCATCGCCGCGTTGGGGCATTGGGTGCACGTGTACGTCGACCGGGCCAACCGGCGGCCGGTTCCCATCCCCGATGCGATCCGCTCGCTGCTCGAAACGGCCCAGATCGCGTAGTCGATATGCTCGGCGAATGCCGATCGTGAGCAAGACCGTCGAGGTCGCGGCCCCCGCCGAGGCGATCATGGCGATCGTCGCCGACTTCGAGTCGTATCCGCTGTGGAACGAGGAGATCAAGGGCTGCTGGGTGCTGGCCCGCTACGACGACGGCCGCCCCAGCCAGCTGCGGCTCGACGTGCTGGTCCAGGGTATGGCGGGCACCTACATCACCGCTGTTTACTACCCGAGCCCGACTCAGATCCACACCGTGCTGCAGCAGGGCGACTTGTTCGCGAAGCAGGAGCAGATCTTCTCGGTGGTGTCGATGGGCCCGACGTCACTGCTGACCGTCGACCTCGACGTCGAGACCAAGATGGCCATCCCGAAGCCCATGGTGAAGAAGGCCATCGGCGACACGCTGGAATACCTGGCCGACAACCTCAAGGGCCGCGCCGAGCAACTGGCCGCCAGTTCGTAGCGTCAAGCGCCGAGTGCATCCCAGAATTCGTCGTGCCCGGCGATGACCGCTGCCTCCGCGCGGAGCGCCAGCACGCGGCTGTGGACGCGGTGCTCGGTGGCGCGCGGCAGCGAGCCGGGACCGTAGAGCCCGCGTCTGAGCCGGCGCACCCTGCCACGCCCAATCTCCCAGCGCAGAGCGTCTGAAATGGCCTTCGACGCCCGTCCGGGGACGTCGAAGCCTTGGTACTCAAGCGCATCGATCAGGTCGGGAATGGTCGTAGGACCGTGCTGGAACAGATACAGGGTGAGCGCGTAGCGGAGCTCTATCCCTCGAAGTGCGCGTGTGTTGGGCATGATCGCAGGGTGGCACGTCGGGGTGACATCGAATGGCGGGCGGCTGGGGCGGTGTGAGAAGT
>CAWCXH010000015.1:0-84534 GCA_963799495.1 uncultured Actinomycetota bacterium
ACGGGTACGGGAATATCAACCCGTTGTCCATCGACTACGCCTGTCGGCCTCGCCTTAGGTCCCGACTCACCCTGGGCGGACTGGCCTGGCCCAGGAACCCTTGGTCTTTCGGCGGGCAAGGTTCTCACTTGCCTAATCGCTACTCATGCCTGCATTCTCACTCCCACACCCTCCACCACACGATCACTCGGTGGCTTCCCCGGATGCAGGACGCTCCCCTACCCAGCCACATACATGGCTGCCGCGGCTTCGGCGGTGTGCTTGAGCCCCGCTACATTATCGGCGCACAATCACTTGACCAGTGAGCTATTACGCACTCTTTCAAGGGTGGCTGCTTCTAAGCCAACCTCCTGGTTGTCTTCGCGACTGCACATCCTTTTCCACTTAGCACACGCTTAGGGGCCTTAGCCGGCGATCTGGGCTGTTTCCCTCTCGACGCACGGAGCTTATCCCCCGCCGTCTCACTGCCACACTTTGTCTTACCGGCATTCGGAGTTTGGCTGACGTCAGTAACCTAGTAGGGCCCATCGGCCATCCAGTAGCTCTACCTCCGGCAAGAACCATGCAACGCTGCACCTAAATGCATTTCGGGGAGAACCAGCTATCACGGAGTTTGATTGGCCTTTCACCCCTACCCACAACTCATCCCCTCAGTCTTCAACCTAAGTGGGTTCGGGCCTCCACAACATCTTACTGCTGCTTCACCCTGGCCATGGGTAGATCACTCCGCTTCGGGTCCAGAACACACCACTACACCACACCCCACGGCGTGGATACGCCCTATTCAGACTCGCTTTCGCTGCGGCTACCCCACCCGGGTTAACCTCGCGACATGTCCCTGACTCGCAGGCTCATTCTTCAAAAGGCACGCCATCACCCCACACCCAAGGCGGGGGCTCTGACGGATTGTAGGCACACGGTTTCAGGTACTCTTTCACTCCCCTCCCGGGGTACTTTTCACCATTCCCTCACGGTACTAATCCGCTATCGGTCACTGGGAAGTATTCAGGCTTACCGGGTGGTCCCGGCAGATTCACAGCAGATTCCACGGGCCCGCTGCTACTCGGGGCACCCATCACGACAGAGCACGCGTTTTCGCCTACGGGACTCTCACCCTCCACGGTCGGCCATCCCAGACCACTTCGACTAACACGCACTTTTCTCACTGCCGCCCAGACCGGCAGATCTGAGACGATGAACCCCACAACACCCCCAACGCAACACCTGCCGGCTCTCACACGCTGAAGGTTTAGCCATCCTCCGCTTTCGCTCGCCACTACTCACGGAATCACTACTTTGTTTTCTCTTCCTACGGGTACTGAGATGTTTCACTTCCCCGCGTTCCCCCCTGCATCCTATGTATTCAGATACAGGTGACACGACATCACTCGTGCCGGGTTACCCCATTCGGACATCCTCGGATCCACGCTCGGTTGACAGCTCCCCGAGGCATATCGCAGCCTCCCACGTCCTTCATCGGCTCCCAGTGCCAAGGCATCCACCATGCGCCCTTAAACACTTACAACACAAAACCAAAAGTTAAGTACAACTTTGAAATTGCACATCAACAACAAACGCCGAAACGCTTGCTGCTAGATGCTCGCAACCACTATCCACAAATCAAACACCACACCCCACCACCAAAGCGGAGCGACAACCAAACCACCCCACTCACGGGGCGACCCCACACGGGAGTCACAACCACCCCCGGTTTCCCATGATCGGGACGAAGAGGTGACGGGCTTGTTGTCTCAAAGCCCAATAGTGTGTCCGGCACGTCCTTTTCGCGACCCGAATCCCGTCGAGTCACCACGTTTGTTGTATGCACCCGAACCCCACCCACTACAGGCGCGGCCCATCCATCGAATCGTCTGGCACCCGGCGCATCCGCGACATGCGGGCCGGCCCAGATCTCGTGGTGCTCCTTAGAAAGGAGGTGATCCAGCCGCACCTTCCGGTACGGCTACCTTGTTACGACTTCGTCCCAATCGCCGATCCCACCTTCGACGGCTCCCTCCCACACGGGGTTAGGCCACCGGCTTCGGGTGTTACCGACTTTCATGACGTGACGGGCGGTGTGTACAAGGCCCGGGAACGTATTCACCGCAGCGTTGCTGATCTGCGATTACTAGCGACTCCGACTTCACGGGGTCGAGTTGCAGACCCCGATCCGAACTGAGACCGGCTTTGAAAGGATTCGCTCCACCTCACGGCATCGCAGCCCTTTGTACCGGCCATTGTAGCATGTGTGAAGCCCTGGACATAAGGGGCATGATGACTTGACGTCATCCC
Source organism: uncultured Actinomycetota bacterium (assembly GCA_963799495.1). Taxonomy (GTDB): domain Bacteria; phylum Actinomycetota; class Actinomycetes; order Mycobacteriales; family Mycobacteriaceae; genus Mycobacterium. The sequence continues at coordinate 2,293 of CAWCXH010000015.1, forward strand.
CACCTTCCTCCGAGTTGACCCCGGCAGTCTCTCACGAGTCCCCGGCATTACCCGCTGGCAACATGAGACAAGGGTTGCGCTCGTTGCGGGACTTAACCCAACATCTCACGACACGAGCTGACGACAGCCATGCACCACCTGCACACAGGCCACAAGGGAACCGACATCTCTGCCGGCGTCCTGTGCATGTCAAACCCAGGTAAGGTTCTTCGCGTTGCATCGAATTAATCCACATGCTCCGCCGCTTGTGCGGGCCCCCGTCAATTCCTTTGAGTTTTAGCCTTGCGGCCGTACTCCCCAGGCGGGGTACTTAATGCGTTAGCTACGGCACGGATCCCAAGGAAGGAAACCCACACCTAGTACCCACCGTTTACGGCGTGGACTACCAGGGTATCTAATCCTGTTCGCTCCCCACGCTTTCGCTCCTCAGCGTCAGTTACTGCCCAGAGACCCGCCTTCGCCACCGGTGTTCCTCCTGATATCTGCGCATTCCACCGCTACACCAGGAATTCCAGTCTCCCCTGCAGTACTCCAGTCTGCCCGTATCGCCCGCACGCCAAAGGTTAAGCCTTCGGTTTTCACGAACAACGCGACAAACCACCTACGAGCTCTTTACGCCCAGTAATTCCGGACAACGCTCGCACCCTACGTATTACCGCGGCTGCTGGCACGTAGTTGGCCGGTGCTTCTTCTCTGCCTACCGTCACTTGCGCTTCGTCGACAGTGAAAGAGGTTTACAACCCGAAGGCCGTCATCCCTCACGCGGCGTCGCTGCATCAGGCTTGCGCCCATTGTGCAATATTCCCCACTGCTGCCTCCCGTAGGAGTCTGGGCCGTATCTCAGTCCCAGTGTGGCCGGACACCCTCTCAGGCCGGCTACCCGTCGTCGCCTTGGTAGGCCATCACCCCACCAACAAGCTGATAGGCCGCGGGCCCATCCCACACCGCAAAAGCTTTCCACCACAGCCCATGCAGGCCATGGTCCTATCCGGTATTAGACCCAGTTTCCCAGGCTTATCCCAAAGTGCAGGGCAGATCACCCACGTGTTACTCACCCGTTCGCCACTCGAGCACCCCCGAAGGGGCCTTTCCGTTCGACTTGCATGTGTTAAGCACGCCGCCAGCGTTCGTCCTGAGCCAGGATCAAACTCTCCAAACAAAACCCACAGACCACCAACGGCCCGAAGAATCCACAATCAGAGAAATCTGACCAAGCAACCAGTCATCAAACTGGCAAAAAACAACACCACACCCCACAAACGGGAAAACAAGGGCGCGGCAAAAAAACAACAACAAACAAAAACCACCAAACACACTATTGAGTTCTCAAACAACACACCCAGTTTTCAGGCAACCCTGCCACTGTACTCCGCGAGAACAGCGACGTCAAACCCCGTCCTCCAGTCTTTCGACCGGGGCCGTGGGCTACTGCTACGAGCTTACCCGCTCGATCTCCGCGCCCAAACTGACGAGGTTCTCCACGAACAGCGGGTAGCCGCGATCGATGTGAAACACGTCATGTACCTCGGTGTCTCCGTCGGCCACCAGACCGGCCAGGACCAGCCCGGCGCCGGCGCGGATGTCGGAGGACCACACGGGCGCGCTGGACAACTGCAGGATGCCCCGCACCACGGCGTGATGGCCGTCGGTACGGGCATCGGCACCCAGGCGGATCATCTCTTCGACGAACCGAAACCGCGCCTCGAACACGTTCTCGGTGATCATCGACGTGCCGTCGGCGATCGACGCCAGGCCGATCGCCATCGGCTGAAGATCGGTCGGGAAACCCGGGAATGGCAGCGTGGCGACGTTGACGGCCTTGGGCCGTTCGTACTGCACGACGCGGAATCCGTCGTCGTCCTGCGTGACGGTGGCGCCGGCATCGTGCAACTTGTGCAATACCAACTGCAGGTGTTGGGGATCGACACCGGTAACGGAGATGTCCCCGCGGGTCATCGCCGCCGCGATTCCCCACGTGGCGGCGACGATGCGATCGCCGATCACCCGATGTTCGGTGGGATACAACCGGTCCACACCGGTGATCGTCATTGTCGACGAGCCGGCCCCGTCGATCCGGGCGCCCATCTGGTTCAGCATCGTGCACAGGTCGACGACGTCGGGCTCACGTGCGGCATTGTGGATTGTGGTGACGCCCTCGGCGAGCACGGCGGCCATCAGGATGTTCTCCGTCGCACCCACCGACGGGAACTCCAGCTGGATCTCGGCGCCGTGCAAGTGCTCTGCCTCCGCGACCACACAGCCGTGCTCGATGTTGCAGTCGGCTCCGAGTTGTCGCAGCCCGGCCTGATGCATGTCCAGTGGTCGCGAACCGATGGCGTCCCCGCCGGGTAGCGCGACCTTGGCCCGCTTGCACCGACCGACCAGAGGACCCAGTACACAGACCGAGGCGCGGAACTGGCGGACCGCGGCGAAATCCGCGTCGTACTTCGGCTCATCGGGTGACGTGATCCGAGCCGTCACCCCATCGAGTTCGACGGTGGCACCCAGTCCCCGCAGGACCTCCGCCATCAAAGGCACGTCGAGGATGTCCGGGCAATTGGTGATGGTGCTGGTGCCTTCGGCCAGGAGTGTGGCCGCCATCAGCTTCAATACGCTGTTCTTGGCTCCCCCGACAGCAACTCTGCCTGACAACCGATTGCCGCCGGTCACCACGAATCGCTCGCTCACGCGGGTTAGTGTAAACAGCGACATGGGCCAATGTCAGTCTGCCGGGTACGGTTTGACCATGGCAGTACATCTGACCCGCATTTACACCCGCACCGGGGACGACGGATCCACCGGATTGAGCGACTTCAGCAGGGTTTCGAAGAACGATCCGCGGCTCGCGGCCTACGCCGACTGTGACGAAACCAATGCCGCGATCGGCGTGGCGGTCGCGCTCGGAAACCCGGGTGAACAAATTCTCGACGTGATGCGCCAGATTCAGAACGACCTCTTCGACGCGGGTGCGGACCTGTCCACCCCGGTGGTCGAGAAGCCCGAACATCCGCCGCTTCGCATTTCGCAGAGCTACATCGACCGGCTGGAGTCGTGGTGCGACGAGTTCAACGAGCCGCTGCCGGCGCTGAATTCGTTTGTGCTGCCGGGCGGTACGCCATTGTCTGCGTTCCTGCACGTCGCCCGGACGGTGGCGCGACGAGCTGAGCGCTCGGCATGGCTGGCCGTGGAGTCCCACCCTGATTCGGTCAGCGTGCTGCCCGCCAAGTACCTCAACCGGCTGTCGGACCTGCTGTTCATTCTGTCGCGGGTGGCCAACCCCGACGGCGACGTGTTGTGGCAGCCCGGCGGGCCCGCTAAGGGTTAGAACGTGCGCCGGCGGGCGCGCGGCGACGGCCGCGACTCCAGCCAGGAAAGGAATGCCGTCAGTGCTCCGCGGTCGAGCGCCACTTCATAACCGCGCCGGCGTTCGGGGCTGGTGTCGCGCAACTCGAGAACCACGATTTCGTTGGTCATGATGTCGAATTCGTCGCCGCGCGGCGCCCGCCGCGACACGATCTCCAGACCCCGACGGCTCAGCCGACGATCCGGCCACCACCGCAGGCTCGACAGGCGATAGAAACCCGCTTCTCCGCCGTGGTAACGCATTACACCGTGTCGCCAGCCATGACCGCCGACGGCGGGAAAGTCGCGCAGGATCGCCGCGGTCCCGCCCACCTGCCGCAGTTTCCATAGCCGGTAAGACAGGGCGATCACGACCAGCAGCAACACACCGATCAGCGCGACCATAATCAGCATGGGCGCGCTCATCGCGGGCCGCTAGTCGATCTGCCCCAGGGCGCGAAGCCTCGCGCGACCCTTGGCGGCGGTCACGGGGTCATCGGATTCGGCGTCACGCTTCGCCTGGTCGGCGTTGATTTCGGACTCCAGTTCGGCCGACTCGGCAAGGATGATCACACCCTGGTCGGTCACCGACATGTAGCCGCCGTCGACGGCGATACGCAGATCCTCTGCGCCTTCTCGCTCAACACGGACCATCGCGTCGTCGACAAGCTGGGCCACCAGCGGAATGTGCCGCGGCAAAATGCCGATCTCGCCGGAGGTGGTGCGAGTGAACACGAATGTGGCCTTCCCGGACCAGATCTCGCGCTCGACGGCGACGATGTCGACATCTAGTTCAGCCATTGCACACCACCTCTCGACCTCGGCGGGACTCACTCATTTTCGTCGGCGCCGTTGTCCTTCTGGCCCTCGTCGTCCTTCTTGGCATCGCCGGCCGGGGCACCGTCACCGGCATCGTCATCCATCTTGGCGCCGAGGCTTTCGGCCTTCTTCTCCAGATCCTCGAGGCCACCGATCAGGAAGAAGGCCTGCTCGGGCAGATGGTCGAAGTCGCCCTTGGCCAGCTTGTCGAACGCCTCGATCGTCTCCTTGAGCGGAACCGTTGAACCCGGCTGGCCGGTGAACTGCTCGGCTGCCATCATGTTCTGCGACAGGAATCGCTCGATGCGGCGCGCCCGGCTCACCAGCTGCTTGTCCTCTTCGGCGAGCTCGTCGACGCCGAGAATCGCGATGATGTCCTGAAGGTCCTTGTACCGCTGCAGGATCCGAATGACTTCCTGCGCAACGCGATAGTGCTCGTCGCCAACCACGCTGGGGTCGAGGATGGTCGAGCTCGACGCCAGTGGGTCCACCGCGGGGAAGATGCCCTTGGAGAACACCGAACGGCTCAGCTCCGTCGTGGCGTCCAGGTGCGCAAACGTCGTCGCCGGGGCCGGGTCGGTGTAGTCGTCGGCGGGCACGTACACCGCCTGCATCGAGGTGATCGATCGGCCACGGGTCGAGGTGATGCGCTCCTGCAGCTCACCCATCTCGTCGGCCAGCGTGGGCTGGTAGCCCACCGCCGACGGCATCCGGCCGAACAGCGTCGACACCTCGGAACCGGCCTGGGTGAACCGGAAGATGTTGTCGATGAACAAGAGCACGTCCTGGCCCTGCTCGTCGCGGAAGTACTCGGCCATGGTCAGCGCCGACAGACCCACCCGCATACGGGTGCCGGGCGGCTCGTCCATCTGGCCGAACACCAGAGCGGTGTCCTTCAGCACGTTGGCGTCGGCGAGTTCGACCCAGAGATCGTTGCCCTCACGGGTGCGCTCCCCTACACCGGCGAACACCGACGTACCACCGAAGTTGCGGGCGATACGGTTGATCATCTCCTGGATCAGCACCGTCTTGCCCACACCGGCGCCACCGAACAGCGCGATCTTGCCGCCGCGCACATAGGGGGTGAGCAGGTCGACGACTTTGAGGCCGGTCTCCAGCATCTCGGTTCGTGGTTCCAGCTGGTCGAAGGCCGGCGGCTTGCGGTGGATCGACCAGCGATCGAAGTCTTTCCCGTAGCCCGGATCATCGAGGCAGTCGCCGAGCGCGTTGAACACATGGCCCTTGACGCCGTCGCCCACCGGGACCGAGATCGAGTCGCCCGTATCGGTGACCGCGACGCCGCGGACCAGACCGTCGGTGGGCTGCATCGAGATGCACCGAACCAGGCTGTCGCCGAGGTGCTGTGCCACCTCCAGGGTCAGCGTCTTGGCCAGTTCCTTGTAGGTGATCTCGGCGTGCAGCGCGTTGAACAGCTCCGGCAACTCCCCGCGCGGGAACTCGACATCGACCACCGGGCCGGTGATGCGTACCACCCGGCCGGTGGTGTCCTTGCTGTCCTTGCTGGTTTCTTTCTCAGCGGTAGCAGTCATATTCTTCTTCGCTTCCTACGGGGCTTATCGGGCGTCGGCGAGCGCATTTGCGCCACCGACGATTTCGCTGATTTCCTGGGTGATCTGGGCCTGGCGTTCCCGGTTGGCCATCAGGGTCAGGTCCTTGATGAGGTCGTCGGCGTTGTCGGAGGCCGACTTCATCGCGCGTCGCCGCGACGCCGACTCCGACGCCGCCGCCTCGAGCAGCGCGGCGAAGATTCGGGTCGCGACGTAGCGCGGCAGCAGCGACTCGAATAGCATCTCGGCATCCGGCTCGAAAGAGAACAGAGTGTGCGGTCCGGCCTCCTCTTCGGCGTACTCCACCTCCATCGGCGCGATCCGGCGGGCCACGGCCGTCTGCGACAGCATCGTCTTGAACTCGGTGAAGACGATGTGCAGTTCATCCACGCCGAGGATGCCGTCCGGCCCGGGATCGTCACCTTCGTCGTCAGCACCGGCCAGGAACGCCTCAACCAACGTGGATGCGATCTCCTGGGCGTTCTCGTAGCCCGGCTTCTCGGAGAACCCGGTCCACGACGTCGTTACCTTCCAGTTGCGGAAGGTGTAGTAATTGAGTGCCTTTCGGCCCACGACGTAGAGGATCGGGGCCTTGCCCTCCGAGCGCAGCAGCGAGAACAGCTCTTCGGAGCGCCGAAAAATGTTGGCGTTGTATGCGCCGCACAGGCCGCGGTCCGACGAGACCACCAGGATGGCGGCGCGCTTGGGCGATTCCCGCTCGACCAGCAGTGGGTGGTCGAGCGCACTGGCGCTGGCAAGCTCGGTGAGCATGTTCGTGATCTCGCGGGCGTAGGGCCGAGCCGCCTCGACTCGGGCCTGCGCCCTGGCGATGCGCGACGTCGCGATCAGCTCCTGGGCCTTGGTGATCTTCTTGATCGACCCGGCGGAGCGGATGCGGCCGCGCAGTTCGCGCAGTGTGGCAGCCATTGGTCTCCCGCTCTACTTTTTCTTCGGCGGTGCGGGCTTGCGGACCTTCACCGACTCCTTCTCGACGTCTTCCTCGGACATCGCGTCGACGTGCTCGTCGCGCACAACCGAGCTGCCATCCGTCGTCGCAAAGGCCTTCTTGAACTCGTTGATGGCGTCGGTGAGCTTGTCGCTGGTCTCGTCCGAGAGCTTCTTGGATTCCCGGATGTCGTCGAGGATCTCCTCGTGGGAGGCCTGCACATGCTCGAGTAGCTCCGACTCGAAGCGTGAGACATCCGCCACCGGTACCGAATCCAAGTGCCCCTTGGTGCCCAGGAAGATCGCGACGACCTGCTCCTCGACCGGCATCGGGCTGTTCTGCGGTTGCTTGAGCAGCTCCACCAGCCGCGCACCACGCTCCAGCTGAGCCTTTGATGTTTCATCGAGGTCGGAAGCGAACGCCGCGAAGGCCTCCAGCTCGCGGTACTGCGAAAGGTCCAGCCGCAGCGACCCGGCCACTTCCTTCATGGCCTTGATCTGAGCCGCGCCACCGACGCGCGACACCGAGACGCCGACGTTGATCGCCGGGCGCACGCCCTGGTTGAACAGGTCGGTCTCCAGGAAGCACTGACCGTCGGTGATCGAGATGACATTGGTCGGAATGTAGGCCGAGATGTCATTGGCCTTGGTCTCGATGATCGGCAGGCCCGTCAGCGAGCCGGCACCGAGTTCGTCGGACAGCTTCGCGCAACGCTCGAGCAGCCGCGAATGGAGGTAGAAGACGTCGCCAGGATAGGCTTCGCGGCCCGGCGGCCGGCGCAGCAGCAGCGAGATCGCGCGATAGGCCTCGGCCTGCTTGGTCAGGTCGTCGAACACGATCAACACGTGCTTGCCGTCGTACATCCAGTGCTGGGCGATCGCCGAACCCGTGTAAGGCGCAAGCCATTTGAAGCCGGCCGAATCGGACGCGGGCGCGGCGACGATCGTCGTGTAGTCCATCGCGCCACCCTCGTCCAGCACGCGACGCACACTGGCGATCGTGGTGCCCTTCTGGCCGATCGCGACATATACACAGCGCACCTGCAGGTCGGGATCGCCACTCTCCCAGTTCTGTCGCTGGTTGAGGATGGTGTCCACGCACACCGCGGTCTTGCCGGTCTTGCGGTCGCCGATGATCAGCTGACGCTGGCCACGACCGATCGGAGTCTGTGAATCGATGGCCTTGATGCCGGTCTGCAACGGCTCCTTGACGCCTTGGCGCTGCACAACCGACGGCGCCTGCAGTTCCAGGGCGCGGCGCTCATCGGTGTCGATGTCGCCACGGCCATCGATCGGCTGGCCGAGCGGATTGATCACGCGACCGAGGAAGGCGTCGCCGACCGGCACCGACAGCACCTCGCCCGTCCGCTTGACTTGTTGGCCCTCTTCGATCTTCTCGAAATCGCCCAGGATCACCGCACCGATGTTGTGCTCGTCGAGGTTCAACGCGACACCCAGCACGCCACCCGGGAACTCCAGCAGCTCCTGCGTCATCACCGAGGGCAGGCCCTCGACATGTGCGATGCCGTCGCCGGCGTCGACGACGGTGCCGATTTCCTCGCGTTCGGTGTCAGCGGAGAAGCTGGCGACGTAGTCCTCGATCGCCCCTTGGATATCAGCAGCCGAGATAGTCAACTCTGCCATGGCTTTTCGTCTTCCTGCCTTCGTATGTGGGTCTTCAAGTGGTTCTGGTTAATCCGGGAGCCGGGTCTCAGCCGATCCCAGCCGCGACGAGAGTGAGCCGTCGATGACCTCGTCGCCGACGGCGATCGTCAAGCCGCCCAAAAGTTTCGGATTTACGTGTAGCTGGATCGACACCGGGTGGCCGTAGATGCGGCTGAGCACCTCGGTGAGCCGGTCGCGCTGAGCGTCGCTGAGATCGGCGGCGGCACTGACGTGCGCGACGACCTCCCCGCGACGGGCCACCGCAAGTTCGGCCAATTCCAGTACGGCCTCGTCCGCATGCCGGTCGTGCAGCAGCTCGATCGTCTGCGCCAGAAGTGCCCCGGCCGTGGCGTTGACCTTGCCGTCGAGCACGTTGTCCAGCAACCCGATCCGGCCCTCTGCGGGAGTCGTGTTGTCGCTGAGCAACGTGTTCAGCTTCGGCTGCGAGTCGAGGATGCGGCTGAACCGGAAGAGTTGGTCTTCGACTTCCTCGACTTCGCCGTCGCGTTCGGCACGCACCAGCAGCGCGAGTCGGGCGACGTGCTGCACGGCCTCGGTCAGGTCCGATTCGGCCGACCAGCGCTGCGAGACAGCGGTCTTGAGGATCTCGAGCGCGTCGTCGCCGACCTTGTCCGACAGCAATGCCTCCAACATCCCGGTCTTCGGTTCCGGGTTCTCGGTCGGCTCGGCCAGGTGCTTGTTCAGCACGGTCTCGTCGGACAACAGCTTGGCCACCGATGCGAGATCGTCGGCGAGCTTGGACAATCCGTCGGCGTTGAGGTCGGCGGTCACCTCGTCGAACCGCTCGACAACGGTGGCCAACGACTCACGACTGGCCGACCGCAGTTTGGCCGTCGCGGCGTCCTCGATGACCGCGTTCGACGGCGCCATCGCGTCGAGCTCGTCAAGGAACCGGTCAACGGTGGCCGACTGCCTGGCCGGGTCGGACACATGGCCGCGGACCAGTTCGCTTGCGCGGCTGATTGATTCGGTGCCGAGATTGGCCCGGAGCTCGCGGATGAGCTGCTGCCTCAGCAGCTCCACCTGCTGGCCGCCCTGCACCTTGATGCGCTCGACCTCACTGTCGGCCTGGGCCCGCAGTTGTTCGGCGATCTTCTCGGCGTCGAAGCGGGATTCCTCGAGAACCTTGGCGGTCTCGGCCTTGGCCTCTTCCAACGCCTTCTTGTGCTCGGCCTCCGCTTGGGCCAGCTTCTTGGTCGCCTCGGCACTGTCCTCGAGCTGGGTGCGGACGGTGTCCTGGCGGGCCTTCATCATGTTGCGGACCGGTGGCATAACGTATTTCCAGACCAGGAAGACGATGAGCGCGAACCCGACGAGCTGACCGATGAATGTCGACATGCCGCTACCGCCTCGTCCCCGTTGCCGCCGGTGACCCCGAGATGTCAACGCCCAGTACCCTGCTGGCCAGCGTCGCGGAGAGCGACTCCACCGAGGTCTGCAGTTCGGCCGCGGTTGCCTGGCCCTGCCGGGACAACTCGGCAGCCGCGCTCTCCAACGTTTGTGACGCCTCGGCGCTGGCCCGGGCCCGCATGTCTTCGACGATCTTGCGTCCTTCTCCGCGGGCCTGGTCCCGGATGGCCGAGGCGTCCTTGCGTGCCTGGGCCATCGCCTTGTCGTAGTCGGCGTCGGTGGCGGCGATCCGGTCGGCGATCCGCCGGTTGTCTTCGACCGTCTTGGCGATCATTTCGTCGCGCTCGCGCAACACCTTGGTGATCGGCGGCACCACGAAGGTGCCGATGACACCGAGCACGATCAGGAAGATGATCAGCACGACGAAGAAGGTGCCGTTGGGCAGGAGGAAGTTGCTGGTACCCCCGCCTTCCTCGGCGGCCAGGATGGTTGCCGTCAGGTCACCCATGATGGCGACTAGGCAACCGGGGTGGCGAAGACGAACAGCGCCATGAACGCAAGGTTGATGAAGTATGCGGCCTCGACCAGACCGACCGTGATGAAGAACGGAGTGAACAGCCGGCCCTGAGCCTCGGGCTGCCGCGCGATGCCGGCGATCAGCGCGTTACCGGCGATACCGTCACCAATACCGGCGCCGATCGCGCCGCCGGCCATGATGAGTCCACCGCCGATGAGAGCGCCGGCAGCGATAGTGGGATCCATTCCTTATCCTCCTTGATAACTGGCAGGGGTCCTACCAGGACGTGGGTCGAGCATGGTTTCTAGTCGTGGTCCTCATCGAGTTCCATGGATTGGCTGAAGTACAGGATCGTCAACAGGGCGAAGATAAACGCCTGGATGGCTCCGACGAAGAGATCAAAGCTTTTCCAGATCGCATTTGGCGCCCACATGATCCACGGGGGGAACAACGCGATCAGCGTGACCAGGATGCCGCCGGCGAAGATGTTGCCAAAAAGTCGGAGCGACAACGAGATCGGCTTGGCGATCTCTTCGACGAGATTGATCGGGGCCAGGAAGGCGACGTGTCCCTTCAGCACCTGCTTGGGATGCCCGAACAAGCCGCGGCGCCAGATACCGGCGGCGTGGTAGCAGACGAACACGAACAACGCCAGCGCCAGCACGAAATTGATGTCCGAAGCCGGCGGCTTGAGCAGTTCGTGAGTAGCGCCGGTGGAGTCGGTGTACTGGACGGGCAGCACCGAAATCCAGTTGGCCACCAGGATGAAGACGAACAGGGTCACGGCCAGCGGCAGCACGAACGGTGCGATACGCATTCCGATCGTGCCCTCGATCTGGTTGCGCATCTGGATGGTGATGGCTTCGAAGAAGAGCTGCACACCGTTGGGCACACCGGACGATGTGACCTTGGCCCGCAGGAAGAATGCCAGCGCGATCACGATCACCGCCGCGATCGCGGTGGCGAGCACCGTATCCGTGTTGACGGTGAGCCCGAACCACTTGGCCGTCGTGTGATGGCCGACTTCGATCGCCGCTTCCGCGAGGATGGTTTCAGTCATCGCTGTGTCGCCTCCCCTTCCTGTCCGTCAACGGCGCCCGCCCGCAGTTTCTTCATCACCGGGAGCGCCGTCGAAATGACCAGCACCACCTGGAACAGGGCCATACCGAACACCACTCCGAGGCCCTGGGGCCGGAAGATGAATGCGATCGTCAACCCGATCACGGTCATGACGAGCAGCCGGGTGGCGGAGTTCAGCGCCATCTTCATTTTCAGGGGATGGTCTTTGGCCGTAATGGATTCCACCGACCGCTGCACGAGGATGGCGTTGAGCAAACCCAGCGCGAGTCCGACACCAAAGAAGACGCCAACCATCGGGTGACCCAGCAGCGCGGCGGCCAGAGTGACCAACCCGGCGAGCACAACGCAGATTGCGAGCAGGCGCAATGGCCTGAAGGCTACGGACGGAAACACCAACGGCGCGTCTTGGGCTGGCGTCGTCACTGCTTCACCTCGATCCCGCGGTCACGAAAGCTGTCCGAATGATTCTGTGCGTAGCCTGCCGAGCGTATCGGAGGACGACGGGCCGCTGGAATCACCTTAGGGGCAGCTCCCTTTTGTCGGTCGTTGATCCGTGCCGATCGGTCGTCAGCCGATGGCCCGGAGGCCGGCAACCCGCGAGGTTTTTCGGGTTCTGGCAGCACCGTACCACATGGTAGACGGCCCTAAACGGGAACTACTACTTTTCGTCGTACAGCTCGTCGTCACTGCGCAGCAGCGGGATCAGCGTGACGACAATCGCGACCACAATCGCCGCCAACATCACCGCGCCGGTGTATCGCGGGTCGAAGAAAATCGTGCTCGCCGCACCCAGCGCGACGATGCCCACCCAGAGATAGATCAGCAGCACCACCCGCCGATGCGAATGGCCGATCTGCAGCAGCCGGTGGTGCAGGTGCATCTTGTCCGGGCTGAAGGGGCTGCGACCCGCGCGGGTGCGGCGGACGATGGCCAACAGCATGTCGAGGGCCGGCACGAACAGCACCGCTACCACCAACAGGAACGGGGACAGCAACGCGAAGACGTCGCGGGCTCCGTAGGCGGTCTGGGAGATCGGCCCGGCCGCCGTGGTCGACGCGGCCGCCAGCATCAGCCCGATGAGCATCGAGCCCGAGTCACCCATGAAGATCCTGGCGGGATGGAAGTTGTGCGGCAGGAATCCCAGGCACGCGCCGGCCAGCACCACCGATATCACCGCGGGCGGATAGAACAGGACGTCGCCGCCGTGATCGCGCAACAGTCCGACCGAGAAGATGCAGATGGCCGAGCGCGGTGATCAGCCCGAGGCCGGCGGCCAGCCCGTCCAGCCCGTCGACGAAGTTCATCGCGTTGACGATCGCGACCGTCAGCGCCAGCGTGAGCAGGATCGACGACACCTGGTCAAGCACGATGGTGCCGACGCCGCCGATGGGAATGTAGAGCACGCTCCATGCGACGCCCATGGTCACCAGCACACTGGCGGCGGTGATCTGGCCGGCGAATTTCGTCAGGGCGTCCAGGCCCCAGCGGTCGTCGATCAGTCCGATGCCCATGATCAGCCCGCCCGCGACGACGACCGCGGGCATGCCGGAGGAGTACACGAAGCCGCGGGTGAGCGCCGGCAGCTGGGAGGCCAGCAGGACCGCGGCCACCACACCGATGTACATCGCCAGCCCGCCCATCCGCGGCGTCGGTGCCAGGTGCACGTCGCGTTCCCGCGGATAGGCCACCGCCCCGAGCCTGCTGGCCAGCACCCGCACCCACCCGGTCGCGAAGTAGGTGACGATCGCCGCGGTCAAACCAACCAGCGCGAGCTCGCGAAGCGGGACGCCGGCGCCGCGGTCGGAGAGCGCCAGCAAGCCGGTTACCACCGGTGAACCGTACTGCACCAAACTGAGCTCAATCCGTCAACGTCACCGGGTCCACGGCGAGAACCTCAGCGACCGCGTCAACGCTCACCGGGCCCTGCCGCAGGACGCGGGGATGCGCGCCAGTGAGGTCAACGATGGTCGACGCCGCCTGCTGCGCCGAGGGTCCGGCGTCGAGGTAGACCTCGACGAGGTCACCGAGTTGATGGCGTGCGTCCTCGACGGTGACGGCGGCCGGTCGCCCGGAGATGTTGGCGCTCGACACCGCCATCGGCCCCACCTCGCGCAACACTTCGATGGCCACCGGCTGCAGCGGCATGCGCAGCATCACGGTGCCGTGGGCGTCGCCGAGATCCCATTGCAGCGACGGTGCTTGGCGCACCACCAGACTGAGCGCACCGGGCCAGAACGCCCGGATCAGTTCGCGGGCGGCGTGCGGCACGGTGTACACCAGGCCGTCGATGGTGTGCCACGACCCCACCAGGACCGGCACCGGCATGTCGCGACCGCGTCCTTTCGCCGACAGCAGCGCTGCAACGGCGGCGCTGTCGAAGGCGTCGGCGCCGATTCCGTAGACCGTGTCGGTCGGCAGCACCACGAGGCCTCCGCCGCGCAGCGCGCTGATCGCCGACGCGATACCGATCGCCCGCTGGCTTTCGTCGGCGCAGTCGAACACCTCGGTCATGACCCCTCCGTTCTGGCCTAGCCTCACCCATTGCGGGTGGCGGTGACGAAGCGGGGTCGGCCCGCCAGGTCGCGCCGAGCGGCGACGTCGTCGAATCGCCCCGAACCGACGAACGCGTCGACGGTCGCCGCCGATGTGGTGTCGTCGTGCTCGACGGCGCAACCGCCACCGCTGCGCAGCCAGCGCCCGGCCAGTGCCACGACGGCGTTGACGACCGTCATCCCGTCCGGCCCGCCGAACAGCGCGTGCGGCGGATCATGTTCGGCCACTTCGGGTTCCAGCGCCGCGCCGTCGGGGATGTAGGGCGGGTTCGCGACCACGAGATCGACGCGGCCGTCCAGTTGCCGAAGCAGTCCCGGCTGTGTCACGTCGGCGCTCAGCAGCTCGACGGGTGTACCGGCCACATTGAGCCGCGCATAGGCCAGCGCGTCGCGGGAGTCGTCGACCGCGATGACGCGCGCGTCGGGCCAGCGCCGGGACAGGGCAAGCGCTAGCGCGGCAGACCCAGTGCACAGATCGACGATCAGCGGCCGCGTCGGGAGAGCCTGGGCCGTGGCCCATTCCAGAAGGGCTTCCGTCTCCGGCCGCGGAATGAAGACGCCGGGGCCGACGTGAACAGTGACCGGACCCAATGCGGCGGTTCCGGTCAGGTGCTGCAGCGGGATGCGCGTGCAGCGCGCGGCGATGAGATCGTCGTAGCGACTGAAGAATTCGTTGCCGGGTGCGTCGAGCGTTGCCAGTCCGGTTCGGGTGGTGCCTGCGACGTGCGCCGCGAGTTGCTCGGCATCCACCCGCGCAGAGTCGATCCCGGCGTCGGCGAGCACCACCGCGGCGGCGTCGATCGCCCGGCGCAGCCGCATCATGCCTGTTGCAACCTGGACTGCTTGTCGGCGACGGCCAGAGCGTCGAAAAGCGGGTCGAGATCGCCCTCGAGAACCTGATCGAGGTTGTGCGACTTGAAGCCGATCCGGTGATCGGTGATCCGGTTCTCCGGAAAGTTGTAGGTGCGGATGCGTTCGCTGCGATCGACCGTGCGGATCTGGCTGGCCCGGTCGGCCGACGCGTCGGCCAGCGCCTGCTCCTCGGCCAGCGACTGCAGCCGTGCCGCCAGCACCTGCAGCGCGCGCGCCTTGTTCTGCAGCTGCGAGCGTTCGTTCTGGCAGGTGACGACGATGCCGGTGGGCAGGTGCGTGATCCGCACCGCCGAGTCCGTGGTGTTGACGCCCTGCCCGCCCTTGCCGGAGGACCGGTACACGTCGATACGCAGATCCGACTCGTCGATCTGCACCTGCTCGACTTCCTCGGGTTCGGGGTAGACGAGCACGCCGGCCGCGGAGGTATGCACGCGGCCCTGCGATTCGGTCACCGGGACCCGCTGAACCCGGTGCACACCGCCTTCGAACTTCAGCCGCGACCAGACGCCGTCGGCGGAGTCGCCCTTGCTGGCGATGGACAGCGTGGCGTCCTTGTAGCCGCCGAGGTCTGAGGTGGTCTCGCCCAGCATCGTGACCGTCCAGCCGTGCCGCTCGGCGTAGCGGATGTACATGCGGGCAAGGTCGGCCGCGAAAAGCGCCGACTCCTCGCCGCCCTCGCCCGACTTCACTTCCAGCACGATGTCGTCGGCGTCGTGGGGATCGCGGGGAGCGAGCAGGTCGGTCAGCTGGTTGTCGAGTTCGGACGCCTTGGCGGCGAGCTCGTCCGCCTCGGCGGCGAAGGATTCGTCGTCGGCGGCGAGTTCGCGGGCCGCGTCCAGATCGCCGCGGGTTGCTTCCAGCTTGCGATAGGTCGCCACGATTGGCGCGAGCGCGGCGAAGCGACGACCGACCTTGCGGGCCTTGGCAGCGTCGCTGTGCAGCGCGGGGTCGGAGAGTTGACGCTCGAGGTCGGCATGCTCGGCCAGCAACGCGTCGATCGCCGGTGCAGTGTCCGTCATGTCGGCCTCCTTCCCTCAACGCAAACCGACGCCCGGCCTGCGCTCAGCGCGACAGATCGGGCGTCGGGATGGGAGCTATTTGTCGGCTGACGTGTCCTGGCTGGCAGGCTTGCGCTTGCCGTAGCGCTTCTCGAAGCGCGCGACGCGGCCGCCGCTGTCGAGAATCTTCTGCTTACCCGTGTAGAACGGGTGGCACTGGGAGCAGACCTCGACGTGGATCTGTCCGCTCTTCTTGGTGCTGCGCGTGGTGAACGTGTTCCCGCAGCCGCAGTGCACGGTCGTCTCGATGTAGTCAGGGTGAATACCCGATTTCATTGGTGTCCTCTTCATTCGTTGGCCGCCGGGTCGCCTGCACATGTCCTGGAGCTTCAGGCGTGAACCGGAACCGAGGGTCGGCGGTCCATTATGCCAGGTCAACCGCCAGCAGCCTAAACGCGTGTGTGGTGGCAGCTATTCCTGTCCAACCAGCTTGTCCAATCCGAGGTGTCGCTTCAGCACGTTGGGGGTAGGCGGTATGCAGCGATGTCGCCAACCACGAGTAAGGAGAGACGCGCGATGACACTGAAGCAGCTATTCGCGAAGAGCGCACTGGCCGCCGGCGTCGGCCTTGCGGCGATCGGTCTGAGCACGGGCGTGGCTGGCGCCGACGTTTCAACCTTCCCGGCCCCGCCACCTCCGCCACCGGTGCCTGCGGTGCCCACTGTGTCGACGGTCCCGGCTGCGCCACCGGTTCCGCCGGTACCGGAGGCCCCGGCAGTGCCAGCGGTTCCACCAGTTCCACCTGTGCCGCCGGTCCCTGCGGTGCCGCCGGTCCCTGCAGTGCCGCCGGTTCCGGATGTCCCGGCTGTGCCTGCGGTACCACCGATCCCACCGATCCCACCGATCCCTACACCTATCCCGTAGCCGTAGCGGGTCGGTCGGCGCGACGCGCGCCCCGTCGTTGGCACTCAGTTCAGCGGCGGGGCGTTTGCGTGCCTGTGGTGGCCGCGTGCCCGCCAGATGGGTGGAAACTGGTCTCGTCCCGCTTCCACAGCATGCGACCGGCCGGTTCCACACCGCGGGCGACCAGGTCGCGTTTGAGGATCTTGTTGGTCGCGGTGGTGGGCAGGTCGTCGGCGAGCCAGACGTAGCGCGGCCACGCCTTCGGCGACAGATCGCGCTGGGCGACGAGAAATTCCTCGAAGCCCTCGGGCGTGAGGTCGCCGCCGTCCTGCAGCACGATCGCGGCCATGACTTGCTCGCCGACGTATTCGTCGGGAACCGGGTACACCGCCACGCGGTTGATCACCGGCAACCGCAGCAGTATCCGCTCGATGGGGGCGACCGTGATGTTCTCCCCGTCCACGCGCATCCAGTCGGCGGTGCGGCCGCCAGATAAATCCACCCGTCGGCGTCGCGGTAGGCCAGGTCGCCCGACCAGTACAGGCCGTGTCGCATCCGCTGGTGTGTCGCCGGGGTCGTTGTAGTAGCCGCGGAACAGCCCGCCACCGCCGGTGTTGACCAGGTCCCCCACCGCGGCCTCGGCGTTGACCAGGGCGCCGGCGTCGTCGAATTCGGCGATGTCGCATTCGGTCAGCGTCTCCGGGTCATAGATCGCCACACCCGGGAATCCCTTGCCCACCGAGCCGGGCGGGCAGTCGTCCGGACGGGTGATGATGACGGCGGTCTCCGTCGAGCCGAAACCGTCCCAGACCGTGCAGCCAAACCGGCGACCGAACACGTGGATGTCGCGGTCGGCGGCCTCGTTGCCGAAGGCGATGCGCAGCGGGTTGTCGTGGTCGTCGGGCCGCTCCGGGTTGGCAAGGATGTAGGCCAGCGGCTTGCCCACGTAATTCATGTAGGTGGCGCCGTAACGACGGATGTCGGGCAGGAAGCCCGAGGCGGAGACGGTCGCGGGGGCCATCGCCGCCCCGGAGCCGAGCGCCACACTCCAGCCGGCGTACACCGCGTTGGAGTGGAACAGCGGCATGGCCAGGTAACAGACGTCGGAGCTGTTCAGCCCATAGCGCTCCACCAGCGCACTGGCGGCGAACAGCACCATGGCGTGCGGCACCTGGACCGCCTTGGGGTCGCCCGTGGTCCCCGAGGTGAAGATCATCATGAAGGTGTCGTCCGGACCGACTTCGCGGTGCGGCGTCAGCACCGGCGCCTCGGCCAACGTCGCAACCCACTCCTCACTCGACGTGTCGAAAATCCTCACCCCGGGCAGCTCAACGCCGTCGAGCAGGTGCCGGTTCTCGGCGTCGGTGATCAGGATCTGACAGTCAACCCGTGCGATGTCGCGCGCCAGCCCATCGCCGCGGCGGGTGTTGTTGATGCCGCACAGGACGTAGCCGCCCAGGCCGGCCGCGGCCAGCGCCGTCAGCATGTCAGGGATGTTTCCCAGCAGCACGCCGACATGCAACGGCCGGTCGGGATCGGCGGCGGCGATCAGCGCCGATGCCTGCGCGGAAGCCTCGGCGATGTGCTCGCGCCACGTCCAGCTGCGATCGCCGTAGCGCACCGCGACCGTGTCCTGCCCGGTGCGTTCGCGAAGCAATTGCTGAAGCGTGTCCGCCATGGCCAGCTCACCTCCGTCGGCTGCCGCGCTGAGTGAACAGATTTTCAGATCTGTCTACCGTCAATATGCTGGCAGATGGTATCCGCCTGCCAATTGGCAGAATGCACTCGACGCGCTCGATGAGCAACGATGCGAAAAGGAGGTGATCGGTGACGGGCAGCAGGGCCACCCGCAACGTCCGCGACCGCCTGATCGACGCGGCGGAGGTGTGCCTGCGCGCGAAGGGAATTCGGGCCACGACGGTGTCCGAAGTCGCCGAGGTGGCCGGGGTGTCACGTGGCTGGCTGTATCGGCACTTTCCGGACAAGGTGGCGCTGTTGGGTGCCGCGATCGTGCGCCTCAACGAGGTGTACTGGTCGGAGTCGCACGCGATGCTCGAACGCGTCGAGGGACTCGATCAGCAGATCGCCGCGGGGGTACGCCACGGACGCAGCGCCTACGACGACCCCGGCGCACTGTTGATGAAGCTACGGACGGACGAGCCCGAGGAGTTCGCGGCATGTGCCGGCGCGGGCGTGACCGGATTGGTGCCCGATCTCGCCGACTTCTGGAAGCGTTACCTCGTCGCTGCAACCGAGCGCGGTGAGATTCATCCGGACACCGACATCCCCCAGGCCTCGGAATGGGTGGCGCGCGTGCTGCTTTCGCTCACCACGGTTCCAGGCGACACCCTGGATCCGCGCGATCCGGCGCAGGTCCTGAGCTATGTGCGGCGCTACGTCATGCCCGGGCTGCGGGCCGACCCGGCGGGTTAGCCGCTGCGGGCTAGTCGGCGTCCATTCCGGGGCCGCCCGGGGTGGTCTTGGAGACCTGCACCAGGAACTCGTAATTGGTCTTGGTCTTGCGCAGCTGGCTCATCAGCAGGTCGATGGCCTGGTGTGAGTCCAGACCCGACAACACGCGGCGCAGCTTGTGCACGATGCCGAACTCCTCCTTGGACAGCAACAGCTCGTCCTTGCGGGTGCCCGACGGGTTGACGTCGACGGCCGGGAACACGCGCCGCTCGGAGATCTTGCGGTCGAGTTTGAGCTCGGCGTTGCCGGTGCCCTTGAACTCCTCGAAGATCACCGTGTCACCCGTCGACCCGGTCTCGACCATCGCCGTCGCGATGATGGTGAGCGAGCCGCCGTCCTCGATATTCCGGGCCGCGCCAAGGAACCGCTTCGGCGGGTACAGCGCGGTCGAGTCGACACCACCGGACAGGATGCGCCCCGACGCCGGCGACGCGTTGTTGTAGGCGCGTCCCAGGCGGGTGATCGAGTCGAGCAGCACCACGACGTCCTTGCCCTGCTCGACCAGGCGCTTGGCCCGCTCGATGGCCAGCTCGGCGACCGTGGTGTGGTCGGACGGTGGACGGTCGAAGGTGGAGGCAATGACCTCACCCTTGACCGAGCGCTGCATGTCGGTGACTTCCTCGGGCCGCTCGTCGACCAGCACCACCATCAGATGGCACTCGGGGTTATTGGTGGTGATCGCGTTGGCGATGCTCTGCAGAATCATGGTCTTGCCGGCCTTGGGCGGCGACACGATCAGCGCGCGCTGGCCCTTACCGATCGGCATGATCAGGTCGATGACCCGGGTGGTGAGCTGGTCGGGTGTGGTCTCCAGGCGCAGCCGCTGGTTCGGGTACAGCGGGGTCAACTTGGTGAAGTCGGGACGCTTCTTGGCGTCCTCGACCGGTCCGCCGTTGACGGTGTCGAGCCGAACCAGCGGGTTGAACTTCTGGCGCTGGTTGGGCTGCTCGCCGTCCTTGGGCACCCGGACCGCACCGGTGATGGCGTCGCCGCGGCGCAGCCCGTTCTTGCGGACCATGTTCATCGAGACGTAGACGTCGTTGGATCCGGGCAGGTAGCCCGAGGTGCGGACGAACGCATAGTTGTCCAGCACGTCGAGGATGCCCGCGACAGGCTGTATGACGTCGTCCTCGCGCAGTTCGGCCTCACCGTTGCCACCGTCACCGCCGCCGCGTTCGCCGCGCCGCCTGCGGTCGCGGAAGCGGCGGCCGCGACGGCCCTGCCGGCCCTCGCCGTCATCGTCTCCACGCTGTTGGTTGCCCTGCTGGTCGCCTTGCTGCTGGTCACCGCGGTCGGGCTTGGTATCCGGCTTGGTGTCCTGCTTGGTGCCCTGCTGGTCGGCCTTGGCCCGGTCGCCTTCGGCGTCGGCCTTGGTGTCTCGGACCTTGGTGTCTTGCTTGTTCTGCTCCGAGCCGCCGCCGCCCGAACCCGCGTCGCGCGAGGCGCCACGACGTTCCCGACGCTGCTGCGTCTTCTGGTCGTCGACCTCGGCGGCACTGGAGTTGTCGGTCGCGGTGTCGGTGGGCGCCGAATCGCTGACCGCGCCCTTGTCCTTGACGTCATCGCGGGTACGGCCGTTGGGCTCGCCCCTGCGCTCACGTATCGCGGCAATGAGTTCGCTCTTGCGCATGCCGGACGCGCCTTCGACGCCGACTTCCTTGGCGAGCGCGCGTAGTTGGGGCAGCACCATCGTGGAAAGCGAGGACGACCGGTTGCCCGAGGCGACGTCCGCGGGCGGCGCGGGCGGTGCGGTCTCCGCGGGCGGTGTGGTCTCCGCGGGCGGTGTGGTCTCCGCGGGCGGTGTGGTCTCCGCGGGCGGCACAGCGATGGGCGCGTCAGCGGCCGCGGGTGATGAGATGTCTGAATTCACGGTGTTCGGCAGCTCGACGTTTTCGCTGCTGCCACCCGCCGTGATGAGGTCCGTATCAGTCACGGATTTCCTTTCTTTCCCTCGCTGATCGAGTCGCGCGAGGGTTCACTGCACTCAGCCGATCCGCTGAATGCGAAGGTCCAACCGTCGCACCTGCAACGGTGATCGCCGGGGTCCGCCGCTATACGGCGAACCGACATCCACGAGAAGAATTGGTAGTCGTCCTAGTGTCGGCGCAGGCAGAGACTCTGCGATTGCTGGACGACAGCGAGGATATCCCGCTTCTGTGCTGGAAGCAAGAAACACGTGATTCGCCTGTGACTCCCGTCAACTCCGAACGGTCACGCCTGACGTCCACCGAACACCATGACCAACACGCATCTCGCTGACGGTGAACCCGTTGGCGGCGCCGTATTCCAAGGCTTCTGCGGGCAACTCTGGCTGCGAGCTCAGGGCGATGACCGCAGGCCCGGCCCCGGATAGCACCGCTGCGATGCCGTAACGCCGCAATAACCGCAGGTATTCCGCCGATGCCGGCATTGCCGCGGCCCGCTGCGGCTGGTGCAACGCGTCCTCGGTCGCCTCCATCAGCAAGTCGGGCCGCTCGGTCAGCGCCACCACGAGCAGCGCCGCGCGACTGACGTTGAACCGGGCATCGGTGTGGCTGACCGCCTCGGGCAGCAGCACCCGCGTCTCGGCCGTCGACGAGCGATGCTCGGGAATCGCGGGAAACAGGTGGATGTCGGGGTGCAGGCGCAACGGCGCTGCGGCGTAGCGGGGATGCGCGCTGCCGTGTTCCGTCCAGGACACCACCGCCCCGCCGAGAACGGCGGCCGCCGCATTGTCCGGATGGCCTTCGAATTCCGAGGACAGCTGAATCAGTTCCGACTCGGTCAGCGGTGTCGAACCCGCTTGTGCGACAAGGCCGTTGACGGCGGCCAAGCCACCCACGACGGCAGCCGCTGAGGAGCCCAGCCCCCGAGAGTGCGGAATGTCGTTGCGGCAGCGCACAGTCAGACCCGGCGCGTGGGCGCCGAGCGCGGCCAACCCCTGCTCGATGGCGCGCACCACAAGGTGTGACGAGTCCAGCGGAACCTGGCCGGCACCCTCACCCTCGACCTCGACGGTGAGCCCGGATTCCGTTGTCTCGACCACGATTTCGTCGTAGCAGCTCAGCGCAAGACCCAGGCTGTCGAAACCCGGTCCGAGGTTGGCGCTGGATGCCGCGACAACGGCGGTGGCCGTCAACCCGGCCGGCAAAGTCTGGGTCACCGACGATCCACTCCGCTAGACCAGGTCCAGCTTGGCGACCACCGCGACCGGATCGACCGGCACCGGGGTGACGGCCGGCATGCCCATAAGCGCCGTGTCCGGGTCCTTGAGGCCGTTACCGGTCACCGTGCACACCACGGTGGACCCTCGCGCCACCCAGCCGTCCTCGATCGCCTTGAGCAGGCCGGCGATGCTGGCCGCCGATGCCGGCTCGACGAACACCCCCTCGGCGCGCGCCACCAGGTGGTACGCGGCGAGGATCTCCTCGTCGGTGGCCGCCAGGAAGCGGCCCTTGGACTGCTGCTGGGCCTCGACAGCCGACGTCCACGACGCCGGTGAGCCGATCCGGATAGCCGTAGCGATGGTCTCGGGCTCGCTCACCGGCTCGCCGAGCACCAGCGGCGCGGCACCGGCCGCCTGGGTGCCCAACATGCGCGGCAGCCGGTCGGACAGCCCGTCGCGGTGGTATTCGGTGTAGCCCTTCCAGTAGGCCGTGATGTTGCCGGCGTTGCCGACCGGAAGGCTGTGTACGTCCGGCGCGGTGCCCAGCGCGTCGACGATCTCGAATGCGGCGGTCTTCTGGCCCTCGATGCGGAACGGGTTGACCGAGTTGACCAGGGAAATGGTCGGGAAGTCCGCCGTCATCTTGCGGGCCAGTTCCAGGCAGTCATCGAAATTGCCGTCGATCTGGATGATCTTGGCGCCGTGCATGACGGCCTGCGCGAGCTTTCCCATGGCGATCTTGCCCTGCGGCACCAGCACCGCGCAGGTCATACCGGCCCGCGCCGCATAGGCCGCCGCCGACGCCGAGGTGTTACCGGTCGACGCGCACAGCACCGCCTGCTGTCCGCGGGACAGCGCCTCGGTGACGGCCATCGTCATACCGCGGTCCTTGAACGAACCCGTCGGGTTCAGTCCCTCGACTTTGAGATGGACCGTGCAGCCAGTGTGTTCGGACAGCCGGGTCGCGGGGAGCAACGGGGTGCCGCCTTCGCGCAGGGTGATCGGCGTCCAGTCATCCTCGACCGGCAGCCGATCCCGGTAGGCGGCGATCAGTCCGGGCCAGGGCTGATGGACCGGCCGCGCCAGCCCGGTCCGCGTCGCGATCATTCGCTGGTCCCTTCGAGTCGAAGCACACTGTCCACGCTCTGCACCACGTCGAGGTCGGCCAGCGCGGCGACGGTGTCCGACAACGCCGCGTCGGTGGCCTGGTGGGTGACCACGACGATGCGGGCGCCGCACGGGTGCCCGCCCTCGTCGACCATGCCCTCTTGGCGGACCTCGGCGATGCTGACCTCGCGCTTACCGAATTCGGCTGCCACCGACGACAATACGCCGGGGCGGTCGAGGACGTTCATGCTGACGTAGTAGCGTGTCGGGATGAACCCGATCGGCGAGATCGGCAGCTTGGCGTACTTGGACTCGCGCGGGCCGCGCCCGCCCTGCACCCGGTTGCGCGCGGCCATCACCAGGTCGCCCATCACCGCGGAGGCAGTCGGAGCGCCGCCGGCGCCTTGGCCGTAGAACATCAGTCGCCCGGCGGCTTCGGCCTCCACCACCACGGCGTTGAACGCACCGTTGACCGCGGCCAGCGGATGGTTCAGGGGCACCAACGCCGGATAGACGCGGGCCGAAACACGTTCTTGCCCT
The DNA here is from genome assembly GCA_963799495.1 of uncultured Actinomycetota bacterium. Classification (GTDB taxonomy): domain Bacteria; phylum Actinomycetota; class Actinomycetes; order Mycobacteriales; family Mycobacteriaceae; genus Mycobacterium. The sequence continues at coordinate 26,190 of CAWCXH010000015.1, forward strand.
TCGTCGGTGGTGAGCCGCTCGCAGATGGACAGCAGCTTGATTGTGCAGCCCAGGGCACGCGCCGACGCGAAGTCGGCCGGCGTGATCCTGGTGATGCCCTCGCGGTAGACGTCGTCGGCGGTCACCCGGGTGTGGAACGCGATCGAGGCCAGGATCGCGGCTTTGGCGGCGGCGTCGTAGCCCTCGACGTCGGCAGTGGGGTCGGCTTCGGCGTACCCCAGCGCACTGGCGTCGGCTAGCGCTTGGGCGTAATCGGCGCCGGTGCTGTCCATTTCGGACAGGATGTAGTTGGTGGTCCCGTTGACGATGCCGGCCACCCGGCGCACGGTGTCGCCGGCCAGCGACTGGGTCAGCGGACGGATGACCGGGATGGCGCCGGCCACCGCGGCCTCGAAATACAGGTCCACATGGGCATGCTCGGCGGCCTGCGCGAGCTCGCCGGTGGACTGAGCCATCAACGCCTTGTTGGCAGTGACGACGGACTTGCCCTGCTCGAGGGCGGTCAGGATGGCCTTGCGGGCGGGTTCGACCGGTCCCATCAGCTCGACGACGATGTCGACATCGTCGCGCGACACCAGCTCATCGATTTTGTCGGTGAGCATTTCGACCGGGACCCCGCGGTCCGCGGCCACCCGGCGCACCCCGACGCCGCGCAGCACCAGCGGGGCGCCGATGCGGGCGGTCAGGTCGCTCGCGCTCTCCTCGATGATGCGGACGACCTCGCTGCCGACATTGCCGAGCCCCAATACCGCTACGCCGACCGGTTTCTCGTCACCGTTCATGGCTACCTCACTTCCAGACTCAACAGGTCGTCGACCGTTTCACGACGCAGAATCAGGCGGGCACGCCCGTCGCGCACGGCCACCACCGCAGGTCGGCCGATCAGGTTGTAGCGGCTCGACATGGAATAGCAATATGCGCCGGTGGCCGCAACCCCCAACAGGTCACCGGGCTTGACGTCGTCAGACACCCACGCGTCACGCACGACGATATCGCCGCTCTCGCAGTGCTTTCCGACGATGCGGGCCAGAGTCGGCGGTGCGTCGCTCACTCGGGAGATCAATCGGACGTCGTACTCGGCACCGTAGAGCGAGGTGCGAATGTTGTCACTCATGCCGCCGTCGACGCTGACGTAGCGGCGGTGGGCCGCCGAGCTGACCGCGACATCTTTGACGGTGCCGACCTGATACAGCGTGATGGTGCCGGGGCCCGCGATGGCGCGGCCGGGTTCGACTACGAGTCGGGGTGCCGGCAGGCCGACTGCGGCGGACTCGTTGCGCACGATTGTGCCCAGCTTGGCGGCGAGTTCAGCCACCGGTGGCGGATCATCTTGCGGCAGATAGGAAATGCCGAGACCGCCGCCGAGATCAACGATCGATATCTGCGCGGTCTTGTCGACTCCGAACTCGGCGACGACGTCGTGCAGCAGGCCGATGACGCGGTGGGCGGCCAGTTCGAAGCCGGCGACGTCGAAGATTTGCGATCCGATATGACTGTGCAGGCCGACGAGTCGCAGGTGATCGGTGGCGAACACGCGTCGCACCGCCGCCATCGCCGCGCCGCTGGCCAGCGACAGCCCGAACTTCTGGTCCTCGTGCGCGGTCGAGATGAACTCATGGGTGTGCGCCTCGACACCAACCGTGACCCGCACCAGCACGTCCTGGACGACGCCGGCCGAACCGGCGATCTCGTCGAGGCGTTCGATCTCGGTTATCGAGTCCAGAACCACGTGCCCGACACCGGACTTCACCGCGGCGGTAAGTTCGTCGACAGATTTGTTATTGCCGTGCAACGCGATTCGCTCGGGCGGGAAGTTGGCGTGCAGCGCGACGGCCAATTCGCCGCCGCTGCATACGTCCAGCGACAGGCCTTCCTCGTCGATCCAGCGTGCCACCTCGGTGCACAAGAACGCCTTGGCGGCATACCGTACGTACTCGCCACCGCCGAATGCCGCGGCGATATCGCGACAGCGCGACCGGAAGTCGTCCTCGTCGACGACGAAGGCCGGGGTGCCGAATTCGTCGGCGATCTCGGTGACGGCCACCCCCGCGATCGACACCACGCCATCGTCGTCACGAACGGTGTTTCGCGGCCAGACATTCGGCGCGAGCGTCAGGACGTCGCGCGCGGACTGCGGACGCGGCGGGGTGCCAGCGTGGTGGATTTCCTCGGCATGCCGGGGACCGGCGGGATGCGCGATCACATCCGCTCCGGGGCGGTGACACCGAGGATCACCAAGCCGTTCTCGATGACTTGTCGGGTGGCCTGGCACAGCGCCAGCCGCGCGGCATGCAGTTCGTTGGGTGCCTCGTCACCCTGCGGCAGCACCCGGCAGGAGTCGTAGAACCGGTGGTAGTCACCGGCCAGATCCTCGAGGTAGCGGCTGACCCGGTGCGGCCCCCGCAGCGCGGCCGCGGCTTTGAGCACCCGCGGAAACTCCCCGATATTGCGGATCAGCGTGCCTTCCTTGTCGTGGGTGAGCAGTTCGAGATGCGACGTGTCGGCGATAACTCCCAGCTCCGCGGCGTTGCGGGCCAGCGCCGACAGCCGCGCGTGCGCGTATTGCACGTAGTAGACCGGGTTTTCGTTAGAGGCCGACGACCACAGCTGCAGGTCGATATCGATCGGGGTGTCTACCGACGAGCGGATCAACGAGTACCGAGCGGCGTCGACGCCGATGGCATCGACGAGGTCGTCGAGCGTGATGACGGTACCGGCGCGCTTGCTCATCCGGACCGGCTGGCCGTCGCGGACCAGGTTGACCATCTGGCCGATTAGCACCTCGACGGTGGCGGGATCCTCGCCGACGGCGGCCGCGATGGCCTTCAGCCGGGCGATGTAGCCGTGGTGGTCCGCGCCGAGCATGTAGATGCAAAGGTCGAATCCGCGCTGGCGCTTGTCGAGGTAATAGGCGATGTCGGCGGCGACGTATGCGGGTGCGCCGTCGCTCTTGATGACGACGCGGTCCTTGTCATCACCGAAGTCGGTGGTGCGCAACCAGACTGCGCCGTCTTTCTCGTAGATCTTGCCAGTCTCGCGCAGCCTGGCGATCGCCTGCTCGACGCGACCGCTGCTGTGCATCGAATCTTCGTGGGTGTAGACGTCGAAGTCGGTGCCGAAGTCGTGCAGCGAACCCTTGATGTGGGTGAACATCAGGTCCACGCCGATGGCGCGGAACGTCTCGCGCATCTCGCCGTCGGGCAGACTCAGCGCGTCGGGTTCCTTGGCCAGCACCTGGGCCGCGATGTCGGCGATGTAGCTGCCGGCGTAACCGTCTTCGGGTGTGGGTTCACCCTTGGCGGCCGCGATCAGCGAGTTGGTGAACCGGTCGATCTGGGTGCCGTGGTCGTTGAAGTAGTACTCGCGCACGACTTCGGCGGCCTGCGTCGACAACAACCGGCCCAGCGCGTCGCCGACGGCGGCCCAGCGGGTTCCGCCGATGTGGATGGGCCCGGTCGGATTGGCCGACACGAACTCCAGGTTGACCTTCTGGCCGTTGAGCGCGTCGCAGTGGCCGTAGGTGCGGCCCGCGTCGATGACGTTGTTGACGATGACACCCTGGGCGGAGGCCATGATCCGCAGGTTGACGAAGCCCGGGCCGGCGACCTCGGCCGACGCGATGCCGTCGGCGTCGGCCAGCGCGGTGGCCAGCCAGCCCGCCAGCTCGCGCGGATTGACGCCGACCTTCTTGGCCACCTGCAGCGCCAGATTGGTCGCATAGTCGCCGTGCTCGGGATTGCGCGGCCGCTCGACGGTGACCGTCGCCGGCAGCGCGGCGGCGTCGAGGTTATGCTCGGCCAGCACCGCGGCGGCGGTGATCTTGAGCAGCTCTGCCAGGTCGGCGGGGGTCACGAGGGTCCATCCTATGGTCTGGGGTCCTCAGCGCCCGAATCCATTCCCGGGGCATCATGCGTTAGTCTGTCGGAGCCCAACGGCGCAGTTTGTCCATCGTGCGCCCCCGTAGCTCAGGGGATAGAGCGTCTGCCTCCGGAGCAGAAGGCCGCAGGTTCGAATCCTGTCGGGGGCACTCACCGAAACCGGCTCTGACGTGCGCTTACGCAAATCCCGCTCCATGTGATCAGCCTCGCCCACAGCCTCGGTGTCACGAGGATGTCATCAACTAGGTCCAAACTCTGTCCAGCAGCGCGCAGGGCGTCGTCCTGGGAGCGGGCATAGATGCGCGCCGTGGTCGCCGCGTCGGCGTGGCCGAGCCACTTCGCGATGACGGCCAGCGGCACGCCTCGGAGGTGCAACGCGGTCCCGCAGGAGTGGCGGGCGTCGTGCAGCCGGATCGGTCGCACACCGGCTGACTCGGCCAGCTTGTGCCACATCCTCGTGAGCGTGTCCGGCGTGTATGGCTCCCCCGCCTCGTTGACCGCCACATAGCCGCTGTCGGCGTGCGCCGCGCCGAGCGCCAGCCTGTCCTGCGCGTAGCGGACTGAGGCGCGCTTGAGGACGGCAACCAGCCCCTCGTCGAGCGGCAGCGTGCGGCACGACGACAACGTCTTCGGCTCGTTCTCGACGACGGATCCCGCGCCCGCCTGAACGCGGCTCCGCGCGATGGTGGATGGTGCCGGCATCGAAGTCAACGTCGGCCCACCGCAGCCCGGCGATCTCACCGCGACGCAGTCCGCTCAGCGCCAGATACCACAGGTGCCCGTTACGGTCCTTGTCGGCGGCGCGCAGCACGCGGCGAATCTCGTCGGGCGTGTAGGTCGCCATCTCCCGGCGCACACGCGCAACCTTCTTCATCGAAACGGGCCACGTTGTGCGAAAGTTCCAGGCGCTCAACGCCGTAGGCAAGCATCGCGCGCCAAGCATCGACGGCCTTGTTCAGCGCGCGGGCCGACCACGCCCGCCGGGACTTACCCTCCGCCGTCGTCGTGCCGCCCTCGCGGAGCGCGATCAGCAGCTTGTCCAGGTCGGGCCGCGTCAGCTTCTGCGCGGGCAGATCCCCGTGCCGCTCCCTCAGCGGCGCGAGGCTGAACCGGTAAGCGTTGACCGTCGTCGCGCGGGCGTTGTGCAGTGAGGCGAGCCAGTCGGCGGACGCCGCCTCGACCGTCACCGCCTTGCGCGGCACAAACGCGTCAGTGGACACCTGCTGGCTGACTTCGGCCAGCGCGTCGCGGGCCTGCTTCTCGGTGGCGTAACGGCGGCGCACCTGCTGGCGTTTGCCCGTTTCCCGGTTCACACCCGCATCGACCGTAAGTCGATAGCGCACAACGGGTTTCCCGGTCTTGCGGTCGGTAACTTCGATCTTCTTGATCTGCGGCGGTAACTGTCGGCGACTCATTCGACGCTCTCCTTCTCGGCGATAACCGCGCCGGGGATCGCCGAGATCTGGCGATTTAGTTCCCTGATTTCGTCGGTCTGGTCGACGATCGCGAGAATCATCGCGGCCACGCGCTCGATATCGACATCGCTCGCAGCCTTCGCGACGAGTTCGTCCACCAGTTCGTTCGCTGCCTTGTGCTTGGCCTTCTCCAGGAATCTCTCGCGGCTCAGTTTCAACAGCCGGCCTAAATCCGAGTCGGCATACTCACCCGTTAACCACAACATTGCGGCTACCGCCGAGACAGTCTGACCGGCAAGCTTTTCCGTGTCCGCGTCCGGGCCCAGGAAGAGGCCATTTTGGGCCTGATTTCCGACGAAATCGACCGAAAAGCAAGGCTTTTGGAGATGTGGGAGGAGTCAGCTGATGCGAAGGTGCCGTGCAAGCTGTCGGCGGAGGTGCGCCTGCTGGAGCAGTCCATTGCCAGGCTTCTCAAGCTAATCAAGACCGATCTGCCCGCGCGTGATAGCAACAAGACGGTGTAGGCACGGCGTGCCGCCGAACGCTCGGTGGGGGCGTGAGAATGCCGCGGGTTAGTGACAGCGGGGGTGTACGGTTTCGCATTCCCGCTGTGTACGAGAAGCTACTCACGGGTGGGAGTCGTAATCGGCGGCGGCTTGATCCCCGGCTGGAGCTGCAGGGTGACCTGTCACAGGCTGAACGGCATGTGTGGGACTGGTTACGTGCTGAGCCTCGGTGGCAAGCCCAGCAGGATCTGGCTGAGCGGCTCGCAGCCGGTGAGCCGCTCGAGGTGCCGCGCTGGTACTTCGGCGGTCATGGCATCCCCCGGGATGACAGTTGGCCGGCTTGGCTGCGTGATCACTTCGGGGGTGTCCGATCGGTGCGAGTGTTCGTAGACGACACCATCGAGGCCGTCGATGTCGACTGACTCGGCGCAGCGGATCCGGCCGTCAGACCCTATCCACGCGGTGCTGGCGCAATGCGGATCTGGAGAGGTAACACGATCCGTTCATCATGGTCTGCGAGCCGGACGGTGTAGACGTGTCGCCCGCCGCTGGACTCGATGGGTAGAACGATGGGCTGCGTGATCATGAAGACCATAGGATCCTCTACGGTGAAGTGCACCGTTCGGGCGGGAATCCATTCCCGCCCTGTGGGGCCAGTAGCGCCGATGTGCAGTGAGAACCTCTGGCCGCGATCTTGGCGTCTGACATCGCACAAGATAACGCAGCGGCACCGAAACTCGGTTGATCCAGGCGGGACCGTGGTCGACTTCCAGCAGCCGCCGCGGACATTGAGCATTTCGTCGACAATCTCTGCGTGGTTGGCGAAGAACCCTGCGTTTATCCGCATTGAAGGAAAGCTACTCGCTTACGCGCGGCCGAACACGTCCGCCCCGACGACACCATCGTCCCCGCCGAAGACTAGGCGCGCTTCTTCGTTCAGCCTCAACCGGTTCCATGTCGTTGCTTGTGTTCTTGCCCTGGTCGAGAAGGTCGCGAACGGAAGGGAATCCCTTTGGAGGTGCCAACCCGACCGAGAATCGGCGGCTAATCCGTCGGGATGCCAGGTTGGCTGCCCTCCATTCCTGGAGGCGCCAAAAGCGCAGATCATTAATGCTTTTCGCCGCCACACAATGCATCCGGCATGCCGTTGGGGGGCGGTGGAATGGTTCAGACCGTATAGCCCTCACCGGTCGCGGCGAACAGGTAGTCGAATACTCGATACGCGCGGCCTTCCTCAGCGCACCATGGTTGGCATGTCGAAGAAGCTGATTGAGGACCGCGCGTAGCAACAAAGCCACTCGAGCAGGCCTCGAGACTGCCCGGGGCGATGCGCCGGGTCTCGCACCGGCACCGCGCCAACCCCAATCACAGAAAGAGGTATTCAATGCCGGGAGCGCGAAACCGACAGGGAGGCCACCCAGAAAGTGGCGAGCCGAAGCCGAAAAAAATGTGGTCGAAACCTGTCTTTTGGCTGATAGGGGTTATTGTTAGCGCGATTGGTATCGCTATCACTAACGCAATAGTTCCGTGGCTCAGTGAAATGTTCGATGTAATTCCGGAAAGTGGCGATTCAGTGCTGGTAAGCGACGTACAAACGTATTGGGTCCCCGAGAAAGGGTACGCCGTCGTCTTTCCCAAAGATATTCCGTTGACCGACGCAATGTTGTCTCACGTGAACAGCATCGAGGGAATAGAAGAACAGATTGGCTGGCTCACAGAGAATGGGGCTGCCGCTGTGGAACGGCTCTTTATCCGTATCGCGGTCACCGGAAATCGCGAGGATGGCGTGCGAATCGTCGACGCTAGGCCGATCGCCCAGTGCTCGGGCCCGCATACTGGGGCGTTGTTCTGGGCACCTCCTCAGGGTGAGGAGGAGTCTATCCGACTTCAATTCGACCTTGATCAAATCAATCCCGAACCAACATATGAGAACGAGCTGGGTGAAGTAGTCTCGTATTTTCCCGTTAAGACGATCTCGCTTAACAAGGGTGAACAACAAGTCTTACAGATAGAGGCGATGACAACGAAACACGCGTGCAGTTTCACCCTGGAAATAACAGTGTTGGAAGGTAACCAAAGAAAGAAACAGACTATTTACGACAGCGAGGGGAGAGCGTTCAGAGTCAGTGCCTGGGCAGGAGGATCGCCAGGTGAATCGGAGTACGACGAAGTGTATCTATGGCGCGGACTCTGCGGGGCGGAACATATCTGGGCGCGCACGCCTGAGTCTCCTGTCGCGATTATCGACATAGATTATTGTGCATGAGTGCGACGTGCTCACGGGCGTGAGTTCCAGCAGATTTGGCCGACCGTCCATGGCGCTCATCGCATCCGTCTCGGCGATGAATCGCGGGTCCACCATGGAGAATTCGAGCACCGGTCGCACTGGGACCAGCTCGTTGGGCTCTTCGAGACGCCTGCCGACAGGTGTTTCAGGCAGGCTTGGGGGTCGACGTCAAAGAGGTTGAGCCCGTTAAACGTGTCACGGGTGACGCGCACGGTAATCAGGCAGGGCGGATGGGCTGTCCGTTGCGTCGATCCAATGTGTCGACGACGCCGTTGAAGACGGCAACATCAAAGGTGTGGTCGGCTGCGAAGATATTCGCCAGGCACAACAGCGTCAGTTGTGCGATGGCGCCGGCGTAGGGCGACTTCACCTGAGCCGAGGGGAGCGGCGTGCCTTGGACTACTTCGCGGCTCTTGACCCAGCGGTAAGACTTCGCCTTGGAAATCACTGCGTCTTTCGGCAGTTCGAACTCAACGACGACCTGGCGTGAATCGGGCGAGTAGGCGACCCTGGCCGCTGTCTCGAATCCCCGGGGCAATCGCATTGCCGACAAAGCGCTTTCGACGCTTACAACGATGCGTTTTGGGTCGGGTTTCTCATCGGAGGTAGCAGCATCATCGCTGGACCTGCTCGGCGTATCGAGTAGCGCATATGTGAGGAGATTGCTGAGCTGGTCCACCTGCTCTTCAAGCTTGTCGTTCTGGACGTCGACCTGATAAGCGATGTCGTCGACGGCCAGCACATCGGCGTCCACGACGGCATCAACGGGCCACCGTGTCCGAAGCCATTCGGCCCGTCGCGCCTTCTCGGCGGCGCTGACGTGGGCGTAGACGTGTTTCGTCCATGCCATTCGAGCTCCTTGACGCGCCAGTGCTCCCGGCCGGCGTGAGCGTTCCACTTCTTGGGAAGGATGGAGTCATGTCAGCGAATTCGTCGAGGACCCTCGGGAACCCCGGGGCGCATCGAGGCACCGCAGCCGGGGGCTAACGATTGCCCGGCCGTTGGCGGCCCTTGCTAGCGCTCTGGTCTTACTGCGCCCGCTTCTGGTACCGGTTCAGCACCATCTGCTCGGCCAACGTCCATCCGGTGAAGTACGACCGAAGATCGCGGGTGAACACGCCGGCGGTGACGCTCTGGCTGGCTTGGCTGGCGTTGCCGGCCAACCGGGCCGAGGCGGTGGTGATCACGGCCTCAATGTCGGGCTCGTTCGGCACGTTGCCGACGAACCGCGGCCCCGGGTGTATGACTTCACCATCGTGGTGATGACTCCCACCGCCGTCGGCGCGTGGTCGACGTTGTCGTCGAGCAGCGCCGCGACGGTGGCCAGATCAACGGCGGGCATGCTACGGGGTCGCGTCCGTCATGACGATCACGCCTCCCGGGTGCAGCAGACCCTGGTCATACCTGGTCACGACCCGAATTGCTTGTTCGTGATATTCCGTATAGCGCTCGGACAGCAGCGTCACCGACGGCGCCAGGTCGCGGGCGATAGCGATCTGGCTGGTGTCGGCCAGCACGATCTTGCCTTCGGGCAACTTGTTGGTGACGGTCACCTCGATGCCGAACAGCCGATAGGTCGGGCCGCTGGTGACGTCGGACTCCAGCAAGTACTTCTTGGAGCCGGTGGCTTCCTTGAGCTTGCGCAGCTTGATGAAGTCGGCACCGTGGACGAACCAACGGTTCGGCGTGACCTCGGCGGCCGACGCCAGCGCGATCGCGTCGAGCAGGGTGTCGGCGTCGGCGAGATCGAGCGTGCCGGTTTGGATGCCGGCCTGGTTGATAATCCCGGTGATGCCGTCACTGGTCCCGGTTCCGGTCAGCAGCGCGGTGTCCAGCTTGCTCGACACGTCGGTGACCCGGCGGGCCTTGAGGGTGGCGTCCAGGCCGATCACGGACTGCCGCAGCAGCTCGTTGGTGAAACTGATCAAGGTCTTGATGCTCTTGCGGGTCGACGGCATCAGGGTGACCTCGCCGAAGTCGACGTCGGCCTCGGGGATCAGCTCCCCCTCGCCGACAAAGCCGACGGTGGGCGCCGGCGGTCAGCTTGGGGATGCGCAACGGGCTGGCGGTGTCGAAGATCTGCACCCCGGACGACAGCACGACGCTGGCCGCTTCGAGGGCTGCTGCACGAGCAGGTTGGCGACCTGGGTCTGCAGCAGTTCGGGGTTGGCGGTTGTGGTTTCAGATGCCACGCTGAAGTCCTAACGGTTGGAAGGGGTTTCGGGTACCCACGCCGCAGGACGATTGAAGGGGCCGCCCATCAGGAGCGACCCCTTCATTATACCCCCTTGGGGTACTCCTTTGACATTGACGCTACGACCCCCGACTCATACTCCGCCATGGACTCCGCCATGGCGGTTGCGCCCTCGTCCGCCAGCCTTGTGCTGACCTCAGTCGAAACGACCATCGAGTACGCCTGGGCGAGCTGAAGCAACTTTAGGTCACTGGCCGTTCGCGCTTGGTCTCGTATTGCTTTGAGTAGTTCTTCGGCGGCTTGGCCGGCTAGCTCTTTGAGGTCACCCATGTTCCCTCCTATCGGGCTCGTCGCCGCAGAAGTGCGGCAAGGTCAACGCTACTCGCGGCCGGAGGTGAGGCTCCCTGCCCGATTTCACCGGTCGGCCGGCGGGACGCGAGGTGTGGCTTGCGGGTCAGCAGCTCGTCGACCGCGGCGTTCAGGGCGTCGGGGTCATCGAGATGCGCCTCGTCTAACTGCAAGTCGCTCGGGTCGGCCAGCCTGCCGGTGGCCCGGACGATCTCGACATGGAGGCGTTGGGCGTAGTGGTCGGCCCGCTGGGCGCGCTGCCGGTATCGCCCGTTCTCGCGGCGCAACCGCTCGACGTAGTCGCGGTCAAACGTCTCCGGTTCGTCGGCGGCGTCGGTATCGGGGGAATCGCCGTTATCGACGGGCTGTTCGTCGACCTGCTCGACCTCGGTTGCGGCCGCCACGTCCTGGTCCTCGGTGACCTGGTCCTCATGTTCAGTTTGCATTGCGTGCCAACCTCCTCGTGTACATCGTGCTTTGGATATGTTCTGCCAGAACGACCTTGGCCTGGCAGTTGCAGCCCTTGTGGGGTTTGGAACGGGTGTTCCTTGGGCCAGATCCGGCCCTCGCGCCACCACCACACGCAGAGCTGACACGCGTTCGCATCGAATTGTCGAACCCACCCCTCAACTAGGGGTTGCTGTTGCATCGCCTCATGGGTGGCGAGCTGCGCAGTCTCCAGCGGTTCGGCGCGTGCTAGCCGGGTCAACCTGCTGATCGACTCGTCATCGGCCGGGTCGGATTCCTGGTCGGTGTCGTCGTCGACTTGTTCGTCGTCGGTGTCGGTGTCGACCCGTTCGTCGTCGGTGTCGGTGTCGTCGTTGAACAGGATGGTCTTGGCGGCCTTGACGCGCCGATCGGAATGATCGGTCGGGGCGATGCCGACCGTCGGCACCGGCTCGTCGATGACTTCCTCAATCTGTAGGGCCAGGAACAGATCGCCGAGCGACACGGCCCCCGCGTTGGCGTTGTTGATCACCGACGCGATCAACAACACCGCGGCCTCGCGGGCGATCAGCCCGGCCGCGATCCCGGCATAGATGCCGGCGACCTCCCGCTCGGTCGCGGCGGCCAGCGCTTCGGTCTGCTGCTGGATCTCGTCGACGGCGGTCACGCCGACACCGCGGTTGGAAGTGCCCGAAGATTCACGCCTTGGGCGTCGAGGGCCTCTGCGCGCCTAGTCATCTGGATCTCGGCGATCTCGTCGGCGGCGTAACCGAGCTTCTTCAAAGCGTGGGACGCCGGCAGCAGCCCGGCCGCAAACAACTTGGTGACCGCATCAGCTTCTTGTGCTACCGATCGCGTTGCGGCATCAGCCCATTGGACCCGAACGGCGACACCGGCCGGATCGACACCGTCGCGGACGGCCACCATCAGCTTGCCGACTTGTTCCCACGCGCGCCCGAAGGTGGCCTGCCGGGCCTCGGCGCGAGCGGTCAGCGATGCCTCGGCAGCCCGCAGCGCATCAGCCGATGCCGAGTTGTCGGTGAAGACGCCCACGTAGTGCGCGGGCAACGTTGAGACCGCGATGATTTGGCCGAGGAGCACCCGGACGCTGGCCTCATATCCGGCAAGGTCGGAAGCCCTGCAGCTGCCCGAACTTCGCCTCGGCGGCCTCGGAGATCATCGCCCGGTTGCCCTCAGTCGCATCCCTCGGGGGTCTTCTACGATCACGGCAGCGGCCACATGGGCGGCCAATACGGCGTTGCCGCTGTGGCTCATTCGCCCGTTCACCGCGGCGCTGTAGAGGTCAGTGGTCGCCGCGGTCAGCCGGGACGAGCTGTGCGGGAACTCGACGACCGACAGCCGCTCGGCCTGCAGGGCCTGAAGCGTCCGAGTCCAACGAAAGGGATCGGCCACGAATTCGACAACCCGCCAGCGCCGGCAGGCTTCGCGGATCGTCTGCTCGACCTCGCGACCGGTGCCCGGTAGGTGTCGTCACCCTGGGGCCGCTCCCAAACCTTCAGCACATCGAAGTGCGGTTCGGTGGACACGGTGCCCACCAGCAGCGCGGTGGTGTCGTCGCTGAAGCTGCCGTCGAGTGCGACGATCACCTCGGCGCCGTCCGGGGTCGGCTCGCCGGTCGACAGACCATCCCAGACGCCGGGCGGCAGGAACTTGCCGTCGGTGTCGCGGATGAACTGGCACAGCCTCGCCCGCCGGTACGTGGCTTCGCGGGTCTTCGGTGGCAGCAGCGCGTGCATGGCGTCGCGGTGCAGGAAGTCGTCCAACGCGGGGTTGGCGATCGTCCAGCAGCGCTCGCAGTCGACGGGATGATCCTCAAAGCCGGCCGCGGAGAACTCGCGCCCCACCAGCGACTTGTCGTCGGGGTGCTCGGCGGCGTAGCTCCGCAGATCGGCCAGCACGTTGTTGTGCGGGTCGCAGCCCGGCATACCGATACCGATCAGCGTCGAGATCTCCCGCTTCCCCTGCGCGAGGTTGACAACCTCGTAGGTGTCGCGGCCGATCACCCCGATCTCGTCGAGGATCGCCAGCGTGTAGTCGAGACCCTCAAGGCGTTTCGGCTCGGCCGGTAGGCACTGGAACGACGCGCCTCGACCCGGAACCCTCAACTCGGTCTTGCACATCTGCACCCGGCTGGCGAGGTCGTGCAGCTCGACCATGCGGGCCGCCGTGCGGAACACGATCCCCGCCTGGCGTTCGTCGGTGGCCGCGACGACCACGGCGGCGCCCTCCTCGCCGAGCATCAGGTCGTACAGACCCAGCGCGGCCACCAACGTCGACTTGCCCTGCCCGCGTGGCATCATCCAGCCGGCCGTCCGGGGTCGCGGGTGAGCAGCCAGCACCGAGCCGACGAGATCCTGCTGCCAGGGCCGCAGCTTCATCGGCGACAACGCCCCGGTAGCCTTCGGCACCCGGATGAACTTCGTGCAGAACGACGCGAACCGGGCCGCACCCGTCGACCGCGGCCGGAACGGCAGCGGAGTTTGGTCAACAGCGGCCTTCGGCCCCGCCTTCATGGCAGGCTCCAGACATGGCATTCACAGTGAGCTACACGAACCTTCCAACCGAAGAATACGGCGATGACGACACCTACGAAGTCCTGCAAAGTGGCGTCCTCAAAGTGACGACTTCCAGTAGTGGAAAGACCCATTACTTCATCATGGATATTTGGAACAAAATGGTCGCAGACAGCGATCATGAGCCTGGATATCCGAAAGGAGCCGGTCCCGAGGTATTCGGATTCCGGATTCCGCGAAGGCTGCCCCTCACACACACCTCCTAGGGGTGTGTAACGCCGACCGCGCCTTGACCCATGGGGTGGAAGCAGTGCCGCTTGGGGCTACCCGCCTGGGGGTCTGGCGTCCATGCTGAGCGGCGCTGTCGGATTGGCTGGCGTGGAAGCGTGCCCAGCGCTGCCTGCGCGCTTGGATGGCTGCGTGGACGGCGTGGCGCTCGTCGTCGGTAACGCTGTTGCCGCGCTTGGAGTTACACGGCGGCACAGCACCCGGCAGTTGAGCGGTTCGTGCGCCAGCTCGGGCGCCTCCGACGTTGGGATGACGTGTCCCCTCACGGGCGGTGCCTCCGCCCCGCCACTCGTCGACCGAGGGCTACGCCGGGGACTCGGGTGCGAGACCGAGCTGCGTGAGCCAGTCCTGCACGTCGAAGTAGAACCGATGGCTCGTGACAACCCCGTTCTCGACCGTCGCGACGTCGCACTCGCGGGCCCGCAAACGCCTGCCCGTCGCGGGAATGGTCTCGCCGTTCGGCCCCGTCATTGAGCCGGTGTTGGTCCCAACGAAGTATCCCTCGTCGATCGCCGTGTCGCCGGCCTCGTGCTTGTACCGCTCCTCCCACGCGTTATCCGGAAACGCCGCGCTGAACTCGCCCAGGTAGGCGGCGATCTGGTCGCGCCCGCTGATCGTGCCCTGGTCGGGCGTCTCAGCGACCGCGTCCTGAGCGTAAAGCGCTTTGAGGGCCTCCGAGTCGCCCTTCAATATCGCGTCAGTGACGCGATCCATGACCTCACGCGCCTCTCCCACGTCCGCCTCCTCTCGTCGACCGAGACGATCGTACGCCCGGACGCCCCGGCGATGATGAACAGGATGATGGGAACGGGATGATGGGAATGGGCCGTTAGTTCCTCCTCAGGCCCGGGCGGAAGCTGCTAACACGCGGGCACTGCTCGGGTGGTCGTCACGATTGCACGAGCGGTGACTCATCGTTTGGCCGAGGATGGTTCGCGTTGCCGTATCGACACCACAAAGAACGGCGAGGAACGGACGGTAACGATTCCGCCGAATATCCGCGAAGATATCAAATCGCATCTAGCACAATTCGTTTCGGCCAGTCGCGACGCCCTACTGTTCACTCCCGTTCGCGGTGGCTGACATCTCAACGACCGGGTATTCAACAAAGACGGTTTCAAAAAAGCTGCGAAGGATGTTGGGCGAGAGGATCTTTCAGCACATGACTTGCATAGGTTCGCAGGATCGAAGAATGCGCAGGTTGCCACGCTGACCGAGAACATGGCCCGACTTGGACACAAGACGGTCGGCGCGGCGCTGCGTTATCAACACTCGGAATCAGGCCGTGATGCCATCGTGGCCGCGAGCCTGTCGGCCAACGCACTGGCAGAGGTGGCGGCTGCTGTCGAGAGTGACCGCCAAGTCCAGGCCGACGAACCCACATCGAGGGACTCGGCCTAGCGCCTCCTTGCCCGTCGAAGGGGACGTGGCCTCTAGGCTCAACGCATGGCGACTTTTGCGTTGGTGCACGGTGCGTGGCACGGCGCTTGGTGCTGGGAGTTGCTGTCACCGTTCTTGCGACGCCCAGGCCATGACGTGGTCGCGATGGATCTGCCTTGCGACGACGGGTCGGCGAGCTTTGACACCTACGCCGACGTGGTTTGTGATGCGCTCGAGGGGTGCAACGACGATGTGGTGGTCGTGGGGCACTCGCTGGCGGGCAACACGGGTCCGTTGGTCGCGGCTCGCCGACCGGTACGGCATTTGGTGTACTTGTGCGCCCTGATTCCTGACATCGGCCGGAGCGTTTTCGATCAACTGCGTGACGAGCCCATGCTGAACCCGGCCTATGTGAAGGGGCTGAGTGAGCCTGATACGCAGAATCGAACAACATGGGTCGATCTCAAACTTGCCCGGGAGCTGTTGTTCGCCGACTGTGATGAACCGACCGCGGAGGCTGCAGTCAACCGGCTTGGACCGCAGGCAAGGTACCCGTATTCTGCGCCGTTCTCGCTGGCCGAGTTTCCCACGGTTGCCTGCACTTCCGTTATATGCAGCGAGGACCAGATCGTCCGCCCGGAGTGGTCGAGGCGAATTGCTCGCGACAGGCTTGGCGCCGCCACCAAAGAGCTTCCCGGGAGTCATTCACCGTTCCTTTCAAGACCGTCAGCTGTTGCCGACGTGCTGCTGCGTATAGCTGACGAGAACTAGCGCGTCAGCCACACAGGTTCGTCGCAGCTCACGGCCCTGTCCGCGGCCGCAATCACGGCTTTGGGCTGACCACTCGAGGCGTTGTGACGCGTGCTGCTACACCTTCGGGCAGCGCCGGTTTACGGTCTGTGCCGTGCGCGTGATCGAGGCCAGCGAGCTGATTGCTGCCGACGTGTTCACCGCCGCTGAGCAGGCCCGCGCGCGGCTCACCTTCAGCGACGTCGAGCGCCATCTGGCCCAGCTGGCCGGCCATCCGACGCGGCCGACGTGCCCGACCTGGCCGACCAGACAATCGAGGTGCTCGTCGACCTCGGCGGCACCGCAGCCGACCGAACCCTACGCCGACGACGAGCCGGCGACCGCCGCCGCCGAGGACCAGGGCGACGAGGAGACATCGAGACCAAGGCCGCTGAGGCTGCGGTTCAAGGCCCTCAGGATCAGGTGAGGCGCGCATCGACGACGAAGCTCCGACCGAGCTGATGGTCGGGGCTTCGTCGACTAGGACGTCGACGGGCCGCCCGGGGCTTCCGGCGCCGGCGCTGTCCGTCGATGAGGGCGCCCGGCGAGCCACGACCGGGTCGGTCATCAGCGCACCGTGCAGCAGGAAACAGCGTCGTGTGGGCGTACCCTGCTTCCTGCTCCGTGTGTCCTGCATGTCGAAAGGTACGCCGGAGCCGGCGGGTGCCGGGTCAGCTGACGCCGAGCGCGCTCTTCACCTTGCCGATCGCCTCGGTCTCGGCGGGTGCGACACCCTTCGAGGCCTGGGCGACCTTGTCACAGGCATCCACGATGAGCGCCTTGAAACCTTCGACCTCATCGGGGCCCTTCTCCTGCAGGATCGCCACCGCCTGCTCCACGGACGTCAGGACGGCCTTGTCGATCTCTTCCGGTTTACCCTTCGGCGGGCTGGGCATCCCGCCCGACTTCAGCAGCTCCCGAAGCTCGGGCGACGCCTTGGCGAAGGCCTTGGAGCCGGCCATTGACTCCTTGAACATCGCGAAGAAGCCGGGGTCGGCCTTCGAGACGAGGAGCATCGCGCCAAAGGCGGCGGAGCGGACTGTGTCGCGTTCTTCATCGCTGTAGTCGGTCATGCGAGACATGCTGCTCCATTCCGGCCGATCCGTCGAGACTGACGGCTCTGGAGGGTCTCGGAACCACTGCGGCTGGCCATATTCATCCCGCGGGCGAGCGGCCCGTATCCGGGGGCAGTCAGGCGCGAAGCGGGCACGACTTCGTGTCCATATCCGGTGAATGCTCAACTTCCGCAAAGGATCATCACCGGCCGGTCGGTAATCCGATCGCTCTGCCGAGATCAGGCCTTACGTTCGTTCGGTGCGGAAAACGGGGCTAGCCACGGGCTAGCCGTGAAGGACCGCCACGCCGAGCGCGATCATTGTCACGGCGATGAGGCCGTCGAGGATGCGCCATGCGGTCGGCCTTGCGAACAGGCCGCGCAGCCGGCCGGCGCCGAAACCCAGAGTGGTGAACCACACCGCGCTGGCCACGGCCGCCCCGACGCCGAAAAGCCAACGGCCATCCCGGTGTTCGTTGGACAGCGCGCCGATCAATACCACGGTGTCCAGGTAGACGTGCGGGTTGAGGAAGGTGAACGCCAGGCAGGTCAGCACTACTCCTGCCAACCGTGACGGCCCCGCTTCGGATGGCGTGAGGCCGCTCGGGCGCCATGCCCGCCGCGCGGCGAGCATGCCGTAGACGATGAGGAACGCCGCCCCACCAAACCGCGCGAGCGTGACCATCTGCGGATGGGCGGTGACCAGTGCGCCGAAGCCTGCGACGCCGGCGGCCATCAGCGCCATGTCCGACACCGTGCAGATGGCGACGACCGGGAGTACGTGCTCGCGGCGGATGCCCTGGCGCAGGATGAAGGCGTTCTGGGCTCCGATCGCGACGATGAGCGTGAGACCGGTGGCGAAGCCGATCAGCAGTGGAGTGAGCATGCCATCGACGTTAGGGTAATCAGATCCATCAGTACAGTTAATGCTTTTTGATCGGTATTAGAACTGCTAATGTAATGATGGACGGACGACAGTTGGCGGAAGGTGGTGGCGGATGCGCAACGAATATCAGACACCGCTCGATGGCCACCAGCTCGCCGCGTTCGCGGCGGTGATCGAGCTCGGCAGCTTCGACGCCGCGGCTGAGCGGCTACATGTGACTCCATCGGCAGTCAGCCAGAGGATCAAGGCACTCGAGCAGCGGGTGGGTCAGGTGCTGGTGGTACGGGAGAAGCCTTGTACCGCAACTCAGGCCGGCGTGCCGCTGCTAAGGTTGGCGGCTCAGAGGGCAATGCTTGAGTCTGAGGCGCTGGCCGAGATGGGCGGGGACACGACGGCGCAGCGTACACGGATCGCAGTTGCCGTCAACGCCGACTCGATGGCCACCTGGTTTACCGGGGTCTTCGCCGAGCTGACCGATGAGCTGCTCGACATCCGGATCGAAGACCAGGACCACTCGGCGCGGTTGCTGCGTGAGGGTGTGGTGATGGGTGCGGTGACCACCGAGCGCAAACCAGCGCCGGGCTGCAGGGTGCAGCCGTTGGGCGTGATGCGTTATCTGCCGGTGGCGACCGGCGCGTATGTCGAGCGTTATCTGCCCGACGGGTTCACCCGGCGTGCGGCAGCAGATGCACCCTCACTGGCCTGGAATCGCGATGACGTGCTGCAGGACATGTTGGTGCGCAAGTCGTTTGGTCGCGCCATCTCCAGGCCGACACATTTCGTTCCGACCGCGGAGGGGTTCGCAAGTGCGGTACGTGCGGACCTGGCCTGGGGCATGTTTCCCGAGCAGCTCGCCGCTGCTGAACTTGAGAACGGGTCGTTCGTGCGGATAGCCGGCGTGCAGGTCGATGTGCCGCTTTTCTGGCAGTGCTGGAAGTTGGACAGCCCGACGGTCGCGCGTATCACTCAAGCAGTCTGGTCAGCCGCCGCCGATCTGAGGCGTCGCCCGACGTAGCTGCTCCCGGGCTTGGTAATCGGCCGCTGCCGGATGCGAGTCGCATCATTGGTCGAGCACCCGGACGGACCGCCTACGAACGCCAAACCTCAACCGGGACAACGCAGTGAGGTGGGCCCTGCGCGACGACCTCACTGCCTCCGTCGATGTCGACCGCGACAATCTCACCGGTTCCCCAGTGGGCGAACCACAGCCGACCCTCGTGCCAACGGGGTGATTCCAAGGCGAGCCATCGAGCAGGACCCGGGGCTCGAGGCCTGACAATTCGCGTGATGGCATCGGGGCCTCCTCCGGGGTCCTCCACCCGGCTGTCGGGGTCGCTCGGGCGCCGTGAGCCGAGCAGTCCATTGCTCACCCGCCGCTTGAGCATTCTGCCCGAATCCATCACCCGATGACGTCGCCAGGATGAAGGGCGACCCGCATACATCGACATGACCCACCTCCCCTGATTGAACTCCTACATGCGCCCGCTCAGTTAGGGCTCACGACTATCACCTGACGGCGCGCCGAGAACAGCCACGGTGTGGCACCGCTCACATTGTTAGTGCCCTAGCTATTAGTGTACAATTCAATTATGCCCGCACCGCCCGCGCCTGATATCGACCCGCTTGCCCTCGAGCAGCAGGTGTGTTTCGCCCTGGCGGTCACCAACCGGGCCGTCCTGCCCGTCTACCGGTCACTGCTCGAGCCGCTGGGCCTGACCCATCCGAAGTACCTGGTGATGTTTGCGCTGTGGGATCACCAGAAGGTCTCCTCCGAGGGCCGGTCACCACTGTCGGTCAAGCAGATCGCCACGGCATTGCAGCTGGATTCGGCCACGCTGTCGCCGATGCTGAAGCGCCTGGAGGCGCTCGGCCTGATTACCCGCACACGAAGCACCGCCGACGAGCGCTCGACCGATGTCGAGCTCACCGACGAAGGAACCACCCTGCGCAACCGTGCATTAGAGATTCCGCCCGCCGTTGTCATCTGAAACCCCGACTCACAGGAGCCGCCATGGCCACCGCCCGACCCACCCTCTTGCAGTACCTCGCATACTCCTACGGACGATGCCTGCCCGACTCGATGCGGAGTTGGGTCTCCCATGATCTGGCCGGTGAGGGAGCCGTCCGCCGGCACATGATTCGGGCTGCGATACCCCCACTTCTGGTTCTTGCCCCCTTCTGGCTGCTCCCCGCCTCACTGTATGTGCATCTTGAGATGACGGCGCCGATCTACATCTGGGCCGTGCTGATGTCGCTCGCGTTGAACAAGGTGTGGCGCCGACACCGGCTGGCCCAGCACGGCCTGGACCCGAATCTGGTTGACGCGATCAGACGCAAGAAAGACGCGCACATCCACGAGGACTACATCCGACGCTACGGACAGCGCCCGGAGACGGCCAAGTGGCAGTCCAATAGCAGCCCCTTCTAGCCCCCACAATCGACACAAATCCGCCGGGCACTAAACGATCGTCGTCAATCCGGCCGTGCAGGACGTCGGCAGCGTACAGCTGCGTCTGATCATCGCCCCCGACCATGAGGCGCCGATCGCGGTGCACGGCCCGCAGGTGAGCGCCGTCGTGGCCCGGCCCGGCGCGGTAAGCCGGCTGCTGTTCGCCGCGCCCGCCGGCCAGAAGGTGTTCCTCGACGCCACCTCTTGAGGATTGCCCGATCAGTGTGTGCTGGAACTTCGGGTCGAAGTACTTGCCGTGGTGGTTGATGTCGTACAGGCGGCGGGGGTCGACGTAGACACCGTTGTCCCGGTCGCGCACAACGGCGTCGTCCTGCCAGGACGCCTCCCACAGCTTGTAGCAGACCTCGAGGTACTCCGCGGCCATGTCGTAGCGCTCGTCGTGCGGAATCTGCTGGCCGGTGCCGAGGTCGCGGGCGGCGCTGTCGGAGTAGGAGGTCACCAGGTTCCAGCCGACCCGCCCGTTGGTGAGGTGATCCAGGGTCAACGTCATCCAGCCGGGTCTCATCCGCACCGCGATGACCGAGGCGATGCCGCAGAAGGCGTGGGAGCAGAAGATGGCCGAGATCTCGATGCAACGAGCGGGTGAGCCCGAAGAGATCGCCTCCGTCGCCCTGTTCTACGCCTCGGACCTGTCGTCCTACATGACCGGCACTGTCGCCGAGGTGACCGGCGGCCGTTACATGTGACAACCCACCGGTTGGGTCTGCCGGGCGCCCGAGGCCGTTGCCCTGAATAGCGTTGCCGCCGGTCCGCGGAACTCGACAAGGCGAACGCCTGCGCGGTTCGCGGAACTCGACGAGCTTGACGAGGAAGGGCAGGCGGGGTGAAATTTCACTACACGAGAGTGGAGCGGTGGCAAGCCATTGCGACGCCCAGGAATATGCGACTGATACACCGTTGACAGAAGCCTGCCAAACCCGCATCAAAGTGCCGTCGATCGTCACCGCGGGCTTTCGTCTGAGGCTTCGAACAACGTATGAATTCAGGCCCCACGGTTCGACATTGAACATGGCGACATAAGGGAGACATGAGCTCACGACGGATCGCTCGCGCTGCTAGTGCTGTGGTGGTGACAGCCTGGGCGCTGCTGAGCGCGGTGTTCGATATTCCTTCGGCCTCCGCTGCTCCATGCCCTGACGTGGAGGTGGTGTTCGCCCGCGGCACCACCGAGCCACCTGGGGTTGGCGGGGTCGGACAGGCATTTGTCGATGCACTCCGCTCGCAGGTTGGCGACAGGTCCGTCGGGGTGTATCCGGTCAACTACCCCGCTACCGACGATTACGCTCAATCCGCCTCCGCCGGTGCCAGCGATGCGAGTACTCATGTCCAGTCCATGGCGTCGAACTGTCCGAACACCAGGTTGGTGCTCGGTGGATATTCCCAAGGCGCGCTCGTGATCGATCTGATCACTGCGGTGCCAGTACCGATTGCAGGCTTCACTCCCGCGCCGATGCCGCCGGAGGTGGCTGATCACGTCGCCGCGGTGGCCGTCTTGGGAAATCCGTCGGCTAGATATGTGGGGGTGCCGCTAAACGTGGTCAGCCCGCTGTACGGGGCTAAGGCCCTCGACTTGTGTGCGCCCGGAGATCCGATTTGCTCTCCCGGCGGGAATATGTCGCCGAGCCGCGACGAGATGTTCTCTGCGGCTCACCTTTCCTATGTGCAGTCCGGGATGGCACGTCAGGCCGCGACTTTCGCTGCGAGTCGGCTCTAACGCAAGTTACTGATCGTCCAACCACGACACGGCCACGGCCGCCAGCCCACGTCAAGAAATGGCGTCGGTGGTCGCCGCCTCATGGGAACGTCCGAACGCCGCGAGCGATTTAGCGGCACCTACTTGAACCACTTCCACGGCTTGTCCCAGTGGCCCGGCGGGACACCGACCACGTGGCCGATGTGTCCAGGCGGTACGCCAACCCATTGACCGTCACGACCCCCTCGACCCGAACCTACGCTCGCCTACAGCTGGTCAGTAGGCGTCGTGCAGCCGAATCCACTCGTACGGGGGGTGCTGAGGCCATCCCGGCGGCGAGTCCTCCCAGGTTTCCTGGCGCCCGAACGGGGTCAGGTCGAGGAGATCCCAAACAAGCATGAACGGCTCCTCTCCGCGGTTGTAGGTCGACCAGGTGTGAAACACGCGGTCGCCGTCGCGGAGAAACACACTGATCGCGTGATGCTCCTCGCCGTCAACGGTCGCACGGAAGTCCTCGTTGAAGGTCGTCGATCCGGCCGACACCCAGGGCAGCGTCCACCCCATCCGGTCGCGGAATGCCAGCAGCTTGGCCAGCGGCGCGCGCGAAATCACCACGAACGAAGTATCTTTCGCGTGCAGATGCGACAATGGCCCGACGTGGTCGGCCATCATCGAGCAGCCGGTGCATCCCTCGTCCCAGTCGGGACCGAACATGAAATGCTGAACGATGAGCTGACGCCGACCGTCGAACAGATCGAGCAGCGAGGCGGGTCCGTCCTCGGTGTCGAACGTGTAGGACTCGGTGATCTGAACCATCGGAAGGCGTCGGCGCGCGGCGCTGACCGAATCCTTCATCCGGGTCAGCTCCTTTTCGCGGACAAGCAGTTCCGCGCGCGCCTTCTCCCACTCGGAACGCGACACGATCGGCGGCATCTGATTTGCGGGCGTTGTCATGCGAAGTCCTTGACGGCGTCGGCGACCCGGCGGAGCTGGTCGATATTCGAGCTCGTCGGGATGAGGTGAATTTCGTCGGTCCCGATGTCCTCGAACCTGTGCAGGATGTCGAGCAATTCGTCCTCGTTGCCGGCCCATCCGGTGGCTGGCGCCATCGCGTCAACGTGGCGCGCCGGAATCCAGTTCATGTAGCGGCGCAGATGCCGGTGAACCTGCGCCCGCGCGTCGTCGCCGTCACCGAGTGCGAACCAGAACGACGTCGCCAGGTGCGGTTTGGGCCTGCCGGCCTCCGCCCACGCGGCCCGGGCGACGTCGAACAGCTCGTTCTGTTTGGCGACATCCATGTCCAGAGACGTGCCCGCCAGCCCGCCGGCCCACGCGGCGGCGCTGCGCACGGTCTTCGGTCCCATCGTGCCGATCAGTAGCTCCGGCCCGCCCGGCTGCAGGGGCGGCGGCCCGACCGGGACAACGGACTCGGTGACCTTCTCGCCGGACCAGATCCGCTTCATCACCCCGACGCGCTCGGCCATCCCACGCATCGTCTGCGTCGCCGGGTCGGCGCCGACGGCGTGGTAGTCCTCGTGGCGGCCGCCCACCCCGATGCCGACGGTCAGCCGACCACCGCTGAGCATGTCGCCGGTGGCAAGCGCCTTGGCCAGCATCACCGGGTCGTGCAGTTGCGGCACCACCACCGTCGTTACCAACCGCACCCGGTCGGTCCACGCCGCCAGCGCACCCAGCAGCGTCAGGCTGTCGGGGTTGTCGAACGCGATCCGCTCGCCCCAGCACAACGACGAGAACGGCCCGCCGTCGATAATGCGGGCCCAGGCCTTCAGCGTGGCCGAATCCAGGTTGGGCTCCATCACCGGCATGGTCATCCCTATGCGCACGACGGCGATTCTCGCATGTCACGGCATGGCAGCATGAAGCTCATGGCCATCACCACCACATCCATCGCACACGTCCGGCTGACCGTCACCGACATCGCGCGATCGCGCCAGTTCTACGACAGCGTGTTCGGCTGGCGGGTCGCGCTCGAGGTACCCGAGGACGCCGACGACGCCACCCGGGAGGCGCTCGGGTTCCTGTTCGGCGGCGTCGTCTATCAGGTCGGCGACTCGTTGGTCGGCCTGCGCCCGGTCGCCACCGACCGGTTCGACGAAGACCGCGCGGGTCTGGATCATCTTGCATTCCGGGTGGATAGCAAGGCCGAATTAGACGCCGCCGCAGCACATCTCGATGACCTAAACATCAGCCACGAGTCGATCAAGGACATCGGGCCGGCCTACATTCTGGAGTTTCGCGACCCGGACAACATCGCCCTGGAACTGGCCGCGCCGAAGTGACTGCGGATTTCGGCGTGATTGGTCGCGCCTGGCGCGACTCACCACGCCGAAGTCGCCAGTCTGGGGGTTATCCCCGCCAGGGTTGGAGGAAAACGCCGTGTTGCGCGGCGGCGCATATTCATAAGTTGAAGGCATGGTCGCAATAGCCTCGAGCGTCGCACCCGCAGCCACCACCATTCCCGTCCGGCATATCGGTGTGGTGCCCACGGCGTCGATGATCACCGGTGCGGCGGTGGCGCTGGTGTGGTTCTGGATTCCGTTGTCCATCGTGGTGATTGCATCTCCTCGATACCCTCGGGCATCGGGTTCGCGCTCGCGGTCGTGGTGTTCATCTACCTGATGCGTGGCGTCGGATAGGTGGAGCGGATGCGCAGCGAAGCGGTCTTCGGCCTAGGAGCTCGATCTGGACGCTAAGTGCCGACGGCGAGCGTTCAGATTGCGCTCACGGCTGTGCTTCTGCTCTCTCTCGCCGCGTCGTTGAGCTTCCTGTCACACCCGTATAGACCGGACAGCGCATGGAAAGGAATCGGTCAGCGGACGAGCAATCCCCCGACCGCCTGGTTGAGCGCGACCGCGGTCTCGCCGACCGTGGGTAGGTCTTCCGCGTCGGCGGCCTGCCCAAGTTCCTGCATCGCCGCGTCCACCGCCCCGGGGGCCTGCACGCCGGGTCGGGTGCGCTCCCAGACCCGATCCAGCGCCGCCACATCGGCCAGAACCAAGCCCGAATCGTCGGCGTTGATATCGAGTGGAAGCTGGCGTGCCCACAATGCCAGACGGGCCAGGTCGACCTCGATGACCGGTTGATACAGCAGCCGCAGATCGAGATCATTCTGGGCGATGCGAAGCGCGGCCGATTCCGCGGCTCTCCAATCGATCTCGCCGCCCAGTACGCTGTCGAGCCCGTCGATGTCGACAGTCATCTGGGACTTCATCTGTAGCGGAATCCCAGTGGTAAGCACCGCGTCCCACGCCTGACCGAGTGCCGTGCCGGCCTGCTTCGCACGCTCGGCGTCCGCGGCCGAGACCGCATCGAAGACATCCGAGGCGGCGCCGGACAGCGCACCGAATTGGGCGGGAGCCGGACCCTGCCGACGGTCGGTCGGCGACGCCAGCGACACCGCCTCGAGGTCTCCGCCTGGGGTCCCAGTGGAAAACTCGCCATATCCGGGGGCGAAAACCTTTCCCTCACTCGTCCCGTCCAAGTGCAGCTCCATCGTTTCCATTGCGCCGATGATGTCTCCACTCGGGCCGGGAATCGTCTGGTCGATCTTCTCGACGCGTACCTGCTCGAACACCACCCCGGGCGCGTTTTCCGGCCGGTACACGTCGCCGACGCGTGGGTGCGCCGGCATGATCATCGCGGCCGGCGCCTCGTCGCCGGCGATCCAGGTTCCTTCGGTGTCGACGACCCTGCCGTCCTCGAAATTGAACACGTCTTCGCCGAAGTACCACACGGAGCCGTCGTCTGCCTGGGCGTACCAATCGAGCGCCACCTCGTGGATGCGTCCGTCTGAATAAGCGACGTACTGGACTACTGCCACGTCGACCGTGCTGTCACGCCACGTGATCGCCTTGGTATCGGGCAGCAGGGTCACCTCGGTGCGAAACGGCTTGTTGTCCACTTGACCGCCGTAGATCGTCTGCGCGACAGCGCTTGTCGGATGCAGCGGGTTTGTGATCGAGGTTGGCTTGCTGA
The DNA here is from genome assembly GCA_963799495.1 of uncultured Actinomycetota bacterium. Lineage (GTDB taxonomy): Bacteria > Actinomycetota > Actinomycetes > Mycobacteriales > Mycobacteriaceae > Mycobacterium. The sequence goes on from CAWCXH010000015.1 coordinate 52,355, forward strand.
ACGTCGGCGTCGCGAGGTCGACCCGTGCACTATCCGGCGCAATGGGCAGGCATTCGTCGGTGGCATCACCGGATTCTTCGACGACTTTGATGCAGTCCGTGGATTCAGTCGCCGGATCCTTGGCGCAGGCCGCGGCCGGGGCAACAAGGGCAACAACGCAGACAGCGGCCATGACGAAGCGGCGCACCGCGCCGGCGGTCATCGCGGAGCCTCAGTTGCCTGGCGGGTCGGGTTCGACGTCGGCGCCGGGGCCGTCGGTCTTGGACCCGACGACCACAAAGTTCTGGTCGAGCTGGACGTCGACCTGGCTGCCGTCGTCGAGCGTCACCTCCACCTCGTAGAGGCTCTCCTCGTCTCCGACCTCGCTGCCGGTGACCGTTCCGCCGCCGGTGAACGCCAGCGCGGCCGCGCTGGCCTGGGTCAGAGCGTCGCCGGTGATCGGCTGACCCTCGCCGTCGTCGGGTTGCGCCGCCGCGATACCGGTTCCGATCGCCACCGCCACTGCGCCCACCGCTGCTGCAATTCCGATGCTTTGGAAGTTCATGGCTCCAAGGCTGCCTCGAACCACCTGACAGCAGCCTGAATGCTCATCGGCCGGCCTCGGCAGGCAACGTCACCTCGATATGCGCGCCACCGAGCGGCGACCGCGAAATCGACACCGCGCCACCGTGTGCGCGCACGACCTCGTCGACGATGGCCAGGCCCAGGCCACTGCCGCCGTCGTCGCGGGAGCGCGCCTCGTCGAGCCGAACGAATCGCTCCAGCACCCGCGCCCGCTCGGATTCCGGAATGCCCGGCCCGTCGTCGTCGACGGTCAACAGCACGTCGCCGCCGCGCTCGGCGACAGCAATGGCGATCCGGCTCGAGGCGTACCTGCCGGCGTTATCCCCGAGGTTGCGCAACACCCGCCGCAACGCGTCGACGTCCCCGTGCACCCGCGCCGCACCAAGGCCAGTTGTGTCGACTTCCACCGAGGTCGCCGACCGGAGCCGGCGGGCCTCCTCGAGTGCCAGATCATCGAGGTCGACGGACGCGCGCGCCAGCGGGATGCGCTCGTCCGCCCGCGCCAGCAGCAGCAGGTCGTCCACCAACCGCTGCATCCGCTGTTGTTCGACCAGTACGACTTCGGCCAGCTCTTGGGCGTTCGCTCGGTCCGGATGTGCAAGCGCGACCTCGGCGTGCTGGCGGATCGTGGTAATCGGCGACCGCAGCTCATGTGAGGCGTCGGAAACAAAGCGCCGTTGACTGTTTCGAGCGTCCTCCAGCCGGGCCAACATGCGGTTCATGGTGGCGGCCAGCCGGCCGATCTCGTCCTCGGTTGCAGGCTGTGGCACACGCCGGTGCAGTTGGGCGGCCGAGATCTCGTCCACTTCGCGACGTATCGCTTCCACCGGGGCCAGCGCCCGTCCGACCGTGATCCAGGTCGTCACGGCGACGACCACCAGGAGCACCGGCAGCCCGGCGATCAACAATTTGGTGACGGTAGCGGTGGTGTCGACAGCCTCGACCAGCGCCCGGGCCACCACGACCGTTCGCGGGCCCTCCGAAGTCTGCGCGTGCTCTGCGACGGCGACGAATTCGTCGTCGTCGAGTGGGGTGACCACCCGCGCTGACTCGCCCGCCCGCAGCTGCGCGACGGCGGGCCTACCGGCGACGTTGGGGCTCGATGCGGCCACTCCGCCGGCCGGGGTGATCACCTGAATCAGTTGCTCGTCGCTGCTGGCCACCTCCAGGATCGGCGGACGACCGGCTTCGAGTTGCTGCGCGACCTCACGCGCCTGTGACCGGCCGACCTCTTCGACCTCGCCGATCAGCGTGTGGCTCAATGCGGCGATCAGCCCGACCGCCCCGACGACCAGGGCGATGGCGACGAACAGCGTCGCGACGGCGGTGGTGACCGCCCGGACCGTGCCGATGCGCTTAAGCACCGGCCGCGACCAGCCGGTACCCCGCGCCCCGAACGGTTTCGATCACCGGGTGGTCCAGTTTCGTGCGCAGCCGCCGGATGTAGACCTCGACGATGTTCGGGTCACCATCGAAGTCGAAATCCCAGACATGGTCGAGGATGTCCTTCTTGGACAGCACCTCGCCGGGGTGGTGCAGCAGGAACTCCATCACAGCGAATTCGCGTGGCGTGAGCACGATTTCGTTGTTCCGAAGCCAGACCCGGCGCGCCGCGGGATCCAACCGCAGATCGCCGGCCTCGAGCACCGACGGTCGTGGCTGCGCCCCGCGACGGAACAATGCCCGTAGCCGGGCAAGCAGCACCGCATACGAGAACGGTTTGGCCAAGTAGTCGTCGGCGCCGGTGTCCAGGCCCTCCACCACGTCGGCGGCGCCGTCCTTGGCGGTGAGCATCAGGATCGGTGTCCAGTTGCCTTCACTGCGCAGCGTCCGGCACACCTGGTATCCGTTCGCACCGGGCAGCATGACGTCGAGAATGATCGCGTCGAACGGGTTTTCGCGCGCCATCCAGATACCGTCGGTGCCATTGTGCACGACGTCGACGGCGAAACCGTCGGCCTCGAGCCCTTTCCGCAGCCCTGCGGCGAGGCGCTGCTCGTCCTCGACCACCAATAGACGCATCGTGGCTGCAATGATCGCAGCCCGAAACTGACTTGCGGCTGAATTGGCCCGGTGGCCTACGTCAGGTCCTTCATGATGTCGGCCACCGGCGCCGCTTTCGCTGACCGAAATCCGGTGCCGGCCCACACGTTGACGGCATGGGGGTCGCCGGTGCGTACCGACGCCGCGCGCAGCGGGCTGGTCAGATAGTGGATCTCCGGGTATGCGAGCGGCGCATCCGCCTCGTGCTCGTCGATGAAGCGGTTGCGCAGTCCACGCGCGTAGCGGCCGGAAAACGCCTTGGTGACGACCGTTTCGGTGAACTGCGGATCCTGCAACGCCGCGCGATGAACCGGGCTGCTGCCCGCCTCGTCAGCGAGCAGGAACGCCGTCCCGAGCTGCGCGGCCACTGCGCCGGCCCGAAGAACACGGTTGACATCGTCTGCATTAGCGAGCCCGCCCGCCGCGACCACCGGCACGCCGATGAGCGCCAGGTCAGAGAGCAGCTGCTCCAGCGGATCGGCCGCGGGATGCGCGGCGGGATCGAACGTGCCACGGTGCCCGCCCGCCGAAGGGCCCTGCGCCGCCACGGCATCCACGCCGCAGCCGACCGCCATCTCGGCCTCCGCCAGTGTCGTGACGGTACCGACGGTGGCGATGCCGGCGGTCCGAAGCCGCTCACACTCGGCGGGGGTCGGCAGGCCGAACGTGAACGACACCACCTCCGGACGCACATCGAGCACCACGTCCAACTTCGCCGCCCACTGATCGTCGTCGTAGCGGGGCTCGCCGAGGCGGGCGCCGTAGCGCTGCGCCTCATCGGCAAGGGTCGCCCCGTAGCGCTCGATCGCCGCGGGTGTGCCCGCGCTGGGCTGCGGCACAAAGAGATTGACGCCCAACGGCCCTGAGGTCAGTCGGCGTGCCGCCGCGATGCGCTCGGCGAGCACCTCGGCGGAAAGGTAACCGGCCGCAACGAAACCGAGCCCGTCGGCGTTCGTCCCGGCCGCCGCCAGTTCGGGCGTCGACGGCCCGCCCGCCATCGGGGCGACGATCACCGGCACAGCGAGGTCGCGGACGTCGAACCGGGTCATCATCGCACCGCCTTTGCGAACAGAAGAACGTCCTGCGGCTCGGCGCTGATATTCGGGAGGATGACATAGCGCGCCAGCCGTCCCTCCAACGTAAGACCGCTGCGTTCCAGCACCCGCGCCGACCGCGTGTTGTCAACATGGCACGTCGCCGACACCCGATACAAACCTGGATCCCGCTGCAGGTGTTCCAGCAAAATCCCCACCGCCTCGGGCATCAGCCCGTGTCCCCACCAGCGGCGCGCCAGGCAGTACCCCAGCTCGACCGAGTGGCTTTCCCGCCGTCGCAAACCGCACACGCCGACGACCACGCCCGTCTCCCGCAGCTCGATCAGCCAGGTCCGGCTCTCGCCCACGTTGAACAGCTCGGTGATCACCCGGCGCGTCTCGTCGACGTCGGGATGCGGTGTCCACGACAGGTACCGCGTCACCTCGGGATCCGACGCCACCTCGGCGAACAGTTCTTCGGCGTCGTCGATTCGCGGTGTTCGCAACCTGACACGCTCTCCGCTCAGCACTGCATCGTCTGCCATGGCTCTATCCTGGCAATAGCGTCGCGTGCCGGTGGCGGGCTGCGTCAGGCATGGAGGCGCCGTGACATATGGGGGTCTTCATGACCATCACCTTCAACCACACGATCGTCGCCGCCAAGGACAAGAAGCAGTCGGCGACCTTCCTCACCGAGCTGTTCGATCTGCCGAGCCCGACGCCGTTCGCCCAGTTCATGATGGTGACCGTCGCCAACGACGTCAGCCTCGACTACGCCGACGTAGGAGAAGGCGAGGAGATCCGCTCACAGCACTACGCGTTCCTGGTGTCCGAGGACGAGTTCGACGCGATCTACGGGCGGATCTGCGCGTGGGGCCTGGACCATTGGGCTGATCCGGCGGCCGCCCGCCCCGGCGAGATCAACCACAACGACGGCGGCCGTGGGGTCTACTTCCAGGACCCCGCCGGGCACTACATGGAAATCCTCACCCGGCCCTACGGCTCAGGCGGCTGATCGCCGCTAACGCTCCGAGTTATGTCCGCGCTGTCGCTCCTGACCCAGGTAGTCGACGGCGAGCTTGCCGACGTGCTCGGGCAGCGCCCCCGCGGCCACGTCGGCCAGGCTGGTCTCCTCCAGCACCGATCGCATGCTGGCCCGCAGCGCGCGCCACACATCCGTCAGCGCGGCGGTCGGACCCGAATACGGCAGATCGCCGAGGCCGATATCGCGGACGCTGGCCAGCGGACCATCGATGCAGCGCAGCACATCGGCGATGCTGATCGCGGCGGCCGGGCGGGCCAGTTCGTATCCGCCCTCGCGGCCGCGGTGGCTGCGCACCAGTCGATCGGTGCGCAGGTCGGAGAGGATGTCGACGAGAAACTGCGGCGGGATGCCCTGCGCCTTGGCCAGGTCATCGGTCTTGACCAGCACGCCCTCGTCGACGGTGGCCAGCTGAACCATGGCCCTGACGGCGTACTCCGCCTTGGCCGACATCCGCATTCCGCGAATTCTGCCACCCGGGCCGTTCAGCCAGGGATCGCCGCGGCGCTGGGTACCACCACGGCGAACAGGTCGGCCATGGCCGCCAGGCTGGCGGCCTGCATCGCCGCCGCCGAAACCGGGACGTCCCCGAGGCCCGGCAGCGCCCGCGTCGCGGTGGCGGCGGCCACCACGGTTGGCGCGTACCCGAGGTTGAACGCCCCGCGCGCAGTCGAGTTCACGCACATGTGTGTCATGAAGCCCGCGATCACCAGATTCGACGCGTTGACCGCCTTCAGCCGTTCGTCCAGGTCGGTCTTGACGAACGAATTCGGGTAGTTCTTCACCACCACGGGCTCGCCCTCGCGCGGGGCCACCCTGGCGACGATCGCGCCGCTCTCGCCCTCGATGTCGTAAAGCGATCCCGGCCCGTCGGAGTGCTGGATGTGGATGATCGGGATGCCCGCCGAGCGGGCGCGGTCGAGCAGGGCGGCGGCCTCGTCCAGCGCCGCGTCCACACCCTCGAGTTCCATCACACCGCGGGTATAGGTGTTCTGGCAGTCGATCATGACCAGGGTCGATTCGGCCAGGCTGACGGGCTGTTCGGGCAGATCGCTCAGCGCGCGCAGGGTGGTGGGCTCGGCCATGTATGCCTCCAGGTGCACATGATCTGCGGTTGTCTCGTCACCGACAGTAGTGCGCCCGGCCGCTCACGGACGCCTCGCGGTGGCGATCAGCGCGGGTACGGCGAAACGCACCCGGCCGTCGGCCGCAACAAATCGCCCGAGCCGGGTGGCGGCCCGTTCCCGCAGGTGTGCGAATTGGTCGTCGTCGACGTGCTCCGCCAGCGTCCACCCGCGGATGTCGGTGTGCATCCATTCGTCGAGCGAGTTGAAGCATGCTTGACCCTCGTGACGTTCGACGGCGACATCGGGGAACGACGTCCGCAGCAGGTCGCCGAGCTCGACCGCCGTCCCGATGCAGAAGGGTGCACGCGTTGCCTCAGCCGCCCAGTCGCCGATCTCGTCGCCGAGTAGGTCGACCATCGCCGCATAACCGGGCGATTCCTCGACCGCCGCCCAGGTGGCTACCGCCACTCGGCCGCCGGGTCGGGTGACGCGGGCGACCTCCCTGATCGCACGAGCACGGTCTTGAAAGTACATCAGCGCGAACTGGCAGGTGACGCAGTCGATTTCGTCAGTGTCGATCGGCAACTGCTCCGCCGTACCCCGGCGCAGGTCCAGCCCGGGGGCCAGCCGCTTGGCGACGGCGAGCATGCCGTCGTTCGGATCGACAGCGACAACGGAACCGCCAGCGCCCACCCGCCGCAGGGCCGCACGGGCAACCACGCCCGTGCCGGCACCGACATCGAGCAAGCGGTCCCCGTCGACGGGCTTTACGGCGTCGAGCATCGGCTCGACCCACTGGCCGAACAACGCCGGCACAAAGAACTCTTCGTAGACCTCAGCGGCTGCCCTTGACACTTGCCCGGCGGCCGCGTCGGCCGATCGATCGCTTCGTTCTGTCCTCATAGCGTCATGCTCGACGTCGGAGGACCTCTCGTGAAGTACGAATTTAGAACTCGACGCGCGAGCTGGTGGTGGCAGGATCACGACATGGGCACCTACCGCCAGTACTGCCCGATCGCCAGGGCATCGGAGATACTCGCCGAACGTTGGAACCCACTGATCGTGCGCAACCTGATGTTCGGCGCGGACACGTTCTCGGCCATCGCCGGCGGCGTTCCGACGATGTCGCGCTCGATGCTGATCAAGCGGCTCAACGAACTCGAACGCGCCGGAGTCATCGAGTCCCGACCGAAACCCGACGGCCGCGGCCACCTCTATGAGCTGACCGAGGCGGGCGCCGACCTGGCCGGCGTCCTCGACGGGCTCGCGGCGTGGGGCGAGCACTGGGTGGAGGTCACCCCCAACCGTTCCGATCCCGGTTTCGTGTTGTGGGCGTGGTGCCAGGTCCAGCTCGACCGATCGGCGCTACCCGCAGACCGGGTGGTCGTCGCCTTCACCTTCCCCGACGAGCGTCCGGGCAATCGGCGGTTCTGGCTGTTGGTCGAGCACGGCGACGCCGAGGTGTGCTACTCCGATCCGGGCGGAGAACCGGACCTGATGGTCGAGGCGCGGTCGCTGGCGTTCGTGGACTGGCACCGCGGCGAGCGCAGCTGGCAGGATGTGCTGCGGTCGGGCGACGTACAGCTGACGGGACCGACGTGGCTGCGCCGGTCGTTCCCGATGTGGAACCGGCATGAGGTGCTCGTCACGCGGTGACGGCCAGCACCGCCTCGGCCAATTCGGGACGACAGACCACCAAATCGGGCAGCTGCGGGTCGGGGTGGTTGTAGGTCAACGGCGAGCCGTCGATACGCGACGTGTGCAGCCCGGCCGCGCGGGCCACCGCGACCGGCGCGGCGGAATCCCATTCGTACTGTCCGCCGGCGTGCACGTAGACGTCGGCGAGACCCTGCACGACGGCCGCGACTTTCGCTCCGGCCGAGCCCATTTCGACCAGAGTGCCCTCCAGGCGGTCGCGGACATCCAGCGCGAGCGCCGGCGGCCGGGTACGCGACACCACGATCCGCGGCGGGCCGGGGACCGGCCGGGGCGCGGCGACCTCGGGAGTGGACAGCGTCGTGTTCTGCGCGGGCAGGGCGACCGCCCCGGCCACGAGTTCACCGGACCGCCACAGCGCGACGTGCACGGCCCAGTCGTCGCGCCCGAGTTCGGAGAACTCCCGGGTGCCGTCCAGCGGGTCGACGATCCAGACCCTGTCGGAGCTCAGACGGGCCGGGTTGTCGGCGCCCTCCTCGGACAGCACCGCATCGTCAGGACGCTGGGCGGCCAGCTGCTCCACCAAGAAATCGTGGGATCGCTTGTCCCCCGCCGCCTTTCGCTCCTCGACACTGGCGTCGGCGAACTCGGCCCGCACGTCGAGCAACAGGTCGCCGGCCCTGGTCGCGAGCCGGGCGGCCAGGTCATGATCGCTCATGACCGGCTTTCTAACAGATCGATGACCATGTCGGCCAGTTCATCGGGCGTGTGGCCGGGTGTGAGCCGTAGGTCCGGGTTCTTCGGCCGCTGATATGGGCTGTCGATACCGGTGAAGTGGGTGATCTGCCCGGCACGCGCTTTGGCGTAGAGCCCCTTGGGATCTCGCCTCTCGCAGTCCTCCAGCGGAGTATCGCAGAACACCTCGTAGAAGTCGCACCCTGCCTCGGTGTGCACCCGGCGCGCCAGTTCGCGGTGCTCGGCGAGCGGGCTGATGGCCGGCACCAGCACGATCTGGCCCGAATCGGCCAGCAGCGTGGCGACGTGCGCCAGTCGCCGCAGGTTCTCCGCACGGTCGGCCATGCTGAACCCGAGATCGGCGTTCAATCCGTGCCGCAGGTTGTCTCCGTCGATAACGTATGCGGGCATGCCCATTCCGAGCAGCTTCTGCTCCACCAGCATCGCCACCGAGGACTTGCCCGAGCCCGACAACCCGGTGAACCACACCGTGCGGCCCCGCGTCAGGCGGTCCTCGGCGGTGACCAGTGACGTGTGGCGCATCGTGTTCGGACTGGCGGTGCTGGACGCCACATTGCGCAGCACCATGCCGGCCGCGACAGTGCCGTTCGTGTCCGGGTCGATCAGGATGAACGAGCCCGTGTTGGAGTTTCGGGTGTACTCGTCGAGCAGCAACGGCACCTGGGTGCGCAGCGTAATGCGACCCAGCTCATTGAGTTTCAGTGCGGTCGCGGTCTTGTCGCGGTGCAGTGTGTTGACGTCGAGACGGTATTCCAGCGCGGTGACCTTGGCACGGGTGGTCCTGGTGGTGTGCTTGATGACGTAGTCGCGGCCCGGCTCCAGCGCCGAGCCGTCGGCCATCCAGCACACCGTGGCGTCGAAATCCCGAGAAATCCGCGGCTGGTTGTTGGGCCGGGCGATCAAGTCGCCGCGGGAAATGTCGATGTCGTCGGCGAGGCTGACCGACACCGCCATCGGCGGGAACGCCTCCTCGACCGGTCCGGTCGGGCCGTCGATCTCGGTGATGCGCGTCGACTTTCCGGCGGGAAGCACCACCACCTCGTCACCGGGCCGCATCACGCCGCTGGCGACCGTGCCGGCGTAGCTGCGGTGGTCCTGGTGCTCGCGGGTCTGTGGCCGGATCACATACTGGACCGGAAAGCGCACGTCGACCAGGTTGCGGTCGCCGGCGATGTACACCTCTTCTAGATGCGACAGCAGCGCCGGGCCGTCATACCACGGCGTCCGGTCGGACTTGGTAACCACGTTGTCGCCGTTGAGCGCCGAGAGCGGGACCGTCGTCACGTCATGGACATCCAGCCGGGCGGCGAACGCATGGAACTCGTCGCGGATCTTCTCGAATTGTTCGCGGTCCCAGTCGATCAGGTCCATCTTGTTGACCGCGAGCACGATGTGCTGGATGCCCAGTAGCGATGCCAGGAACGCGTGCCTGCGCGACTGCTCGAGCAACCCGTAGCGGGCGTCGACCAACACGATCGCCAGTTGCGCCGTCGAGGTGCCGGTGACCATGTTGCGGGTGTACTGGATGTGGCCGGGAGTGTCGGCGATGATGAATTTACGCCTCGGCGTGGCGAAGTAGCGGTAGGCCACGTCGATGGTGATGCCCTGTTCGCGTTCGGCGCGCAGCCCGTCGGTGACCAAAGCCAGGTCGGTGTAGTCGTTTCCGCGTTCCTTCGAGGTGCGCTCGACCGACGCCAACTGGTCTTCCATGACCGCCTTGGAGTCGTACAGCAGCCGTCCGATCAGCGTGGACTTACCGTCGTCGACGGACCCGGCGGTGGCCAGCCGCAGCAGCGTGGTCATCAGAAGTACCCCTCCCGTTTGCGGTCCTCCATGCCGGCCTCCGAGATGCGGTCGTCGGCGCGGGTCGCCCCGCGCTCGGTCAGCCGCGACACCGCGGTCTCGGCGATCACCTCCGAGACGGTTCCCGCCATCGACTCGACACAGCCGGTGCAGGTGACATCGCCGACGGTGCGGAACCGCACCTTCGTCTCGAAGACCTCCTCGTCCTTGCGCGGCTGCATGTAGCGGTGCACGGCCAGCAGCATCCCGTCGCGGTGGAAAACCTTGCGGCGGTGCGCGTAATAGATCGACGGCAGTTTGATCTTCTCGGCACCGATGTAGGACCAGATGTCGAACTCGGTCCAGTTCGACAGCGGGAAGACGCGGATGTGCTCACCCTTATGGTGGCGACCGTTGTAGAGGTTCCACAGCTCGGGGCGCTGCGCCTTGGGGTCCCACTGGCCGAACTCGTCGCGGAAGGAATACACCCGCTCCTTGGCGCGCGCCTTCTCCTCGTCACGCCGGGCGCCACCGAATGCGGCGTCGAACCTGTTCTCCCGGATGGCGCGCAGCAGGGTGACGGTCTGTATCGGATTGCGCGACGGGATGGTCTCCACGACCCGGCCAGCGTCGATATCGTCCTGCACCTTCGCCACGATCAGCCGCACCCCGTGCTCGGCGACCAGTTCGTCGCGGGTCTGGATGACCTCGTCGAAGTTGTGTCCGGTGTCGACATGCATCACCGGGAACGGCAGCCGTCCCGGCCGGAACGCCTTGAGTGCCAGGTGCAGCATGACGATGGAGTCCTTGCCGCCGGAGAACAGCAGCACCGGACGCTCGAATTCCGCGGCCACCTCGCGGATGATGTGGATCGCCTCGGCCTCCAACGACCGCAGGTGGCTGAGCTGGTAGTGCGCCGGCGGGTGATTGACGTCTTGCGTGTCGGTCATAGCTTCCTTATTAATTTGGTAGAGATGACCAGAATTACAATCATGCCTCGATATGAAACCAGCGGCAAGGCTGGCTTGTCAATGGCCTTCCTGCCCGCCGGGACACCGCGAGTGCGCGTCCTGATACGCCGCCAACGGGGTGTCGTGCACAAAACCGCACGGTCGGTCACGAGCGCAAGCTCCCCTAGGCGCTGTCCGCGGGAGCGATTACTCGGAAGGAAATTGATCTGACCTCGATACTTGAACCATGCCAACTCCTACCCCGCAGACCGGCGCGGATGTCATGGCGCAGTTCATTCCGTCCTCGCCGTTTGTCGCCAAACTCGGCATCGTCGCCGAGGTGCTCGACGCCGACGAGGTACGGCTGCGCCTGCCGTGGGATCCCTCCAACGTCACGCTCGGCGACATGGTGCACGGCGGCGCGATCGCAGCGCTGGCCGATGTCACCGTCATGGCCGCCGCCTGGGCGGGCGCCGAGGTTCCCGACTCCTTGCGCGGCGTCACCACGTCGATGGCGATCCAGTTCCTCGCCCCGGCGCGCGCCAGCGACCTGATCGGGGTTGGCCGGGTCCTGCGACGCGGTACGACGCTGGTGAACTGTGAGGTGGACGTCACCCTGCCCGACGGCGAAGCGGTCGCCAAGGCGATCGCCACCTACAAAGTCGGGTGATTGTGCCTCTTACAGCTTGACCTCGTTGAGCTTGCCGGTGGCCACGTCGAAGACAAACCCGCGCAGCGATTCATGTTTGGTGACGAACGGACTCTGCTCGATGCGGCGCAGCGACTGACGCACGTCCTCTTCCACATCGGGAAACGCCTCGGCGACCCATTCCGGCTTGATGCCGGTTTCGTCCTGGATGGCCCGCTTGAACTCGTCGTCAGTGAACGTCAGCATGCCGCAGTCGGTGTGGTGGATGAGGATGATCTCTTTGGTGCCCAGCAGTCGCTGGCTGATCGCAAGCGATCGGATCTCGTCGTCGGTGACGACCCCGCCGGCGTTGCGGATAACGTGGGCCTCGCCCTCGGCCAGGCCGAGAACCCGGTAGACGTCGAGCCTGGCGTCCATGCACGCCACCACGGCCACATGCTTGCTTGGCGGCAGCGGTAGCGGACCCCTGAAGGTGCGCGCGTAGACCTCGTTGTTGGCCAGATACTGGTCGGTCACGGACATTGGGACCTCCTCGATTGCTTGCACCCGACGATAACAACGCACGAAGCCGATGCCACGACTGAAAATCAGCCCGAATGGATGGCCGACGGCCGCCTTGCCTGGCCTTGGCAAGGCGACCGCCTTGGCGGGACCTACAGCGGGATCCAGATGGGACCGAACCAGAATCCCCAGCCGTTCCGCACTTGGTCGAATACGGGATTGACCCATTGGCCTTGGTACTGGAACGGCCGATGGTCGTGGCGGGCGCGGTCATAGCCGTCACGGTCCTGCCTGGGAATCCGCGGCGGCTCGACGACCACGGGGCCCGGTCTCGGCCTCGGCGGATCCGCGTACGCCAGCCCGGCGCCGAGGCCAAGGGTTGCCGCACCCAGGCCCCCCGTGAGGACGGCTCCAGCGATCAGTTGCTTCAGTTTCATGCGATCGTTCGTCTCCATGTTGTGCTAACAGATTGCCGTTCAATGCTTTTGGCGATCACCTCGCCGCCGGTGGGCTCAGGTCGTACACGGTCGCACCACTGACATCGATGGGTGTGAAGTTCTGCTGCACCCAGGCTGTGATTTCAGCGGCATTGCCTGACTCGTCGCGGCGTGGACCGCCCATGCCGCCTCCTTCAATGAAGTAGCGGACCTCGTGGTCGGCGACGTAGGCCTTGAACTGCGCCAGCGTCGGTGAGTTGTCCGAACCGGTGAACCCGCCGATCGCCATCACCGACGTCCCGGTCTCGAGCTCCAGGCTTCCGGCGGTCATCGAACCCACGCTGGCTGCGGCCCACCGGTTGTCGGCAGACACGATCAGCGCCTCGAGTTCGGGGTTGTCCGCCTGTGCACCGGGTCCACGTCCGTCCGGACCACCCGGCGCGGGAGCGCCGCCCATTCCGTTGTTGTCCGGCCCGGAGGTGACCATCGGCCCGTTGTGGGCATGCGCCACGGTCTCGATCGTGTACGCGGCAGTGCCGGCGAGGACGAAAAGCATTGCCGCGATTGCCAGCACAACGCTGGCGCGGCCCAGCCGGTGCGCACCGACGGCCAGCACCGAGGCTGTCACGATCGCACCGGCCAACACGATCCACCGCAGCGCGGGCAGCCAGTCCGGGGTGCGGTCCAGCAGAACGAACGCCCACACGCCGGTGCTTGTCAACATGGCCGCCAGCGCGACCCTCGGGAGCAGAAACTCCCTGCCGCGCCACAACTCCCGGACGGCTATGCCCACCAGGGCGGCAACCGCGGGCGCCAGGGCGACGGTGTAGTACGGGTGAACGATGCCGTCCATGAAACTGAACACGGCGCCGGTCACCACCAGCCACCCGCCCCACAGCAGCAGAGCGGCACGAACTCGGTCGGTTCGCGGCGTGTTCCGGGTGAACCACAGGCCGGCGGCCAGGCCGATCAGCGCGGCCGGCAACAGCCAGGAAATCTCGGTACCCATCGACAGTCCGAACAACCTCCCGATGCCCGGATCACCACCGAAGAACAATCCGCCACGACCACCGCCACCACCGCCGGGCCCCTGCCCGCCGACGACCCGGTCAATTCCGTTGTAGCCCAACGCCAGCTGTAGCAGGCTGTTATCAGTCGAGCCGCCGATATAGGGCCGCGAGTCGGCTGGCCAGAGGTTGACCAACGCGATGTACCACCCGGCCGACACGATTATCGCAACGGCGCCGATCAGCAGTTTGCCGACCCGCTTCCACAGACTGCCCGGCGCCGCTACGAGGAAGACCAGCGCCAGGCTCGGGACGACGAGGAAGGCCTGCAGCATTTTGGCCAGAAACGCGAACCCGATGGCGCATGCCGCCAGCGCGATCCAGCGCGTGCTCGCCGCCTCGGTTGCGCGCACCACACAGTAGGCGGCGGCGACCAACAGCAGCACCAGCAGCGCGTCGGGGTTGTTGAACCGGAACATCAACGCCGCCACCGGAGTCAGTGCCAGCACCGCACCGGCCATCAGGCCCGCGGCGGTGCCGCTGCATCGCCGCACCGCCGCATACAGCAGCGCAACCGCGCCCACCCCCATCAGGGCCTGCGGCAGCAGCATGGTGAAGGCATTGAAGCCGAACAGCCGGCCGGTCAACCCCATCACCCACAGCGCGGCGGGCGGCTTGTCCACCGTGATGGCGTTACCGGCGTCGAGCGAGCCGAACAGCCAGGCCTTCCAATCCTGGGTGCCGGCCTGCACCGCGGCCGCGTAGTAATTGTTGGCCCAGCCTTGCGAACCCAGCCCCCACAGGTAGAGCACGGCGGTGACGGCCAGGAGCGCGAGCAGCGCGGGCCACGCCCAGCGCGGCCGGGTGCCGGGTAAGTCCTGGTCTGGCGACGCGATGGCCGGTCGCACGTCTGCAATGAGTGTCATATCCATGTCCTTGAACTCAGCGGGTCCGGTTGGGATGAAACACCCAGCCACGAAGCAGCACGAAACGCACCGCGGTGGCCACCAGATTGGCCAGCACGAGCACGCCGAGTTCTACCCAGCGGTGGGGCTGCTCGACGATGCCGTGCAGCACGCCGAGCGCGCCGCTGGTGATCGCTAGCGCGATCGCGAAGACGATGAGGCCCTCGGTGTGGTGGCGGGCCGCATTGGCGCGGCCCCCCACCCCGAAGGTGAAGCGCCGGTTCGCGGCGGTGTTGCCGATCGCGGTGAGCAGCAGTGCAATCAGGTTCGCGGCCTGGGCGCCGAGCCAGCCCTGCATCAGCACGAACAGCACCACGTAGGCCGCGGTGGAGGCGATGCCGACGGCCCCGAACCGAACGGCCTGCCGCAGCAGCGATCCGGGCGCGGCGGACAGGCGTGACGAACCCAGCTGCGCGGCGATCGTCGGCACAGGGATCGAGCCGTTGGCGAAACCACGTAGCAGCCGGGCGATGCCCTTCAGATCGGCGGTCGCGGTGGCGACGATATCGACCCTGCTGTCCGGGTCGTCCACCCAGTCCACCGGCACCTCGTGAATGCGCAGGCCGCTGCGTTCGGCCAGGACCAGCAGCTCGGTGTCGAAGAACCATCCGGCGTCGGCGACGTGCGGCAGCAGGTGCTGCGCGACGTCGGCGCGGATCGCCTTAAAACCGCACTGCGCGTCCGAGAAGCGCGCCGCGAGTGTGGATTTCAGGATCAGGTTGTAGCAGCGCGAGATGAACTCCCGCTTGGCGCCGCGCACCACTTGTGAACCCCGGCCGAGCCGGGTGCCGATCGCGAGGTCGGAGTGCCCGGAAATGAGCGGTGCGACCAACGGGGCGAGCGCCGCGAGATCGGTGGACAGGTCGACGTCCATGTAGGCGAGTACGGGCGCATCCGACGTTGACCACGCCGCATGAAGCGCGCGGCCGCGGCCCTTCTGCTCGAACCGGACGACGCGGACGTCGTCGAGGTCCGCCGCCAGCGCTGCGGCGATGCCGAGGGTGTCGTCGACGCTGGCATTGTCGGCGATCGTGATGCGGGCCGGGAACGGAAAGTTCTCGCGGAGATGCCGATGCAGCCGCTGAATCGAATGTGCCAGGGCGGCTTGCTCGTTGTACACCGGGACCACCACGTCGAGCACCGGCACGCCGAGCGCGCGGGCGGCCGACGCGGCGTTCGGCCGGCGTTCCAGATGGTGGTCGAGGGCGATGTCTGTCATGACATCCATCGTTGAGCCGCCGCTTGTGTTCCCCGTTGGACCAAGCTGTGCCCCAGCTATGAGTTCCGCGGCGCCTCGGTGAGGTCGTAGATAACGACGCCGTCGACCGCCAGCGGCGCATACCGGGCCGCCACCCACGCGGCGATATCCGCCGCCGCCGAGCTACCGCTGGTGGCCGCTGCCCGGTGCCCCATCGTCAGACTCTCGCCGATGAAGTAGTGGATCTGGCCGTCGCCGACGTAGCGTTTGAACTCCTCGAGCGTAGGCGATGGATCGGTGCCGTTGAAGCCGCCGACCGCCATCACCGCTGCACCGCTGCCCAATTGGTAACCGGCCGCATTGTTGGAGCCGATGACCGCCGCGGCCCAGGTGTAGTCGTCCGCACCGGCGGCCAGTGTCGCGGACAGCGTCGGCCCGGGATCCGGGGAACCGAGCAGCCCGCCCGGCCCGCCGAAGCCGACACCGGATGCGCCGTGCCGCGACGGCCCTGCCGACGGTATCGCGCCACTGTGCGGAGTCGCCGCCGTCGCAATGGAATACGCGCCGGGCGGGGCCAGGCACGCCGCGACGGCCAGCGCGGCCACCGCACGGGTGGCCGCCGTCGTCAACCGGCCGACCACCAGCAGCAGTGCCGCCGCCCCGACTCCCCCGACGGCGACCGCCGCCCGCAACCACGGCAGCCACTCGTCGTTTCGCGCCAACAACACAGCCGCGAGGATGGCGCTGACCGCGACGGTGCCGGCCAGCGCCGTCGCAGCCCGGATGTCGAAGCGGTGCCGCCACAACAGCGTTGCCCCGATCCCGATCACCGCGGCGATGGCCGGCGCGAGCGCCACCGTGTAATAGGGGTGGACGATGCCGTTCATGAAGCTGAACACCACCGCGGTGATGACCAGCCAGCCGCCCCAGAGAATCAGCGCGGCGCGGGTCGGGTCCGTTCGCGGGGCGCGCCGCGTGATCGCAAACCCGGCAACCCCGCATATCACGGCCGCCGGCAGCAGCCACGCGACCTCCGCGCCCATCCCCGCTCCCAGCAGCCGGCCCCAGCCGACGTCATGGTTCAGGTTGCCCAGCCCACCCGGCTCGTCGCCGGTCAGTCGACCGAACCCGTTGTAGCCCAAGGCCAGTTCGACGATGCTGTCGTGCTGCGAACCCCCGATATACGGGCGCGCCGACGCCGGCCACAGCTCGACCAGCGCCAGATACCACCCACCGGACACCACCACGGTCGCGGCGGCGCCCAGCATGCCGGCCACCCGTTGACGCAATGGACGATGTGCGGCCACCAGATAGGCGGCGGCGAATCCGGGCAGGACCAGGAAAGCCTGCAGCATCTTGGCGAGGAAGCCGGATCCGACCGCTGCGCCCGCGGCGGTCAACCACCAACGGCTGGCGTCTTTTTCGCAGGCGCGCTGCACACAGTAGGCGGCGGCGACCAGCATGAGCACCAGCAGCGCGTCCGGATTGTTGAACCGGAACATCAGCGCGGCGACCGGGGTCAGCGCGAACACGGTGCCGGCCAGCAGCGCCGCGCCAGGCCCGCTGACGCGGCGGACGGCAGCGTAGAGCAGGCCGACCGCGGCCACACCCTCCAGCGCCTGGGGCGCCAGCACGCTCCACGGGTTCAGCCCGAACAATCGGACCGAGAGGTCGATGATCCACAGCGCCGCGGGGGTTTTGTCGACGGTGATCGCGTTGGCGGGGTCGCTGGAGCCGAACAGCATCGCCGTCCAGCTGTTCGCGCCGGACTGTGCGGCCGCCGAGTAGAAGCCGTTCGCCCACCCGCTGGCAGACAGATTCCACAGATAGAGCACCGCGGTGGCAGCCAGCAGTACGCCGACCGCGACACGGTCAGCGGTCGGCGATCGGTTCACTCAATCGATCTTCACCCAGACCGCTAGGCGTCGGATTTGTCGGAACTGTGCGTTGGCTGTGAGCGAGGCAGCCGCACGACAAATTCCGTGTTGCCCGCAGTGCTGTTCACATCGATGGTGCCGTCGTGAGCCTTGACCACCGCCGCGACGATCGCCAGCCCGAGCCCCGTGCTGCCGCCGCGTCGCGATCGTGACGTGTCGCCGCGCGCGAAGCGCTCGAAGATCTCCGGCTGGAGCCATTTCGGTATTCCGGGACCGTCGTCGTTGACGGTCAGCACGACACCACGCTCGTGATCGACACTCAGCGAGGTGGTGACCGACGTCCCGGCCGGCGTGTGGGTGCGGGCATTGGCAAGCAGATTGGCAAGCACCTGATGCAGGCGGGCCTCATCCCCCGCGATAACAACAGGCTCGTCGGGAACATCCAGCGACCACCGGTGGTCGGGGCCGGCGATGTGCGCATCGCTGACCGTGTCGACGATCAGCCGGGACAGGTCGACCGGTTCACGCTGCAGTGGGCGTCCGGTATCCAGGCGGGCGAGCAGAAGCATGTCCTCCACCAATTGCGTCATCCGCTCGGTTTCGGACTCCACGCGGCTCATCGCATGAGCAACGTCGTCGGGCAGGTCATCCCGTTTCCGTTGGGCCAGTTCGGTATACCCGCGGATCGCGGCCAGGGGTGTGCGGAGTTCGTGGCTGGCGTCGGCGACGAACTGGCGCACCCGGGTTTCGCTGGCATGCCGGGCGGACAACGCGCCGGCGATCCGGTCCAGCATCCGGTTCAGTGCGGAGCCGAGTTGGCCGATTTCGGTGTGGGCGCTGGCGGGATCAACCGCGACGATCGGTGTGGGCAACCGCACCTCGCCGCGGTCGAGTTCGAGGTCGGCAACCTGGCGGGCAGCCGCGGAAACCCTTGACAGCGGGGCAAGTTGGCGGCGAATGATCACGATACCCGCCGTGGTCGCGGCGATCAGCGCGATGGCACCGACGACGCAGAACATCAGCAGCACCCACAGCAGCGTGTCGTCGACATCGGACAACGGAAGCCCGGTCACGATCGTCTCTTCGCCACCGCGGGCGTGCAGGGCGATGAGCCGGTAGCGGCCCAGACCGTCGAGGTCCACGGTGGACGGGTGTCGATTGGGTCCAACCTCAGCCAGCTGTTCGGCGGCGGCGGCGCTCACCTCGTCCCGCGTCCCGTCGGCGGTGATGACACCGGCGTCGACCGGAAGGCCGTGCGATATCACCGCGCCCACCGTGCGAGCGGACTGCCCGGGCGCGCCCAGGAAACCCGGGCCGGGACCCAGCTCCGGATCAAATCGTTCCCGCCGGGGATATCCGGGCGGAGCGGGGGGTGGCGGCAGGGGCGGCATGTCGAAGATCATCGCCGAGCGCCGACCGGCCTCGTGGACCTGCTCGTCGAGTTGATGCATCAAAAAGCGTTGCAGCGCAAACTCCGTCGCAATTCCAATGCCCGCACACACCACCGCCAGCAGCGCGATCTGGGTGACGAGCAGGCGCATGCGCAGCGACCACGTGCGTGGCGAACGGATACGGTTCACCCAGCCGGCACCTGTTTCCCGGGTCGCTGCGCTCCTGCCCGCCGGGGAATCAACGCGGGGGCTTGAGGACATATCCGGCGCCGCGCAGGGTGTGGATCATCGGCTCGCGACCGCTGTCGATCTTCTTGCGCAGGTATGAGATATACAGTTCGACGATGTTGGACCGTCCACCGAAGTCATAGCTCCAGACCCGGTCAAGGATCTGCGCCTTGCTCAGCACCCGCTTGGAGTTGCGCATCATGAACCGCAGCAGCTCGAATTCGGTTGCAGTCAGCGAGATCACGTCCCCGGCGCGGGTGACTTCGTGGCTGTCCTCGTCCAGCACCAGGTCGCCGACGACGATCTTCGCGCCGCCGGCTTCGCTGGTCACTCCCGTCCGCCGCAGCAGGGCACGCAGGCGCAGCACCACCTCCTCGAGGCTGAATGGCTTGGTGACGTAGTCGTCGCCGCCGGCGGTCAGCCCCGCGATGCGGTCCTCCACGGAATCCTTCGCCGTCAGCAGCAGCAGTGGCAGTCCGGGTGTCTGTTCACGCAGCTTGTGCAGGACGTCGAGGCCGCTCATGTCGGGCAGCATCACGTCGAGCACGACGACATCGGGCGGATTGTCCCGCGCCAGCGCGATGGCGGTCGCGCCGTCGCCGGCGGTCGCTATCTTCCAGCCCTCATACCGCAGGGCCATCGACACCAGTTCGGCCAGCACCGGTTCGTCGTCGACTACCAGCACGTTGATCGGGCTGCCGTCGGCCCGGCGCATGACAACGCGCGCGGAATCGTTTCCGTTGACGGACGCGTTCGGACTGGCCACGGCGCTCATTATTCGCGGCGGGGATGGGCATTGGCTATGTGATTTCTATGTGTCGGCTGTGAAACCGCGGCACATAACTGGTCCTGAACGCGTGCACAGCGCACACACATGTCGTGCCCGCACAGTGGGTCGATGACCTCTGAACACATTCCAGCCGACAACCCATCGCGACCCGAACCGGTGTGGGGTGCGCCTGCCTCGACACCACGGCGCTGGGGCATACGCGAAACCGCGGCAGCCGTCGGCGTCGCCGCGGTGATCGCCGGCCTCGGCGGCGCGGCCATCTACGCGGCGACCGACGGCGGTTCAACGACAATCGGCGGCGGACCGCACCCCGGATTCGCGCCCGGCGGCCCGGGTGGCCCAGGTAGTCCAGCCGGGCCCGGCGGTCCCGCAGGCCCAGCGCCGGGCGGGATGGCCGGACCGGGACCGCACGCGGCGGGTGCGACGCCGCTGCACGGGGAGTTTGTGGTGCCCGATGCAAACGGCGGCTACACCACGATGCTGACCCAGACGGGGACCGTGACCGCCGTCTCGGCGGCATCGATCACGGTCAGAAGCGACGACGGCTACACGCAGACGTACGTGGTCCCGCCGTCGACTGGCAGCGCTGCTTCATTCGCCGTCGATGAGGCGGTCGCCATTCACGCCACCCGAACCGATCAAACCGCGACGGTGACAGATATCTTCGACCCTACGGTCGCCAACCGGGGTGGTCCGCTGAACAGAAATTAGGCCGTCAGCCGGGTGGCTGCCCTACGGTCCGAACCCGTCAGGCGGTTCGGCTGTCACCGGCGGCGTCGCTAGCGTTGTCTCGATCTCGAGCGGCGCCGTCGACACCGTGCTGGTCTCGCCCAGAGTGATCTCGGGGCCCTCACTGACCGTACCCGTACCGCTCGGCGCTTCACTCAACGCAACGCCTAACGCGCCCATGGCTACGACGGCGCTGGCACCGATACCCGCCGACACCAGCTTGAGCTGCTTCGAATTCACCTCTGACCACTCCATTTCGGTCTCTGGTCGGCCGTCCCATCCGGCGGGGCGGCACGTCGTCGAACAATGCCAAGGAGTCAGCACTGACCCCTCCGACATTCGGGTAACCGAACCCGTCGACGGTCAAACGCCGATCAGCCCGGCGCCATCGTTATGGAGGACGGAGGCGTGGTGATGGGCGGCGTGGCGGCCGATGTCTCCGGCGCCTCGGGCGCCACAGTCTCGGTGATGCTCTCACCCGTCGTGACTTCCGACGTTGTCACTGGGCCCGGCGGCGGCGGCTCCGGCGGCTGGGCAGAGCTCGTGTCACTCGACCCCACGGCAATTGACCCCATGGCGATCATGGCGCTGGCGCCGACTGCCGCCGACACGAATTTGACCTGTTTCGAATTCACCTCTGACCACTCCATTTCGGTTTCTGGTGGACCGACCCCGTTCAGCAGGGCGGCACTCCCTGTTCGGGTAACCCGAGCGGTCTGAGCTGAAACACGCCTACTTGGCGGACTGCTCCTCGGAGGGCAGCGGCGCGGGGCCCTTCATCGACGGCACAGCCATCGACGTTGCCGGCACCGTCGACGGCATTGTCTGGGTGCTGGTGACGCCGGTGGCCATTGTCGAGCCCAGCACCGTGACGGGACCGCGCTGTTCTTGATCGATCGCCACGGACAGCGCGACCGTGGCGATCAACGCGCTGCCGCCGATCACGGCCGCAAGCGTCTTGACGTTGCTTCGGTTATTCGCGTTCACCTGACGAGACTCCATATCTGGTTTGACGACAAACATGCAGGTGAGGACCAGTGAACGCGCGAAAACTGGGAACCGCCTGGACCGTGGCTGTGAATTGGCCACACCGCGACGTGGGCGCGCCCGGGCAGCGCCATCGCAGCCCTCGCAGCGGCCATCTCCTACCCTGTCCGCATGCAGCCCGGTGCCCTCAGATGACGCGATTCTTGGCGCGCCGGCTGCTCAACTACGTCGTGCTGCTGGCCTTGGCGTCATTCTTGACCTTCACGCTGACGTCCCTCTCGTTCAAACCGCTGGACAGCCTGGAGCAACGCAATCCACGGCCGCCGCAGGAGGTGATCGACGCCAAGGAAGTCGAGCTGAACCTGGACCGGCCGATTCCCGTCCGTTTCGTGCGTTGGGCGTCCGGTGCCGTCCGCGGCGACTTCGGCACGACGATCACAGGTCAACCGATTTCGGACGAGCTCGGGCGCCGCGTCGGGGTCAGCCTGCGCCTTCTGGTCATCGGTTCGGTGCTGGGCACCGTAATCGGTGTGGTCGTCGGCGCCTGGGGGGCCATCCGGCAGTACCGCCTGAGTGACCGCGTCATCACCGTGCTGTCGCTGTTGCTGCTGAGCACACCGGTGTTCGTCATCGCGAACCTGTTGATCCTCGGTGCCATCGGGGTGAACTCGATCCTTGGCGTGCAGTTGTTCGAGTACATCGGCGAGACTTCGCCGGATGCCGTCGGCGGGGCGTGGAGCCAGTTCGTCGACCGGCTGCAGCACCTGGTCCTGCCGACGTTCACCCTCGCGTTGATGGGCACTGCCGGGTACAGCCGCTATCAGCGCAATGCGATGTTGGACGTGCTCGGCCAGGACTTCATCCGCACCGCCCGCGCCAAGGGTCTGACCCGGCGCCAGGCGCTGTTCAAACACGGCCTACGCACCGCGCTGATCCCGATGGCCACGCTTTTCGCCTACGGCGTAAGCGGTTTGGTAACCGGCGCGGTGTTCACCGAGAAGATCTTCGGCTGGCACGGCATGGGTGAGTGGGTGGTGCAGGGCATCGCAACCCAGGACACCAACATCATCGCCGCCGTGACCGTGTTCACCGGCGCCACCGTCCTGCTTGCGGGACTGCTCTCCGACGTGATCTACGCCGCGCTCGATCCCAGGGTGCGGGTCACATGACCGAACCGGTGACCACGGACAGCGCCACGGCGGCCAAGTCCGGTCTGGACGCGCAGAAGTTCGCGTCGCGCCGCACCCTGGTGTGGCGCCGGTTCTTGCGCAACAAGCCCGCGGTAGTGGCGCTGGTACTGCTAGTGCTGTTGTTCGTCGGCTGCTACGCTCTGCCGCCGCTGCTGCCCTACAGCTACACCGATTTGGACTACTACGCGCTGCAGCAGCCCCCCAGCACCGACCACTGGTTCGGCACCAACGCGCTCGGCCAGGATCTGCTGGCCCTGACGCTGCGCGGTATGCAGAAGTCGATGCTGATCGGTGTCTGCGTGGCATTCATCGCTACGGCCATCGCCGCGACCGTCGGTGCGGCAGCGGGCTACTTCGGCGGCTGGCGCGATCGCGCCTTGATGTGGATCGTCGACCTGTTACTGGTGGTGCCCAGCTTCATCGTGGTCGCCATCGTCACTCCGCGGCTGGGCGCATCCGATCGGGTTTTCTGGTTGATCGTGTTGTTCTCCGTGTTCGGCTGGATGATCAGCTCGCGCATCGTGCGCGGCATGACAATGAGCCTGCGGGAACGCGAATTCGTCGTCGCGGCACGGTACATGGGCGTGAGCAATTGGCGAATCATCGTTCGTCATATCCTGCCGAATGTCGCGTCGCTGCTGATCATCGACACCACGCTGAACGTCGGCACCGCTATCCTCGCCGAAACCGGTTTGAGCTTCTTGGGTTTCGGCATCCAACCGCCCGATGTGTCGCTGGGGACGCTGATCGCCGACGGCACTCAGTCGGCCACGATATTCCCCTGGGTGTTCCTGTTTCCCGCCGGGGTCCTGGTGCTGATCATCTTGTGTGCCAACCTCGTTGGCGACGGTCTCCGTGACGCACTCGATCCGAGCGCCCGCCCATTGCGAGGGAGACGTAAGTGAGTCTCCTCGAGGTGCGCGATCTCACGGTCGCCTTCCCAACCGAAACCGAGCGGGTCGCGGCCGTGCGCGGGATGAACTACCACGTCGACGCGGGCGAGGTTGTCGCGCTGGTAGGTGAATCCGGCGCGGGCAAGTCGGCCAGCGCTATGGCCGTCGTCGGGTTACTGCCCGAATATGCCGAGGTGTCTGGCTCGGTGCGGCTGCACGAAGACGAGCTGCTCGGGCTGTCCGACGAACGAATGTCGCGGATCCGCGGCAACTCCATCGGCACGGTGTTCCAGGATCCGATGTCTGCGCTCACACCCGTCTATACCGTCGGCGACCAGATCGCCGAGGCCCTCCGGGTGCACCAGCGCGACCTCGGTCGGCGGGCAGCCCAGACGCGCGCCGTCGAGCTGCTCGAGCTGGTCGGCATCGCCCAGCCCGAACGGCGCGCGCGTTCATTCCCGCATGAACTGTCCGGCGGTGAGCGGCAGCGGGTCGTCATCGCCATCGCCATCGCCAACGACCCCGACCTACTCATCTGCGACGAACCGACCACCGCGCTTGACGTCACCGTGCAGGCGCAGATCCTCGAGGTGCTGATGACGGCACGGGACGTCACCGGCGCAGGCGTGCTGATCATCACCCACGACCTCGGGGTGGTCGCCGAGTTCGCCGACCGCGCCCTGGTAATGTACGCCGGTCGTGCCGTCGAAGTGGCCTCGGTCGGGGACCTCTACCGGGACCGCCGGATGCCTTACACCGCAGGGCTGCTCGGCTCGGTTCCCCGACTCGACGCTCCGCAGGGCGCGCGGCTGGTGCCGATCCCCGGGGCGCCGCCATCGCTGGCCGCGTTGCCGCCCGGATGTCCGTTCGCACCGCGCTGCCCGCTGGCGATCGACGATTGCCGGGCCGCGGAGCCCGAGTTGATCTCCGTCGGCGCGAACCATCACGCCGCCTGCATCCGCACCGAACAGGTCGCGGGCCGCAGCGCCGCCGAGATCTACGGCGTCTCCACTGCGCCACCTGCCTCCGGCGAGAAAGACGCCGACGCTCCGGTCGTGCTGCGGGTCAGAGACCTGGTCAAAACCTACAAGTTGACCAAGGGCGTGGTGCTACGCCGCACGATCGGTGAGGTGCGGGCAGTCGACGGCGTCAGCTTCGAACTTCAGCAGGGCCGCACGCTGGGGATCGTCGGCGAGTCGGGGTCCGGTAAGTCGACGACGCTACACCAGATCCTGGACCTGATCGCCCCGCAGTCGGGTTCCATCGAGGTGCTCGGCGCCGACGTGGCGACGCTGAATGCGAAGGCCCGACGGGCGCTGCGCGGTGACCTGCAGGTGGTGTTCCAAGACCCGGTGGCCTCACTGGACCCGCGACTACCGGTCTTCGAGGTGCTCGCAGAACCATTGGCCGCCAACGGCTTCGACAAGAAGCGGATCGACGACCGGGTGGCCGAACTGCTGGACACCGTCGGGTTGCGTCGCGCCGATGCCAGCCGCTACCCGGCCGAGTTCTCCGGCGGCCAGAAGCAGCGCATCGGTATCGCCCGTGCGTTGGCGCTGCAGCCCAAGATCCTCGCGCTCGACGAACCGGTGTCGGCGCTCGACGTGTCGATCCAGGCCGGCATCATCAACCTGCTGCTGGACCTGCAGGAGCGGTTCCGGCTGTCCTACCTGTTCGTTTCCCACGACCTGTCGGTGGTCAAGCACCTGGCGCACCGTGTGGCGGTGATGTTTAACGGCACGATCGTCGAACAGGGCGACGGTGATCAGGTGTTCGCCAACCCGCGCCATGAATACACCCGGCGGTTGCTGGCCGCAGTGCCACAACCGAACCCGAACCGCAGCTAGAGTCGGTCGGATGATGATCCGACGCTTCGCTGCGGGCGCCCTCGTCGCCGCTCTCACCATCGCCGGTTGCTCGAGCGGCAAACAGGAAGCTCCGCAGGCCGGGGGTGACGCCGAGGTCGGCAATGCCAGCGACATCAATCCGCAGGATCCCGCCACGCTGCAACAGGGTGGCAACCTCCGGTTGTCGCTGACCGAGTACCCGTCGAACTTCAACTCGTTGCACATCGACGGGAACGTGGCCGACGCCGGAGCCATGTTGCGGTCGACGATGCCGCGTGCGTTCCGGGTCGGATCGGACGGATCGACCACGGTCAACTCCGACTACTTCACCAACGTCGAGTTGACCAGTGAAAAACCACAAGTGGTCACCTACACGATCAACCCGAAAGCGGTCTGGAGCGACGACACCCCCATCACCTGGGAGGACGTCGCGTCGCAGATCAACGCAACCAGCGGCAAGGACAAGGCCTTCGCCATCGCCAGCCCCAACGGCGCCGACCGCGTAGAGAAAGTGACCCGCGGCGTCGACGACCGACAGGCCGTGGTCACCTTCGCCAAGCCCTATTCGGAATGGCGGGGCATGTTCGCCGGAAACACCATGCTGCTGCCCAGGAGCATGACCGCGAATCCCGACGTGTTCAACAAGGGACAACTCGAACGCCCCGGACCCTCTGCCGGACCGTTCATCATCACGTCGCTGGACCGCACCGGACAGCGAATCACGTTGGAGCGCAGCCCGAAATGGTGGGGCACACCACCGCTGCTGGACCGCATCACCTATCTGGTGCTCGACGACGCCGCCCTCATTCCTGCTCTGCAGAACAACACCATCGACGCCACCGGGGTTACCTCGCTCCCCAAGTTGACCACTGCGCGCAATACCCCGGGTATCTCGATCAGGCGGGCGCCCGGGGCAAGCTGGTATCACTTCACCTTCAACGGGGCGCCCGGTTCGATCCTGGCGGATAAGGCGCTGCGGCTCGCGGTTGCGAAGGGCATCGACAGGCAGGCGATCGCGAACGTCACGCAGCGCGGACTGGTCAACAACCCGGTGCCGCTGAACAACCACATCTTCGTCGCGGGCCAGGAAGGCTACCAGGACAACAGCGGCGTGGTGGCCTTCGACCCCGAGAAGGCCAAACAGGAACTCGACGCACTCGGATGGCGCCTCAACGGCCAGTTCCGTGAGAAGGACGGCCGCCAGTTGGTGATCCGCGATGTGCTCTCCGACGCGGAGACGACGAAACAGGTCGGCCAGCTCGCGCAGAGCAGTCTCGCGCAGATCGGCGTGAAGCTCGAGCTCGACGCGAAGGGCGGCGGCGGCTTCTTCACGAACTACATCATTCCCGGCGACTTCGACATCGCGCAGTTCACCTGGGTCGGCGACGCGTTCTCGCTGTGCTGCCTGAACCAGATCTACACGACCAACGCGGAGAGCAACTTCGGCAAGATCAGCAGCCCGGAGATCGACGCGAAGGTCGAGCAGACCTTCGACGAACTCGACCCCGCGAAGGCGCGCGAACTGGCCAATGAACTCGACGAGCTCATCTTCGCCGTGGGATTCAGCCTGCCGTTGTTCCAATCGGCGGGCAATGTCGCCGTGCGCAGCAACCTGGCGAACTTCGGCCCGGCGGGCATCGGCGACCTGGACCACACCAAGATCGGGTTCATGAAGTAACCCGCTGGACCACCCTTGGCACAGCGGCGGGCAGTGCGGATTCGGCCGCGGCGGCCGCCGAAATCGCCGACACCAGCAGCCGGAGGGCGGGGCGGCCGGGTAGTGCGTCCAACTTTGGCCCTGACAACCCGCCGATCTCGTCGTTGCGCACCGCGTCGATGATCGCGAAGGCCGCGCGCTCGCGGGTGTCCAGCACGCTGTGACCCGCGGTGGGAAGCCGCACCAGCGCCGCACCGGGTATCAACGCGGCGATGCGCTCGGCCACCGACGGCGGAGTGGTGAGATCGCGGCCGCCGGACACCACGACCGTCGGCCATCCGAACTTCGGCATCTCAGCGACCAGGTCATAGGGCTCGTTCTCGAAAGGCGCTGTGATGTCGGTCATCTCGCGCATGGCCACGGCCGGGTCCAACGGCAGGCCGTCGGGAACGCCGGCATAGTTCAGCTCGCGGAACGCGATTCGCGCGACGAGGTCGGTTTCGTTGCGGTACGGGACCTTCCGCGACGACATCGTGCCCAGCCGGCTCAACCCCGACCAAAGCCACGTGCGGCCACGCAACAACAGGTCCAGTTGCCGATCCAGCAATGCGGCTCCGCCGTACGCGTACACCATGGTGGCGACATGGCCGGCGTCCTTGATCAGTCCGTCGTCGACAAGTCGGCGGATCTTGGGCGCCAGCTCCGCGGTCTGTGGATCCGAGCCCTCCAGCAGCAGACCACGAACGGCGTCGCGAACCGCGTCGATGTCGTGGGTCGACAGCAGCGGCGAGTCCAGAATCATGGCGCGGACCCGACCGGGGTGACGAACGCCGACCCCCGCCGCGATGTAGGTGCCGTACGACGTGCCGTACACGTCGGCCTTCTCTACCCCGGCGTCGTCGAGGACGGCGGCCACGTCGTCGACCACCTGCTCGACCGTGATGGCCTCGGGCGGCAGGTCGGTGCCGGCATCGGTGTGCCGCGACAGGCCGACGCCCCGGTGTTCGATCATGATGACGTCGAGCCCCTTGGCAACGGCCCGACGCCGCCAACCGCGATACAGCTGCACCGACGCCACCCCGGGTCCGCCGGGGATGATGACCAGCGGATGGGCGGACTTGCGGCCGGTGCGCACGTAGTACAGGTCGAACTGTTCGTCACTGGCGGGTGAGACCGGGCGGCGTACCGGACGCACGCCGGGCAACGCGGCCAACTTGTCGTGCGCCCGACGACGCTTGGCGTTCAGTGTCATCGCCGCTCATTCTGCCTCCGATTAGAAGGCGGGGCGAACGGCGCGAGCAGACGCTGCTGAGCGGTTCAGCTCGCCTTCAGCAGGATCTTGGCCACCTCGGCCGGGCGTTCGAGCGCGGAGAAGTGACCGGTGGCGCGCAGCGTGATCGTTTCGACGCTGCCCAGCAAGTTGGCCACCTGCTCGCGCTCCGCGGGACGCGACCAGTCCTCGTCGCTATAGACCAGCGTCACCGGCACCTTGACGTCCGGATACCGACGACGTGCCTCGATGAATCCTTTGAGGCTGCGATAGATCGCGCGAGCCACAGTCGGGTAGCCCGGACGGCTGCCGCTCCGCCGAAGCTCGGCGAGGAAGTCTTCCGGCAGGTTGTGCCGGTCGGCGAAACCGCCCCCCATCACACCGCGCAGGATCGGTCGGTTCTCCATCTCGGCGAAGACCGGTCCCAACCCGGGCATCCGCACGCTGGTGATGATGAGCCGAGCGAACCAGTTGCCCCGTTCGAGTCCGCTCGGGTAGTCGTAGCTGTTGAAGGCGACGACCCGACGAACGCGGTCGTTCACATCGATGGACGTCGATAGCGACAGCGCGGCACCGAGAGATTCACCGGCCAGCGTGACGTCGTATAGATCCAGATCCGTCACGAACTCCACGACCGCGGCGCGCAGGTCCGGCTCCTCGTATCTGGCGCCGGGGACAATGTCGGACCATCCCATGCCGGGCAGATCCAGCGCGTAGACGGTGAACGAATCCCATACCAGTGGGATGACCCGCTGGAAATAGTCCAGCTGCGTGCGCACCGTGTGCAGCAGCACCAGCGGTGAGCCGGTGCCGGCGGTGAAGTAGCGCAGGCGGGATCCGTCGGATCGGGTGAAGAACTTGACCGCCCCGCGGTCCTGGCTCCACGCCTCTGTGTAGTTCATGCGGAGACCCCTTTCGGTTGGATCGGCCCGATTTCTGTTGCGGTGGAGGTAGATTGGCGCGCCCGCGCCGGCAGGAGTACAGCGACGACGACCGCGGCGCCCAGCGCGATGGCCGCGCAGACCAGCGACCCGACCTGAAGGCCATCGAGGAAGGCGTTGTCGACGGCAGCCCGGACGCCATCCATCCCGGCCGGCAATTGCCCGATGACCTCGTGCGCCGCGGCGATCGACCGATCCATCGTCGAGCGGACCTCGCCGGGCAGCGCCGTGATCACCGAATCGGAGCCGAGTCGCCCGGAGTAGATAGAGGCGAACACGCTGCCCACGATCGCCACGCCGAGGGTGCCGCCCAGTTCGCGGGTGGTGTCGTTGACACCGGAACCAACGCCGGCCTTATCCGCCGAGAGCGATCCCATGATCGCCTCGGTGGCGGGTGCCATCGTAAGGCCCAATCCGCCACCGAGAAGCAGCATCTGCATCGCGATCTCGACGTACGAGGTACCGGCGTCGACGGTGGATGCCCACCCCAGGCCGGCCGCGAAGATCGCCAGGCCCGAACTGACGACGGCTGTGGTGCCGATCCTTTCGACAATGCGGGGCCCGACGACACTACCGACGGCGATCGAGACCGCGACGGGCAGTAACCGCACACCGGTCTCGAATGCGCTGTAGGACTTGATGAATTGGAAGTACTGGGTGATGACGAAGATGAAGCCGAACAGGGTCAGGAAGCCCGCCGTTATCGCCAGGCTGCCGCCGGAGAACCGGCGGTTCGCGAACACCGACACGTCGAGCATCGGATGGGGTGTGCGCAGCTCCCACAGCGTGAACGCGGTGAGGACGACGGCGGCGACAACAAACCCCGCGATGGTTCGGCCGTTGGTCCATCCCACGTTGGGTGCTTCGATGATGGTGTACACCAGGGCGGTCACGCCGATCGCGGACAGGACCAGGCCCGGTCCGTCGACGGGCGGGGCCGCGGGGTCCCGCGACGTCGGGACGAACAGCAGCCCGCCGACGATCGCCACTGCCGCGATCGGCACGTTGACCAGGAAAATAGAACCCCACCAGAAGTTTTCGAGTAGCCAGCCTCCGGTGATGGGTCCGGCGGCCACGCCGACGCCGACCATGGCGGCCCACAGGCCGATCGCCTTGGCGCGCGCTACCGGGTCGGTGAAGATGTTCGTGATCAGCGCCAGGGTGGCCGGGAAGATCACCGCGGCGCCGACGCCCATCGCGGCGCGTCCCCAGATCAGGGCGTCCGCCGTGTCGACCTGCGCGGCTACTGCGGAGGTGATCGCAAACAGCGCGAGCCCGGCACTGAGAAAACCACGCCGACCATAGCGGTCGCTGAGGCTGCCGGCCGACAGCATCAGACCAGCCATGACCAGGGTGTAGGCGTCGACCATCCATTGCAGTTGCGCGGTATCGGCGTCGAGTTCGCGCGACAGCGTCGGTAAGCCGACGTTGACGATGGTGGCGTCGACGCTGACAACGAAGGCGCTCAGGCAGATAACGGCAAGCGCCGCGATCGGGCGATCGCGGAAGACGGGGTGAGTGTTCATGGGCAAAACCGTAAACCCTTCAGACAAGTTTTTCAAGTGATATGACTAGATAGTCGTCAGGCTGGTAGAATTATTCCCATGGCGAGGAGCTACAACCAGAACTGCCCGATCGCCCTGGGCCTCGACGTCCTCGGCGAGCGGTGGACGCTGCTGATCCTGCGAGAGCTGATCGGTGGTGCGCGCCGCTATGGAGACCTGCGCGCCGAGCTGCCGGGCATCGCCAGCAATCTGCTGGCCGACCGGCTTCGCGAGTTGGAAGACGAGGGCCTGGTCGACCGCACCGAGCTGCCGCCGCCGGTGGCCCGGACGGTGTACACCCTCAGCGAGGTCGGCTGGCGCAAGGTGCCGCCCGTCGTGCAAGCCATCGCCACCTTCGGGCTGGACATGGTCGAATTCGGGGAGAGCGCCCTGACGCCGTTGAACGGCTTCCTCGCCGGTGTCCTGCTCGCCTTCGATCCCGACCGCGCCGGCGAGCTGACGGCGTCATACGCGGTCGACATCGACGGCCGCCGTTTCGAATTCGGGGTTCACCCCGGGGGGCTGGCCGCGCCGCAGGGCCCGCCCGCGGTGTCGGTGACGGCTACCGCCGCGGATCTCATCACGGCGCGGTTGGGTTCGACGGCCGCGGAGCGCAGGGCGGCGCTGCGTCGGCTGAAGTTCGACGGCAACCACGACGCGATCGACGCGATGCGCGCCGTGTTCGGGTTGTCGGGGGACCCGGGCCTGCTGGTCGGGAAGTAGCGCCGACACGCGTGAATGCGTGCAGCTCGCAGGCTGCTGGACGGTTGGCACGCGATGAACGAGGATGAGCGCACCTGCACGGAGCGCCGACACTCCCCGCTCGTCCACCTCGTCCGCCGGAGCCCACGGATGGAACCGCCTCCCACCCCTCTAACACCCCCAGTTCCTCCCCCGACTCATCGTCTCCACTCCCCTGCCGGCATCACCTGGGCCACTGCGCTCGGCACTCCGGCCGCCGGCGGCATCGTCCTCGCGCTCAACTACCCAGTGCAGGCACGCGTTGTTGAGTCTGTTGGGCGCCGATTGCGCGACCACGGCATACTCGGGTCGGCGGGTCCATTCGATCGACAGGGCGATGCGGGCGCAGTCGAGATCGGCTCGGGCGGTCGGCATTTCGCGCGTGACCCGGGCGATGTGGCCGCGGGCGGCGCAGAGGCTTCCAGCAGGCCCTGGGCGGCGTGG
>CAWCXH010000016.1:0-26364 GCA_963799495.1 uncultured Actinomycetota bacterium
GTACCGAGGGAAGCAGCAAGACCGTCGACGTCCGGACACGTTCCGGCGGAAGCGAAACTGCGATAGACCGCGAGTCGCACGTCCTCGTCGTCGATGACCACCCTGCGACTCTAGAACGGTGGGGGTTCGTGGTCTCTGGTGATGCGCTCGGCGAGGAGCAGGTGTTTGCGGGCGATGCGGGCGGCGTTGTGTTGGCGTTCGAGGGCGATGCGGTAGGTGCGGTCTTGGGCGGGTGCGTTTGCGCTTGGGCATCATCAATGCGCGGTTGGCGGCCGGCGGGCCGGTCGATTCCGGGATCACCAGCGCGCCGGTGGGGGTGGCCAGCTGCGGGGAGAACAGGCTGCCGCCGGGTTTGGTGGTGTAGACCGTGCCGCTGGGGGCGGTCCAGATCACGGTGTCGTCGGGCAATTTCCTGGGATACCCCTCTGTCAGCGGTGATCGCCGCTGATCAAGGCACTTTCAGTGCTTAGGCCCCTGGGAAAAACACAGGTTTAGCCGGTAACTAGTGGTGTGTCCCGTCATTGAGTGACTACTTGTTCGAGCGTGACGCGGCCGCGGCGGACCTTTTCCAGGATCGATTCCGCTGTGGCGGTCCAGACGAAGGGTTTCGGGTCGTGGTTGTGGGCGTCGAGGTATTCCTCGATGGCGGTGATGAGGTCGGGCACGGAGTTGAAGCTGCCGCGGCGTAGTGCCTTGTTGGTGAGTTCGCGGAACCAGCGTTCGACCAGGTTTAGCCACGACGACGAGGTCGGGGTGAAATGGAGGTGGAACCGCTGGTGGCGGTCCAGCCAGGTCTGCACGTCGGCGTGGTTGTGGGTGGCGTAGTTGTCCAGGATTAGATGCACCGCAAGGTGTTTGGGCACCTGGTTGTCGACGGTGCGGAGGAATTTCAGAAATTCCTCGTGCCGGTGCCGGGGCAGGCACTGCCCGATCACCACTCCGGTGAGCACGTTCAGCGCGGCGAACAAGGTGGTGGTGCCGTTGCGCTTGTAGTCGTGGGTCAGCGTGCCGGCGCGGCCCTTCTTCATCGGCAGCGACGGCTGGGTGCGGTCCAACGCCTGCACCTGGGACTTCTCGTCCAGGCACAGCACCACCGCCTGCTCCGGCGGGTTCAGATACACGCCGACGACGTCGGTGAGCTTGTCCTCGAACGCCGGATCGGTGGAGATCTTGAAGGTGTCCACCAGATGCGGTTTGAGCCCACGTGCCTTCCAGATCCGCTGCACGGTGTTGCGGCTGACACCGGCATGCTTGGCCATCGACCGTGTGCTCCAATGGGTTTCACCCTTGGGCTTGGAATGCAGCGTGGCCGCCACGATCGCCTCGACCTTCTCGGCGGGGATCGACGGTTTCGGTCCACGCCCCTTGCGGACCTCCCCGAGCTTGGCCAGACCTTCCTCGGCGAACCGCTTTCGCCAGGCCCGCACCGTCACCACGGTCACACCGAGCTCATCGGCGATCCGCGTGTTGGCCATGCCGTCGGCGGCCAGCAGCAACGCCTTGGCCCGCTGCACCTGCCGATGCGGCGCCGAGCGCGCGCGAGCCAACACCTCCAACGCCTCTCGCTGACCGACCGACATCGCCAAAGGCGGGGCTGATGCTGCGCTCATCCACCAAGATTACCAACCAAGCGCATACTTATTCGTATGACACACCACTAGCTGATAAAATGCGCTGGCAAAATGCCGTTTTTCTACAGCGGAAAAGAGGCGTCCTATGCGCCCAACAAGATCACGACCCATCACTAGACTTTTGGCTGCGGTTGGCACAGTGTTTGCGGTATCCGCAATGATCGGCGCACCCGTCGCCGTCGCCCAGAGTTGCAAGCCCAGTCAAGTGTGGCTCGCCGGTGAGTGCTGGGATCCTCCAGCTGACGGCGCGCCTCTGCCCGAACCAAAGCTCACTACCGTCCACGGCCCGCCGTGTCTCCCACGCGGGTGCGCGTAGATCGCGACACGGTGAACATCGACGTCACGCCGAAGGTGTCGGCGGCAACGCAGCGACGGTGGGCAGGTAAGCGGCGCAAGCCGTGCGCGTGGCTAGTCGGCATGCACTCAGAGCGGCCACTGCCGCGTTTTTAACGAATAGGCGCGTCCAAAACCCCGGACCGTCGGGCAGCTGTCGGTCCGCCCAGCCGCCCAGCCCGGTATAGAAGGTCTTGAGCAGGTGGTGACACCGAACTGTCGAAGAACATTTTAATTCTGGTGGCACCACGAAGGCCGCTGGGGATACACCGCTATCACGGCCGCATCCTGCCGGTCGCACGCGACATTCGGATGGGCGAGGGTCAGATGAGCCGGTTGCTTGCGCAACGGCGCTGGCCGGAAAACTGACTACAATGGCGGCTCAACGGGCCTAGTTTAGTTAGCTGCGGGCGGTGATCCCCGACGCAAAAACTTACTCCGCAATTTGCTGATCTGGTCCGCTGCGCTCGCCTGAGGACTAGCGTTTATCTGTCAATTATCTGTGAATATTCTGAGAAGACGGAGGGGCACACCAATGGATAAGCGCGGGGGAATCTCAAAGGACAAGCTTGCTAGCGGCCTGCTGCGGAGTGCGGTGGTGTCGGGGTTGGCGGCGGGGTTGGCGGCGGCGTCACTGGGTGGGGTCGGAACGGCCAACGCAACGTGCATAGGGATCAGCGGCTTCAACTTCAACCTTGGCGACGGCGGCGGCTGCTTTAGCACCGTGGGGAGCTTCGCGCTGGGGCTCGGTCCCAACACGGTGGCCACATCTGCTGGGCTCTTGACCTCCGCCATTGCGATCGGCTTCGGGAATGAGCAGACCGAACTCACGCAGGCCACTTCGTTCGGCTTCTTGAGCTTGGCCTTGGCCGGCGGCCCGGACACACTTGCACAGACAAATGGCAGCGCCGGCGTCGCCATCATGGGAGGCGAGAACGGCCGAGCGCTCGCAGGCAGCAGCGGTACGGGGGTCGATAGTGTCAACCTCGCCATCAACTTCGGCAACGGACTCGATACCCCACCGCCCCTAGGAGGGGCTACAGGAAACCCCACGCTTGACACGCAAACCAACACGGTAGCTGCATCTGGTCAGGGCAGCATCGCGGTCAACATTGGCGGCGACTCCATTCCCGGCGTCGGCGGTGGCGATCCTCGGCTGAGCGTGGTTCAGGCCGGGGGGGTTACGTTAAACCCACTGGCGGTTAGCTTTGCCAACGCCTCGTACAACTTCTTTGGCGATGGCAACCAGGTGACTGTGGGCGATCAGGGTTCCACCTTCGGCTTGGGGTTTAGCGTCTTCGGTGACAGGAACACCGTAAATGTCAATGGTCCGGCGGCGGCCGGTGGTGCGCTCTTCCAGAGCGATCGGCTTGTCGAGCAAGACGTCCCGGGTATCAATATAAACGGGGTCCCAAATGTCACCGGCAGCAACACCAATGTCCTCGCTGCGGGCGGCACGCAGGGAAACCTCTTAAGGCCCAGCCTCAACTTCACGCCCGGCCTCAACTCGACGTCCAACCTCCGCGGCACCTCGCCGGGTGGGGCTGTAGTCAAGTCGATCAATCAGCTCCAGTCGTCGGCCAAGAACTTCGGCGACCAGCTCCAGTCGTCGGCCGAGAAGTTCGGCGACCAGCTCCAGTCGTCGGCCAAGAAGTTCGGCGACCAGCTCCAGTCGTCGGTCAAAGAGTCCGGCGACAGCGTCAACGCCACCCGTGCGGGCGCCAAAGCCGATCCGGCCAGTTCCAGCGAGGGCGACAACGGAAAGTGACAGTAGCCGAAGTCGCTTGAGTTAGCGGCTGGACGGTAGACCAAAGCAGACGACGCCCCCCGCCGAGCGGATCCAGATCGGCCCGTCACCGACCCGCGGTGGCGGGCCGACCGCTGCACGGCAGCGAAGAACAACCCACCGATCGTATGGCCGACCGTCCTGGGCTTTCGGCGGGCTCAGAGGTCGTGGTAGTCGTCGGCGGCCACCGCCACCACCGCCAGCCGGCTTCGGCTCGACATAGCGGATACGCAACCCACGCCGATAGTCGAAGAGCGCGCCCCGGTCAGATCCCCGAACCGTCGAACGGTTCCCGGCACTCGAACGGGCCGCAAATGACGGCCAGCAGGTCGGTCATCTCGCGGGACTCGCCGCCGGGCCACTCGCCGCCCGCCACGAGGTACTCGTTTTGCCGCTGCGCCCACCAGCAGGAACACGGCTGGGTGCCGCCGTCGTATCGGGGGCACTGCGGCCACAAAGCCGGGTCGATCAGCTCGGTCGGCAGCAGACCAGCCACGTCAGGCAGTCTGCGGCGCATCCCTACCACCGAACTGGTACACACCCCGAATCCCGCGCCGCTGCCCCGACTTCGCATCCTCATCGCCGGCCGGAACCTGCAACGCAACCAACAACCTCGCCAGCGTGATCCTCTGTTGCCTGATCTCGGCCACCGCCGGGTGGTTCTTCCCAGTCGGAAGAACCGGCCCGTCCTCATTGATGATGGCCTGCAACTGAGCGACCAGATCAGCCGTCTGGCAAGCGTTCTGGAGCAGTAGCAGCTCATGCGCTGCCAGCTCGTACTCGGCGGCCACCGCGACCCATAATTTCTTGCCCGCTGCACTAAGCCCATGTGGCGCACGGTTAGTCGATGTCACCGCTGTACCCTGCCTTTCAGGTCAATTGCATTTCAGACTTCCGCCGTAGATACCGCCTATGCGGCCGAGCGGCGAGCCGGGTGTGAGGGGGGTCACCCCCCAGGGTTCGGCAGGCGCGCCGACGTGCGTCCCATGCACCGCATCCGATCGGCGCGCCCGCCGTTCCCCGTCCCGCGCTGCGAAGG
Organism: uncultured Actinomycetota bacterium; assembly: GCA_963799495.1. Taxonomy (GTDB): domain Bacteria; phylum Actinomycetota; class Actinomycetes; order Mycobacteriales; family Mycobacteriaceae; genus Mycobacterium. The sequence continues at coordinate 4,790 of CAWCXH010000016.1, forward strand.
AGCCAGCCACCTCGCGCTGCGGTCGGCCTATTCATCTCACGTGGTGAGTTTGGCGATCCGCTCGGGATGCATCGTCGCCCAGCCGATCCTCCAGGTCACGCGGATCGCGACCACGTCGGAGCTGAAGTAGGCGTCCTCCGATCGGGCGAGCCGTATCGGTGACTGTGCGGCGATGACCGCGGACTTGTCGACGACCAGCAGATCACCTGCCGGCATCGCCGAGGTGACCAGCACCGGCACGCCGAGCAGCGTGCGTTCGGTCGCTGATGTGCCTGCGCCGAGCAGACTCTGAGCCGATGCCGTTTCGGTCTTTATTTTGCTGAGGAACGCCCACGCGTCCGGTGCGGCGATGATGTGGGTCGCAGCGCCGTTGACCGATTCGATATTCGACACTGCATCAACGATCTTGTCGAGGTTCGTGGTGACTGCGCCTCCGTCGATGATGCCGGCGTCGTTGAGCAATCCCGACGGGCTGGACGCGTTGGCCAAGAACGCTTGGTTGGCCTTGGTGGTGATCGCGCGGCTCAAGCTCTCGACGACCATCTTCGCGGCCTGGGGCTGCTGCAACGTCTCGTACGAATACTTGCCCAACGCTGCGACCTTGTCGGTCGTCACGACGACTTCGGAGAAGCCCTGATTGGCGTCGGGGATCTCAGCGCCCTCAGCCACGAACCCGACGGTGCCGTCGTCGCCGACGAACGGCACTCTCACCGCCGGCTGATCTCCCTCGATCTGCCCGACGACGGTGGCCGCCAGCAGGATGAGGGCGTCGGGTACGACATCGCCGGGAACGTATGCGGTGATATCCGGGCGCCATGCGGCGGGACTTGTGGGTGTGGTTTTGGTGGCCATAGTTCACTCCAGGGGGCAGGAAGTAGTTGCGATTCCGCTGGCCTGCAAGGCGTTCGCGGTTGCCCTCCCGGGGCGGCGTGCGTCGAATATGTCCCGCGGGGATTGATGTCCGACGCTGCATCAAGTCTAGTCGCTGGTGCGGCCCATCACGGCGTCGACCATGCCGTCGATTGACGACCGCGATGCCGTGGCGGCGACGTTGGTGCCTTCGCGGGGCACGTGATTGCGCCGGGGCTGGGGTACGCCGAGCAGCTCGCGGGCCGCCTCGATCGCGGCGGCCACCTTGTCGCTGTCGATGGTGCCGTCGTCATTCACCAGGTCGGGCAGCGTGGCAGCGGACCACAGGGCGGCGGGCCTGAGTTGTGCTGCGGCGGCTTGGCGTTCAACCTCGGCGCGCTGCAGGGCTTCGACGCGTTGCGCGAGCTCGTCGCGCTGGGCTTCGACGGCGCGTAACCGTCGGCGATATTTCGCAGCCTCGCGGCCCAGACCGGCGTCCTGGTCGTCGGTGTCGCCCTCGGTGTCGGGATGATCCGCGACGTCGGCGCTGTCAACCGTGGTTGATTCGGCGGCCGTGGTGTCCTCGTCGACCGGTTCGGTGGTGTCGATGGTGTTGTCGTTCATAGGTTTTGCCTTTCTGGCGGGTCGTCCATCACGACCAGATTGGGAACGTCTTCTGGCGTCAAGTCGAGCGCGGCCAGCTGGGAGCGGGTGACGACGGTGGGCCCGCGGTATACCGCTTCGGTGGTGGACGGGCCGACGCCGCTCGGCACGCCGTCGACGTCGAAGTCGACCTTGCCCGGGATGGTGACCTCGGCCCAGGTGCCGGCCGCCTCGTTCTGCGCGAGCAGGTCTTCGCGGGTCAACCCGATGGTTTCGCCGGCGTATTCGTGTGGTGGGTTGTCGGCGCGGTCGAACGCTTGACGCAGCCAGTCCAGCATCTCGTCGTCGTTGCGGTCATCGTCGTGATCGGTCATCGTTCTCTCCCTCAGATACCACCGCAACACCGCAACACTGCTGGTCAGGTGTGGTGCCAACTGTTGCGAGTTGCGCTGGGTCCGGTAGCAGATCAGCCGATTCGGGTAGCGGGTCGCCGATAACCCACCGACTGGGCTTGCCGCGCTTGTCCTCCAGATTGCGTAGATAGCCGCCATCGGCGGCCATACGTACCCGCCGGCTCACGTTCGACTTGTCGAGCTGTAGTTTCTCGGCGATTGCGCGCAGCGCGACACCCTCTATACATGCAAGGGCCTTCACCGCCGCCACGGTCTCCCGCACGGTGACGGAGACCGTCGAGCCGACACCCTCGGCGATGGCGTCGGCGACCAGGTCGCGGACCACAGCGTAGTCGTCGAGAGTGGCGACGATGCGGCCTGCGGCGTCACGTGCGCGGCTGGCCTGGTGCAGCACCGCGTGGGCGCGGATGAGCGCGAGAAGCGAACCGAAGTCGCGGCGCAACCGGACGGCGACGGGTGCAACCTGCTGCGCGAGCTGCCGGGCGTACGGGATGGTCACCCGGTGCTCAGCATCAGCGAGCCACCGCTGCAAGTCACGCCACCGCTCCAGGTCGCGGTCACCGTTGCTTTCGTCGGCGAGCTCAAGCAGCACCCGCGCGGTCTGCTCACGTGAATCGTCGGTGGCCAGGGAGAGGATCCGAGTCTCGTTCTCCGCGTGAACCCGCGTCTTCGTGGTGGTGAAAATGAGGTTCGTCGGACCTTGCTTGACGATCTTGCGGGTGGTGAAACCACCCTCTTTGTCGCGGACCGTGACCTCGTAGTCGATGCGACCCTCAGACAGCAGCGACCGCACAAAGTAGCTGGTCATGTCGTCTTCGACGCCCTCCCGCAGGGCTACCACCTCGTAGACGACGAGGGTGCGGTGGGCGTACTCCTCGGTGGAGTAGACCAGCGCCCGCTCGGACATGCCCGTGAACTCAAGGTAGGCCTCGGGTGGGAAGAAGCGGGTCACGGTCTCGACGGTGTACGACTTGCCCGACGCCGAATGGCCTTTGACCCCGGCGGAGACCTGCTTGTCGAGCAGCCGCGAGGTGAGCACCAGATACAGCGTCCGCGCCAGCCGTTCTTCACCGACCAGGCCGCGAGACCGCACCTCGTCGGCCACGGCGTCGAGGATGCGCCGCAACAGCGCAAGGGTTGGCACCGCACTTGACGTGCGGTGTTGCGGTGTTGCGGTGTTGTTCGGGGGGGTAATGCAGGCGCCGTCGTCGGGTGGTTCGTCGGGTTCGGTCGGCGGCGGGATGCCGTCGCCGTTGCCTTCGACCCATTCGACCGCTGGCTGGGCGTACTTGCCGCTGCGGATGATGGCTTCGCCGCGGGCGATGTCGTCGGCGCTCACGGTGCCAGCACCACCAGATCGCGGTACAGCGGCAGCATCCGCCGCGCATTACGTGCGCGCTCAACATCGATACCGGTGAACTGGTATGTGGTGTACGGCACCATGATGCGGTGCCACATCGACCAGCCGTTGTCGAGGAACGGGCTCAGCATCTGGAATGCGTGGTCGACCGGCGCGGGCTCGTCTTGCAGCAGCGTGGTCGGCGAGATGATGTAGGCCACCTGCTTCGCGTGTGGCATCACCGTTTTGACGATCTTGCACCATGCGGCATTGAAGTCGTCGAGACTCATTTCGGCGAGTTCGCCTGGCTCGCTTGAGTAGCGGCCTCGTGCTTGCCGCCAGTACGGCGGGTCAAGCAACACCAGATCGGCATGGGCGGGCGCTGCGTCTGGCCAACCCGTGAGCGCGTCGTGAGTGTGGATCGGCAGATGCGGCGAGTAGTAGTTACCGCGAATGTCGGCGGCCCACACCCGGCGTCCCACCGCTTTGGCGACGTCGATCGTGGTACCCGATCCGGCGAACAGATCCACCACCACATCACCGGGTTCGGTGAAGTACCACAGCAGATTTTCCACCACCTGCGGCGGTATCGCGCCGAAGTACGATTGCGCGCCGGCGTCGGGGTCGGCGGTCGGGAAGGACCAGATGTCGTAGTCCTGCCGCGACTCGGGTGGCTCGGAGAAAACGGATTGGTCCGAAAATTCCGAGATCCACGCCTTGGCCGTCTTGTCGGTGATGTCCATCGCGCCGGCCGCTTGGCTGTAGGAGTCGAACTCACAGTCCAGCCGCCGATCCCACAGCGTCTCCTGCTGTTCGCGCTTCTCATCGCGCCGCGCATCACGCAGGTATGTCTCCGCGGTCGACTTCGTGATGCCCAGCAGATCGCAGATCTCTTGGATGTCCCGGACGCCCTGGCGGTAAAGCTGATCTGCTCCGCGTTTCTTGTCGCTGGTTTCAAGCTGGTGGCCGTGTGCTTTGTTGCGCCGATACGACTCCTTGACGATCTCGATGTCGCTGAGTTCGCCGAGGTCGATCACCGCGATCTCGGGTAGGCCTTCACGTTGGTGGGCCTGCCAGCGGTGGAATCCGTCGACGAGGATGCGGCCGCGGGCCACCACGATGGGTGGCAGCAGGTCGATGGCCGCCCGATACCGTTCGATCACCGCGTCGCTCGGCTTGAGCCGTGGGTAGAGTTCTTTCACCCATTCGATGTCGCTGCACAGCATGTTGATGGCCGTGTCGGTCATGTGACCTCACCGCCGACCAACTCGTAAAGCTGCCGTGCGAGTTGCCGGTCGCCGCCGCCGCGCTTCCACAGTCGCCGAACTACCTCAGCCGGCACGATCGGCACATGGCCGTCCTCGATGATGTCGATCGCGGCCCATCGCCAGCCGTCGACCTGGTGATCGCTCAGCGGCCGCGCACCGCAGCGATGCCTGTCGAGGTCTGGATCACGTATGCACCCGCACCGGCCGATCGGCGGTAACCGCAGCGCCGCCTGACGCCGCCGTAACCCGCCTGCGTGGAACTGGCTGGCTGTAATCTTGGTCTTGTCGGTGGTGCTGTCTGCTGACTTCTGGATCGGCCCGGTGCTAGCGGTGGCGCCGGGTCTTTCCCTTCCAGGCGGCCCCAGATCGCCGCGCGTCATGCCGCACCACCGGTTGATCCCGCGTCGAGCTCGGCCAGGCGGGCCTGCACGGCGGCCCTGCGAGCGGGACGCAGCAACTCGGCCAACTGGCTGTACTGGCGGTCGGTCAGCCCCGGGACGTCGCGAAGAACCTCCGCGATGTAGTCGGAGATGCGCTGAGTCGCGTACTCGCGGGCGATGTCATCGCGGTCGGCCCTATTCCAGCGCTTCGCCGCGGCGTTGCGCCCCTGCAGCGATCTCTTAGGAGACGTTGCCCCATTTTTGGACACACTGAACCCCTTCGGGTTCGGCGCCCTGCACGATTCCGAATGCCTTCCCAGGCGGGCAACTAGCTACTCATGCTACTGCACAGGCAGGAGGATTTCACAGCAGTGTCGGCGGTCCGGGTTGTCCCGGTGTCACACCGCGGGTGGCCTCGAGAACGTCGGCGGCACGAACGGTGGCCGCGGTGTGACGGCAGATCACGTCGAAACCGGACAGCGGCCCCCACCCGGCCAGCTGGTCGACATCGTAGGTATGCCCGGGCCAGTGCCGATCACCGTCGAGGGTGTTGCGCCGCCTCGCCGATTCCACCGAGCGCTGCGGATTCAACCCGGGCGAAAACTTGTAATCCGTTGTCCGTGCAATCGTCTTGTCCCCCAGCCGGATAACGGTGGCAAGCGGCTTGCCGCAACCGCCGCACAGATAGCGGTGAACGGTCCTTTTCGATATCAGGCCGGCGTTCTCGAAACGCTGGTAGGCGTTGTGGATCGCCTCGTCGTGGTCGTTCGCGGCGTCTTCCTCCAACTGACGCCAGAACTGCCCCCAGAACTCCCCGTAATCCAGATCAGGCGTCGTCACCGCCACCTCACCTGCACCCGCTGCGGATTGAACACCTTCCCGCCCTTGCCGACCGTGGCCACGGTCACGACCATCAACACGTTCATGACGGCGCGCAGCCTATCCGGTGACAACCGGGATACCGCGTCGGCGGCCTCGGGCTCGCCTAACGGTATGCCGTCGAACACCCGCAGTTTCTCTTGATCCTGTTGGCGGCGTTCGATCGCGGCCAGTTTCTCGGTGATGCGGTCGGTGGCGATCTTCGCCTGCCGCCCGGTCAGCAGACCGTCGCCGCGTTCGACACCTATGTTGTCCAGTTCTGCGTTCAGTGCGTTCGCCTCGACCCGCAAGGCTTCGGCTTCGGCCTGGTCGTGCAGTTCGGCGCGCAGCAAATCAACAGCGTCGGGTTTGGCTAACCGCCCGGCGATCACACCCATGATGAGCGGTTCGACATGCTCGGCGCGGATGGACACACCGCGACATGACTTGCAGCCGTAGGCGATCGTCTTCTGCGTGGTCCACTGCCCGGACAGGTAGCCCCCGCAGCCAGGGTTGCCGCACTGTAGTACGCCGGTCAGCAGGTGCCGTCGCACGCTCTTGCGTCCCGGTGCCCGCCCGGGCGCGTCGAGCACGGACTGGGCTGCACGCCATGTTGATTCGTCCACCAGCGGCGGCCAGGTGCCCTTGCCGACAATCTCGCCGTTGTGGGCGCGCAGACCGGCGTTGCGGGCCTTGCGGAGAAACAGCGACACCGTTGATTGCGTCCACGGCTTGCCGTTAAGCCCGTGCGCGCCGGCGTCGTTGAACAGGCGGGCAATGTCTTTCAGCGACGAACCGGCCAGCACCGCGGCGTATGCCTGCTTGACCAGCGGCGCGGTCTGCGGGTCGGGCTGGCGAGTGTCGCCGAGATACCCGAACGCGCGTTTCCACTGTGGCTCTCCCCGTTCGGCCTTCTGCTTGGCGGCGCGCAGTTGCCGGGCCACCTTGTGATCGATCTCGTGACGGGCCACCGCACCCTTCAACCGAGCGACGAGACGGCCCTGCGCGGTCGACAGGTCCACGTCACCGGACACCGTGGCCAGCGCCAAGTGCTGCTCGTCGGCAAGCTGCATGAAGGACTCAAGCTCGATGGGCCGGCGATGCAGCCGGTCCAGATCCCAGCAGACGACCGCGCCGAGCTTGCCGTCACGGATGTCGGTGAGCATCTTCTCGTAGGCCGGTCGCTTCTTGCCGTTCGACGCCGAGACGTCATTGTCGACGTACTCGACCGGTGACCAGCCCCTATCAGCGCAGATGGCGGCGCAGTCCTCCCGCTGCCGAGCGACGGCGACCGCTTCGCCGGTGCGATCGAGGGATTGACGGAGATACACAGCAGCACGCATGCCTAGAGCGTACTTCACATAATTGCTGCTGAAAAACGCAGAGCAGTTTCAGATTCGACGGGTGCGTCGGGCCCAGCGGGTAGGGGATGGTGTGATCGATCTGGCACACCGCCGCGGGCGCATCGCAGCCGGGAAACCGACACGTCAGATCGCGCCAGCGCACGAACTCGGCCTGTCCGGCCGACGGCCGATACCCCGGCTCGGCGACCGGCGCGGGCAGCGGTACCGGCGTGAGTGTGGCGGTGCCGGCCAGCTCGCGCAGCAGCGGGGCGGGCACCGCCCCGAACCCGGGCAGATACCCCGGCGCCGGCGACGCCCGGTCCAGGCTGGCCCGCTCGGCCAGCAGGTGGATCACCACCGCAGCCAACGGCTTCTCGGTAGCGGCGCCGGTGGCCGGGCAGTCGGGCGACCCGCAGCCACACGCCAGGCGGGTCTGCTGGCTGGTCAGCGCGATCAGCGCGTCGGCGCGGCGCTGCGCGCGGCTGCGCGGATCATCGCGGCACACGGTGCCCGCCACCTCCTCGAGGCGGTCATCGAGCGCCGCGCCCTCGGTCACCGCCAGGTTGCCCCAAATCCCGGCCATCCCCGGGCTGGACGGCCCGATCTCCACATACCGGTTCTCCCGGGCCGGGCGCGGCTCCCGCACCCCGGTCGGGTCGAACTTCTCCACCCACATGTCGATGCGCTCGCTCAACCCGGGCCCCGACAGGCGCATCCACCTCGGCGCCCACCGCGCCAACACCGCATCCAGCCGGGCCAACACCTCGGGGTCGGTGACGTTGTCGCTGCGATTGACCAGCGCGGCCATCATCCGCAAATCGATCGCCCCCCGGGCCAACACCTCGGCCACCCTCGGCAGCCGCTCGCGCAGCGCGATCGCAAACTGCAACTGCCCCGCCGCGCGGCCCCGGCTGATGTTCAACGCCGCCGAGATCTCCGCCACCACGTTCGCATGCCCATCGATGGCCCAGCAGCTCCGCTCCACGTCGTCCTCGGGAGCCCGACGCGCATACAACTCCCCCATCGCGGCCATCCGGCGCCCGCACGCCGCGTTCTCCTCCCGCGCCGATGACCCCAAGCCGTCGATCACAGCAGCATCATCGACCGTGGCCAGGGCTGCCAGCTCTGATTCGAACATAGCTTCGATCCTATTGCGTGTCACCGACATGTTCTGAACAAACTAGAACCTGTTCCAGAAAACGGCCACCCGGAAACCCCCGCCTTGTTACGGTGTCGCCCGACAACGGGAAGAGGAAAGACGTGATACTCGACAGGTTCCGACTCGACGACCAGGTGGCGGTGGTGACCGGAGCCGGCCGCGGCCTCGGTGCGGCAATCGCGGTGGCCTTCGCCGAAGCCGGTGCCGACGTCGTCATCGCCTCGCGCACCCAATCCGAGCTCTACGCCGTCGCAGAACAGATCAAGGGCGCCGGCCGTCGCGCCCACGTCGTCGTCGCCGACCTCGCCCACCCGGAGGACACCGCGAAACTCGCCCCCGCCGCCATCGACGCGTTCGGGAAACTAGACATCGTCGTCAACAACGTCGGCGGGACCATGCCGAACGCGCTGTTGAACACCTCGACGAAGGACCTGCGCGACGCCTTCACCTTCAATGTGTCCACCGCACACGCCCTGACCACCGCCGCGGTCCCGCTGATGCTCGAGCATTCCGGCGGGGGCAGCATCATCAACATCACCTCCACCATGGGCCGACTGGCCGGCCGGGGGTTCGCCGCCTACGGCACCGCCAAGGCCGCACTCGCCCATTACACCCGGCTGGCGGCGCTGGACCTGTGCCCGAAGATCCGCGTCAACGCCATCGCGCCCGGCTCGATACTCACCTCCGCACTCGACGTGGTGGCCGCCAACGACGAACTGCGCGCCCCGATGGAGAAGGTGACACCGATGCGCAGACTGGGCGATCCCGTCGACATCGCCGCTGCCGCAATCTATCTCGCCTCGCCGGCCAGCAGCTACCTCACCGGTAAGACGCTCGAAGTCGACGGCGGCATCACGTTCCCGAATCTCGACCTGCCCATCCAGGATCTCTAGAGGAGACACCCATGGCCATTCGCGTCGCGCAGATCGGCACCGGCAACGTCGGCGGTCACGCGCTGACCGAGCTGATCACCAACCCACAATTCGAGCTGACCAGCGTGTGGGTGTCGAGCGAATCGAAAGCCGGCAAGGATGCGGCCGAGCTGGTGGGACTTGAGGATTCGACCGGCATCACCGCTACCAACGATCTCGAAGCCGTGCTGGCCGCCGAACCCGAATGCGCGGTCTACACGGCGATGGCCGACAACCGACTTCCGGAGGCGCTTGAGGACTACCGGCGCATCCTGGCCGCAGGCGTCAACGTCGTCGGCAGTGGGCCGGTGTTCCTGCAGTACCCGTGGCAGGTCCTCCCCGACGAACTCATCGGACCGATCGAGGACGCGGCCCAGGCGGGGAAAGGCGAGCCTGTTCGTCAACGGCATCGACCCGGGCTTCGCCAATGACCTCCTGCCACTTGCGCTGGCGGGTACGTGCCAGAGCATCGAGGAGATCCGTTGCATGGAGATCGTCGACTACGCCACCTATGACAGCGCCACCGTGATGTTCGACGTGATGGGCTTCGGCAAGCCGCTCGACGAGATTCCGATGCTGCTGCAGCCCGTCGTGCTGAGCCTGGCCTGGGGTTCGGTGATCCGCCAGCTCGCCGCCGGTCTGGGCATCTCACTCGACGAGGTCACCGAGACCTACGTGCGGGAACCGGCACCCGAGGACATCGACATCGCCTCGGGCCATATCCCCAGGGGCAGCGCCGCGGGCCTGCGGTTCGAGGTGCGCGGCATGCTCGACGGCCGGCCCGCCGTCGTGCTCGAACACGTCACCCGCCTGCGTGAGGATCTGTGCCCGAACTGGCCGCAACCGGCCCAGCCCGGGGGCTCCTACCGGGTCGAGATCACCGGCGAACCGTCCTACGCGATGGACATCTGCCTGAGCAGCCGCAAGGGCGACCACAACCACGCCGATTTGGTCGCCACCGCCGCACGCATCGTCAACGCGATACCCGCGGTGGTGGCCGCACCGCCCGGAATCAGGACGACGCTGGACTTGCCCCTAATCACCGGAAAAGGGCTGTACGCTGGCCAATAGGGCGGGAACTGAACAGAAGGACGTACCTATGCGGACGACCTTGCGCTATCTGATCCCGCTGATCGCGGCGGCGGGCGCCGCGGCCATGTTCCTGGCGGCACCCATCGCCAGCGCCCAGCCCGAACCCCCGTTGCCGACGTGCATCAACGTCGGCGGTGATGTCGTCTCCGGCGGCTCCACGACCGAATGCGCGACACCGGGCAACGTGCAACTCAATGCAACGCCTCCCGTCGTGCAGCCGGTTTATCCCTATCCATGGGACGACGAGTTCTACGGCGCCGCACTGATTTTCGGTGGCGGTGGCCACGGCGGTGGCGGAGGCCACCGTTAACAACACCTTCGCGGCCTATTAAGGAGGCCCAATGGTGCGAATCGAGATACGCTATCTGACACCGCTTTTGGCGGCGGTCGGCGTGAGCGCTGCGGTACTGCTTGCGCCGGTTGCCGCGGCGGCCCCGGAATGCACGAACACCGGCCCGAGAACCACGCAGTGCCAGACCCGAGGAAGTACTCAAATTGTCACGTCACCCCCGGCATTCATCAGTCCATGGTTGGGCTGGCCATTCGGCGGCTTCGGCTTCGGCATCGGCATCGGATTCTGAGTAGCCAGGAGACCGGGGGCAACACGCCCCATGGCGTGTGCGAGCCCTACTACCTCTGCGATCGCGACGGCATTTCCTGGGACTTCAGCCGCGACAGGGATTGAGCGCCCGGTACCTTTTCGGCTAACCTAACTTTTCTATTCGACCATCCGGATAGAGAGTGGTTAGTTGATACAGGACACCGAGGTGCGGCTGCGGCCGAGTTGGTACCTGCTCGGACCGGCGTTCGTCGCCGCCATCGCCTATGTCGACCCCGGCAACGTCGCGGCCAACGTCAGCGCCGGCGCCCAGTTCGGCTTCCTGCTGGTGTGGGTCATCTTCCTGGCCAACGCCATGGCAGGTCTGGTGCAGTACCTGTCCGCCAAGCTGGGACTGGTCACCGGTCGGACGCTGCCCGAGGCGGTGGGCGACCACACCCGCAAGCGGACCCGGATCGCCTACTGGCTGCAGGCCGAGTTGGTCGCCATGGCCACCGATCTCGCCGAGGTGGTCGGCGGCGCCATCGCTCTGTATCTGCTCTTCGACTTGCCACTGCTGGTGGGCGGTGTGATCACCGGCATCGTGTCGTTGCTGTTGCTGGTTGTGAAGGACCGCGGTGGGCAGCGGATTTTCGAACGGGTCATCAGCGGCCTGCTGTTGGTCATTGCGATCGGGTTCCTCACCAGCCTGTTCGTCGAGCCGCCGCCGCCCGGCGACGTCGCCGCCGGTCTGCTGCCGCGCTTCGACGGGGCCGAAAGCGTACTGCTGGCTGCCGCGATGCTGGGCGCGACGGTCATGCCGCACGCCGTGTACCTGCACTCCGGGCTGGCCCGCGACCGGCACGGTCACCCACAGGGTGAACAGCGGCGCTGGCTGCTGCGCGTCACCCGGATGGACGTCGGGCTGGCGATGCTGGTGGCCGGCGCCGTGAACCTGGCGATGCTGCTGGTGGCCGCCACCAATCTGCAGGGCCGCGAGAACACCGACTCCATCGAGGGTGCGCACGCCGCGGTGGGCGACACGCTGGGGCCGACGGTCGCGTTGTTCTTCGCAATCGGGCTGCTGGCTTCCGGTCTGGCGTCGAGCTCGGTGGGCGCCTACGCCGGCGCGATGATCATGCAGGGCCTGCTTCGTATCTCGTTCCCGTTGCTGCTGCGCCGGCTGATCACCCTCATCCCGGCGCTGGTCATCGTGGCGGTCGGGGTGGACCCCAGCCGTGCGCTGGTGTTGTCGCAGGTAGTGCTGTCCTTCGGGATCCCGTTCGCCCTGATTCCGTTGGTGCGGCTGACCAGTGATCGAGCCCTGATGGGCGACGACACGAACCACCGGGTGACCACAGCGCTTGGGTGGATCGTGGCCGCGTTGATTAGTCTGCTTAACGTGGTGCTGATCTATCTGACCGTCACAGGCTGAATGCGGGCCGGTAAGCACGCATACTTCGCGTACGGGTCCAACCTGTGCGTGAGGCAGATGGCTCAGCGATGCCCCGGCGCCGCGAATCCCCGGCCGGCGATGCTGTCAAACCACGACTGGCTGATCAACGAGCGCGGTGTGGCCACCGTGGAACCGTTCGACGGCTCCCAGGTGCATGGCGTGGTATGGCAGGTCTCCGACCACGACCTCGCGACCCTGGACAGCGCCGAGGGCGTGCCGGTGCGGTACCGCCGCGACCGGCTCACCGTGCACACCGACGACGGCCCGTCGGAAGCGTGGGTGTACATCGACCACCGGGTCGACCCCGGTGCGCCGCGACCCGGCTACCTGGAGCGCATCATCGACGGCGCCGTCCACCACGGCCTGCCGCATCGGTGGATCGAGTTCCTGCACCGCTGGGACCCGTCGCATTGGCCGCACCGCGGGGACAAGTCGAGTTCGCCTGCGCCACGGTCGCTTACGGAGCTGCTCGCCGCTCCGGGCATCGTCGAGGGCAGCACGCTTCGTTCGCGATTCGGTTTCATGGCCATCCACGGTGGCGGGCTGGAGCAGATGACGGAGGTCATCGCCGAGCGGGCCGCCGACGCTGCCGGCGCCTCGGTCTACGTGGTGCGCCACCCCGATCGCTACCCGCATCACCTGCCGTCGGCGCTCTACCGCGCCGAGGAATCGGTACGGCTCGCCGAGTTTCTCGACCATGTCGAGGTCGCGGTGGCGCTGCACGGGTACGGCCGGATCGGACGCAGCACCCAGCTGCTGGCCGGTGGGCGGAACCGGACGCTGGCCACGCATCTGGCGCAGCACGTCGTGGTGCCCGGCTACCGGGTCGTCACCGATCTGGACGCCATCCCGCGTGAGCTGCGGGGCCTGCACCCCGACAACCCGGTGAACCGGGTGCGCGGCGGTGGAACGCAGCTCGAACTGTCACCGCGGGTGCGCGGCATCAGCCCCCGCAGCCCGCTGCCCGGTGACGACGGGCTGGCCCCCCCGACGTCCGCGCTGGTCCAGGGGCTCGTCGCGACCGCCCACTCCTGGTAACTACGCTCGGCCTAGTGCGCAAAGCGATCATTGCAGCGGTCGTTCTGCTGCTGGGTTTGACCGCCATACCCGCTCACGCCGACACCGCCGCCGTCGACGAAACCCTGGCCAACATCGTCTCGAACGACGGCCTCGCCGGTGGCGTCGCCGTCGTCCGCGATGGCGCGAACATCACCTGGCACGCCGCGGGATACTCCGACGTCGACGCCCGCACCGGCTTCGTCCCGCACACCCATATCCGTGCCGCCAGCATCACCAAGACATTCGTCGCGGCGACGGTGCTGCAACTCGTCACCGAGGGCAGGGTCGCCCTCGACGCCCCCATCGAGACCTACCTCCCCGGCCGCATCCACGGCACCGGAATCGATGCCAACGCCATCACGGTGCGCCAGCTGCTGCGCCACCAGAGCGGCCTGCCGGAGTACTTCGACGCCGTCTCCGAACCACCCGAGGAGCCGGTGACAGCGGATCAGATGCTCGACGCGGCACTGGCCAAACCCGGCCAGTTCCCTCCGGGCACCGCCATGACCTACACCAACACCAATTACATCATCGCCGGCCTACTGATCGAGGCGGTCACCGGTCGGCCCGCCGCCGAGGAGATCACCCGGCGAATCACGCTGCCGCTGGGCCTGTTCGACACCTATTTCCCCGCCCCGGGCGACACCGGGTTGCGTGCACCGTTCGCGCACGGCTACGAACTCATCGACGACCAACGCAAAGACGTCACGGCGTTCAACGCGTCCGCGGCGGGAATGGCGGGATCGCTGGTCTCCACCAACGAGGACACCTCCGCGTTCATCACCGCGCTGCTCGACGGCCGGGTCATCCCCCGGGCCCAACTCGAAGAGATGATGAACAGCGTCGAATGGCCCGAGACCGGACCGGGATTCGGCTACGGGTTGGGCCTGAGCAGCATAGCGCTGCCCTGCGGCGTCACGGTGTGGGGCCACGGCGGCGGCATCGAGGGGTATCACAGCCTGATGGCGAAATCATTTGACGGGCCGGCTGTTTCGGTGACGCTCACGCAGTCGCCGCGGTCGGAGTCGGTTGCCGACGACCCGCGCGGCGCGGTCCTGGACGCGGTGTACTGCCCGAACTGAGGGGCTACTCCTCCAGTTCGAGGACGGGTGTCGGACGTTGGAAGCCGCGGGTGACGACGGCAAGCCACACGAATCCAGCTGCCAGCCAACACAATCCGATCACCAGGGTGAGCCCGGACAGGTTGGTCCACAGCCAGACGGTGAACGCGAAGCCGATGAACGGCAGGATCAGATTGTTGAAGACCCCCCATCCGCCGCGTGCGGCCCTGTCGACGAAGTAGTGTTTGATGACGCTGAGGTTGACCGCCGAAAACGCCACCAGCGCACCGAAACTGACGACCGATGCCAGCGTGGCCAGGTCGATCACCACGGCCAGCAGGGATACCACGGAGACCACAAGGATGGCGTAGACCGGCGTGCTGAACCGGGGCGAGACGTGGCCGAAGATCGGTCGCGGCAGGATGCCGTCGCGGCCCATGGCGTAGAGGATCCTCGCCACGGAGGCCTGCGAGGTGATCGCCGACCCCAGCGCACCGGCCACATAGGCGGCGGTGAAGAAGGTCTCGAGGAACTGGCCGCCCGCGGTGGTCATCACGTCCAGCGCGCCGGCGTCGACGTCGGCGAACTCGTTGGACGGGAACACCAGCTGCCCCAGGTAGGACAGCGCGATGAAGATCAAACCCGACACCAGCGTTGCGATCATGATGGCGCGGGGCACGCTGCGGGTCGGGTCCTTTGCCTCCTCGGAAAGCGTTGACACCGCGTCGAATCCGAGGAACGACAAACACAGGATGGCGGCACCGGCCAACACCGGGCTGAACCCGGGGGCGCTGTCGTCGCCGGCCAGCGGTGCGAGCAGGTCCACGGTGCCGCTCCCTGACAGCGTGACGAGGACCAGCACGATGAAGACGACGATGAAGACCGCCTGCAACGCGATGATCAAGAAGTTGGCTCTGGCCACCGAGACGATGCCGACGATGTTCAGGACGGTCACAATGGCGATGGTGACGACGACGATGAGCCAAGGCGGTATCGCGGGAATGGCTGCGTTCAAATAGATGCCGATGACGAGGTAGTTCAGCATCGGCAGGAACAGGTAGTCGAGCAGCAGGGACCAGCCCGCGAGGAAACCGATGGGTGCCCCAAAGGACCTCTGCGAGTAGGTATATGCCGAACCGGCCACAGGATAGGCGGCCGCCATCCGCGCATACGAGCGCGCGGTGAACACCATCGCCGCCAGCGTGACCAGGTAGGCCACCGACAGTCGGCCGCCCGTGATTTCCGTGACGATGCCGTAGGTGGTGAACACGGTGAGCGGCACCATGTAGACCAGGCCGAACAGCACCAGCGACGGCAGGCCGAGCGCTCGGCGCAGGTGACCTTCGCCTGCCTCGGATTCCGGGTAGGGGGCGGTGGGATCGGCCGGCGCTGTCGATGACATGGTGTTCTCCTCAACTCACGGCCGAATAAGCCGGCCTGCCCTGAAGATAGGTCGCCCGCACACGCAATGCGGGCAGTTCCAGCGGCGGCGTGCTGCGCGGATCCCGGTCGAGCCACACCAGGTCGGCGCTGGCGCCCGGCACGATCTGCCCCCAGACCCCCTCGGCGTAGGCCTGTTCGGCGACACCCGCGGTGCCGGCGATCAGCGCGCGCTCGATGGTGAGGATTTCCGCCGGGGTCCATCCGCCTTCCGGTTGTCCGTCCGCGGTGCGCCGGGACACCGCGACGGCCAGGCCGTCGAGCGGCGCTCCCGAGGACACCGGCCAGTCCGAGCCGAACGCGAGCCGCGCCCCGGACTCGTCGATGGTCCGCATCCGGTACTGCCTCGCGGCGCGTTCGGCGCCCAGCCGCGGAACCGTCAGCACCGTCATCAGCGCATCCATCTGCGCCCACAGCGGCTGCATGTTGGCGATGACACCGAGCCGCGCGAACCGGTCGATGTCAGCGTCGTCGACGAGTTGCGCGTGTGCGATGACCGGCCGCCGGTCGCGCGGGCCGTTGGAATCGGCGACGTACTCGATCGCGTCCAGCGCCTGGCGGACCGCGGCGTCGCCGATCGCGTGGATGTGGACCTGCAGGCCGAGGTCGTCGACCCGCCGCGCCGCCTCGGCCAGCGACCGGCCCTCCCACACCTGCATGCCGTGGTTGTGCAGCGAGGAGCAGTACGGCGCCAGCAGCGCGCCGGTCTCGTTCTCCACCACACCGTCGGCGAAGAACTTCACCGTCCGCGCGGTCAGCAGGTCCGCTCCGAGCTCCTCGACACGCCTGCGCACCTCGGCGAAATGGGCCGACTGCGAGTCGAAGTACCGGGGGTCGGCGTAGAGCCCGAGGTTGAACCGGATGCGCAGCGCGCCCCGCCGGGCGGCCTCGACGTAGGTGTCGACGTCGCCCGGCTCGACCCAGGCGTCCTGCACCCAGGTCACTCCCCGCGCCAGGTAGTAGTCGGCCGCCGTCCCAAGCGCCGCCACCCGCACGTCCTCATCGCGTTGCGGCATGACGGCCGTCATCAGGTCGACCGCCCCCCATTCGCGCAGCGTCCCGAGCACCGAGCCGTCCTCGCGGCGCGGGATCTCGCCGAGCACCGGGTCCGGGGTGTCCGCGGTGACGCCGGCTCGGTCGAGGGCAACCGAGTTGCACCAGGCGGTGTGGTAATCCCATCCCCGCAGCACCACAGGACGGTCAGGGACGGCGGCGTCGAGCCAACGCGCGTCGAACAGCCCGTCCGGGGCGAGGCTGCCGTCGTAGGAGGCCCCGACGATCCACTCGTCGTCGGGGTGTTCGTCACCGAACTTTCGGACGGCATCGATGATTTGGTCGACAGAGGTGCACGCCCGCACCGGCGGTCCGACCGATTCCAGCCCGCCCAACAGCGGATGGGCATGACCGTCGCCGAACGAGGCCATCAGGAATCCGCCGTCGAGGTCGACCTCCTCGACATCGGATGCCGCTCGTCGCGCCGGTTCGCCCAGTGCGTCGATGACACCGTCGACGACCAGCACCGCGTCGGTGGTCTGATCTGGTGTCCCGGTCCAGATCGTCCCGTTGCGAAAAACGGTCGCCACCACCTTCGGGATGCTACACACCCGTCCGATCACCGCGTGGCTCCGAATAGTGGCTGTGAAACACTTGGACCCCTTCGGACGCTCGATCGCCGTGATCGGCAGCGGAATCGCCGGACTGACCGCCGCGTACATGTTGTCGGCGCGTGATCGCGTAACGCTGTTCGAGGCCGACACCCGCATCGGCGGCCACGCGCACACCCATTACCTGAACCGCGGCGACGGCAACATCGTCGGCGTCGACACCGCCTTCCTGGTGCACAACGACCGCACCTACCCGACGCTGTGCCGGCTGTTCGACGAACTCGAGGTAGCAACACAGGAAACCGACATGTCGATGTCGGTGTGCGACGACGACAGCGGGCTGGAGTACGCCGGCGCCCGCGGCTTCGGCGGCCTCTTCCCGTCCTGGTCCACGCTGACCCGTCCGCGCTATCTGGTCATGCTCGCCGAGATCAAGCGCTTCCACGCGGAGGCGACCCGGTTGCTCGAAACCCCGGGCGACGATTACGAGACGCTCGGCGCGTTCGTGGACCGGCACCACTTTTCGCGCTACTTCATCGACTACTTCATGACGCCGCTGGTGGCGGCGGTGTGGTCGTGCCCGCCCGGCGAGGCGATGCGCTACCCGGCCCGTTATCTGTTCGTCTTCCTCGATCACCACGGCATGCTGTCGGTGTTCGGCTCGCCGACCTGGCGCACCGTGGTCGGCGGGTCGGCCGCCTATGTGGAGGCGATCCTCACCCGCCTAGACGAGGTGTCCGCCGGCATCCCGGTGCGTTCGGTGCAGCGGGTGCGCGAGGGCGTGCTGGTATCCGTCGGCAGTGGACGCCCCAGGCTCTTCGACGCCGGGGTCATCGCCACTCATCCCGATCAGGCCCTGCTGATGCTCGCCGAGCCGACCGCCGCCGAACGGGCGGTTCTGGGCGCCATCCCGTACTGCACGCAACCGCGCGCCAACTGCACACCGACGAATCGGTGTTGCCGCGGCACCGACGGGCATGGGCATCATGGAACTACCGGGTGACCCCCGATCGCGACGATGTGCTGGTCACCTATGACGTCACCCGATTGATGCGGCTGGCGGGTCCGCGCCGCTTCCTGGTGACGCTGGGCGGACACGACCACGTCGACCCGGCGACCGTGCTGGACGAGATGACCTACAGCCATCCGATGTACACCCCGGAGTCGGTTGCCGCTCAACAACTTCTACCGACACTGAACGACGATCGGGTGGTGTTCGCCGGGGCGTATCACGGCTGGGGATTCCACGAAGACGGCGCGGCTTCGGGCCTGGCCGCGGCACGTCGCCTCGGCGCGGACTGGCCGACGGCCCGACGCCGGCGACTCGAGGCGGTGGCATGCTGACACCTGCGCTTTACCGCACCCGAATCACTCACCTGCGCCGGGCGCCGGTGCGCCACTACTTCGAACACCGCGGCTACAGCTGGTATGTCGACATCGACAATCTGCCGCGGCTGCCCCGCTGGCTGCGGCCATTCGCCAGGTTCGACGCCCGCGATCACCTCTGGGATTCTGAGGCCGGCGAGCCGAATGGACTCACTGCGGCAGCGGCTCGATGCGTTTCTGACCGACCGCGGCATCGACCTGCGCGGTGGCACCGTCACCGCGCTGCTGCAGGCCAGGGCTGCTGGGCCACGTCTTCAACCCACTGAGCCTGTACTGGTGCCATGACGCCGACGGCGTGCTGCGCCACGTCATCGCGGAGGTACACAACACCTACGGCGGTCGGGCAAGCCTATCTGTCCACCCGATACGGCACGCCGGCGATCGTGATGAAGAAGCTCTACGTTTCCCCGTTCAACGACGTCGACGGCTATTACCTGGTGCGCGCGCCGCTGCCGGATGCAGAACTCGACGTGACGATCTCGTTGCACCGCGACAATCAGCCCGCGTTCGTCGCCACGCTGCGCGGCGAACGGCGACCGGCCGGCATCGGCGAGGTGCTGCGGCTGCAACTGGTGGCGCCGCTGGCACCACTGATGGGGGCGTTGGGGATTCGGGTGCAGGGCATCACGCTGTGGCTGCGCCGGGTTCCGGTGGTGCCGCGCGTTCAGGAGGCCGAGAGCGAAAGGGTCCAGCAGCTGTGAGCGTTGACATCGCCGGAACGGTCGGCAGCACAATTGATTCGGTGCGCTGGCCAAATGTGGCGCGGGTCCCGGGTGGTCCACTCGGCGTCGTGTCGGGGTCGATCGCCGATCGGCTGCTCCGCCGCGCGGCGGCACGTCTGCCGCTGCGCCTGCGCTACCCGGACGGGTCTGTGGTGGGTGCGGCCGACCCGACACTGCCCACCCTGGTCATTCACCGGCCCGACGCGTTGGCGCGCCGCATCGGCCGCTACGGCCTGATCGGTTTCGGCGAGTCCTATATGGCCGGTGAATGGAGCTCCGGGGACCTCGTCGGTGTGCTCACCGAACTGGCCAAGTCGGTCACCGAGCTGGTTCCGGCTGCGCTGCAACGGCTTCGGCCGATCGCCGTGGCCGGTGCGCCGCGCACCCAGCACAACAGCCCCACGCAGGCCAGGCGGAACGTCTCTGCGCACTACGACCTTTCCAATGACCTGTTCGCCGAGTTTCTCGACGAAACCATGACCTACTCGAGTGCATTGTTCGATTCGGTTCCGGCAACACCGCAACGCCTCGCCGACGCGCAGCGCCGCAAGGTGGACCGCCTGCTCGACATCGCCCGGGTCGGCCCGCGTAGCCGGGTGCTCGAAATCGGGACCGGGGGGGGGGAACTGTGCATCCGCGCCGCCGCGCGGGGCGCGGAGATCCGCTCGGTCAGCATTGTCGGCCGAACAACAGCACCTAGCGCAACAACGCGTTGCGGCCGCCGGGTTGTCCGACCGGGTGCAGATCGAGTTGCGCGATTACCGCGACGTTGACGGCCGTTACGACGCCGTGCTGTCGGTCGAGATGGTCGAGGCGGTGGGATACCGCTTCTGGCCGACTACTTTCGGACGCTGGACCGGCTGGTGGCCCCGGGAGGACGCGTCGCGATCCAGGCCATAACCATGCCGCACGATCGGGTGCTGGCCACCCGCGACACCTATACCTGGATCCAGAAATACATCTTCCCCGGCGGTCTGCTGCCCTCGACCGAGGCGATCATCGGGATCACCGAGCGGCACACGCGGCTGCGCACGGTGGACGTGCTGTCGCTGCGCCCGCGCTACGCCGAGACGTTGCGGCTGTGGCGTGAGAGTTCTTCCAACGCCGGGACACGTTGGCGGCGTTGGGTTTCGACGAAGTCTTTCGGCGGATGTGGGAGCTCTACCTGGCCTACTCCGAAGCCGGTTTCCGCAGCGGATATCTCGACGTGTACCAGTGGGCCTTCGCACCGACCGGAGGTGGACGATGAACCTCCTCGTCGTCGCCGTCGCGTCGCTGGCGATCCTGGTTGTGGTGCACGGCATCACGTTTCTCATCGGGCGGCGCATCGGCCGCTACGACGTCGTCGATATCGCGTGGGGTCTGGGTTTCGTGGCGGTGGCCCCGTCGCCGCCGCGCTGGGCACCGGCGACCTGTTCCGCCGAATCCTGCTGCTGGCACTGGTTTCGGTGTGGGGCTTGCGGCTGGCCTGGCACATGTACGTCAAGTCCGCGGGAAAGGGCGAGGACCCCCGTTACCGCGACCTGCTGGACGGTGACTTCTCGGCAGGCCATGTCGTGGGCAAGATCTTCGTGATCCAGGCGGCGGCAACCTGGTTTGTCTCGCTGCCGCTGCAACTCTCGGCGGTGCAAGCGCCGACGCCGGTGGCGTTGTGGCCGGTGCTGATCGCCGGTCTGGCGTTGTGGGGTGTCGGCGTAGCGTTCGAGGGCGTCGGCGACCACCAGCTGCGGCGTTTCAAATCCGACCCGGCCAACAGGGGCGTGGTAATGGACCGCGGCCTGTGGGCATGGACGCGGCATCCCAACTACTTCGGCGACGCATGCGTGTGGTGGGGGTTGTGGCTGGCGACCATCACCGGCTGGCCGTCGCTGTCGACGGTGGCCTCACCTTTGCTGATGACCTACTTCCTGGTGTACGCCACCGGCGCACGGCGGACCGAGAACTATATGGCCGACCGCCCCGGCTTCCGCGAATATTGCGCTCGCACATCGTTTTTCGTGCCGAGGCCGCCCAGATTGCGATTACCATGACGACGCTCGCGGCTGCGGATAGGCTACCGCTCGTGACCGCCGACCTAGACGAGTTGCTGCGTCA
>CAWCXH010000017.1:0-37116 GCA_963799495.1 uncultured Actinomycetota bacterium
CCGCGGCGATGATGTTGAGAAACCCATGCTGCTCGAATCCTGTCGCCGCGTCGGTGTTGCGGACCGCGTGGTGCAGGCCGGCGGTGGCGATGGTAGGCGACGGGCAACAGTGAGGTGAATCGTCTCAGCCAGTTCGGGTTCATCGGGATAGGCGTCGGCGGTAACGCCGCCAGTACGGAACTTGGCCCGTAGGTCGGTGTCCGCAAATGCGGCGATCAACTCACCGCGTCGTTCGTCGCGAGGCATTTCTACGAAAGCAAGAACGGATTCGGGCACCTCGGTAGTGAGCGTGGACACCGCGGCGGGAACGGTGAGGCCGGCCGGAATCGCCACCTCGACCGCCTTTACCCGGATGTGGTCGAGGCAGGCGGCGCGCGCAAACGTTTCCGCGACCGTGTCGGGACCGCCGCTGAAGGTTAGGGCAATGTCGAGCCGATCTACGACCGTGTCCGCCGCCAGGGTTGCGAGCTCGGCCAACCGGGACGCCGGCACGATGAACGGGCCCACATACGGAGCGCGCGTGGACCGGCGGTGCTCGACATGGGCGGGCACCGCACTTTCGGCGGGGGCGTCGCCAGGAGGGAAAAGCGCTGCGTCGTCAAGGATCTGGTCGAGGATCACGGCTGCAGCACCCGCCCTGCCCAGCTCCAGGCATACGTCGGATCCTCGTCCGCGACGGCGCCTTCGCCGAGTTCAAGCGGTCGGAAGGTGTCGACCATCACCGCAAGTTCGTCGAATTCTTGGGCGCCGACGCTTGCCTCGACGGCGCCGCGCTGCGGTTCGTGCGCATGACCGCCGGGATGCAGCG
Source organism: uncultured Actinomycetota bacterium (assembly GCA_963799495.1). Taxonomy (GTDB): domain Bacteria; phylum Actinomycetota; class Actinomycetes; order Mycobacteriales; family Mycobacteriaceae; genus Mycobacterium. The sequence continues at coordinate 809 of CAWCXH010000017.1, forward strand.
ATATCGACCCCTGCCCGATGCCGGACCCCTTGCGGGCTTCGTAATCGCCGCCCACATAGAACATCACCTCGTCGGAGTCGACGTTGCTGTGGTAGTACGGCACGGGAATCGCCGGCGGTGGTAATCCACCTTGCGCGGAACGAAGTTGCAGATGACGAAGTTGTCGCCCTCGAACGACTGGTGCGCGGGAGGTGGCTGGATGAACCGCCCGGTGATCGGTTCGAAGTCCGAGATGTTGAAGGTGTACGGGTATAGGCAGCCGTCCCACCCCACCACGTCGAACGGGTGCTCGGCGTACACACAGCGCGTGCGAGTGATACCCCGGGCGCCGCGGTGTTTGGCCAACACCTCAACGTCGGTGCCGTCGGCGGAGCAGAGTTCGGCCGGACCGTGCAGGTCGCGCTCGCAGTATGGGGCGTGCTCCAGCAACTGCCCGAATCGTGACAGGTAATGCTTCGGCGGAAAAATATGGCCGTTGGCCTCAATGGCATACGCGCGCAGTGGTTCTGCGGAATCGGGCAGCCACCGGTGCGTGGTGGCACGCGGAATGAGGACGTAATCACCCTGCCGTACCGGTAACGGACCGAACACCGTTTCCACGAGTGCGCGGCCAGATTCGATGTAGACGATCTCGTCTCCGACGGCGTTGCGGTACAACGGGGAATCAGCGGCCGCGACGACGTAAGAGATCCGCACCTCCTGATTCCCGAGGATGAGTCGGCGCCGGTCACCACGTCCGTGCGGGCCCGCGTGTCCTCGGGGAACAGATCGGCCAGCCGCAGATGCTGCGGTTTGAGCGGATGATTCGGCACGGTCGTCTGATCGTTGAGCTGCCACGGGGTCGCATCGACGATGGCCGACGGAATGTGTCGGTGATAGAGCAGCGACGAGTCCGATGAGAAGCCCTCTTCACCGATCAATTCTTCGTAGTAGAGCTCGCCGTCGGGGCGGCGATGCTGAGTGTGTCGCTTCGGGGGGATCGATCCGAGTGCCGATAGAACGCCACGGCTGCCCCTAGAGTCTTATCGGTTTTCTGGATGATCGCTCAAGTAGTTCATACATTAACTATTCTTCGAGCCGGAATCAATACCTTGCGGTGAGATCACGAGCGGGTACGAACGTCGAAGTCGGTGCGGCCCGCGATCAGCTTGTTGAGCAGCATGACCAGGATGTGTTGTTCGGCCGGCGTCAGCACACCGACCCACGCCCGTTCACGTTCGCATTGTTCGCCGAACAGCGCGTGCATCTGGCGCCGGCCATCGTCGGTCAAAGCCAGCTGCACCGATCGGCCATCACGGTCGGTCGGCGTGCGGGTCAGCAGATCGGCGTCGACAAGCGACTTGGCAAGGTTGGACACCGCCGCCTTGGTCACACCGGCGAGCTCAGCGGCTTTTTTCGGCTCCAGGGGGCCGGCCAGCCAGGTGACGAAGAGCAGCCGGAACGACGCCCACGACAGACCTCGTGGCCGATGTACCGCCGACTCCAGGTCGTAGGTGATTGCCATCGAGGCACGGTTGAGGGTCAGCAGCACCTCGGTGGCCGACAGCCCGCCCAAGCCGAACTCGAAGCCCAGTCGGGTCTTTGCCAACTCGATGAAGGTCCAGAAGTCCAGCCGTCCGATGGCCGCCGAATCGCCCATGACCGTCCTCCGCAACTATGGAGAGCAATTTCGTTAAGTAGTGTACTAAATCGCCTGGTGCGGCGGCTTCAGTGCAGGGCGTGTTCTAGCCTGGCTCGGGTGAGCGACGCGGATGAGAGGAGCAAAAGAGGGCGGCGCGTTTCGCTGCGTGCCGGCATCCCGCCGTTCTATGTGATGGATGTTTGGCTGGCCGCTGCAGAGCGGCAGCGCACGCACGGCGACCTGGTGAACCTGTCGGCCGGCCAACCCAGTGCCGGCGCACCCAAGCCCGTTGTCGACGCCGCGAAGGCGGTACTGGACAGCAGCCCGCTGGGCTACAGCGTGGCACTCGGGATTCCCGAGCTGCGCTCTGCCATCGCCCAGGCGTACCTGACCCGTCACGGCCTCGACATCGATCCGGACGCCGTCGTCATTACGACGGGTTCGTCGGGCGGGTTCCTGCTCGCTTTCCTGGCGTGTTTCGACGTCGGCGACCGGGTGGCAATCACCAGTCCCGGGTATCCGTGCTACCGCAACATCCTGTCCGCCCTGGGCTGCCAGGTGGTCGAGGTGGAGTGCGGGCCCGAGACCCGGTTCCAGCCGACCGCGCAGATGCTCTCGAATCTCGACCCCCTGGTGAACGGCGTCGTAGTGGCGAGCCCGGCGAACCCGACCGGGACCGTCATCCCGCCGGCGGAGCTGGCCGCGATTGCATCCTGGTGCGCGGAGTCGGGGGTGCGGTTGATCAGTGACGAGGTCTACCACGGCCTGATCTACCCAGGCGCCCCGGAGACCAGTTGCGCCTGGGAAACCTCGCGGGACGCCGTCGTCGCCAATACTTTCTCGAAGTATTTCTGCATGACAGGCTGGCGGCTCGGTTGGCTGCTGGTGCCACAGCAACTGCGGCGCGCGGTGGACCGCCTGACCGGCAACTTCACCATCTGTCCGCCGGTGCTGCCGCAGTACGCGGCGGTCGCCGCGTTCACCCCGGAGGCGATCGTCGAGGCCGAGGGGCATCTCCACCAATACGCGGCGAATCGTCGGCTGCTGCTCGACGGCTTGCCTCGATTGGGCATCGACCGGCTGGCCCCGGCCGACGGCGCGTTCTACGTCTACGCCGACGTTTCCCACCTCACCGACAACTCACTGTCGTTCTGCTCAAACCTGTTGGCAGACACTGGCGTTGCCATCGCACCGGGGATCGACTTCGACACTGTGCAGGGCGGCTCGTTCGTACGGCTGTCGTTCGCGGGGCCCACAAGCGATATCGAAGAGGCGCTACGCCGGATCGGCGCCTGGCTCCACTAGCGCCGCTGGCTCGCGTACCAGTCCAGCATTGCCGGGTTGTCGACGGCGGTGCGCTCCACGACCCGCGCAGGATCGGCACCCTGCAGCAGCTTCTTTATCGGAACCTCGAGCTTCTTGCCGGTGCGGGTGTGCGGAACAGCGGGGGCGACGAGAATTTCGTCAGGCACGTGTCGCGGGGACACCTCCTCACGGATGGTGCGCTTTATGCGGTTCTGCAGTTCTTCGGTGAGTTCCGCGTCGTCGGCCAACACCACGAACAGCGGCATCCAGTAGCCGCCGTCGGATTGTTCGACACCGATGACCAACGCCTCGGCGACCTCCGGCAGGCGCTCCACCGCCTGATAGATGTCGGCACTTCCCATCCGGATGCCGTGGCGGTTCAACGTCGAATCCGACCGTCCGTGCACCACGATGCTGCCGTGCTCGGTGATCGTGATCCAGTCGCCGTGCCGCCAGACGCCGGGAAACATCTCGAAATATGCTTCGCGATAGCGGGATCCGTCCGCATCGTTCCAGAATGCGATCGGCATCGACGGCATCGGTTTGGTGATCATCAACTCCCCGACCTCGCCGCGGACCGAACGTCCGGACTCGTCCCACGCATCAAGAGCTACCCCCAGATAAGGCGCCGACAGTTCGCCGGGCCACACCGGCACGGTGCGGACGCCGCCGATGAACGCCGACACCACATCCGTTCCGCCGCTGATGGACGCTACTTGGACATGTTCGCCGACGTTGTCGCGCAACCATAGCGATGACGATGGCGGCAGGGATGATCCGGTGATGCCGACCGTCCGCAGCGCCGACAGATCATGGTCTTCACGCGGCACCGCGCCGGCCTTGGCGCAGGCCAGGACGTAGCCGGGACTGGTGCCGAGGACGGTGGCGCCGACGCGGGAGGCGATGTCCCACAGGGCGTCCGGCTTCGGGTAGGACGGGCTGCCGTCGTAGCAGACGATCGTTGCCCCCACCAGTAGACCTGCGACCTGGAAGTTCCACATCATCCAGCTCGGGCTGGTGTACCAGAAGAAGGTGTCGCCCGAGCCGATATCCGATTGCAAAGCAATCGCTTTCAGGTGCTCGAGAACGACGCCGCCGTGCCCATGCATGATGCCCTTGGGCAAACCGGTCGTCCCCGACGAGAACAGGACCCACAGCGGATGGTCGAAATCGACGGGCACAACCTCGATTTCACCGCTGCCAGATTCCTTTCCGAGCTCGGACGCCAGCACGGTCGCCCTCAGCGTCGGTAGTCCCGCACGCAGGGCGGCGATATCGTCGCTCTTGTCGTGGCGCTTCCCCCCGAACCGGTACCCTTCCGCGGTCACCAGTACGACCGGCTCGAGCTGACCGAGCCGGTCCAGCGCGGCCTTGGCCGAGTAGTCCTGCCCGCAGGCGCTCCAGATCGCGCCGATGCTGGCGGTGGCCAGGAAGGCGATCACCGCTTCGGGGATGTTCGGAAGGTATCCGACGACGCGGTCACCGGCCGTGACACCGAGCGAGCGCAGCGTGCGCGCGAAGGCGGAAGTGCGCCCAAGCAGTTCCGCCCATGACAGCTCGGTGATCGGTCCATCTTCGCGGACATACAGCATCGCGGGCCGGTCCGTGCGCGCGTTGCGCACCACTTGGTCGACGTAGTTCAGCCGCGTGCCCGGAAACCATTGCGCGTCGGGCATCTTCGCCTTCGCGAGCACCTGGGCAGGTGCGTCGCCGAGTTCGAAGTACTCCCACACCGCCCCCCAGAACCCGGCCAGATCGTCTACCGACCACTGCCACAACGTGTGGTAGTCCGGCATCCGCAGGCCACAGCGCTGCTGCACGAACCGGGCGAAGTCGGTGATCCGCGCATCCGCGACGTCCTGTTTCGCCGGCTCCCATTGCGGAACTGCCACCATCGTCATCGCGCGCTCCAGCCGCCGTCCATGGTGTAGGACGCGCCGGTCACCATCCCGGCGGCCGGGGACGCCAGCCAACCGACCAGCGCCGCAACCTCTTCCGGCTCGACCAGCCGTTTGATCGCGCTCTCCTTCAGCAGAATCTCCGCCACGACCTCGTCCTCGGGAATGCCATGCGCCTGGGCCTGGTCGGCGATCTGCTTGGTGACCAGCGGGGTGCGCACGTAGCCCGGATTCACGCAGTTGCTTGTCACCTGGTGCGGCGCGCCCTCCAGCGCGGTCACCTTGGACAGGCCCTCGAGCCCGTGTTTGGCGGTGACGTAGGCGACCTTGAATTCGGAGGCCCTAATCCCGTGCACCGAAGAGATGTTGATGATCCGCCCGAATTTCTGCCGGTACATGTGCGGCAGCGCGGCGCGGATCAACAGGAACGGCGCCTCGACCATGAGGGTGAGCAGCGTCCGGAACTTGTCGGGCGGGAATTCGACTATGGGGGCGATGCTCTGCACGCCGGCGTTGTTGACCAGGATGTCCACCTCGAGCTGAAGGCCCTCGAGCGCTGGAACGTCGAGAAGGTCGACCGCCCAGGCTTTTCCGCCGATCTCGCCTGCCAGAGTCTTGGCACCCACGTCATCGACGTCGGCGACGGTGACCACCGCGCCGCGTGCGGCCAGTTCCCGGGCACAGGCCGCGCCGATACCGCTCGCGCCGCCGGTGACCAGGGCGGTTCGTCCGGTCAAGTCGCTCATGCGACGCCGGCCTTGGCGAGGTCGTCGCGGTCGGCCTGATCCACCGTCGCCAGATCGATGCCCTTGGTCTCGCGCATGAACAGCGCCGCGATGAGGGTGACCACCGCCGCCCCGGCCAGGTACAGCGCGATCGGCACCCAGGAATCGTAGATGTCGAGCAGCTTGACGGCGATGATCGGCGCCAGCGATCCGGCAACAATCGACGTGACCTGATAGCCAAGAGAGACACCGGAATACCGCATCCGGGTCGGGAACATCTCTGCCATGATGGCCGGCTGCGGGGCGTACATCAGCGCGTGGATCATCAGGCCGATGATGATCGCACCCATGATCGCCAAGTAGTTCCCGGTGTTCATCATCGGGAACGCGAAGAAGCCCCACGTGCCCGCGGCGATCGCGCCGACCAGATACACCGGGCGCCGGCCGTAGCGGTCCGCGAGCCGCCCGACGAGGGGGATGACGGCGAAGTGCACGAAATGCGCGACCAGCAGATACCGCAGGATCGAGCTCGTGTCGACACCGACCTGCACCTTGAGATAGGTGATCGAGACGATGACGACCAGGTAGTACATGATGTTCTCGGCGAACCGCAGGCCCATCGCGGTGAAAACCCCACGCGGGTAACGTTTCAACACCTCGACCACACCGTATGACGTGGCCTTGACGCGCTCGATTTCCTGCTGCGCCTCGATGAAGATCGGTGCGTCGGTGACCTTGGTCCGGATGTAATAGCCGATCAACACCACGACCGCCGACAGCCAGAATGCGACGCGCCAGCCCCACGACAAGAACGCGGCATCCGACAGCGTCGCGGTCAGCACCCATAGCACCACAGTGGCGAGCATGTTGCCGACAGGCACGGCGGCCTGCGGCCAGCTGGACCAAAAGGCGCGGCTGCGGTTCGGGCTGTGCTCGGCCACCAACAGCACCGCGCCACCCCACTCGCCGCCGACCGCGAAGCCCTGGAGGAACCGCAACACAACGAGCAGCGCCGGAGCCCAGTACCCGATCTGCGCGAACGTCGGCAGACAGCCCATCAGGAACGTCACGGCGCCGACCAGCAGCAGACTGAACTGCAGCAGCTTCTTGCGCCCGTACTTGTCACCGAAGTGCCCGAAGACGATGCCACCCAGCGGGCGCGCTGCGAACCCGACCGCATATGTCAGGAACGCGGCGAGGATCGCATCCAGTTCGCTGGTGCTCTCAGAGAAGAACACCTTGCTGAACACCAGGGTGGCGGCGGTGCCGTATAGGAAGAACTCGTACCACTCGACAACCGTGCCGGCCATCGAAGCGACCACCACTCGCTTGAGCCCGGTGGGGATTGCCCCCGGCTCGCTTCCGGACGACTGCGACTCATTGCGGATGCTCATGACACTCCTTCATGACTGGGCCCATACGGATTCCCGAATGTGACGCCCCCCACACATAGTTGTGAGTATTCATGCAGGTCCGCGGGTCCGCAATGACGAACTATGCAGCAACCATCTGCAAAGATGCAGACATGCAGGCGTCACCCTCCGGACGCAGGCCCAGTCCCGACGATCTACTGGTCCTGCTGGCCGTCGGCCGCTCCGGTCGCTACGTCACCGCGGCAGAGGAACTGGGCATCAACCACACCACCATCTCGCGTCGCATCGCCGCACTCGAGCAGTCGATCGGCGGGCGGGTACTCGCCAAGGTGGCGGGCGGTTGGGAGCTCACCGATCTCGGGCGCGAGGCGCTATCGGCCGCCGAGGCCGTCGAATCGGCCGTGCGCTCGCTGACCGTCGATGAGGCCGGCGCGCGGACCCTCGAAGGGGTGGTGCGGATATCGGCGACCGACGGTTTCAGCGCGTACATCGCCGCCCCGGCCGCCGCCCAGGTGCAGCGACGGCATCCAAAGGTGGCCGTCGAGATCGTCGCCGCCACCCGGCGCGCCTCCCAGCAGCGGTCCGGTCTCGATGTCGAGGTGGTGGTCGGCGAGCCCCAGGTCCATCGCGCCGAGGCGATCCGCCTGGGTGATTACTTCTTGGGGCTCTACGGTTCCCGCGATTACCTCGCCGAACACCGCCCACCACTGGACATCGAGGACCTGGCGAAATATCCGCTGGTCTATTTCATCGATTCCATGCTGCAGGTCGACGACCTCGACCTGGCAACGAATTTCGCTCCCGCCATGCGGGAATCCGTCTCGTCCACCAATGTTTTCGTGCACGTCGAGGCGACCCGCGCCGCCGCCGGCCTGGGCCTACTGCCCTGTTTCATGGCCGACCGCCACGACGATCTGGTCCGGGTGCTCCCCGACGCCGTCGCGATCCAGTTGACCTACTGGCTTGTCACGCGCGCAGAGACGCTGCGCCGGCCCGAGGTCGCGGCCGTGGTCGAGGCGATCCGCAGCCGCATGCACGAGCAGCGCCAGGTGCTGCTGGGTGCGCGCTAAACCGCAAAGAAAAGGGGCACCCGCGTGGGGTGCCCCTTTGTCGTGTGTAGGTGCTCAGCGGCTGTGCTGCACGCTGGTGTCCACCTGCGGGACGGTCACGCGCTGATGAATGTCGTTGAGCCAGTCGAGATGGTCAACGCCGCGTGGGGCGTCGATCGCCGAGGCCGAGACCGTCGGAGCGTTGAGAGCCGGGACGGCTTGGGCGGGGGCGGCCAGGCCGACAATAGCGGCGGCCAGCCCGGTAGCGGCGATGGTGGCAAACCCGAACTTCTTCATTTTGGTGCCTTCTTCTTTCGTCTACGTGGTGTTCGAGCCTTGGCGGTTCGGACGCCGTGTTCCCGGAGTTTGTGGTTCTTCTTGCCGGTCTGACGGTGTAAACAGGGAGGTCACGGGTTTAATTCCGGTGGCAGTAATTGATCGTCGATTGGCAGGAATCGCTCACCTCGGAGGTCCTGGACTCCCTTCTTGGATCTCATCTCGTGCCGATAAGTGCTCCGGGTCACAGCTAAACGTGCCCGCCCGTCCGGCAAGCACTCGGTGAGAACAAGGTCAGCCGAAGCCTTGCGCGTCGGAACACCACCTGATGCAGTCAGGGCATGCCATTCATCGATCACGAACGGGGCCGTGCCTACTACCGGCACTGGGCCGCCGCCGAGCCGCGTGCCGTCGTCATCTTCCTGCACGGCTTCGGCGAGCACACCGGCGTCTACCACCGGTACGGCTTCGCACTCAACGCCGCCGGCATCGACCTGTGGGCGGTCGACCAGTTCGGCCACGGCCTCAGCCCGGGCACCCGCGGCGACTTCGGCTCGATCGAGGACAGCTCGGCACTGGCCGACTCGCTCACCGAACTCGCCGGGCGCGAACGGCCGGGGCTGCCGCTGATCGCCCAGGGCCACTCGTACGGCTCGGTCGTCACGCTGTTCCGGCTGCTGGATGCGTCCGACCGCTACCGCGCCGGCGTCATCTCCGGCGCCCCGCTGGTCCCCATACCCGCGATGCTCGATGCAGACAGCTCATTCGACCTCGATCCCGGCTGGCTGTCCGACGACCCGTTCTATCTCGACTCGCTGGAGAACGACCCGCTGGCGTTCGTCGGCGCCGATGGCGCGCCGCTGGCGCGGGAACTCGACAAGGCGTGGGACCGGTTCGGCGCCGACCTGCCCAAGCTGGCCGTGCCCACGCTCGCGGTGCATGGCGTCAACGATCCGATCGCGCCGATCGAGCCGGTGCGCGCGTACGCCGAACAGATAGAGCAGTTGCGCCTCGAGGAATTCCCCGGGCATCACGACATCCTCAACGAGACGGTGCACCGCGACGTGGCGGCGGCCGTCGTGGACTTCATCGACAAGCAGCATTAGGGTGACGTGCGTGCTCAGGTCGGTGATCAAGACGATCACGGCCGCGGTGATAGCCGTGGCAGCGGCCGTCTTCGTCGCGGCGCCGGCCGGCGCTGACCCCACCGACAACCCGTGCGAACTCGCCGTCACCTTCCTCTGCCAGTTCCTCCCGATAGCGCCAAACCTCGAAGGCGACGTCGACCTCACCCAGCAGCTGCCGCCGGCCGACCCGGCCGCGCCTCCTCCCGAGTCGCTGCCCCCGGCCGACATCTGTGCCAGCGGCTGCATCTAGGGGCCTGGTCGGCGGCGCTGTAGCGTCTGCCTACACGGTGCTGTCACCCGGGTCGGTGATCTCCAACACCTCGGCGATGGCGCGCGCCGCGAGGGCCTCTGAATCTTCATGAATGCCGACATTGTGCAGGTCGCCGCCAATGGCCAGGGAAGCGACGCCATGAACCAGCGACCACATCGGGCCGGCGATCTCGCGCGGGTCTTGGCCGTGCATCATCCCCGACTCCAGGCAGCTGGTTATCGCATCGAGCAAGTCGGCGAAGGCCTGCGCTCCAGCGATCAGTAGGCCGGGGTGTTCACGCTTGATCGTCTCGGCGCCGAACATCGCCTGGTAATAGTCGGGATGGGTGACGGCCCAGCGCACATACGCGCGACCGATGTCGATCAACCGATTCTTCGGATCGGATGCACTGTTCCCGGCCGCGGCCAGTGCCTCGTGAAGCTGGAGAAATCCTTGTTCGGCAACGGCCGCGAGCAGTTCAGCCTTGTCCGCGAAGTGGCGGTACGGGGCCGCGGCGCTGACGCCGGCGCGGCGTGCCGCCTCGGTCAATGTGAAGCCCTTCGGTCCTTTCTCTGCCACGAGGGCCAGCGCTGCCCGCGTGAGCGCCCGCTTTAGATCGCCGTGGTGGTAGGTGTCTCGCTGCCCACCAGCTGAGGTGGTTCCTTTCTTCCGCCGCTCGGCCATGTTGACGACATTAACATCGCATGCTATGTTAATGCCATCAACATCGTCGGAGGGTCGGAAATGTCGAAAGAACGAAGTGTCGAAACCGGGTGGGCCGTGATCACGGGCGCCAGTTCCGGGCTGGGCGCGATATTCGCCGAACAACTCGCCAAGCGAGGCCTGTCATTGGTGCTCACCGGGCGGGATGAACCGCGGCTGACAACGGTGCAGGAGCGCGTTAGTCAGATCACGCCGGGCATTGACGTCGAGCTGGTCGTCGGTGATCTCGGCACCGAATCCGGTATCGAGGCCCTCATGGCCCACCTCGACGGGCGCGTGATCGACGTGTTGGTCAATAACGCGGGGTTTGGCACCTACGGCCCATTGTCCGAGGCCGATGCCGGCCGGGAGCACGACATGGTCGCGGTCAACGTCGACGCGCTGGTGCGCCTCACCCGAGCTGTGCTTCCGGGGATGTTGGAACGCGGTACCGGCGGGATCCTGAACGTTGCATCCACGATCGCGTTCCAGCCCGCCCCGTATCAAGCCACCTATGGCGCCTCGAAGGCATTCGTGCTTTCGTTCAGCCAGGCCCTGTGGGCAGAGACGAGGGGCTCGGGGGTAACCGTGACCGCGTTGTGCCCAGGGCCCACGCGCACCGGCTTCGTCGACGCGCTCGGTTCTGACGTCTCGCACACCGCGATCTATCGACACCTCGCCGCACCCGAACCAGTCGTGGTCGCCGGGCTACGCGCCCTCGATCGTGGCCGGCCGGTGGTCGTTCCGGGGCTGCGGAATTGGATGATGGCATACGCCGGACGGTTCATGCCGGGCTGGGCGACGGCGTTGGTCGGCGCGCGACTGCTCCGGCCCGCCGGCGAATCTATCGCCGTCGCAGAGCTGTGACGGTCACTCCGACGTCGACCGAACCGACGATTCAACGAACATGAACACGGTCAGCATTGTCGACACCACCGCCGCGGAGGAAGCAGAGCGGTTGGTTGCCAGCGTTCGTGACGATCCGGCCCGTCGAATGCGGTTTGCATTGGACGCCTACACGTTTCACGCTGGGTCTCGGCGGTACCGACCTTATGCGCAGGCGGTTGCCGCGTTCATGAGATGGCAGCGCGCTCGTGGTGTTCTCAACTCACTGCACGACGACGTCCCAGGGAGTGGGTGGTGGCGAGCGGTGAACGAGGACCTTCTCCGCGACACCTATGAAGCGAGATTGTTGGTGCAGCGCGGAGCCGGGGAAGGGTCCCGGCGAAGTGTCGACCGTTGGGTCAGCTTCTTCGAAGCGCCCTCGGCAGATGCGTGGTACCTCGCCCACAACGCAAGCATTGTCGCCGGCTACCTCGCCCACCGTGACCTCGCCACAGACGAGACCCCCGCCGAGCGGTTCTTCATGAACGTCGTACTCCTGCGGGTGCTCTATGCCCACGCCCTTGTGTCTGACGGCGGACTCGCACTCGGCCGCTTGTCTATCGTCAGCCGGGTAATCGGCCACCCCCGCACGAGAACGCAGGCGGCCTTCCTCGCGATGAAAGACATTCTGCCCGACAGCTACCCGATCGCGGTGCCGGCGGTCGAGGAACTAATCGAAAACGAGAACCGCCTGGGCCGCATACTGGACTACAGGGTGATCGGTGCTCGGATCGACGCCCTATACGCCTTCTCCGCACGCGCTCTCAACGAACCCCTCTTGCTCGAATTGGTCCGGGACGGAGCACCCATTTACGCCTGGCCGTACGACCAGCGCCACGTCTGGGAGGTTCCACCGACTCAACGCCCGAAATCCTTCGTCGGCTTTCTCACCCGGCCCCGTGAACGCTGCACGCGGTTGGGAACTTCAGCCGCCTAGCCAGATCGTCGTCGTCTGAGGAAAATGAAGCAATTCGTGACCGCTTCTATAGCCAGGTGTCGGGGGTGGTGGCGGTGAGAAACGCCTCCAGGTCGTCGCGCCACTGCGCAGGCGTCGTCTTGTCCGGCTCGATCCCGGTGTACTCGCCGCGGTAGAACAGCAGCGGCCGCGGTTTCTTCCTGGGCACATCCGACAGCGAGTGCACGGCTCCGAACACGACAAGATGATCGCCACCGTCGTGCACCGAATGCACCGTGCAGTCGATGTGCGCCAGCGTGCCTTCGATGACTGGCGAGCCGAGTTTGGAAGGGCTCCAATCGATTCCGGCGAACTTGTCCCGCGCCTTGGAGCCGAACCGCGCCGAGACGTCCTTCTGCTTCTCGTGCAACACATTGACGCAGAACCGCCCGCTGGCCTCGATGGCCTGCCACGATTTCGACACCTTCGTCGGGCAGAACAGCACCAGCGGCGGATCCAGCGACAGCGCGGCGAACGACTGGCAGGCGAACCCGACCGGCGCACCGTCGTTCACGGTGGTGATCACGGTGATACCGGTGCAGAACTGCCCGAGCACATTGCGGAATGTGCGGGGGTCCAGCGGCTCCCGGGTCACTTGTTCTGGACGCCGACCGTGAAGTCGTGGCCCCACAGGCTGACCGCCGTGCTCTCCCTGGCGATCCAGTCGTGGTCGTCGACTTGACGCCCCTCACAACCGAATTCGACGTCGAAACCGCCCGGCGTCTTCATGTAGAAGGACAGCATCAGGTCGTTGACGTGCCGGCCCAGCGTCGCCGACATCGGCACCTTTCGCCGCAGCGCCCGGTCCAGGCACAGCCCGACGTCATCGGCGCTTTCGACCTCGACCATCAGATGCACGATGCCGCTCGGGGTGGGCATCGGCATGAAGGCCAGGCTGTGGTGGCGCGGATTGCAGCCGAAGAACCGCAGCCACGCGGGCGCGCCGTCGGCGGGACGGCCGACCAGTTGCGGTGGTAGCCGCATCGAATCGCGCAGCTTGAACCCGAGCACGTCGCGGTAGAAGTGCAGCGCCTCGGCGTCGTCGCGGGTCGACAGCACCACATGCCCCAGACCCTGCTCGCCGGTGACGAACTTGTGCCCATACGGGCTGACCACCCGGCGATGCTCCAGCGCGGCGCCGTGGAACACCTCGAGCGTGTTACCCGACGGGTCCTGGAACCGGATCATCTCGTCGACGCGCCGGTCGGCCAATTCGGCCGCGGTGGCCTCCTTGTACGGGGTGCCCTCCAAATCGAGGCAGTTGCGGATATCTTGCAGGCCTTCGGCATTGGCGCATTCCCAGCCCGACTCCGAGAGCCGGTCGCGGTCGCCCGGCACAATGACCAGCCGGGCGGGGAAGTCGTCCATTCGCAGGTACAGGGCGCCGTCCACGTTGCCCCGGCCTTCGACCATGCCGAGCACCTTCAGGCCGTACTCGCGCCAGGCCGCCATGTCGGTGGCCTCAATGCGCAGATAAGCCAGTGACCGAATACTCATCGCGCGCCTCCCAGGAAGTCGATGGTCAGCTTGTTGAACTCATCAAACTTTTCCAGCTGAGCCCAGTGCCCGCACTGCCCGAAGACGTGTAGCTGCACCCGCGGGATCTGCTTGAGCGCCACCAGTGCGCCGTCGAGCGGGTTGACCCGGTCCTCGCGCCCCCAGATCAGCAGTACCCGCTGGCGCAGCTTGTACACCTCGCGCCACATCATGCCGAGTTCGAAGTCCGGTCCCGCGAACGACTTTCCCATTGCGCGGGCGGCGGCCAGCGACTCGGGCGTGCTGGCGATGGCGAAGCGCTCGTCGACGAGTTCGGGGGTGACCAGCTTCTGGTCGTAGACCATGATGCGCAGGAACTTCTCCATGTTCTCGCGCGTCGGTTCGGCGGTGAACTTGCCGAGCAGCTTGACGCCCTCGGTCGGGTCGGGCGCGAACAGGTTGACGCTCAACCCGCCCGGACCCATCAGCACCAGCCGGCCGGCCCGGTCGGGGTTGTCGAGCGCGAACCGCACCGCGGTGCCGCCGCCCAGCGAATTGCCCACCAGCGCAGCGCGTTCGATGCCGAGGTGGTCGAACAGATTCAATAGGGCGGTGGCGCTGTAGCGGTTGTACTGCTCGTGTTCGGTGTGCTTGTCGGAGTGGCCGTAGCCGGGCTGATCGACGGCCAGCACGTGGAAGTGCCGGGCCAGCACCGCGATGTTGCGGCCGAAGTTCGACCAGCTCGATGCACCCGGTCCGCCGCCGTGCAGCAGCACGATCGTCTGGTCATTGCCGACGCCGGCCTCGTGGTAGTGCAGCCGCATGTCGTCGCGAACCTGCGCGTAGCGCGAGGTGGATTCGAAGGTCACCTCGGACTGGGACTCGGCTTCAGAGATGAAAGCAGTCATCACACCATCGTGTCTTGGGGCGGCAGCCCGAACTCGTTGTTTCCGAAGATCAGGTAGGCGCGCTCGGGGTCGTTCGCGGCGTGCACCCGCCCGGCATGCGCGTCACGCCAAAACCGTTGGATCGGAGCGCTGTTGGCCAGCGCGGTGGCACCGGACGCCTCGAACAGCCGGTCGATGGACGCGATGGCCCGCCCGGTGGCGCGCACCTGGTCGCGTCGGGCGCGGGCGCGCAGCTCGAACGGGATCTCCTTGCCCTCTTTCAGCAGCGCGTACTCGTCGGCGACGTTGCCGATCAGCTGGCGCCAGGCCGCGTCGATATCGCTGGCGGCCTCGGCGATGCGGACCTTGGCGAACGGGTCATCCTTGGCCTTCTCACCGGCGAAGGCGGCGCGCACCCGCTTGCCCTGATGCTCGACGTGAGCGTCGTAGGCGCCGTAGGCCATTCCGACGATCGGGGCCGAGATGGTGGTCGGATGCACTGTGCCCCAAGGCATCTTGTAGACGGGCGCGGTGTTGGTCTGCAGGCCGCCCGCGGTGCGGTCGTTCATCGACTTGTACGACAGGAACCGGTGGCGCGGCACGAATACGTCCTTGACCACCACGGTGTTGCTGCCGGTGCCGCGCAGTCCCACCACGTGCCATACGTCGTCGATGCGGTACTCGGTGCGCGGGATCAGAAAGCTGCCGAAATCGACGGGCCTGCCGTCCTTGATCACCGGGCCGCCGAGGAACGCCCAGGTGGCGTGGTCGCATCCCGACGACCAGTTCCACGAGCCGTTGACCAGGTAGCCGCCGTCGACCACTTCGCCGTCGCCCATCGGCGCGTACGACGACGAGATCCGCACGGTCGGGTCCTCCCCCCAGACCTCCTCCTGGGCCTGCTGGTCGAACAGCGCCAGGTGCCAGTTGTGCACGCCGATGATCGAGCCCACCCAGCCGGTGGACCCGCAGGCACTGGCCAGCCGCCGGGCGGCCTCGTAGAACACCGTCGGATCGCACTGCAGTCCGCCCCACTGCTCGGGTTGCAGCAGCTTGAAGAAGCCGACCTCATCGAGCGACGCAATGGTCTCGTCGGGCAGCCTGCGCAGGTCCTCGGTCTCCTGGGCCCGCTTGGCCAGCAGCGGCAGCAAGTCGTCGATGCCGGCTAGGACCGACTGCACGTCACGCTGTTCAATGGACGTCACTGGTTTGCCTCCCGGGAGTACGGACCTAAACAGAGATTAGAACACGTTACGATTTGTGTCGAGCAGCGCATTCCTGCGGCACCTAGACCTGGGCACATGCATTTCTGTAACCTGTTCTAGTTATGACGGAAAGGGAGGGTCACGGTCGTGACGGACGAGCCGCTCGGTAGCCATGTGCTCGAGCTCCAGGTGGCCGACGTCGTCGACGAGACCGCCGACGCGCGCTCGCTGGTATTCACCGTGCCGGAGGGTCCAGGCCACCCCGAGATTCCGGCCGAGCGGCTGCGGTATGCGCCCGGTCAGTTCCTGACGCTGCGCGTGCCCAGCGACCGCACCGGCTCGGTGGCCCGCTGCTATTCGCTGTGCAGCTCACCGTTCACCGGCGACCCGATGACCGTCACCGTCAAGCGCACCGCCGACGGGTATGCGTCGAACTGGCTGTGCGACCACGCGCACGCCGGCATGAAGATCCACGTGCTGGCGCCGTCGGGCACCTTCGTCCCGAAGACCCTGGACGCCGACTTCCTGCTGCTGGCCGCGGGCAGCGGCATCACCCCGATGATGGCCATTCTCAAGTCGGCGCTTTCCGAGGGCGGCGGCAAGGTGGTGCTGATCTACGCCAACCGCGACGAGAACTCGGTGATCTTCGGCGGGGCACTGCGCGAGCTGGCGGCCAAGTACCCCGACCGGCTGACGGTGGTGCACTGGCTGGAGACGGTGCAGGGGCTGCCGAGCGCCGCCGCGCTGGCCGGGTTGGCGGCGCCCTACGCCGGCCACGACGCGTACATCTGCGGGCCGGGGCCGTTCATGGCCGCCGCCGAGGAGGCGGTCAAGGGCGCGGGAACACCGCCGGAGCGCATCCACATCGAGGTGTTCAAGTCGCTGGAGTCCGATCCGTTCGCCGCGGTGGTGATCGAGGACGACGGTGACGAGCCGCCGGCCACCGCGATCGTCGAGCTCGACGGCCAGACCCACACAGTGAGCTGGCCGCGCAACGCCAAGCTGCTCGACGTGCTGCTCGACAAGGGGCTAGATGCGCCGTTCTCCTGCCGGGAGGGCCACTGCGGCGCGTGTGCGGTGCTGAAGCGCAGCGGCGAGGTCGAGATGGAAGTCAACGATGTGCTCGAGCAGCAAGACCTCGACGAGGGCCTCATCCTCGGCTGCCAGGCGCGGCCGAAGTCGGATTCCGTCGAAGTCACTTACGACGAATAGCGCACGGCTTACCATTCGCGAACCGGAGGGGAGCATGATGAAGCGGTTGTCCAGTGTCCTTGCGGCGGTTTCGACTACGTGGCTGACGCTCGCGCTCGTCACACCCACCGCCGTGTCGTCGGCCGCACTCGACACCGCCGACACGTCGTTCCCGATCAACGAATTCACCCAACTCGAGGTGCACACGACGGCCAATTGCGTGCTGGCCGACGCGCGGTGCTACTTCCGCGCCGCGGCCAACCTGCGCACACCGGAGGGGCCGACGGGATTCCCGCCCGACCTGTGGGCCCGCCAGACGACCACACTGCGGTCATCGGACCGGACCGTCTACCTGGATTCGGATTTCGACGCCCCCAACACCCGGATGTTCAAATCCATTGGGCCCGTTGAGTTCACCACGATCTATTTCGGCGAGGGTCCGGTGGAGAAGTATCAGATCAACGGCTACAGCTGGACGACGGATTGGGGAACCGGCCGGCCGAAGACCGACGCTGATTACATCGTGTGCGCGCAGATCCAGGTGGTGTACAGCGGCGTCAACGTCACCTCACCGAGCACCTGCGCGCAGACCACCTACAGCTGAGGGCTTCTCCCACGCGGAGTGTCGGCTCGCCGGCGGAACTGTCACAGGCACTCGAGGCCACCGGCCACCTCGCCGACGACGGCGCGACACGGGCTATCCGGCATTACCGATCGGATGCCGCGCGAAGTAGCCCATCAGACCGTCGGCCACTGCGGTTGGGTTCTGCACCATGAGGAGGTGCCCTGCCGCGGGCACCGAGAGTTTTTCCGCTTTCGGAAACCAGGACTGCAGGAGTTCGCTCCCTTCCACGAATCGTTGCGCGCTCTCGGCGCCGAGCACGTTGAGAACGGGTCGCGTGACACGAGCCGCGTCGGCGGGTCCGAAGCTCCATTCGGCGATCGCCGGCATCTCCGTCTGGAAGAAGAGGTCCGCATATGCGAGCGCCTCGCTAAACGCGTTCGGGATCATGCGGTCCAGCACCGCGCGATAGCGGTCGCCGCAGACGAGGCGTAAGAACGCATCCACCGCGCCCGCTGTGTCGCCCAATTTGTAAGTGGTGACGACCGGCACCAGCGCGCGCAGAACGGCGGCGGAGCTGGGGATCCCACGGATGGCGGGTTCGAGAAGCGACAGCGTGCCGACGCGCTCGGCGGTGCTGGTCTCCATCTGGAGCGCGACCAGTGCACCGTAGGAGTGACCGACGACATGTGCCCGCTCCCAGCCGACGTGAGCCATCAACCGGACGCAGATTGCCGCATCCTCCGCGACAGTGAGCCTGCGGTACCTGCCGGCATCGGTCTTCCGAAGATCTCGGCGATACAAGAGGGTGGAGAACCCGGTCAGCCGCTCTATAAGCGGCGTGTACCACGAAACGAACGGGCTCGCATGCACGAGCACGACACGCTCGCCCGCCCCCTTCAGCTCATAGGTCAACGCGATGTCGTTGAATTCCAACAGATTCACAGGCTCATCCCCGAAGAATTCAATGACATACAAGGTTACGCGCCGCTTGTGCCGGATCAATTGTGCACCTGATCGCGACTCTCGATTGCCAGCAGACAAGCACGCATAGAGGGCGAACATCCTCGGCCCGCACGAATTCTCGCTGTAGGCGCACAGTCGGCGCCAACATTGCACACTCGCCTGCCGGATCGCACCCAAATTGCAGTCAGCGCCGTGGATCTCCGGGAATCACGACCCTGACTGCAATTCCGCCAATGCCCGTTATCGGGGTAGCCCGAGCAGCCGCTCGCCGGCCAGGGTGAGCAGGATCTGTTCGGTGCCGCCGGCGATGGTCAGGCAGCGGGTGTTGAGAAAGTCGTGCACGGTCTTGTTCTCGACCACGCCCGCCCCCTCGGACAGCTCCATCCGGAATTCGGACAACGCCTGCCGGTATCGCACGCCGATGAGCTTGCGGGCGCTGGACTGCGGGCCCGGGTCGCCGCCGCCGACGGCCAGCTCTGCGATGCGCTGATCCAGCAGCGAGCCGACCTGAGCGGCCACGATCAGCGCGCCGAGCCGGTCCTGCTCGGCGGGGTCGAGGTCGAGCTGTGTCACCGTGGCCAGCAGCTCTTCCATCGGATTGCCCAGCGCGGTGCCATGGGCCATGGCCACCCGCTCGTTGGCCAGCGTGGTGCGGGCCAGCCGCCACCCGCCATTGACCTCGCCGACGACCATCTCGTCGGGTACGAACACGTCGTCGAAGAACACCTCGTTGAAGAGGTCGTCGCCGGTGATCTCCCGCAGCGGCCGGATCAGGATCCCCGGTGACTTCATGTCGACGAGAAAGTAGGTGATGCCTTTATGTTTTGGAGCGCTGAGGTCCGTTCTCGCCAGGCACACGCCCCACTGCGCCTTGTGCGCCGCCGACGTCCATACCTTCTGCCCGGTGAGCCGCCAACCCCCTTCGGCGCGAACCGCTTTCGTGCGCAGCGACGCCAGGTCGGATCCCGCGCCCGGCTCGCTGAACAGCTGACACCAGATCAGCTCGCCGCGCAGCGTGGCCGGTACGAACTGTTCGATCTGCGCCGCGCTGCCGTGCTCGATGATCGTCGGCGCCGCCCACCAACCGATCACCAAATCCGGGCGCTCCACCCCGGCCGCGGTCAGCTCCTGGTCGATCAGCAGCTGCTCGGCGGGCGAGGCGTCGCGGCCGTACGGCCGCGGCCAGTGCGGCGCCAACAGCCCGGCCTCGGCCAGCGCGACCTGACGCTTCTCGGCGGGCAGCGCTGCCACTTCGGCTGCGGCGGCGGTGATCTCGGGCCGCAGGTGTTCGACCGAGTCGAGATCGACGTGCAGCTCCCGGCGCACCCCGCGCTGCGTCAACGTCGCGATGCGGCGCAGCCAGCGCGACCGGCCGCCGAGGAACCGCGAAATCCCGTATGCCCGGCGCAGATACAGATGCGCGTCGTGTTCCCACGTGATGCCGATACCGCCGAGCACCTGGATGCAGTCCTTGGCGTTGGCCTTGGCGGCCTCGATCCCGGTGGCGGCGGCGATGGCGGCGGCGCTGGCCAGCTGCTGATCGTCGGAATCAGCGACCGCGGTTGCGGCGTCGGCCGCGGCCACTGAGGCCTGCTCCGAACGCAGCAGCATCTCGGCGCACATGTGCTTGATGGCCTGGAAGCTGCCGATCGGCTTGCCGAACTGTTCACGCACCTTCGCGTATTCGGTGGCGGTCCGCAGCGTCCAGCGGGCCAGGCCGGCGGCCTCGGCCGCAAGCACCGTGGCGGCCAGATCTTCGACCCGCTGCCGCGACACCGGCAGCACCTCGGCGGGGGCCACATCAAGCACCACGCGGGCCAGCGGGCGGGAGAAGTCCGTGGATTTCAGCGCTTCGACCGTTACACCGTCGGCGGCGGCATCGATCAGCAGGAAGGCGTCCCCGGCCGGCAGCAGCAGCACGCCCGCCGCATCCGCGCCCAGCACATACTCGGCGGTGCCCGACACCCGGCCATCCCCGTAGGTCAGGTCGGCGGCCAGCGCGACGCCCGCGGTGCGCACGCCCGAGGCCAGCGCCTCCAGCACCGCGGCGTTGTCACCGGGAATGACGAGCGTCGCCAGCGCCGTGGTCGCCACCGGGCCGGGAATCAGCGCGGCGGCGGCCTCGTCGACCATCGCGCACAGGTCGTCGACCGCGCCGTCGGCCCCGCCCAACTCCTCGGGGATGGCGACCCCGAAGGTCCCTAGCTGCGCCAAACCGTGGTACGGGGCGCGCCAGGCGTCCGGGTCGCCCTGCTCGACATCGCGGACGGCGGGCACCGCCCCGGAACCGTCGGCCCAGCTACGGACCAGTTCACGTGCGGCAAACTGCTCGTCAGTGATGGTCGCTGACACCGTCGACTCCTAGCCTTCGTGCGAGAAGGGCATGCTTCCCACTAGAACGTGTTCTAATGGTGCCAGCGTTCGACCGTCAAGTCGACCGTCATCACAGCAGGACACGTGAAGTGTCTCGGGGGCGCGGAGGTGAGAAATTAGGGATTCGCATGCGTATCGTTTCCACCGAAAGCGCAAGATGAAGGAGCTGCCTGCCGCATGTCGTCGCCAGCACACACCAACCCGTCCTCGGGGTCTGACTCGCGACCGCGTCAGGTGATGAACGTGGCTGTACTGGCCGAGTCAGAACTCGGATCCGAAGCGCAACGGGAGCGCCGCAAGCGCATCCTGGACGCCACCCTGGCCATCGCCTCCAAGGGCGGCTACGAGGCCGTGCAGATGCGCGCCGTCGCCGAACGCGCCGATGTCGCGGTCGGCACGCTGTACCGGTACTTCCCGTCGAAGGTGCACCTGCTGGTGTCGGCGCTGGGCCGGGAATTCGAACGCATCGACGCCAAGACCGACCGGACAACGCTGACCGGTGGCACGCCGTATCAGCGGCTGAACCTGATGGTCGGCAAGCTCAACCGGGCGATGCAACGCAACCCGCTGCTGACCGAGGCGATGACCCGGGCATTCGTGTTCGCCGACGCGTCGGCGGCCGGTGAGGTTGATCACGTCGGCAAGCTGATGGACTCGATGTTCGCGCGTGCCATGAGTGACGGCGAGCCGACGGAGGACCAGTACCACATCGCCCGGGTAATCTCCGATGTCTGGCTGTCCAACCTGTTGGCCTGGCTAACCCGACGCGCGTCGGCAACCGATGTCAGCAAGCGCCTCGACCTCGCTGTCCGTCTGCTCATTGGGGACGGGGAGCACCCCAAGATCTAGGTCTGCGAGCCGCCAAGCTCCATGCCTTCCAACTTCACGATCTCGATGCGGGTTCCGTCCGGATCGGTCAGGAACACCAGGTCGACGGTGCCGGACCCGGTGTCGATGTGGGTACGCGTCGATTCGATGATCTCGGCACCGAGCGCGACCAAGCGGGTTTCCGTGTCGGCGATGCCATCGACCACGAAGGACAGAACGGGGCTACCTCGTCGCCCGCCGTGAACGTCTCGGCCACCTCGAATCCGAGACCGTCGGTGTAGAAGCGCAGGGAGTCTTCGAGATTGGATACGCATAGACCCGTGTGCAAAAGGTTGATTCTCCCCACAGGAGAACCCTAATTCCCCGCTGAGGCGTTCCGTGCCGTTTGCCGTTTACCGACGGCCCGAGCGCACTCCTGTTTGGCCCCTATGATCAAGCCGGTGTCCCCGGATCTGTCTCTAGAACTCCGACGCGCGCTCGGCACGGTCGCGCGGGTTCCGCGGCTGCTGGTGGCCTGCGACTACGACGGCACCATGGCACCGATCGTCGCCAATCCCGACGACGCGCGGCCGCTGGACGAATCGGCGGCGGCGCTGCGCGAGCTGGCCGCGTTGCCCTCGACGGGGGCCGCGCTGATATCCGGCCGGGCGCTGCGCGACCTGGCGACGTTGTCGCGGATGCCCGCCGAGGTGCACCTTGTCGGCAGCCACGGCTCGGAGTTCGACACCGGCTTCGTGCACGGTATCGACGGGTCCGCCAAGGCGCTGTTGCGCAGAATCAAGGACACCCTGGCCGCGATCGCCGCCGAGTTCCCCGGCGTGGCGATCGAGATCAAGCCGGCCAGCATCGCGCTCCACGTGCGCAACGCCGACCCCGTCGACGCCGATGACGCGTTGAAGAAGGCGATGGCCGCCGCGCAGTCCTGGGATGCCCAGATCACCGAGGGCAAGGCGGTGCTCGAGTTCGCGGTGATCCAAACCGATAAGGGTCAGGCGCTGGACATCCTGCGACACCAGCAGGGCGCCTCGGCCGCGGTGTTTCTCGGCGACGACGTCACCGACGAGAAGGCGTTTCTCCGTCTGCACGGACCCGACGTCGGGATTAAGGTAGGCCCCGGCGAGACGCTGGCCGCCTACCGCGTCGACGAACCCGAAGATGTCGCCGCCGCGCTTACCTGTCTGCTCGAGGCGCGGCGCACCTGGCTGCTGGGCGGGTACTCCACCCCCATCGAGCGACTGACGATGTTGTCGAACTCCCGCACGGTGGCGCTGCTCAGCCCCGAGGCCGATGTGGTGTGGATGTGCCATCCGGCGGCCGACTCGGCGGCGGTGTTCTCGCGCCTGCTCGGTGATGCGAACGCCGGCCACTTCACGGTCGGCCCGCAGCGCGAGGCGCTACCGCTGAGCCAGCGCTACGTCGACGGCACCATGACCGTCGAGACCCGCTGGGCCAGTCTGCTGGTCACCGATTACCTCTCCCACGACGTGGGCGCCGGCCGCACCGATCTGATCCGGGTGATCAGCGGTCAGGCCAAGGCGGTGGTCTCATTCGCGCCGCGCCCGGAGTTCGCCCAGGCGCCGGTGCACCTGCGGGCCGAGGACGGCGGGCTGCGGGTCTTCGCCACCAACGAGCCGATGGTGCTGCGTGCGCCGGGCGTGCAATGGGAAATCGTCCCCGACGGCATCCACCAAACCGCGCACGCGGTCGTGGACCCGTCGAACGGGCCGGTGATACTCGAATTACGGTGTGGCACCGAGGATCTGTCCGAAAGCCCGGTCGACGAGAACGCCCGCCGCGAGCGCGCGGAGAGTCACTGGCGGGACTGGGCGGGCACCCTGCACCTGCCGTCGCTGAAACGGGCGCTGATGAAGCGATCGGCACTGACACTGCGTGGGCTGGTGCACACCGATACCGGTGCGATCATGGCCGCGGGCACGACCTCGCTGCCCGAGGAGATCGGCGGCGTCCGCAACTGGGATTACCGCTACTGCTGGATCCGCGACGCCGCACTGACCGCGTCGGCGCTGGTATCGCTGGGGTCCATCGGTGAGGCCGAGGGTTACCTGAACTGGCTGCACGGGGTGATCGAGACGATGCACGGCCCCGAACGGCTGCATCCGCTCTACGCGCTGTCGGGTGCGGTGCTGGGTCCCGAGGCCGTCATCGACTCGCTGCCCGGGTACGCCGGATCGCGGCCGGTCCGGGTTGGCAACGCCGCCAATGCCCAAGTGCAGCTTGACGTTTTCGGGCCGGTCGTGCAGCTGATCGCCGACCTGTGCCACAGGCGGGTGGCCAACGGGGCGAGCGAACCGCTGACCGACGCCGACTGGAACCTGGTCTGCGAAATGGTGTTCGCCGTCGAAAGTCGTTGGGTGGAACCGGATCACGGGATCTGGGAGATCCGCGGCAACCCGCGCCATCACGTCTACTCGAAGGTGATGTGCTGGTTGACGGTGGACCGGGCGCTGAAGCTGGCCGACGAGTTCGGGCGGGAGGCGCCACCCGGGTGGGCGACGCTGCGCGACGTGATCTCGCAGCAGGTGCGCGAACGCGGATGGAACGACGAGGTGCAGTCGTTCACCGCCGCCTACGACGGCACCGACCTCGACGCGGCCACCCTGCACATCGGATTGTCCGGGCTGATCGATCCGTCCGATCCGCGGTTCGCCGCCACCGTCGTCGCCACCGAGGCCGAGCTACGCAGCGGCGCAACGGTTTACCGCTATCACCGCGACGACGGGCTGCCCGGCACCGAGGGCGGCTTCCATCTGTGCGCGGCGTGGCTGGTGGAGGCCTACCTGCTCACCGACCAGCGCTCGCAGGCCGAGGCGCTGTTCGACCGGCTGGTCACCGCGGCGGGGCCGACGGGCCTGCTCTCCGAGGAGTTCGATCCGGTGGCCGAGCGGGCGCTGGGCAACCACCCGCAGGCCTACAGCCACCTCGGGCTGCTGCGCTGCGCGCAATTGCTCGACGCCTAGTACCCCGCGATTTCGGCGCGCTTTCATGCGCTCAGCGCACGTTTCCGCGCCGAAATCGCTCAGGCCGGCGGGCCCGAGGTGCGGCCGCGCACCACCTCGGTATCGAGCACGTCGATGACCGGCAGCCCGGAACGCGGCGGGCTGTGCAGCAGCCGCCCGGCGCGACGGCCCTTCTCCATGCTCGGCTGTACGACGGTGGTAAGGCCGCGGCGCAATGCCCCGGGAACACCGTCGAATCCGGTCACCGTGATCTGACCTGGCACGTAGATCCCGCGGGCGCGCAGATAGTCCATCGCCGACAGCGCCAGCACGTCGGCCGTGCACATCAGCGCGGTGACGCGGGGATTGGCTTCCAGCGCCACCTCGGCGGCCGCCCCGCCCGAGGTCGGCAGGTGTTCGTAGCTCTCCACCACGGTCAGCGACTTCGGATCCAGGCCCGCTGCGGTCATCGCGTCGTAGACGCCGTGAATGCGCTCCCGCTGGACGTGGAAATGCGGGGTCTGGACCCGCTCCGGGTCAGCGACCGCCGGCCGCGGGCCGCCGTGCGGCCAGTCGCGATCCAGCCTCATCGTCAGCAGGCCGATATCGCGATGCCCAAGTCCGACAATGTATTCGGCGAGCCGACGCATGGCGTCGCGGTCGTCGATACAGACCCGGGACGTGCCGGGCACGTCCTTGGGCTGGTCAACGACCACCACCGGTAGATGCCGCTGCTGCACCACCGCCAGGTACGGGTCGTCGTCGGACGCGGAGTACACGACGAAACCGTCGACACCGGCGGCGAGCACGGCCGCCGACCCGTCGGACACGGTGCGATTCGGCCCGATCGCCACCAACATCAGGCCCTGGCCGGCTTCCTCGCACGACTCGGCTAGTCCGGCAACGAAATCCAGCGCCGCCGGATCGCTGAACGAATAGTTGAGCGGTTCGGTGATCATCAGCCCGACGGCGCCGGCCTTGCGGGTACGCAGCGAGCGGGCCACCGGGTCGGGTCCCGGGTACCCCAGCCGCTTGGCGGTGGCCAGCACGCGTTCGCGAAGGTCCGCCGACAGCTGGTCGGGTCGATTGTAGGCGTTGGAGATGGTGGTGCGCGAAACCTTCAGTTCGGCCGCCAACGAGGCCAGGGTCGCCCGGCGCCGTGGCACGGGACTCCTGGACATGCTCTGTGACGTTAGCGGATGGATTTGGCGCTCAGGGGCGGCGCTGCGGTACAGTTATTGGAAACGATTTTCATTTGTAATAGGAGTTAAGGATGCGCAGGATCAAGGCAGCGGTCGGGGTGGCGGCGCTTGCCGTCGGGGTAGCCGGATGCGGCCAGGACCGCGCACAGCCCGAGCAGCACGATCACGGCCAGGCGACGGTCGTCGCTTCCACCGACGTATGGGGCAGCGTTGCAAGTGCCGTGGCGGGCGAGCACGCGGCCGTGAAATCGATCGTCATCAGCGCGGGGGCCGACCCGCATTCGTTCGAGGCCAGCCCGGCCGATGCCGCCGCCATCGCCGACGCGTCGCTGGTGGTCTACAACGGCGGGGGCTACGACCACTGGGTTGACGAGGTGCTGGCCGATCGACCCAATGTCGCCTCGGTCAATGCCTACTCCCTGCTGACGGTGGGCCAACCCACCAACGAACACGTCTTCTACAACCTTGACGTGGCCAAGGCGGTGGCCGACCGGGTCGCCGACCGCCTCGCCGAGGTCGATCCCGGCCACGCCGACGAGTATCGAGGCAACGCAAGCGAATTCGGCCGCCAGGCCGACACCGTGATCGCCGCCGAACGGTCGATCGCCAACCGGCATCCCTCGGCGCCGGTCGTCGCGACCGAGCCGGTGGCCTTCTACCTTCTGCGCGCCGCGGGCGTCACCGACCGCACGCCGGAAGGCTTCGCAAACGCCGTCGAAGAGGGCGACGACCCGTCGCCGGCCGACGCCGCGGCCATGCTCGACCTGATCAACTCCCGCCAGGTGTCGGCGCTGGTGTTCAACCCGCAGACCGAAACCGCCGCCGCCCAGCAGATCGAGGCCGCGGCCCGGCAGGCGTCGGTTCCGGTTGTCACAGTGACGGAGACGCTGCCGGAGGGCACCGACTACTTGACCTGGCAGCGCCAGACCGTCGAGGAATTGGCCAACCAGCTGGATAAAGCGCCGCAGGCGAACCGATAATCACTGCTTGTGCCTGCTGACCCAGACGAGGTCGTCTCGTTGACCGGCGCCCGGCTGGCGTTCGGTGACCGGGTGCTGTGGGACGACCTCAACCTGACCGTGCGTGCGCGCGAATTCGTCGCCGTGCTGGGCCCCAACGGGACCGGCAAGACCTCGCTGCTCAAGGTGCTGCTCGGCCAGCTGCCGCTCAGCGCGGGCACCGCGACCGTCGACGGGCACCGGGTGGCCGCGGGCAGCGGGCGGATCGGCTACGTCCCGCAGCACCGCTCGGTCGAGCCTGGCCTGTCGCTGCGCGGACAGGACCTGGTCGCCCTGGGCTACGACGGTCACCGGTGGGGCCTGGCGAGCGTGCGCCGCCGAGACCGCGCGACGAAACGCGCCGCCGTTCAGCGCGCGCTGGGACAGGTCAACGCGGTCCATCTCGCCGGCCTGCCGGTCGGGGTGATGTCCGGCGGCGAGCTGCAGCGGGTGCGGATCGCTCAGGCGCTGGCCACCGATCCGATGCTGCTGCTGTGCGACGAGCCGCTGCTCAACCTGGATCCGGCCAACGCCCGGCTGGTGTCCGGACTGATCGACCTGCGCCGCCGCGAGGCCGACACCGCGGTGCTGTTCGTCACCCACGAGGTCAATCCGGTACTGCCGTATGTGGATCGGGTTCTGTATCTCGTCGACGGCCGATTCCGGGTCGGCACCGTCGATCAGGTGATGACATCGGCAACGCTGTCGGAGCTGTACCGCGCCGACATCGAGGTGGTCAAGGTCCGCGACCGCTACGTCGTCGTCGGGGAGCACCTCGACCATTCCGGGCACGCGAGCGGGCACCCCTATGACTGAGCGCCTCGCCGACCTGCTGGCGAATCTGTTCGCCTTCGACGTCACCGCCGACCTGCTGCGCCGCGACTTCGTCCAGCAGGCGCTGCTCGCGGCGGCGCTGCTGGCGCTGGTGGCCGGGCTGATCGGGCCGCTGATCGTGATGCGCCAGATGTCGTTCGCGGTGCACGGGTCCAGCGAGTTGTCGTTGACCGGCGCCGCATTCGCGCTGCTGGCCGGATTCAACGTCGGCGTGGGGGCGCTGGTCGGCTGCGCGCTGGCGGCGGTGCTGTTCGGGATCCTGGGTCAGCGCACCCGTGAACGCGACTCGGCCATCGGCGTCGTGCTTTCCTTCGGGCTGGGACTGGCGGTGCTGTTCATCCACCTCTATCCGGGCCGCACCGGCACCAGCTTCGCGTTGCTGACCGGACAGATCGTCGGCGTCGGCTATTCGGGGCTGGCGTTGCTGGCGGTGGTGGCGGTGGTCGTCATTGCGGTGCTGGCGGTGTGTGGCCGGCCGCTTTTGTTCGCCACCGTCGACCCACAGGTGGCCGCGGGCCGCGGGGTGCCGGTACGCGCGCTGGGCATCGTGTTCGCGGCCCTGGTCGGCGTCACCGCCGCCCAGGGCGTCCAGATCGTCGGTGCGCTGCTGGTGATGTCGCTGCTGATCACGCCGGCCGCCGCGGCGGCGCGGGTGTTCGTCTCCCCCCTCGCCACCATCGTGGCGTCGGTGGTGTTCGCCGAGATATCCGCGGTCGGCGGCATCGTGATGTCGCTGGCGCCGGGGGTGCCGGTGTCGGTGTTCGTCACCACGATCTCGTTCGCAATCTTCTTGGTGTGCTGGCTAGTCGGGCGCCGGACCGTGGGCCACCGGGCGCGCGGGATCTGAAATCCACTCCGACCACGACCCTGGAAACAGCGCCGCCTCGATGCCTACCGTCGCAAGCGCGGCAAGCGTCACCACCGCGGTGACACCTGACCCGCAATAGACGCCGGTGTCGCCGTCCACCGCGCCGCGCTGCGTGAACAACCGGGTGAGCTCGTCGTGACCGCGGAACGTGCCGTCGTCGGCCAGCACCGTGGTGCTTGGCACGTTCTTGGCTCCGGGTATGTGCCCGGCGACCGGATCGACGGGCTCGACGTCGCCGCGGAAGCGTTCCGGTGCCCGCGCGTCGAGCAAGGCCCCGACCGCCGCCGCCTGTTCCGCGGTCAGAGTGGGGTTGGCGCCGGCGTAGAGGTCATCGCGCGACACCGTCACGTCGCCAGGCTCCGGCACGACGATACCGGTCTCGAGGGTTGCGCCGGCGGCAGTCCAAGCGCCCAGGCCTCCGTCGAGGATGCGCACGTCGGAAAGACCCGCGGCGGTCAGGACCCACCACGCCCTCGCCGAACCGGCGCGATTCCAGTCGTCGTACGCCACGACGGGAAGGCCCCGCCGCACGCCCCATCGTCGGGCCGCCGCCTCGACAGTCCGTCCTGAGGGAAGCGGATGGCGTCCCCGCCCGGTGACCGTGTGATCGGTGAGCTCGTCCTCGAGCGACACGTACACCGCACCCGGTAGGTGACCGCGCTCGTACGCGCTTCGCCCGTCGGGCTCGCTGAGCTGCCAGCGCACGTCCAGAATCGTGACCGGGACACCGGCGTGGAGTTGTCGCGCCAGTTCCGTTGCCGTGACAAGCACCTCGGCACGCGTATCCATCCCACGATGTTGCCAAACGCCTAGGCTGACGGCCATGGCTGCCGCCCTGAACATCGACCTCAACGCCGACCTCGGCGAGAGCTTCGGGGTGTGGCAGCTCGGCGACGACGAAGCCATGCTCGACGTGGTCACCAGCGCCAACGTGGCATGCGGCTTTCATGCCGGCGATCCGGCGCTGCTGCTGCGAACGTGCGGTGCCGCGGCGGCACGGGGCGTCCGGATCGGCGCCCAGGTGAGCTACCGCGACCTCGCCGGGTTCGGACGGCGCTTCATCGACGTCGCGCCCGAAGACCTGACCGCCGACGTCATCTATCAGATCGGCGCGCTGCAGGCGCTTGCGCGGGCCGCCGGTTCGGTGGTCAGCTACGTGAAACCCCATGGCGCGCTGTACAACACGATCGTCAACGATCACGCGCAGGCTCGCGCGGTGGCCGAAGCGGTACACGCGGTCGACCCGAACCTACCGGTGCTGGGCCTGTCCGGCTCGGTGTTCTTCGCCGAGGCGCAACGGCTGGGCCTGCGCACCGTGCCCGAAGCTTTCGCTGACCGCTCGTATCGGCCCGACGGACAACTGGTTTCCCGCCGCGAACGCAACGCGGTGCTGCACGATGTCACCGAGATCGCCGACCGGGTGGCGTCCATGGTCAACACCGGCCGGGTGTTCGCCGTGGACGGGTCGACAATCCCGATCACAGTGGAATCCGTTTGCGTACATGGTGATTCGCCGGGTGCGGTGCAGATCGCCAACGCGGTGCGGGACCGGCTGCAGGCCGACGGCGTCGAACTCAACGCGTTTGTCTGATGCGTGCTAAACCTGGCCGGCCCGACCTGCGGGATTACGCGCGCTATTTCGACGTGCCCGCCGTCGCACCGGACTCCGCGCTGACCGTGACATGGGCCGGCGTTACCACCCTGCTGATCGACGACGGCGCGTCGGCGCTGATGACCGACGGCTTCTTCTCCCGCCCCAGTCTGGCGAGCGTCGGGTTACGGCGGATCTCGCCGTCGCCGCCGCGCATCGACGGTTGCCTGGCCCGGCTCGGTGTGGACCGGCTGGAGGCGGTGCTGCCGGTGCACACCCATTACGACCACGCGATGGACTCTGCCGTCGTCGCCGAGCGGACCGGCGCGCGGATGGTCGGGGGAACGTCGGCGGTGCAGGTCGGCCGGGGGCACGGTCTGCCCGAGGACCGCTTGGTCGTCGCCTCGTCCGGCGAACCGATCACGCTGGGGGCCTACGACGTCACGCTGGTGGAGTCCGAACACTGTCCGCCCGACCGCTTCCCGGGCGTGATCACCGAGCCGGTCGTCCCGCCGGTGAAGGCATCGGCCTACAAGTGCGGCGAGGCATGGTCGACGCTTGTACACCACCGGCCCACCGACCGTCGGCTGCTGATCGTGGGAAGCGCCGGGTTCGTCCCCGCCGCGTTGGCCGGGCGCCGCGCCGACGTGGTGTACCTCGGCGTCGGGCAGCTGGGGCTGCAGCCCGAGCGCTACCTGGTCGACTACTGGGCCGAAACCGTCCGCGCGGTCGGGGCCCGCCGCGTCGTCGGTATCCACTGGGACGATTTCTTCCGCCCGCTACACAAGCCGCTGCGCGCACTGCCCTACGCCGTCGACGACTTGGACGTGTCGATGCGGGTGCTCACCCGGCTGGCCGACGACGACGGCATCGCGCTGCACCTGCCGACGCTGTGGCGACGCGCCGATCCGTGGGTCTCGGTCAGCTGACGCGATGGTATGGCGGTGGCAGCGAATGAATGACCGCCTGCGCGTTGGTAGAGGACACCGAGGACGGCGGCGGCGCGCAGCCGGGTCGGGTAGGGAAAAGCTGGAAGATCATTTCCCGGAACGCGCGGTCCGCGGAGCTGCGCCGGTAGTTGCGCTCGATTTGGGGGCGGACCGCCTCGATCAGCTCGTCGTACCGCACGCCGGATGGGCACGCCGTCACGCACGCCATGCAGCCCAGGCACGCGTCGAAGTGCTGCACGTAGGTGTCGTCGAACGGGACCGCGCCCTCCTTGCCCAGCTTCATCAGGTAGACGCGACCGCGGGGGGAGTCCATCTCCTCGCCCCACAGCGTGTAGGTGGGGCAGGTGGGCAGGCAGAAGCCGCAGTGCACGCAGTCGGAGATCCGGTCGTCGGACGGCGGATGGTGCGCGTCGAAGATGCCGGTGCCGTCGGGTGAGTGCTCCACGTTTAGGCGCTGGTCCTCGTCGCGGCGGTTGGTCGATTCGGTAGTCATCGGCGAAACTCTGTGGGTCGCAGTTGTTTAGAGCCAGGGGGCAAGGCGGCCGGGGGCGCAGCGGCCGTCGGGATCCAGCCGGGCCTTGAGGGCACGCAGCAGACCGACGGTCGAGGGTGCCGGGCCGAGCGCGTCGACAGCAGAGTCGATCTCGGCGGGGCGCTCCCGCAGTGCCACGGTGCCGCCGAGGGCCACGACCTCGCGGCGCCACCGGTCGAACGCCGCCGCCTGTTGCGCCGGCGGTCCGGAGAACCGAGCGGTGTGCAGCCCGAGCGCGCTCTGAGAGGCCAGCGAGACGTCGACCCCGGCGGCGTCGCCCGCGTCGGCAAGCGCCGTGGCGACAGCGGTCAACCGGCTGGGCAGCGTGCCGGCGAACGCCGTGCTCTGGCCCGACTCGGGCCGGTGGGCGTGGGCGTACTCGCGCCAGAGCACGGCCTCGTCGGTGTCGGCCAACGCCTGCGGCGCCGCCCCGTCCAGTTGCTCCCGCAACGCCGCCGTCTGCGCCGCCACGCCCGCGGCGGTGCCCTCGAACCGCACGGCCAGCCGGCCTGGCGGACCTCCGCCGCGGGGGTCGCCGACCCAGTCGACGGCGGCTGGTTCCAGCGGCCCGGCCAGCAGGGCGAGGCTGCGCGCGGTCGCCTCCTGCACCGAGGAGGGCACCACGACGGTGGCGCTCGTCTCCGGTAGCGGGTGCAGAAGCAACACCACCTCGGCGATCAATCCGAGCGTGCCCAGCGACCCGTACATCAGCTTGCTCAGGTCGTAGCCGGCCACGTTCTTGATCACATGCCCGCCCGCGTGGGCCACCGTCCCGTCGGGAAGCACGAGCGTCACCCCGATCACGAGGTCACACAGCGCGCCGTACCGCAGCCGGCGCGGGCCGGACTCGCCGGTGGCGAGCAACCCGCCCACGGTCGCCCCGTCTTGTTCGGTGGGCGGATCGGGTTCCTATCCCCGATGGCGTCGGTCCAATGGTTGATCATCGGCTGGTTCACCGGGTCACGCCCGACCCGTGGCTTACTGCGCCCGGCGGCCTTGACTTGTTCGACCGCGGCCGGGATATCTCGACCCTCATCGCGGCACCCTCGGAGCTTTCACACCCGATGCCGCGATCATCTCCCGCATCACCTCGTTGACGCCGCCGCCGAACGTGATGACCAGGTTGCGCTTGGTCTGCTGGTTAAGCCTGATACTTCGGGTCATAGCGGCAGGTCTGCACGGCACGCCATCCGGGACGTTCAACGCCGGCCGACCTAACGCCCGAAAGCGATGCAGCGATGTTCGCTACGCTCGGAGGAGCTGTCAATCAGCTATTAAGAGTAAGCGGCAATGGGCGCGCGAAATCACGACCCAACCAAGGAGGGGAGCTGGTATATTTCCGCCGGGGCGATCAGCAGGCGCTACGTGGTTGCGCTGATCCGGCAACTACACGCATAGTGTGGCTGGGCTTGCGGACACTGCTCCCACGAATTCAATCAGTCTGCAGAAGGATTGAGGAACGGCCATGCTAAGTCGATCTACCGGAGCGTCGATGCCGCCAGCCCGCTCCGCAACTTTTGCTCGGGTAACGGGCAGATTCGGAGAATGGTGACGTGGGTCAACGTATAGCGGTGTTCGGAACCGGCTACCTAGGTGCCACCCATGCCGCGTGCATGGCGGAGTTAGGGCACGACGTGCTGGGTGTCGACGTCGATGCCGGCAAGCTGGCAAAACTTGGGGCCGGCGAGGCTCCCTTCTACGAGCCAGGTCTCGATGAGGTGCTCAAGAGCAACGTCGATGTAGGCCGGCTGCGGTTCACTTCGTCATACGAGGAGGCCGCTGAGTTTGCGAACGTGCACTTTATTGCGGTCGCAACGCCGCAGAAGCAGGGCGAGTTCGCGGCGGATCTGAAATATGTCGATGCTGTTATCGAAACGTTGGCCCCGCTGCTGACCGTACCTGCGGTGATATTCGGCAAGTCGACGGTGCCGGTCGGCACGGCCGCGCGGCTGGGCGCTCAGGCGCGTGAGTTGGCGCCCGTTGGGGACGCTGTCGAGGTGGCATGGAATCCCGAGTTCTTGCGGGAGGGGTACGCGGTGCAGGACACTTTGCATCCGGATCGCATCGTGCTCGGTGTCGATAAGAATCGTGCGGGGCATGCCGAGGAAGTCGCACGCGACGTCTACGGCCTCCTCCTCGAGGAGGAGATTCCGTTTCTGGTAACCGATCTGGAGACGTCGGAGTTGGTGAAGACATCGGCAAACGCTTTCCTGGCGACAAAGATCTCGTTCATTAACGCGATGGCGGAGGTGTGCGAGGTGACAGGTGCGGATGTATCGGTGCTGGCCGATGCGATCGGCCACGACGCGCGGATCGGTCGCAAGTTCCTCAACGCCGGTATCGGCTTCGGAGGTGGATGCTTGCCGAAGGATATTCGTGCGTTCATGGCCCGGGCGGGCGAACTGGGTGCCAGCCAGGCGCTGACTTTCCTACGTGAGGTGGACAGCATCAACATGCGGCGTCGCGCCCGGATGATGGAGCTTACCCGTGAGGTGGTCGGTGGCTCGTTGATCGGTGCGCGGGTGGCGGTGCTGGGCGCGGCGTTCAAACCCGATTCCGACGATGTGCGGGATTCGCCGGCACTGAATATCGCGGGGCAGATCCAACTGCAGGGCGCCTCGGTGACCGTCTATGACCCGAAGGCGATGGACAATTCGCGGGCACTCTTCCCGACGCTCGGATATGCGACCGGCGTCCTCGAGGCGTGCCGTGGGGCTGATGTGACGCTGGTGCTCACGGAGTGGAGGCAGTTCCGTGAGCTGGAGCCAGCGGATCTAGATCGCGTGGTGCGGCAGCGCAACATAATCGACGGTCGGAACTGTTTGGATCGTGAGAATTGGCGCGCTGCGGGCTGGATGTATCGAGGCGTAGGGCGGCGGTAAGCGGCTCTTCGGATTTGGGTGGGTTGGGGACGGGGTCGGGCGTGGCGTAGCCGGGATCGTTGAGAGGGTTGGCGCTGAAGGCCACGCCGGGCGGAAAGGACCCGACGCGGGTCGGGCTCGAAATTGAGTGCGCGCACCAGAACGCCATAGGCGTGACTGGCCACGTTTCTCAAAGCCGCCCTACGATCCCGGACGGTCGGATTTCCCGAGTCCGGTTCTGACCTGGGCTCTGCACACCATTTATCAGAGAACCGGCCTGCCCAATGGTGCGGAGGCTTAGGCGCTGACTCGCATACACCCCTCGCGCCGATGGTTTGCCTGTCTCCTCGCCGCGAAGATCGAGACGCATCCCAGGTGATGGGCGACGGTAGGTGGGTAGTGCACCGGCGAGTCGGTTTCCCTTCTGGCCTCGACGTTTGCCACCATGGTCGTCCGCCTGACGAGAGGTTGGACCAGGCGATCCCGGCCATGTCCTCCCACGGTCTCGGCTCTTTGGCCACCCAGTGCCCAGGGCTCCTTTGCCCGCCCGGGGTGTTACCCCGGGTCGGGACGACCTCTCGGGTCGCCTCGGAGGGCGTTACCCCTCCTTCATCGCTCCTATGAGCCCATGCGCCAGACCAAAACCGTCCTCGCGCCTCGGCTTCCGCCTTGTGCACGCGGTCTTTGCAGGTTGCTGTCAGCCCCTGCTGGGAGATGGCCCTTCCCGACGTTATCTCTGCGACCCTTGCGTAGGTGCTCGGACCCATACCCCGCCACACTCCTCGGCTGCTTGTGTCCGTTACTTGACCGAGGACGCCGGTCTCACCCCACGGGAAACGGGTTCGACGCGCGGATTTACCCCCACACGGCAACTTCGGTGGGGAGCCGTATATCGAGGCTGCAGTCATTCGTTTACCTTCGGGCTCCTACGCTCGCTCGACCTCCAGATTGCTCCGACCGCAGCGCCCAAAGGCGCCGAGCCGCCAGGCCTTTCACACCACGCAGAACCCGGCCGGTTACCCGATCCGGGCAGTGGCGTCGCTTCGTGTCCGACACGGACAATTGACACGGCTGGACTCTCACCAGCTGGGTCGCAGCCTTGTCGGCTGCTCCCTCCCGCACACGGCTCACCGACGCCCTTCACCGGCGGTGTTCGATTTCTCCCGCCAGGCCCGGTGGGGCCTGGGTGCGACGACGATGCCGTTGAGGCTGATCAGACCCAGATCGTCGCCCGAGCAATAGATCGGGGCGAATCCCCAGGCGCGCCCGCGCTGGTGGCGTTTCGCGAGGAACAACGCGAGCCGCATCACCGCGTAGCGTCTGATCTGATCGAAGGCGTGGGCGGAGTTGCCGTAGCGGAAATAGCCCGCCCAGCCGCGCAGGAACAGGTGATCTCCCACACGACCTGCTCGACCGGGGCAGCCACCTCGGCCCCGCATCGTCATGAACCGGATGCGGTCTCGGGCCTGCTGCATCGCGTTGCGTGAGGGCCAGCGGGCCAGGAAGGTGACCGGCGCGGCCGGGGACGGCCCGGATCGCAACCGATGATGGAAGCCAGGAGGGCCCGGGGGATCGCACCCTCGGGCTCCCACGGAACGGATCTACCTCAACGGTTACGTGCCGAACCTTCAGGTGGGCGGGCAGGTGGTGTCGTTTCTGACTGCGCATTTGGGTAATCCGATTCCGTCGCCGGCGATCCTGGAGAAAATCGGTACCGCGTTTCGCCGCGCGGTGGCATCGTTCGCCGCCGACAGCCGGATCGGTGGGTGTTCGGCGACCGCGACAGCGGCGCCTACCGGCCTTGTGATCGGGCTCAGAGGTTGTCGAGGAATGTGAGCAGGGTGTCTGGTGGTCGATAGCG
>CAWCXH010000018.1:0-143358 GCA_963799495.1 uncultured Actinomycetota bacterium
CCACCGCCTCACGGGCTTTGGCCAACTTGTATTCGCCAACCCGATTCCGTCGCAGCCCCAGAGCAATTCCTCCATGAACATCGGGAGCGAAAGCCCGGTCGGATCGCCGATCAGGTCGCGGGTAGAACAGCGGGCTGTAGAAGCCACGGGCAGCCGCTTCTTCTAAAACCGGCCACGGAAACTCCTGCCACTGCTCGTAGTCGAGGCGACCGGGCGGATTACCTGCTCGGCAAACTCGTGCGTGCGCCGGGCGAGATCGTGCTGGGCGGCGGTCGGCGTGAGGTCGAACGTCATTCGGCACCATCACCTTTCCGGGTTGACCTAGGGTGTCGGGTACCCACAGATGGCGCGGGCGAAAATCCACGGCCATTCCAGGAGGCGGCGTCGATGTTGTCCTACGACTCCGGCGACACCACGGCACCGCTGCTCAACGAAACGATCGGCCAGAACCTGGCCAGCACCGCCGCGACATACCCCGACCGTGAAGCGCTCGTCGACTGCGCAACCGGCCGCCGGTGGACCTACACCGACTTCCATGCGGCCACCCGCCGGGTCGCCAGCGCGCTGCTGGAGCGTGGGATCGGCGCCGGCGACCGGGTCGGCATCTGGTCACCGAACACCGCCGAATGGACGCTGATCCAGTACGCCACCGCACAGGTCGGCGCGATCCTGGTGACGATCAACCCGGCGTATCAGAGCGACGAACTCGAGTACGTGCTGAACCAGTCGTCGATATGCACGGTGCTCGCCGCGCCGTCCTTCAAGACGTCGGATTATGCCGCCATGCTCGACGCGGTCCGCGGCCGCTGCGCGGCCCTGCGCGAGGTCGTCATCGTCGGCTCCGAGGCGTGGGAGCAGGTTGAGCAGACCCCGGTCGACGAGGCCGCCCTGCAACGCGCGGCGGCGCCGTTGCGGCCCGCCGACCCGATCAATATCCAATACACCTCCGGCACGACCGGCTTTCCCAAGGGCGCCACCCTGAGCCACATCAACATCCTCAACAACGGGTTCTTCGTCGGCGAGGGACTCGACTACACAGAAGAGGACCGGGTGTGCATCCCGGTGCCGTTCTACCACTGCTTCGGCATGGTGATGGGAAACCTGGCATGCACGTCGCACGGCGCCACGATGGTGATTCCGGCGCCGGGCTTCGACCCCGAGGCGACGCTGA
This sequence comes from uncultured Actinomycetota bacterium, assembly GCA_963799495.1. GTDB lineage: Bacteria > Actinomycetota > Actinomycetes > Mycobacteriales > Mycobacteriaceae > Mycobacterium. The sequence goes on from CAWCXH010000018.1 coordinate 1,172, forward strand.
AAGCCGTTGCGGCGCAGCGATGCACGTCGCTGTACGGCGTGCCCACGATGTTCATTGCGGAGTTGGCGCTGCCCAACTTCGACAGGTTCGACCTGAGCAGCCTGCGGACCGGCATCATGGCCGGCTCGCCCTGTCCCGAACATGTGATGCGCAACGTCATCGACCGGATGCACATGAGCGGGGTCGCCATCTGCTACGGCATGACCGAAACGTCACCGGTCTCCACCCAGACCCTGCCGACCGACACCCTGACCCGACGGGTCACCACCGTCGGCCGCGTCGGCCCGCACCTCGAGATCCAGGTGGTCGACCCGGGCACCGGCCAACGCGTCGACCGGGGCGCCCCGGGCGAGCTCTGCACCCGCGGTTACAGCGTGATGGCCGGTTATTGGAACGAACCCGAGAAGACCCGGGAGGCCATCGACGACGACGGCTGGATGCACACCGGTGATGTCGCGGTGATGGACGCCGACGGGTACCTCAGCGTCACCGGCCGCATCAAGGACATGGTTATCCGCGGCGGGGAGAACATTTATCCGCGCGAGATCGAGGAGTTCCTCTACTCGCATCCCGACATCGTCGACGCGCAGGTCATCGGTGTGCCCGACGAGAAGTACGGCGAGGAGCTGATGGCGTGGATACGGGTCCGGGAAGGCGCCGAGGCGCCCACCCCGGAAAGCGTGTGGGCGTTCTGCGCCGGGCGCATCGCGCGCCACAAGATCCCGCGGTACGTCCAGACCATCGACGAGTTCCCGATGACGGTTACGGGCAAGGTTCGCAAGGTCGAGCTGCGCGAGCGGGCCAAATCGCTGATCTGACGGCATAGCCTGGTGGCTGGTGAAGCTATCGGGTCTGCATCATCTTCGGCAGCAGGACGGCATCACATGCGGCCCAAGCGTCGCGGTGATGGCGGGCGCGCTGCTGGACCCGGGCTACCGGGCCGCGCTGTCCGGGCCGGATCGCGGACGGGCGTGGTTCGCCAGCGAACAACGCCGTGTGCACGCCGAGGTCAACCGGATCTGGCCGCGCAGGCTGGGCACCACCCCGATGGGCATGGCCCGCGCGCTCACCGCGCACAGCGCCGCGTTCGGCATCCGGTACGGCTGGCGGATTTTCCATGGCCGCCGGGACCGACTGGCCGATGTGGTGCGCGAGGTGAATGCCGGCTGGCCGGTCGCCATGCTCCTCGGACGGTCCATCCCGCGGCACTGGGTGCTCGTCGTCGGTGCGGCCGGGGAGGTGCTGTCCTGCTACGAACCGTCATCGGGCGAGGTGCGGCCCGCCGGTCTGGCCGACATCCGAGAGGCGCGGTTGACCGGGCTGGGTTATCCGCGCCCGTTCGGCTTCGTGTTGCCGCGGGAGGCCACCCTATCGGCCACGAGGTGATCGCCGGGCGCGCTGGATTCCTTGAGGCCGGCGACGACGCCCGTCCGATTTCGTTCGGGCTGGTTCTGCGACATCTTCGCCTTGCCTTCGACGCGGGAGACGATTAGTTCGACTCCGACGATTGCCCTTAACTGAGCGCGGGTAAAGGACTCGGGAGCGTCGGTGACCTGCCACGGATCGGGTCGGCGCTTCTCGTGGTGATTCGTCAGCGTGGTGACCAGATTCAGCACCCAGTCGGGATCGTCATGCACGAGCAGTTGGCCGTAGACATTGAGTACCTCGTAGTTCCACGTGGGCACGACCTTGCCGGTTTCGGCTTTGGTCGCATAGAAGCTGGGCGAGATGTAGGTGTGCGGACCCGCGAAGACTGCTACCGACTCGCCGCCGTCGGCGCGCCAGTGTGGGTTGGCCCGCGCCACATGGCCGACGAGCGAATGGCGAGAGTCGTCGTAGAGCAGCGGCAGTGGCGTCACCATCAGTCCCGTCGGGGCATGTGTGACAAGGTGCGCGAATCCCGCCTGGGCGAGAGCGGCTGCCGTCTCCTCGTCTGATAGGGCGAATTTACGGGGTATGTACATCGTCGCTTCCTGTCGTCGCAGTTCAGGCTATCCCGCGCTCATACGTCGAACGTATGATCGAACGGTGGGTGAGCTGCAGTCGATCGGCTATAACGGGCAGCCCGTCCAGCAGGCCTTCCGCCGGGTCGACCCGCCGGTCGCCGTTCTCGTCGACCTCGCTGCGCTCTTCCCGCGGGAGCCCCACCGGACCGGTGGCTACAACCCCGCCGGACTGCAGATGCACTCGGTCGTCGAGGGCCGGTTGACCTGCTGGGGCATCTGCGAGCAGGGCTACTGGTGGGGGTTGGTCACCTACGAGATCGCCTACGGCGCCCGGCGCAAATCCGTCACGCATTGGATCCCGGCCTGGATGCTGAAGCGGACGGCGGTCAGCTCGTAACTAGCTAAGCCGTATCGCCGAACATGCTTCTCCTCAAGTTGAGACGGATGTCGGCAGTCCGCGAAGTTCGGCGATCAAGGTACGACTGAGGCGTCAGCGAGTGTCAAGGATCGGCCGATAACTCACGGGACTCATCGCAGCTGACCTGGCCTACGGCGTCCTACCGATTTCGACAAGCAGACGCGAGGTTCATGCGGGCAGGCTTCAACTGCACCCCGCGGGTCAGCGCGCCACTGACCACCGGATTCCCAGTGCCCATAGTCCACTCGCAGGATCAGCTGCAGCTGATGGGTTAGCGTCGGCTGCGTGTCAGGAGGCCAACTGGCTCTTCAGACCCGCCGAGCGGGCCACGGTGGTCCAGCGACGAAAGGCACGCCGCCCCGAAGCGCTATGCCTCATCGGCGTGCTCTGCGCCTGGGGCAGCGCCCGAACCCGGACATAGCCCGACAACCGGCCCACGGCTTGACCTGCGGCAAGGATCATGTGAAACAGCGGTGCAGAGAAGACAATCAAGAAGATCAGGATGGGCGGGAAGAAGGTCGTCAGGACATCCATGGTTCACTCAACTTTCTCTCGGTTTCTCTTGGTTGGCGGTGAACCTATCGACGGTGGGCCTAGCTCAGCGAGTAGCTGGACGACCAACTTCCGGCGGAACGTTGTCTCGAGGCGACAAAGGTTTCGCCCGAGGCATCACGGCGCACGACCAAACCGGCCGGGGTCGACGGAACACGCGGCTCCCTGCGTGCCCTACTGACGCGCCTGGTACGTGAATCATGGTGACCACGGCAGGCGCAGCCACCCGGCCGAGCGCAGCGGTGCCGGGTCAGTCTGTGACGTGGGTGTATCTCAGCTAAGGCTCGTCGTCGTCTTCGGGAAGCAGATAGTTCTGGGGGTGGTGGTAGTCGTTGACTCGGGTTTGGCCGCTGTCGAGGTGGGGTGGGGGGATCCATTCGGTGCGGCCGTCTTTGCGTTTTGAGGTTCGCAATACGGCCCTGGCCGCGCAGGCAGTGGCAGGCTGCCTGCCCGCTGAAGTACGAATCACAGCCGCAACTGGCGACATTCATCGAAGCTCACCAACTCACGCGGTCAGGTCGCAGGAGACGACGCCCAGCGGGGACAGCACCGAGGTCCCGAACCGACCCTCGCAGCGCGCGCGGATGAGGTTCTTCGCAAAGTCGTCGCTGTTGGACGTCTCCGACCACTGCACCCCCACACCCAGCGTGTCGGTGTCCACCACCACCGCATCGACAGCCAGCACATGACCCACGCCTGCGGCCTCGCTCACGGTGGCCACGATGGGCACACCGAAGAGCCGACGGCTGGCCAGGTCGTAGGGCAGGCTCAGGTGTTCCACCGCGTTTGCTGCTGGCTAGCGCCCGCTCCACGTCTTCGGCCCAGCAAGTGGGCCGGGCCCTGCGTTCTCTCCGATCGACGGCCCCGGCCTACCTTAGGCGGGCAACGCGGCGACTATGTGGCCGACAACTTGCTGGCTCAGGAGCATCCCGTTGTGGCCGACGCCGCCGACCGTTATGGTCTCCACCTGGGGGTGGGGCGGCACCGACCGCAGGCCGGGCACAATGATGTCGAGTGTGGCCGTGAATGCCAGCCATCGCACGCCGTCCGGTATCGGGGCGGAGGCCAGTCGGCGCAGTAGTGGCGAACCTTCCCGCAGCTCCCGGATGATCGGCCCGAACGGCAGCAGGTGCGCCCACGGCGAGCCCCCGAAGGGTGACCCGAGGGTGACGACGGTGTCGACCAGCCCGTTAAGGCCACCGCCCGCGATGGCCTGCGCTATGACGACCCCGCCCAGGCTGTGTCCGATCAGATGCACCTTGGCCGCGCCCGTTTGAGACAACATCCTGTCCACCTCGACGACGAGCCGGTCGGCGAGTTGCTCCACCGAGGTTCCGATCGGCGTGTAGGTCACCGCCTCGACGGTCAGGCCTCGGGCACTCAACGCTTGCGCGAGCGAGGACCAGCTGGACTTCGTGCCCCCGAAGCCGTGTACGAGCAGCACCGGGCGCGCGGTGGGTGCGGGGTGGGCCAGGAGCATCGGTAGCGCACCAAAGGCCGGGTCGAGGCCGCCGCCGACCAGGTGCAACGGCGCCCTCGCGGCTATCGACGCCATCAGCCCCGCTTCGTATGCCTGCACCATCGCGGCACGCCCGATTCTCCCGACCAGCCTGCGGGCGCCACCGATGGGGCCGAACGGCGACATCACGTCACGTCGTCTCTGCGCACCGCAGACCGGTGCGGGCTATGCGTTGTGTTGAGTTGCGTTATCGACATGTTCACCCCTTTGTGCGACCTCGCCGCTTACCGTCCGGTTCGGTGACGAAGTGCCTCTCGGAGCTCCTATGCGTAATTTGCTCGGTAGAAGTTGACGAGGTGAGTGCGCGTTGTCACAGGCCACATTGGGGGGCCACGACCGGGCAGTTCGGGTACGGCGCCTGCGCGCTAGCCACGGGGTGCCGTGGCCATGGCGACACGCGAAATGATCGCAGCCGCGACCGGTAGGGGTACGGATCACTGGCTCTCCCAGTTGCGATGAGCGTCACTGAATGCCTCGGACAGCAAAATACTAAGTCTTCGTCAGTGATGGGCACAAGCCATTTGATCAGCAGCGCAACAATCTTTAGCAAACCATAGCCAAAAGTTGAGCAAACTCTGATGGCATCGTGCGATCGCTGTGCTTGCCGCAGTCGCTTCGCACCATTGACGGGATGGAGAACCTGGTCACCACCACCGGGCCATATCACCGAGGTGCTGTACGCCTGGGTCTGGATGCCGCTGGTGACGTTGACGTCGGTCAGCCCGTTGGCCCCCTATAGCAAGCGGCAGACCGAAGGTCATTTCGCTGAGCGCCTCCGCACTGGCCTTGTCATCCACCACGGCCCCGAAAGAGCCTCGGCCTGGAGCATCGTCAGCACGATCCGCCTTGCCGCACCAGCGCGAACTTCGCCCGGCGGTCGGCGCAGCCTGGAGCTGAGCACGCCCCGAGGTCACGCTCGGGTAGTGCTGAGGCACTCACTTTGCTTGCGCAACTACCCTGAAGACGCTTTGATGCCGTCGACAACGGCACGCCAACCCCACGCTCAATGGGTGGTTCGGATGACGAAGCGGCCTGCACCAACCGGTGCGGGCAAGAGCGCTCTCAGTGAAGGGTCGGCATCTGGCGCATCGGACAGACGAGGACGACGCATAGTGGCTAGCAGCGAGCAGGACAAGCAGCTGCGTGCTGAACTCGCCCAGGGGTTGGGGTATTTCCCAGCGAGCCTGTCGCCGAGGACGTTGCCCGGTATCGCGAACAGATCGCTGAGCGCAAGGCCCGAGAGGAAGCCGGATGGCTGGGGTCCGGGCGGATACAAGTGGCGCCAGTGGGATCACCTCAATGAAGAACGGCGTCGCACAGAGATCGAAGCTCAGGGACGCGCATCGGTGGCCGACCTGTACGAGTGGGCCGTGATGTCAACGAGCGACGACCTTCTGCTTCGGTTGGCGTAAACCCCAGCGACAGGTCGTGTGGCCGAGTGGCCGACACCGAGATATGCCGTAACGCTGCTCGACGAGCTGGCCGCCCCGGACCCGGCGCAGTTGCGTGAGGTGGCCTAGGTCCTGCGGCGTGTGGCCGAAACCCTTGCTCACGTGCCCGACGGTCGGGACACGGCTCATACACTCCGGCGCTGGCCCACGTGCTCGACTCCGGCTGACATGTGCCCGATTCCGTAATGTCCTGTCAAATACGGACCGAGTTCGGTTGTGACGGTACGTGCGGCGAGCGGGCGGTATGGCGGGACCACAGGCAACGCAACGCTGTTCCAGGAGGCGATCGATGAATACTGGGACGTGTCCGCGTATCGGGCGGTGCAACGCCAAGAGGCTCGCGAACGGGCGGTGCTGGAGGTGATCGCCGAGGATGCTGCCGAGTAGCATCCAGGTATCAACAAGGAGGAGGGGTGGGCCATCACGGCCCACCCCTCTCTGGTGGCAACGATCACTGGGCTGAGCGACCTACATCGGTAACGCTCGCGCAGATCCGGGTTGCCAAGACTCACCGTCGACGGTGACGAAGGCGTTCTTCTCGGACTGGATCTTCTCCAGGGCCAACCAACACATCAGTCAGCGCCGCACTAGGGCTGATCGGATACGCGAAGCACATCGACGACCCCGTCAGCGCGACCACCGCCGCCGAACTCGCCACCGCCCGCCTCGCCCGCGACGACCTCGAATCCGTGCTCCAGTTGATCTGGTCGTCCATGGCCGAGTTGCATTAGTTGCATGCCTGTTTTCACCTGTCCCAGCGCCGACAAGCGGCCCGCGACGACGCGGCGTTCAATGAACTAATCGCCCGGCTAGACGAGGAGGACGACGACTCCGATGGCAGAGACCAACGAGTACAAACTGCAGGCCCTGTGGTGGAAGCGCGTCCTGTCGGCGTTCACCAACCGCAACGACCGTCAGGAGATCCCGTATGTGCTGGAGCTGCTGCGGTGCGTCGGGGACCAGCGCGCCACCGAGACCGCGAACCGGGCCTGGTTGTTGACCTACCGCGACCGCGCCGACGCCATCGCCGAGATACGCATCCTTCTAGCGCACGCCGAGGAGCTGGCCGAGCTGTGAGGATTGTCTGCATCGTGCGGTACGGTTGTCCCAGCTCGGTATCTCCGAAGCGCCGGGAGTCTTCAGGGAGGCCAACCCGGATACGGGTCGCCATGCGGCGCAAGCCGTTACGCACGTCGGTAGGTGATCCCTGTTGAGCAACATCCTCTTTCGCAACGCTGAACTGTCCCGTGGAGCAGCTGGAGCGGCATCCAGGGTCGCTTGATGTCGAGCCGGACGCCCGCGACGATGCTGATGACCCCTACGACCCGACAGAGTTCATCGACGAGGACGACGAGTTTTGACCTCCGCCCGTCGCGCCTGCCGCCGCCGCAGATGGGACCGCTGCCGATGGTGAGGGGCGATCGCGGGACGCACGCCGGGGATCGGTTCGAGCGACGTCTCGGAACGGACTAACCGGGCGCTGGCCCGGTGCATACGCTGCTCTAGCCCTCCTCGGGCCAGTCGCCGCGAGGGTTCAGGCCGCCCCAGTCTTCCCACACTTCACGTGCCTCGCGGGGCGTGATGATGCGCCGTCGCAGCTCCAGCAGCAGCTCTTCAGTGGAGGCACGGGAGAGTGCGTCGGTGGCGGCGTGAGATAGGCGATCGGGGGTGGTGCGGCGCAATTCGACCACGGTTTCGTTGGGTTCCCCGCCCGCCAGGATGGTGTCGATGCTTCCCGGCACCCAGGACAGCTTGTTTTCCAGCATCGCGTAGGTGCCCGGGCTGGCCTTGCGCACGCCGTGCTCGATGTCGGCCAGCGTGCGCACGGTGAGCTGCAGGCTGTTGGCCAGGTCTGTGCGGTTGAGGTAGCCCAGCACGACGCGGCGGCTCACGATGTAGTGGCCAAGCCGTTCCAGGGCGCGTTTGTCCATGGAGGGATCATGACGCACCAGGGCGGCAATGTCGAGTCGCCATGCCAGTTTCTTTCCATCCGCCGCACGAAATAGCGGAGATTATTTCCTGGGGACCCCGGCCAGGTCGGCCCTGATCTGGGTGACCGCGTCCCAGAACAGTTCCTCCACCTTCTCCTTGGACAGCCCGACCACCTCGATCTTCGGCACCCCGGCCAATTCCCGGCGCACCACCTTGGCGTCGGGCAGGGCGTCGCCGGTCCACCACTCCTGGCGGATGGCGAAGTCGTCAAACCGGTCGCCCTCATCGGTGTGCCGCAACGCGCCGCGACGCTTGCTGACCGGCACCCGCGCCCACCACTCCGCGCGCCAGTAGGGGCCGTCGTAGGCGCCCGGCGGGGCACCGACCTGCCATTCCTCCACCTGCACCGGTTCTACCGGCGCAATGCCGTTGTAGTCCTGGGCGAACCCGTAGGCCTCGTCGCCGTCGAGGTAGACCCGTTCGATGCGGTAGCTGTCGCCGCTGCCCGCCGTGACCACGTACACCGTCGTCATCGCCGCCCCCCGTCTCCGCTGGTGGGCTTCAGTGTGCCAGCAGCCGATGGCGGCGGCGGACAAACCGGTGCGGGACATCGTCGCAGGCAATTGGCGGCGGAGATCCCTTGAAAGACTTGCCTTTCGTTATCACTGTGAGAGAGATCACGGTGGAAAATATTTCCTTAGTATGGATATACTTGCCAGTAACTTCTTACGAACCACACCAGGCGGGAGATCCCTTGTGACCGAACCCCATGTTGGGTGCAGCAAAAACCAGATCGCGCAGGCGGTGCTGGACACCGAGCTGGACACCACTCCCGCGAACGCCGTCGTCATCGACGCGGTCGCGAGGTTCCGCCGACAGTGCGACCAGCGCGGACAGGAGGGTGAGATGCACGACGTTTTCATCGTCACCAGCGAACGCCGGGGTGGCGGACACCTCGCGCGGACGGTCTACGCCGCCAGCGAAGACGACGCGCGCCAAACACACCAGGACAACTACGCCGACGAGCCCATCGTGGCGGTTCACCAGTGAAACCATCCCGGCTCGTCACCTCCGGCGGCGGCGACGGCACACCGAGCCGTTCGGGCGGTTGGAGGACGCGATGGACGCCGACACCCGCATCACCCGGCGACGCCAGTGACTGCCCCGTGGTTGCCACCGGCCCCATAGCCGTCGGGTATTACCGGCACGAGGAAGACGAACAACATGGCTAAGAAACTGATCATCGTTGATGACATCGACGGCACCGAAGGTGACGGCATCGTCACGCATCGGTTCAGTCTCGGTTCCGACTTCTACGAGATCGACCTGTGCCCGCAGAACCTGCTGAGCCTGCGAACGGCGCTGGAGCCGTTCGTGTCGGCGGGGCGGCGGGTGCGCGGCGGGAACCGGCGCACACCGGAGCCTGTACCGCGCCCTCAGGGCAACTCGGCGCTGGACTTCCCACGCCAGCAGTCGCTGGCGGCTGCATCGCACCAGCAAGGCAACTCGGCGTTGGACGTCCTGCGCGAGCAGCGGCTGGCGGCTGCACCGCGCCAGCAGGGCAACTCGGCGTTGGACTTCCCACGCGAGCAGCGGCTGGCGATTCGGAATTGGGCTCGTGACAACGGCTACGACGTGGCCGACCGGGGAGCGTTCTCCCAGGACGTGCTCGCCGCCTACCGAGAAGCCAGCGAGGAAGCCGAGGCGGCGCGGTGATGAACGCCGTGATGAACAAGATCCTCGCTGCCGCCGTCCTCGGCGGAGCACCAATTAGCGGTTCCCTGCTGGGAGCGGGCCTCATTGGCTGATGCTGACGAGGAGGCGTACCGATTTGGCTGGCAGCAGGGCCAGAATAGTCCCGCCAGAACAGCGCGAGGCGTCGCATCGCCGCATCGATCAGTGCCGACGAAGCCTGTCACCTGGGGCTCGGGTACCACCTAGTACTGCCGAGCAAAAGACACCTCAACTACGACGATGCGGTGGACGGCGGCATCGACGCCCTGACCTAGAAGGTCGCCGCGAGAACCCTGTGACGGGCATATGGCCAGGTTCGCCTTCGAGGCGCTGGGAAGTGAGCTGACCGAGGGCCAACCGGACGCTTCGGCAAACAAAGCAAACGAAAAGAAATCCCGAACTATGAAGAAAGTCATCGCCACCGCCGGTCTCGGCGCAGCGGCCATTACCGCCCTGGTGGGCGCCGGGACAGCTCAGGCTGATACCGCCTACGACAACTACCGGTATTTGCAAGGGCTGAACAACAACGGCATCTACGTCATCAACACCGACGTCGCTATCAGCAACGGGCACACCATCTGCGCCAAGCTCGGCAACGGCTACACCGCCTATGACGCGCAGCAGTGGGTGTTCTACAACAACCCCGCGCTCGCCTGGCGCGGTGCCTACAACTGGGTCGGCGTGGCCACTCAGTACTACTGCCCGCAGTACAACTACCTCGTCTACGCCTCAGAGAACTACTGAGCTGATCAACCAATAACCCAACCGAACGGAAACACACATGAAGAAACTCATCGCTGTCGCCGGTCTCGGCGCAGCGCTCATCGCCGGTCCACTCGCGGTCGCCAGTCTGGCGCCAGCCGCACCAGCCTCAGCCGACTCGGGGTTGACCAGTACCGAGAAATACCTCGCGCGCAGCTACAGCCAGTTCATCTGCCTACAGATGAAGATCATCGACCAGGGCGCCTACGGCGACAACCTGACGGTCGAGGGGCTCACCAGTGCGTTGAGCGATGAGCTGTGGAACGAGAACGTGCCCAAGATCATGGCAGCGTCGGTGAGCACCTACTGCCCGCAGTATCTGGGGATGCTGTCATGAAGAAACTGATCATCGGCGGCCTCGCCGCCATCGCCGCCAGCCTGCTCATTCCGGGGTGCGGTGGCCACAGCAAGGACTGGTACTACGGCCACGATGTGTCGACCGACGCTGCGATCAGCCTGTACAACATGGGCGGCGCAGACAACGCGCGCGATGCATGTGCCAGTGCCGTCAACCTCGGGGCCATGTTCGACAGCGCAATGGATGTCGACGACGCGGTCGATGGCTGCCTGGCCGGGGTCGAAGAGCGCAAGCCCAGGTGGGCATGATGAGCGTCCAATCGACACCTGTCTGGTCACGCGCGTGGAGCGCCCCCAGCGAGTGGGATAACGCCTCGACTGGGCCGCTGCCGGTACAAAAAGAGCAGTCGTGGTCGAGTCGCAAGACCGACGTCGCCATTAGCACCTTCACCGTCGCGTTCTGGAGCGCGATTCTGCTGTGGGCCGGAACGGGCTTCGAGCCCCTGGAGTGGCTGCAATGAAGAAACTGATCATCGGGTGCCTCGCGGCCCTCGCCCTCGGCCTGGTCGGAGCACCGACGGCACACGCTGATGACATCGATACCGAGGTCTGTCTGGCCGTGATGGCTGGGGGGATCACCCCCTACGACTATGGCGACACCTACGCCGCCAACATGCTCCAGCGATACCCGAACATGACTTATAACCAAGCCAAGGCTCTGGTCGAAAGGGCGTATCACTCGGTCCAGTTCCATGAGAACCCCATGTGCAACGGCATCACCATTCCCGAGAACTACTGACAGACGCTAACCAACCCGGTCGACTAACCGCCTCGGCGGGCGGTCACGACCACGCTCCACGTGGAGCGCCAACGAAAAGCCCGCAGGATTTAAACCCTGTGGCTTTTTGTTTCTACAGCAATGTGATGAGAGGGTAGCGGTCTCATGGTGTGCCGCCACTGCAATCATCCCCGTCACGAACACAACGAAACCGGCCACTGTCAGCGTCAGCTGTTCCAGGACGGGCGCTGCGACTGCCATAACCCCGAGCCGTCTCAGCGAAGATAGGTCGGCGTGATACGGGCCGAACACCGGTGTCTTGAAACAGACGACATATAAGACACTCGTACCCGGCAGCTAACGCGCGGTGCCCTGGTCCGGCGACTTCACGCTTGTCGGGCTCTGCGCAGTATCCGCCGTCTCGGAAACGATGGGTTGATGCGACTGGGACATTTCCGCTGTCAGCACGCGCGCTTCCAGGCTCAACGGCCCCTCACGTTGTCTTGGAAACCCGTACCTACGAGCGGTGGCTCGAAGAGCAGCGCGCCGTCGTCGTAATCTGGGTTTTGATCTCGTTGCCCGACGGGAAGAAGTTCGCGGCGATGTAGGTGGCCAGGAAGCCATACGATGGCGAAGTCGAACCATTCCACGGCGTTACCGATCGCCGCGCCGGTGACGACCTTCCGCAGGGTGGACGCACCCACCGTGGCTGGCGCCGCAGCGAGACTGACGCTCTCATCGGAGGGTATGGCAGTTCTCCCGGGAATCAAAGTCGCTTTGTCGGTCGTGATAGCCGCATTATCTGGCGACTCGAAAGTGTAGCTCCGACGCGCACATCGAAATGAGCGCTCTTCTCCAAGTGGCGAGACTCGACTCGCGCGCTCGGGCAAGCTTGTAGCGGGCCACAGAAGGGATGCCGGAGATGAGCGGTTCAGCAGCTGGAAGCGGATGGCCGGCGCTGCGGGTCGCGGACTGGGAACCGACCCTCGACACGCTTCACATGTGGACGCAGATCGTCGGCAAGATCCGCCTATCGCAGGCCCCTTTGATCAACCACTGGTGGCAGGTGACCCTGTATGTGAGTCCCCGTGGCTTGACCACGTCATCGATTCCGGACCGAAATCGATTGTTCGACATGGAGTTTGACTTCATCGACCACGTTCTAACGATCCGCACCAGTGACGGGGGCTCGCGCACCGTCGCGTTGGCACCGAAATCGGTCTCGGAGTTCTACACCGAAACGCTCGCCGCGCTGGGACAGTTGGGGATCGAACCGCGAATCACTGCCAAACCCAACGAGGTCGACCCGGCGATACCTTTCGCCGACGATCACCAACACGCTTCCTACGACCCCGCGGCCGCCCATCTGTTCTGGCTGCAACTGGTGGCGGCGCATCGGGTGATGAACGATTTTCGTTCCTACTTCGTCGGCAAGGTGAGCCCGGTGCACTTCTTCTGGGGTTCGTTCGACATGGCATGCACCAGGTTCTCCGGTCGTGGGGCGCCCCGCCATCCCGGTGGCGCACCCAACTGCGCCGACTGGGTGATGGTCGAGGGCTATTCGCACGAGTTGAGCAGCTGCGGATTCTGGCCCGGGGGCGGTGAGGAGGGTGCCTTCTACGCCTACGCGTATCCCGAGCCGGCGGGGTTCACCGACTACCCCATCGGTCCCGGTCCCGCGTTCTACAGCGCCGACTACAAGCAGTTCCTGCTGCCCTATGAGGCGGTGCGCACCGCCGACAATCCCGACCGGGCCCTGATGGAGTTCCTGCAGACCACCTACTCCGCCGCGGCCGACCTCGCCGACTGGGACAGGGCGGGACTGGAAGACGATCCCGACCGCTGGCTTTCGGCCCGCACTTCGTGAGCTTCATCCCACGCCGAGAACCCCGCCGAACTCCCCGGCCAGATCATTGGTGCGCCACCAGATCAGCGCCGCAAACAGCACCACGACGGCGACCGTCACGCCCGCCTGAATCAGATTCCGTCGCTCCCGCGGCGCATACATGTAGGCCGCAGCGACCAGCGCACCGGTGACCAGCCCGCCGAGGTGTCCCTGCCAGCTGATCCCCGGGATAACGAAGGTGATGACCAGATTGATCGCGATGAGGCCGACAACCCAGCGGACGTCGAGATTGAGTCGCTTTCCGACCACGAACGTGGCGCCGAAGAGGCCGAACACCGCACCCGACGCACCCGCGGTCGCCGCGTTGAGCGGTGAGAACAGATAGACCACGATCGCACCGCCCAGCGCGCTCAGTGCATACAGCGCAACGAACCGTAGCCGACCAAGCGATGCCTCCAACGGCGGACCCACCACATACAGCGCCCACATGTTGAACAACAGGTGCGTTATCCCGTAGTGCAAGAACGCGGAGGTCACCAGGCGATACAGATCCCCGTCGGCGACGGCGGGCGACCACAGCGTGAGCGCTCTCTCCACGTCCGTCGACGCGTTCTGGAGGATGAACATCAGCACGTTGAGCGCGATCAGCGCATAAGTGACAACCGGAGTTTTCGAACGCAGCCGCCCGCCGAATTGTCCCTGCGGCTCCCGTATCGTCGCGGCGCCCGCCTGGACGCACTCCACGCACTGGTGGCCGACGGCGGCGTCGCGCATGCATTCCGGGCAGATGTACCGCTGACAACGGGTGCAGCGGACATGCGTCTGGCGGCCGGGATGGCGGTAGCAGGTCGGGGTCTCGGCGGGTGTTTCCGGCGTGCTCGGGATGGTCATCGCCTGCCTCAGATCCCGCGCTCGGCGGGCAGCCGACCGCTCATGACGGCGTCCAGCAGCCGTTGATGGTCACGCTCTGTCTGATCGGCGTAGTGCCGGGCGAACCGGCACATCGCCTTGTCCAGTTTCTCCCCTGAACCGACATATCCGGCGATCATGGACGCGCCGCTGGTCCTTGCGTGCCCCTTGGCCAGCAGGCGGCCACACACCCCTACATAGTCGGCCAACGCCTGCGGGCCGAGCGAGTCCACCGAGATGGCTCCCTTCATATTGCGGAATTGCCGCACGTAGAACTGGCGGCCGCCCACACTTGTCCAGCCCAGCAGCGGGTCGCTGACCGTCTGCAGAGCCTGCTGGTATTCCACCACCCGCTGACCCTGGTGGTCGTGCCAGGCGCTGTCGCCGTGGACATAACGCGCGATCACCGAGCGTCGAGCCTGCTTCAGCTGCAAGAACAGCACGTCGTCGGCGCTGCTGCCCTCGCACAGCGCCACGTAGGCACGCAGGGCAACGCTGCCGACGCCCACCACCTTGTGGGCAACGTCCACGACGGTGTATCCGCCCAGTACGCGCCGCCAGTGGGTGGGCAGCGTGCCCAGGTACTCGTCGAGGCCCTCGACGAGCTGCTCCGCCTCGTCTGCGGGCAGTCGGGTGATCAACGGGGGTTCCTCGACAATCCGCCGGCCCGTCGGCCCGGGCTCGGTGAACCGAGGCAGCGCGCGGTCGCTGACCCGGGTCCGGGCCCGCTCCGCCGCCCGCCGTATTTGCCGGCGCAATCCGATGTCGGCGGCGCCGGCATGCAACTGATCGGCATCCAGGCGTTCAAACGAGCGCTGCAACAAAGGCTCACCGGCCAGACGCCGGATTTGTTGCCGGTAGGCCGCCGCACACGAGGCGACGACCTGTTCGCACTGCGTCTCCGAGTGCGAGTTCTGCCGCCCGGCCACCCAGATGCTGGCCGCCAGCCGCCGCAGGTCCCACTCCCAGCCACCCGGGTGCGCCTCGTCGAAATCGTTGAGATCGATCACCAGATCCCGCTCTGGGGAGCCGTAGAAGCCGAAATTGCCGAGATGGGCATCCCCACAGATCACCGGGGTAATGCCAGTCGCAGGCAGGTGCGCCACATCCTCGGCCATCACTATGGCCGAACCCCGCAAGAACCCGTAGGGCGAGGCCACCATCCGCCCCACCCGAACCGGTATCAACCAGTCCAACCGGCCCTCGTGAGACTTGTTGATCTGCTCGACCACATCGGGCCGATCCGCCGGTGCCCGCCACTCGCCCAGGCTGGACCGCGGAACCCGTGACCGCAGTCCCCGCCCGATCGCGTAGCGCTCCGCGCGGGGCGTCGAGCGGCGCCGCAACGACGAATAACCCTCCGCATCCACCCACGGCAGCACCACATGTCCCGCACTGCGCCGAACCTCATCGCCCACGCATCCACCCTGCTACATCCGCTGTGCGGGCGCAGCAGGCTTGCGCGGCGTGCACATTGAGATTTTTCGTGCATTTCCGCGGCGTCGCGCATAGATTTAGCCGATCTATGCATCGGGAGATGACGGAGGGTACGTGAAGAGGTTGGCACTGAGCGTTGCGCTCATGGCAGCCGGGGTGGGGGCCGGTCGCCCAGGCCGACATGAACCTCGGCAACTACGACGTTCAGTGGTCGAGACCGTGGGACTTCCACACCTGGGTGTTGGAGATTACGCAATGCGTGACCCCTTCCGGAGCGGGCGCTCTTCCTGGATGTGTGAGGGTGAGCGCCAATCCCAGGCCGATAGCCCGCGCGCTGCAGTGGAACACCGTCGCGCACCTCGAAAATGGTCGGTACACGTTCACCGTCGACGTCCCCGAGGGTCTGCTGTGCGGCGGCTACTACGGCCCGTCCGCTCCCACCCGCGACACCTACTCGTGGGATGAGAAGACGCTCACCGGGACTATGGAGTCGGCAATCGCAGAAGGTGCCTGCGGACCCGCCAGGACCGACACGTACCCGTTCGCGCTGACCAGGATGTAGCGGCCTCAGGACAGCACGATTCGCAGCCGCTCCCAGCCGCGGACGGTGGACGTCGGTGCTAGCTGCATCGTCTCGTAGTCGATATCCCACTCGGGCCAGCGGCTGAGAAGCTCGTCGAGTGCGACCTTGCCTTCCAGGCGTGCCAGGTTCGCCCCGAGGCAGTAATGCACACCCTTTCCGAACGTGAGGTGGCTGATGTTGTCGCGGTGAATGTCGAACGTGTCCGGGTTCTCATAGCGGGCCGGGTCACGATTGGCCGCGCCGAACAGCAACAGCATGGCGCTGCCGGCCGGGACCGTTGCGGCGTAACACTCGAAATCCCTTGCCATGTAGCGGGCTATATGCGGACCGGTGGGCTCGAAGCGCAGGGTCTCGTCGACGGCGCGCAGTAACAGCGAACGGTGGCATCACCCGCGGACACTCCGAAGCCCGGGCTTTCATCGAGCGCTACCTCGAGCGCTTCGAAGTGCCGGCGCAGCTGGACGACGGGTCGGAGCAGCCGTAGCGGGCCGTTCGGGCCATCCCTTCTCACGCCCAAACCGACGCTTGGCAGAAGAAGCGCGAGTAATCGCCGCCAAAACGTCGATTTCGGCAGCATTTGGGATAGTCCATCGCCATCACCCAGCGGCGGACGTCGGAGCTACTGCAGGGATCCCATAATTGCCCGCCGCCGATCGGCTTGCCGACGCGGTGGTCGACGTCGGAGAGGTCGAGCTCGGGGGCCTGGGATTTGGTGGGCCTTCTGGCCATATGTGCTCCTGCCTAGCGGTTCACGTCGACGACGATGCGGCCGCGCACGCTGCCTTCCATGAGCTTCCCCGCCGCGTCGATCGCCTCGCCCAGGGCGATCTCCTGCGCGATCGCATCGAGGGCGCTCGCATCCAGGTCACGCGACAGGCGAGCCCAGGCGGCCAACCGCGGTTCGCGGGGTGCCATCACGCTTTCGATGCCGAGCAGGGAGACACCCCGGAGAATGAACGGCGCGACCGAGGCCGGAAAGTCCATGCCCTGGGCCAGGCCGCACGCGGCGACCGCGCCGCCGTAGCGCGTCTGCGCGCAGGCGTTCGCCAGCGTGTGGCTGCCGACGGAGTCGATGACGCCCGCCCAGCGCTCCTTCTGCAGCGGCTTGCCGGCCTCGGCGAACTCGGCGCGATCCAGCACCGTCGTGGCGCCGAGCCCCTTCAGATAGTCGGTTTCCGAAGATTTTCCGGTCGCGGCGGCCACCTTGAAGCCGGCCTTCGACAACAGCGCGATCGCGACGCTGCCGACGCCGCCGGTTGCCCCAGTGACGAGGACTTCACCCTGATCGGGAGTCACGCCGCGGTTCAGCAAGGTGTCCACGCTGAGGCTGGCGGTATAGCCGGCCGTCCCGATCGCCATCGCCTGCCGGGCGGTGAAGTTGTCGGGTAGCGGCACCAGCCAGTCCCCGTTGAGCCGTGCGCGCTGGGCCAGCCCGCCCCAGTGGGTTTCGCCCACGCCCCAGCCGTTGAGCACGACCCGGTCGCCGTTCTTCCAGTCCGCGTGCGAGCTCTCGGTCACCACACCGGCCAGATCAACGCCGGGCACCATCGGGAACTTGCGGACCACTGGCGACTTGCCGGTGATGGCGAGGCCGTCCTTGTAATTGAGCGTGGAGTACTCCACGTCGACGCTGACATCGCCGTCGGGAAGCTGCGCCTCATCGAGGCTGGTGACCGCGACCGACTGGCCTGCCTCGCCCTTTTCGATATAAATGGCTGAAAACATCTGAAACCCGCCCTCCTCAAGCCATGTAAAGCACGCTTTGCGCCTGCAATCAAGTGGTCGACCGGCCCTTCGACATCGCACGCGATGCAGGCTCCCTAAACTAGGTCTTCAGTCTGCGTGAACGGCGATCGCTTATCACGGAAATCATGTTCTCAAATATGAGAACAATGCTTCCATGCGTGCGGTCATACCGTCAACCCGTTTTCGGCAGAGACGCAGCGCCGTAGACAGCCGTTCGCATAAGCCTGTGGAGACACGGTTTTCGCTCGTATACTTCGGGCCACAGCGATGGTAACGAGGTTCTCGGTTTCGGAGAGGGCATTTCCGTTGAGGAGGCGAGTCACTGTTGACGGGACGCTGTGACGGCAAGGTCGCGCTGGTCACCGGCAGCAGCCGGGGTCTCGGGAAAGCGATCGCCCAGCGATTGGCCGCTGAGGGAGCAACAGTCGCGCTCGCTGCCCGCACCATGGAACAGGATCCCAAATACCAGGGATCGTTTCGGCAGACTTGCGAGGAGATCGCCGCCAGCGGTGGGTCGGCGATCGCCGTGCGCGCCGATCTGTCGAAATCCGAGGATCGGGAACGGCTCTTCGCCGAGGTCGTCGAACGCGTTGGCGCGCCGGACATTCTGGTGAACAACGCAGCGGTGACGTTCCTGCGTCCGCTCGACGAGATCCCGGACAAGCGGGTGCGCCTGATGATGGAGATGCACGTGTTGGCGCCGCTGCACCTCACCCAACTGGCCATTCCCGCAATGCGTGAACGCAAACGCGGCTGGGTGCTCAATGTGACGTCGGTCGGCGGGGATCTCCCGCCCGGTCCGCCGTTCTCCGATTTCGACCGCGTCGCCGGATTCGGAATCTACGGGACGGTAAAGGCCTGCCTCGGGGCGTCCGTACGGCGTCGATGATCCACGCGTCCGTACTGATCAGCTCCCTTCATTGCGAGCCACGCGATGCGCCGGAACGCTGCTTCGCCGGCCGGTGAATTTCTCACCGGCGCCATGCGCGACTGGCCCGAGCACTCGTGGCGATATTCCGGTGGTGTGTGCGATCCGGCCTTTATCAACCAGTTCCCACCCGACCGAACCGCCAACTCCGATTCCGATGTCAAGCGGGGGCGGATGGCGGCGCACATGATCTGGGAACTGAAACCCGACGAGGCGCTGATCGTCGAGATGGACAATCACGACGGCTTCTGGATCTTCGGAATGGGCAATGTCTTCGCCGGCAGCATGGATTTTCTGTACCGCGCCGTGAGCTACACGCCCGCCCGCACCAAGGTGGACACCGACGATGTCGTGCGGCTGGTCCTCGCCCACGATGACCCGGGTGTGCATAACTGGCGTGACACCCAAGGCTTTTCGAACGGCAATCTCACGTACCGCAACCTGATGAGCCAGAATGTGGCCAGTGTCCGCACGCGGCTGGTGAAGCGGTCCGACGTTCTCGCGGCGCTGCCTCCCGGTACCGCCATGGTGAGCAGCGGCGAGCGCACGAAGCAGATGGCGGATCGCTATCACAGCATCAAGCTGCGCTACGGGATTTGACGTTTAGTCGTCGCGCAGAGGTGGCCGTCGGTGAACCGACACCGCGTAGTCGCCTTCGGTGAAAGGCTTGCGGTCCCAGGTGGCCCAGCGCTCCACCAACTCGAGCCCGGCCGCCGCGGCCAGCCGGTCGTACTTCTCGTGCGGCAGGCGATCCGGCCGGATTGCGAAGCCGGCCACGAGAAGCGCTCCCGGACGTACGCACGCGCTGAGTTCGTTCATGACGCGACCTTCGCTTCCTGGTTGGAGAAAGATCATCACGTTTCCAGCCAGGAGCACGAGGTCGAACTCGGCGTCGAGCCGCGGCGTGAGGTCGCTGAGGTCGGCTTCAATCCACTCGAGTTCGGGAGCCTTGGCCCGGGCCGTGGAAAGCATCCCGTTGTCGGCGTCCACCCCAACTACCGAAAAGCCCCGTGCCGCGAGTTCGATTGCCACCCGCCCGGTTCCGCAGCCGGCATCGAGTACGCGGGTTCCGCCAATCTCGCCGAGTAGCGCCTCGACCAGGTCCGCTTCGCCGTGAATGCTCTGACCCTGCGCGGCCAGGGCTCTCCACCGTGCGTCGTAGTCGTCGCCCCGCGGCGCGTTCGTGCCCTGCCAGCGGGTGTTCACAGCCAAAGGGTAGCCAGCCAGTCAAGGATCCGTTGTGGATCTACGCCGCGGCGACGGGTTCCTCACCCATGAGGGTGGTGCGGTGCATCAGCCGGATCGACGTCGGTTCAAAGAGCAAGGCGCGGTGCAACATCCCGGTGTTGTCCCACATGACGAGGTCGCCTTTTGCACGACCAGGGTGCCCAACCGGCGGCTGAACGCCAGCAGGCCCTCGTCGCTGATGTTCACCTCGCGGTAGACCACCACACCGTGCTGGTCCAGCGCGCGTCGAGCATCCTCGGCCGCCTCGCGGGTATCCAGTTGGGCGGCGGTCATGCCGCTGGCTTCGAGGCCAACGGTGGGCGTGATGGTGCTGGCCGTGACGACATGGCCTCCTTCGGAAATTGTTCTGGGCAGCAGCTCTCGTAGTAGATCGGTGGGGCGCCGCACGGATGCGCGCTTGTCGTCGCCGACGGCGAACACCGCCGCCCAGATGTCGGTTGCGCCGGCGATTAGTCCTTGCAACTGGGTCCGCACCGAGGTCTCGGAGCCGCCTCAGCACGGCGCCGTCGGCCGGTTCACCGGCGGCACGCAATAACCGCGGGCCCAGGCCGCGACCAGGAGGGACACCGGGTGCGCGGGCGTAACGGCCCGTCCCTCCGAATGCGCCGACCAGTCGTGGCCGTCGAAGTCGACGTCCTCGCCGCGCAGTAGTGCGGTGACGATCCGCAGGTACTCCTCGGTGCGCGAAACCTACGAAAGTCATCGTTTCGCCACCAGACATCTGCAAATTCTCCGCAACGGAGTCGGAGTAGGCGAATTCGAAACCAGGAAGCAGTGATGTCGCGAGAATGTACCCCTCGGATGTCATGCCATTTAGCGGGTAGGTCTGAAATGGCGCGTCCACATTCCACTGCCGGTTGGTCTGTTCAGGCGCTGGGACAGGGTACGTTTCTTCGTCGGGTTCTGTTGATTGGAGTGGCGAAACACTCAAACTGCCAGCTCACGAAGCCTATGCGCTCCACCTGCCAGGCTCTTCGGGGACTCACTCCCTCGCGCTCGTACTGGAGCTTCCAAACTTCTGGCCAGAGCGAAACCATACAAATGGGGGTCAATGTCGTTTCCGGCACGCGGATTGCGACCAGCGAGTAGGGTCTGATCAGCGGTCAACGGGTGCGCGCGCTGCTGCGGCCTATTACAACTTCATCAGCTAATTCTCTAGGGCCATAAAGTGCCGGGAGATGAAGTGTCTGGTTGAGGCGGCGGCGCACTTCGAAGACTGAAAACTGGATAGCAGACTTCTGGAGGCGCAGTGGACATTGTGCTTGGTGTGTCGATGACACCTACGACGGTCCGCATTGTGCTCGTAGAGGGCGAGGAGGCCGACGGCCTCACCGTCGACAATGACGTCTTCGATATCGCCGCTGGTGACGGAGCGTCGAACTCGAGCGCATCGGAACAGGTCAGTTCCGCGGTCCTGGGAACCCAAGAGAGTGCGGCCGCCAGTGGCCACCACCTGATAGCCACCGGGGTGACATGGGGTGGCGACGCCGAAGCGGCCGCGTTGCGCGAATGTCTGGTCGCGCGGGGACTCGAACACGTGACGGTGGTCTCTGAACTACGCGCCGCGGGGGCGCTGGCCCAGGATGTCGGCGAGGCCTTGGGCTACCGCACTACGGCATTGATGCTCGTCGAGCAGGACACCGCGACCCTGTCGGTCGTTGAGACTGCCGACGGGTCGATCGTGGAGGTGCTCCGTCAAAGCCTGCACAGCGAGGATACGACGGCGGTGCTGACCGAGATGGTGACGAGCCTGAACGACCGGGAGTCACCACCACAGGGCCTTTTCGTCGTTGGTTCCGGCGTGGATATCACCCCGGTGAAGTCGCATCTGGAAAACCTGGTTTCATTGCCCGTCAGTGCACCCGAGGACCCCGAGCTGGCCTTGGCCCGTGGCGCTGCGCTGGCCTCGGCCAACGCGCCCCGATTTGAGGCGACCACTGGTTGCCTTGCGTACTCCAAGGATCCTGACGGCACGACCGCCGCGACCACCGGGCCCTTGGCGCTCGCCGATGTCCCGACGCAGCTTCGCCCTGTTCGCGAAGACGACGCCGAAGCGGCTGACAGCACCGGAGAGTCCGAAGACGCCCCGGAAGGCCGCAAGGTCTTCCTTCCGGTATTCAGCGTCCTGACCGCGTTTCTCGTCTTAGCTGTTGTGGCCCTGGTGATGTCGTTGGCGGTGAACATCCGGCCGACGGTCGATCAGCGACCCGGCCCCGCCGAGAAGGCCATCGCGCCCAGCACCGCGGCGCCGGCACCGCCGACCGAGCAGGAGGCCGCCCCCGTGCAGAATCCGCCTGCTGTGCAGGTGGCGAGGCCCGCTCTGGTGCCACCGGCGCCCGAGATCATCCCGAACCCAGTGTCACTGGCGCAGCGGGCTCCGCGCACGGTCGTTGTCGAGGCACCTGCGGTGAATGCCCAACCCGCTCCCGCAGCAGAGCGACGGGCTCCGGCCCCCGCAGCTGTGGCGCACACGCCTGTTGCCGTCGACCCGCCGGTCGCACACTCGCCGGTTGCCGTCGACCCGCCGGTGGCGCACGCCCCTCCGCTACCGGCTCCGGTTGTGACGCCCCGCATGGTTACGCCGGCGTTCTCGCCACCGGCCCTTCCGCTGCCGCCGGTGACAGTGGCCCCGATCTACCCGTCTCCTGTGCAAGGCCCGTCGGGGCCGCTTTCACCGTGGCCCCTGCCGTCACTGCAGATTGGGCCACCGACGTCACAGCAGCAGCAAGTCCCACAGGTGACGCAGAACCCGTGGCTGCAAATTTCGCTTTGGCCCCAGCAACGAAGCCTGCAGCCGCAATTGCCGCAAGGGCAGCAGCAAATCTCGCCTGGGCTGCAAATCTCACTGTTGCCGCAGCAAAGCCAGCAGCAGAATCCGCAACTTCCGCAGATGCCGCTGTCTCCGCAACTTCCGCAGAGCCGGCCCGTCCCACAGTTGCCGGTGCAGCTGCAGTCACCATTCGGCTCGGCTGGCGGATCCTATGGTTCCGGGTCCGTCAGCTCGGGAGGCACCGATCGTGCGGGTGTTAGTGGCTCTTATGGATTCCCGGAGGGCGGGTCTCGGACGCCGCAGTTGTGGCCGTTTGGCGGCAGCTCGAACTAGGGCCAGCCAGTCGCTGACGAACGCCAGCAACGCGGCCAGCTCGACCCCCCACCAATGGGCCGCTGCCCGGCAGCCGGGTTGGGGTCATTGAAGCCGATCAATCGAGCAGAACGGTGGGCGCCCGGCATCCGGCGCGGTAGTGGGAGGGTGCGTCGAAGATGTCAGGCTACCGAGCCCGCCGCGCTCCGGGAGACCGGCTTGATGTGGGCGAAGGCGCTGCGGGCGTTCCAGGTGGGGAAGGCTCGTACGAGCCCCGAGGGGCCGTGGAGTTGGATGCGGCCGTCGCGGGTGGCTTCGGCCCAGGTGAGCTGGCCGGCGTGCCATTTGACGAAGGCTTCGGCTTCCGCCGTGATGTAGAGGTCCTCGTCGAGTCCGGGGTACGTCTTGCAGATCTCGGTGTCTCCGTGCTCGATCAGCAGCCAGTACCGCTCGCGGCGCTGGCGGCCGGTGAAGTCGAAGCGGATGACGACGCGTCGATCCGGGAGCCGGTCTCGGCGGAGCATGTTGCACATCGACCAGAGAGCCACAAAGGGATCAAGGTGCTCGGGGGCGATCTCGAGCCAGGCGGCACCCCACTCGCCGAGCGACACGCAGACCTTGAAGAGGTCGTGACCCGCCGGCGTGAGCTTGTAGTGGCGCCCGCGCCCGTCGGGCTTGGGCGCTGACTCGACGATGCCGAGCCGTTCGAGATGCTTGAGCCGCTGCGAGAGCAGGGTGCGGGAGAGCCCGGGCGCGCCCGCCAGGATCTCACTGAAGCTTCCGCAGCCCAGGTACAGGTTGCGGATGATCAGCGGTGTCCAGCGCTCGGCGAAGATTTCGGCACCGCGGGCGATGGGGCAGTACTGGCCGTACGTCCGCACGACGCCAGTATCGCGCCCCTGCCTTCGGGTGGGAAGTCCAGATTCTTGACTTCACGGCCGGGGTCCACGGTGGTGCGATTGGGCCGTCGAGAGCGAAGAGCCGTTGCCGAGCCGACCACCGCAGCAAGTCGGCCACCCAAGCGAGGAGTTAACTGCCATGGAGATCGACGGATTCCGGGGTCAGCTGATCACCGCTGATCACGCCGACTACGACACCGCCCGAGCCGTGTGGAACGGCGCCGTGGACCGGCGCCCCCGGCTGATCGCCCGATGCAGCGGGACGGCCGACGTGGCCGCGGCCGTGCGCTTCGCCCGCGACGACGACCTGGAGATCGCCGTCCGGGGCGGGGGCCACAACGTGGCCGGCACCGCGGTGTGCGACGACGGGATCGTCATCGACCTCTCGGCGATGCGGGCCGTTTGGATCGACCCCGTCGGCCGCACGGCCCAGGTGCAGGGTGGTGCGCTGTGGGGCGACGTCGACCACGAGACCCAGGCCCACGGTCTGGCCACCACCGGCGGCATCGTGGGCCATACCGGCGTCGCCGGGCTCACCCTCGGCGGTGGCATCGGCTTCCTCATGCGCAAACACGGGCTCACCGTCGACAACCTGCTGGCCGCCGAGGTGGTCACCGCCGAGGGCAGCATCGTCCGGGCGTCCGCCGACGAACACCCCGATCTGTTCTGGGCGCTGCGAGGCGGCGGCGGCAACTTCGGCGTCGTCACCTCGTTCCGATTCGCGCTGCACCTCCTCGGCCCGACCGTGATGGCCGGACCCGTCTTCTGGGCGGCCGACGACACCACCGACGTGCTGCGCTTCTACCGGGACTTCGCCGCCGCAGCGCCCGAAGCGCTCGGCACCGTCATCAGGCTCGGCACCGTCCCCCCACTGCCGGCCATCCCCGAGAACCTGCACTACCAGCCGGCCATCGCCATCGCCTGCTGCTACGCCGGCGCCCTCGAAGACGGCGAGCGCGCCGTGCGGGCCCTCCGCCGGCTCGGGACGCCGCTCGTGGACCTGCTCGCACCCACGCCCTACGTCGCCCACCAGAGCGGCCTCGACGACACCGTCCTCCACGGGTGGCACTACTACTGGAAGTCCACCAACCTCGCCGGCCTCTCCGACGACGCCATCGCCGTCATCGCCGACCACGCCTACACCGCCAGCTCGCCCCGGTCGTACGCGGCGATGTTCCACATGGGTGGCGCCGTCGCCCGAGTCCCCCACGACGCCACCGCCTACGCCGGTCGCGACGTGGCCCACAACATCATCATCGACGCCGTATGGCTCCCTGACGAGTCCGGCGAGCACGCCGCGACCGAGACCGCCTGGGCGCGGCGGTTCCTCCAAGCCCTCCATCCGCACCGCACCGGCGGCGTCTACGTCAACTTCCTCGACGCCGACGACGACACCGGCCGCGTTCGAGAAGCCTACGGCGATCACATCTACCGGCGACTCGCCGAGGTCAAGGCCAAGTACGACCCCGACAACGCCTTCCACCACAACAAGAACATCCGCCCCGATTGAGCCGGGCTGGCGACCATCGACGCGGTGGATCTTTGCGACCAGACACCCGGCTACCAGTTCCTGTGCACGACGCTGCAGATACTTTCCCACCAGCGCGGCGGAAATCGCGCTGGGTGCTCAGCGCGTGTATGCGCGATCGTGAGCTGCTTCCGGCCGACCGGTCGATCGACGTCCGATTCGACGAGTTCATGGCCGACGATCTGGCCATGGTCCGGCGAATCTGGGACGTTGCCGGATACCAAACGACACCGGAATCGGATCCCCGGCTCAGTTGCCGAGCACCTCCGTTGTTCGAGCCATCCCACGCTCCACAGCCGCCACGATCCTCGGACGCAATTCAGCCGCCGGAATGATCGAGTGGACCGAACCCACCTGGCGTGCCCGCTCCACGTTGTGCACAGCTTCGAACTCCGCTGCCACCTCGCCGAGCTTGTCCGAACGTACCGCCGTTCTGGTCTCAGCGAGCTTCACTCTCAGGCGGGCGCGTGTGGCGTCGTCCGTGCTGTCGGCAAGCTGCGCTTCGAGGTCCTGTACGGCTGGATCCGCTGCGGTGCGTTTGTTCACGTCTCGGGTGAACACCACCGCCGCCGCGGGCGCACCACCGATGACCGAAGAGAAGGATCCCTCGATCGCGAGCACTTCCATGTTCTCGTTCAGCGCGCCCGAGAAGACCACGAAAGCTCCGCCGTGATAGCGCGAAACCACGACGAACACAATCGGTCCGTCGAAGTTGACTATCGCCCGGCCGATTTCGGCGCCGAGCTCGAGCTGGGTCCTGCGGAGTGACTCCGGCGAACCGTCGAAACCCGAAAGGTTCGCCAGCACCACAAGGGGTCGGCTTCCGCTTGCGGCGTTGATCGCGCGAGCGGTCTTCTTCGAGGACATCGGGAAAAGGGTTCCCGACGTCCACTGATCCGGCCCGTCGGCAGGGACCCAGCCCTTACGCGGTATGACCCGCGATTCGATGCCGATGACGGACACCGGAATTCCGCCGACGTGAGCGTCGAACACCACGGAAGTGTCGGCGTCGGCCATGTCGGCCCACCGCTCCAGTACCGGATGGTCCTGGTCGACGACCGAACGGATGACGGTGCGAATGTCGAAGGGCTTCTTCCGGTCTTTGTTGGTGGCATCGGCGAAGATGTCGCCGACGGTGGTGAACTCGCTCGAGGGGTGTTGGTGCGGGTAGTCCCGAATGTCGCGGTCCACCGGGTCGGAAGTCTCCGCGCGGCGCGGGAAGCGTTCTCCCGGAACGACATACGCGTGATCGTAGTGAGCGAAGAGAACGTCGATCGCTGCCTGGAGGTTGGGTGCCCAGTACTGGGCCTGACCGTTTGGTCCCATCACACGGTCGTAGCCGCCGATGCCGAAGTTGTCCTCCGCCGACACCCCACCGGAGTAATCGAGGGATTGCTTGCCCGTCAGGACCATCGCGCTCTCCGGTGTCATGACCAGAATGCCCTTGGTGTGCATCAGCATCGTCGCTTCGGCATTCCAATACGGCTGGGCGCCGACATTGATTCCCGCAACGATGACGTTGATCTCCCCGCCGTTCTGGGTGAACGTGATGATTCGGCGCAGCGCACGGGACACCCAGTCCATGTTCTCGGTGCCGCTCTCCATGGAAATGGTGGCGCCGGAGGACAAAGCGAACCACTCGACCGGCGCCGACAGCTTCTCAGCGAGATCGAGCGCAGCCACCACCCGGGCACATTCGGCTTCGGCAACCGTGCCCAGCGCCTTCGTCGGGTCACCGAACATGGCTACCCGCGTCATACCTTCGGGGTGCAGCGGCGTCCGCCGCGTGATCGCGCCGACGATGAGCCCGGCCGTGTTGTGTCCATACGGCCGGTCCACGGGTACGAATTCGCCCGACTCGTCGAAGTCGTATTCGACGAACTTGCCGTCGGTGCCGGTCAGAGTCGGGATCAGCTCGTACGGGTAAACCAGGCCGCGAGCCTGCGAGCGCTGCACCTTCTGTGCGTATCCGTCGAGGGGACGCAACGGCTCCGTCGGGGGTTCCGTGACATTCGCGGCAACACCGGCACCCGGCATATACGAGAAACGAATAGCCACTCGCCTGGGCTCCGATGTCTCGTCGTCCTTGACGTTTGCCAGGATGGTGATTTCCTCCAGCCCGGCCCCGATCGTCAGTGGCGCTATGCGCCGCACCAGCTCAGGTCCACGGACCGCAGGAATGTCGAGCACCGGCCACACGGAAAGCGCGACGCGGTTGTTGTCGAGCCGCCTCTTGCCCCGCTGGGTCTGCACCCGCCGAATGCCGTCCAGACACGCCGCCAAAGTGCGTTCAAGGGCCGGGATCCCGACGATTTCCCCGGCCTCGTTCAGTTGCGGGGTCGCATCTCGGACCTCGGCCAGCGCGATCAGCCGTTCATCGGACGGGTTGTCCTTGGCCGTCACATGGAAGAGGTAGGTGCCTTCGGCGGCGGGCAGCCGAGTGCCGTTGAAGTTCTTCAGCCGCCACAGATCAAGGCGTTGCCCGGTCAGCGGGTGCATGTCCCGGATTGTCAGGTCCTCGGCCATGCCACCGTCTGGTGCCGGGCGGAACGTCACCTGATGCAGATCGCGGCCCACCACCGTCACGGTCGCCCGGCGCCAACCGGTCGCGCTTGGATGCTCGGCAACAACATCGCGCAACTCGGCGGACAGTTGGTCGCCGTCGGAGGGAGCGTCCGGCCAGGACAGGTATATGTCGACGACGAGGTTGTCGGCCTTGGGTCCGGCGATCGCGTCGACGGCGAGCAGCGTCGCAGGCAGCCGCTCGCGATCGGTCACCGTCGACACCAGATGCAACTGTTGTCCGGCCAATTCGTAATTGCCGGTGACGAACTGGCCACCCGCTTGCTCGAAGGTCTTGACGTCTTCGAGCGCGCGGATCTCGTAATACTGGCGCGTGACAATCTCGAGCAGCGGGCCCGGATTGGAAATACGTTCCGCCAGAAGGTCGATCAACAGTTCCGGCGTTGCGACGAGCGCGTCGATACGTGCCGCATAGTCCGGCGCGTCGGGATGGTCGATGAGGTATTGCAGCCCTTCCCGCACATGGTCGTAGATCTGCTCGCGCGCCTTGCGGATCTGCGGCTCGTCGTACAAGCGGAACCGCAGGTTGCGGGCGATGTCGCCGATCACCGGGTAGCGCACCTGGGTCGCGACGATCAGCCGCTCGAGTACCTCGCCCAGCGCACCGGTAGAAGCCGCTGGGACCTCGTCGGCGGTGAGCCAGCGCCCGAGCAACGCGGTGATAACGGGAACCTGGTTCTCCATCCGCTGCAACGCGAGGAATAGCCGGTAGACCGCTTCCTCCAACTCCGGTCCGGGCTCCAGGGTCGTGACGTCGTAGTTGCGCAGTGCGCGAACGAGCTTGTCGCGAAACGACTCTGGCAGCGCCTCCACGTCGGCGTCGAGCGAATGCAGGAAGGAATGGAAGTGTTCCCGTGGGCTGTGGACGCCCTCGTCGGCTTCCTCCTCGTCCTCGGTCGGACGAGGACGGGAAATCTCACAGATGTCGGCGAAGGTGTCCAGCAGTCCGAGTTCGGCCTGGACCAGGTCCGGGTCATCGAAGGGCAGGCTGCCACGAAGGGCGTCATACTCCGCGAGCAGCATGCGTGCCCGATCGGCGCTCACGTCGTGACCGGTGATCAGCGCGCGAAGTTCGTCGAGCCGCCCGAGGGCCTCAGTGCGCGCGTTCGCGTCCTCGTTCCTCGGCTGGGTACGAAACTGAACGCGCGGCGCGGCCTGGGCTGCCGCACTTTCACCGGCCTGGTCGAAGCGCAGCAGCGCGGCCCCCGCATCGACCTGGTTGTTGACCGTGGCGAGGATCTCCCGAACACGTCCCGCGGCTGGTGCGCGCAGAGCCGTTTCCATCTTCATGCTCTCCAGGACCACGAGCGTGGCACCGGCCTCGACCTTGTCGCCCACGGCCACGGGCATCGCAACGACGACGGCCGGAGCCGCGGCTCGGATGAGACCCGCTTCGTCCTGACTGATGCGGTGGCTTATGCCGTCCACCTCGACGAGGTATCCGGTGGAGCCCGCGACCGTGACGATATGGAAGCGCTGGTCGCCTAGGGTGAGTCGACTCTCGTACTCACCGAGCCGTTCGACCCCGACGACGAGTTCGCCGTTGTCTCCGACGACGCGGTAGCTGCGCGGACCGATCTGCCCCACTGTGAGGCTGTAGGCCTGGCCCTGGTAGTTGAGTTCCACCCGCCGGCCGATGGCGTGGGTGGCGCGCGGACGACCACCACGTGCCGACGCCAGAAAAGCGGCGCGTTCGAGGGCTTCCTCGGCTTCGTACGCGTCGACGGCGGCAGCGATGAGCGCGATGTCGGCGGTCGGCGTCGGACCGGTAGTCGTTCCCGCGCCGGTGCGGTCGAGCCATCCGGTGTCGGCCGAGGCCGAGATGAATTCGTCACGGTCAAGGAGGTCGAGAAGGA
This sequence comes from uncultured Actinomycetota bacterium, assembly GCA_963799495.1. GTDB lineage: Bacteria > Actinomycetota > Actinomycetes > Mycobacteriales > Mycobacteriaceae > Mycobacterium. The sequence goes on from CAWCXH010000018.1 coordinate 31,206, forward strand.
AGGACTTGTTGGTGGTGCCGCCGTCGATGACGACAGTGGTCTCCCGCAGGGCGGTGCGCAGTCGCGCCAGTGCTTCGTTTCGGTCGCGGCCCCATGCGATGACCTTGGCGACCATCGAGTCGTAGTCGGGCGGGATGACATCGCCCTGCGCAATGCCGGTGTCGACGCGGATACCGGAACCGAGCGGGAACTTCAGCAGCCGCACGGTGCCCGGCGCGGGCGCAAAGTCATTGTCGGCATCCTCCGCGTTGAGCCGGGCCTCCACGGCGTGGCCGAACTCGGGGGGACATTCACCCTCGAGCGCACCGCCGCCGGCGACGAGAATCTGCAGCTTCACCAGATCGAGGCCGGTGGTGACCTCGGTGATCGGGTGCTCGACCTGCAGCCGGGTGTTGACCTCAAGGAACGTGAACACCTTCTGATCCGGCTGGTAGAGGAACTCGACCGTCCCGGCGCCGCGGTATCCGGCGGCGCGGACCAGTTCGGCCGAGACCCCTCGGAGGCGGTCGGCCTGATCCTTGGTCAGTACCGGCGAGCTGGACTCCTCGATCACCTTCTGGTTGCGGCGCTGGATGGAACAGTCCCGCACTCCCGGCGCCCAGACATTGCCGTGGTTGTCGGCGATCACCTGGACCTCGACGTGGCGGGCATCGGTGACCAGGCGTTCGAGGAACACGGCAGGGTCGCCGAACGAGCGCTCGGCCTCGCCCTGCGTGCGTTCGAGTGCGACGTCGAGTTCGTCGGGGGAGAACACCTTGCGGATGCCGCGGCCGCCGCCACCACTGCGGGCTTTGATGATCAGCGGATAGCCGATGGCCTCCGCGTGCCGGCGCGCATCCTCGCGGGTCTCGACCGGGCCACCACTCCACGGTGCAAGCGGAACGCCCACCTTCTCGGCCAGAAGTTTGGCCTCCACCTTGTCGCCCAGCGTGCGCATCGCGGCGGGGGGCGGCCCGATGAACGTGAGGTTCAATCGCGCGCAGAGCTCTGCGAAGGCGACGTCTTCGGCGACGAAACCCCAGCCCACCCACACCGCGTCGGCCTTGGCCTCCAGCAGAGCGCGTTCGAGCTCGGCGTGGTCGAGGTACGAGATGCCCCCCGAGGTGCCGCGGAGCGTCACGGCTTCGTCAGCTTGGCGTACGAACATGGCCCGGCGCTCGGCGTCGGTATGCAGAGCGATGGTCGTTATGCCGCACCCGTACTCGGCATTCAATTCTCGTACGGCCCGAATCAGGCGTACCGCGGCCTCACCTCTGTTGACCACTGCAATTCGTTTGGGAAACCTGACAGTCGAGGGGTCAAACACTGGCTCAGTGTATGTGCCCCGGGCGCGACGGACGATCGAATCGGCGACTGGGCTGCAGGCTTGTTCTCGCAAGCATCGACTCACGCGACTTTGGTACATCTAGCACATGCTTGCTATAGTGAGCATTGTTAGTTTCCACAACCCAGGGAGAAATATGACCGACAAGTCGTCAACCTCGACCGAAATGCTCGACGCCACCCAGAAGCTCGGTGAGCAGGTGGTTTCGGCGGTCAAGCAGAGTCAGGACCTGGCTTTGGACGTGGCACGTGCTTTCGCAGGAGCGTGGTCGTCCGTGCCATCGAATCTGCCCGAGAACCCCTTTGCCGCAGCGTTGCCCGACGTGCCGGCGATCACGGCCTACAGCTTCGACCTCGCCGCCGAACTGCTTGCCGCTCAGAAGGATTTCGCTGTGACGCTGACGACGACGTTGACTCCGGGCAAATCTGCCTGAGTAAGAATCAGCGCTGGATACTGCCCACAGCGACGACGGGAGAACGGCATGTCGGAAGAGTCAGCGACAAGTAGCAACCTTCTGGGTTCGTTCATCCGCGCGCAGCGACAGATGGCGAATCTGTCGCTGCGCGAGTTGTCCGCGATGACTGAGGTGTCCAACCCCTATCTCAGTCAGATCGAGCGTGGGTTGTCCGAACCTTCGGCCCGAGTGCTGAATGCGATCGCCCAGGCACTCAACCTCTCGGCCGAAGCACTGTTCGCCCAGGCCGGCTTTATGTCGGAGTCGACCCGACCCGACGACGATGCAACGGAAACCGCACTGCGCACGGACCCCCGACTCACAGAGCCGCAGAAGCGTGCCCTGCTTGCCGTGTACCGCAGCTATATCGAAGCCAACGATGATGGGACAGCGGACGATGCGGCGAAAGTTTGACTTCGTCAGGTATGCGGCGAAACTTCCTGCACTCGCTAGATGTCACAGCGATCAACGAGGCTGCTGAGCTCCGTTGACATGCGGTCGGGAAGCTGCAACGGCATAAAGTGCGTGGCGGCGAGTTCGACGTATCGACTCCGTGGTGTCTGCGCGCTGGCCGCCCGCATTCGTTCGGCCGATGTGATCGAGTCCCACGTCCCGGCGATATAGGTGACTGGCATGTCGATCACGCTCAGGTCCATCGGGGGGTGGTCGCCGACCGCGCGGGCAAGGCGGGAGTACCAGGGCCAATCGTGATTAGCGAATCGTCGCAGTACTCGGACCAGAGTTTGTGCGTGAATGAGGTCGAGCCCGAACGTACCCACTCCCCGGGGGTCAAACCCATGCTCGGGCGAACCGGGCAATCCGTCGCCCAGCCGATTGAGCACTGGCCCGAGGTAACGCATCAGATGTGATCCCGCCCGTCCGGCGCGCGTGCGCAGGAATTGCGGAAGGGGGTGAAGCAAGGCTTCGAAGGTTCCGCCCGGGACGCCGCCGACGGCGAGCACGCCGGCGATCCGCCGTTGATCGCGCAGTGCGGCCTCAAAGGCGATGTTGACGCCGGCCGACCAGCCGATGACCACGGCTCGATCGATGCCGTAGGCGTCCATCACCGCGAACAGATCGTCGGTGTGGTCGGCGATGGTGATCCGCGACTCGTCGGAGGGCCGATCGGATCCGCCGAGACCACGATGGTCCCATGTCACAACTCGGTAGGTTTCGGTCCGCCGGTTGATATCCGGCCAGGCATCGTGCGGGGTGCCCAGCCCGTTGGAGATCACCACGGGAACCCCGTGGCCTTCATTGCTCCACGACCGCAGACGGGTTCCATCAACGGATGTGACCGATCGGAACCCCAACGCCTGCCCTGCCTGCTGGTGTCTTGACTACCTCACCGATGGTAGATCGGCTGGGACCCGCGCCCAGTGCTCCCCACGATTTTCACTGTTCGGAAACCCCAACATAATGCGAGATACGGATTCGATGTAGCTGCCCGCCCGGCGTCCGATTTCCCTTTGAAACTTTCTTCCAGTACGGCTGCCTGGCGTGCGCGGAACAGAAATAGTGAACAGAGTCGCCGCGCCGCAGGTGACACCAACACAGTTTTCGGTTTTCCGACCTTCAGGAGCCTCAATGACCAAGGCATGGTTCATCGGCACAGCGCCATGACCGGCCGCGTTCGACCCCATCCGGGCGAGACCGGCGGCCTCGCCGGGCCGCGCGCCGAAAAGTCCGTGTCGCTCGCCCTGCAGGGCGGCGGTGCCCACGGCGCATTCACGTGGGGGGTGCTCGACGCCCTCCTCGAAGACGGGCGCCTCGCCGTCGAAGCGATCACCGGTGCGAGCGCCGGCGCCATGAACGCCGTCGTGATGGTGGAGGGCTGGCTCGGGGGCGGGACCGACGGGGCGCGGAGCCAGCTCGAAACCTTCTGGCGCCGGGCCAGCTTCGACGGGTCCCTTTCCCCGGCCCAGCGCAAACTTCTCAGCTGGATACTCGGCTTCTGGAGCAGCCAGGGCTGGACGGATGTCATCGCCCAAAGGTTTAGTCCCTACGAGACGAACCCGCTCAATATCAATCCTCTGCGGGACGCGATCGACGCGCTCATCGACTTCGATCGCGTGCGCGCCTGCACCGATGTCGAGATCTTCATCAGCGCGACCAATGTGTGGACCGGCAAGGTTGCGATCTTCAAGAGACAGGAGCTCACGGCCGATCACCTCATGGCCTCCGCCTGCCTGCCCACGGTCTTCCAGGCCGTGGAAATCGACGGCGTGCCCTATTGGGACGGCGGCTATATGGGCAATCCGGCCCTGTTCCCGCTCTTCCACGAGACGATGACCGACGACATCCTGCTCGTGCAGATCAACCCGCTGGAGCGCCGGCAGACGCCCCGCACGGTGAGCGACATCCACAACCGGCTCAACGAGATCACCTTCAACAGCACTCTCCTGCGCGAATTGCGAGCCGTGGCGTTTGTCAAGCGGCTGATCGAAGAGGGAAAACTCTCGCCCGACGAATACAAGAACGTCCACTTGCACCGGATCGACGCCAGCGGCGTGCTCGACGATCACGAGGCCTCCTCGAAGCGCAAAGCGGAATGGGATTACTTCGTGCAGCTTCGTGATGCCGGGCGCCAGACCGCTCAATCCTGGCTCGCGGCCCATTACGGCACGATCGGGGTGCGCGGCACGTTCGATGTACAGAGCGCCCTGCATTGACGCCGGTCAATCGCGGAAGCGCCAGACCGCGGACAGGCAGTAATCGCAAGTAGCGCCCGTGTAGTCACTGCTGTGGCTCCCGACCGGCAAGAGCGACTATGCAACGGCAGCTGCCATGCGGCCACGCCGCTACATCAGGTAGCGAAATGTGGACAGAGACGCGTCCGCGAGTCGAGTTACGCGGCAGCGGCGCTGTACCAGGGCGGTCACAGCTGCATACCGATGTGATCCAGAGTCTGGCACAGCAGGAGGCGGGCACAAATCATGGCTAAGTGCGCTGGCCAATCATGCCCTCGAGCAGAGGCAGCAGTTGGCCCGTCGAAGCATTTTTGATCTCCCGTCGGTGACGGGCAGCGGAATGGCTCCACGGGAGGTAAGGAACAGATGACGGCGGACTGGGTTCCCTCCCAGGTCTCTCTTGACCTGCATGCCAAGCCCATCCTCGACACCGCCCTGGGCATTTTAATCGGCCTTCGCCGGTGCCGTTCGGAGGCAGCGTTTCACGAGCTGCTCGGTGCCGCACAACGCCACCTCGTACCGGTGTTCGCGATGGCCTGGGCGCTTGTGCATCTCGCCAACGGCGGCGAAGAATCGCCCCATACCTTCAGTGCCGCTCAATCGGCCGCGCGTGACGAATGGGGTCAGCTTTTCACTTAGGAGTTGGGCGGCGGCATCGTGGGCTAGTACCGGGACGCTCAGTTGAAGGCGTACAGCTGGAGGCAGACGAAGTTGGGTAATCTGCACGACATGCCGATTGACGAACCGATGCAGGCAGGTAACGGCACCGGTGAGCTTGGGGCGTGGGTTTGCGTTGGCGGGTTCCCTGCATGGGCGTCTTCTCCTACGAGTGGATCAACGGGATGGGCGTCGTGACATATGACGACGAGCTCCCGTCCACGCCTAGCCAGCCGGTATAGGTTACGCGTACGAGAAATGGCCCCTGCCAAGCGGATCCAGCTCACATCCGGCGCCCTGCACGTGGAATCGAATGGCGATCCACTTGGGCGTCTCATCCTGTGCGTGCATGGCTTATCGGCCAATTGCCGATCGTTCGATCGATTCGTGCCGGTACTGGCCAAGGGGGGCCACCACGTCGTCACCATGGATCTACGTGGTCGCGGCCGCAGCGAGATCACCCCACCCGGTTCCTACGGCTGGGACAGCCACGTCCGCGATCTCCTGGAGATCGCCGAACACTACGGGGCCGATTCCTTCGACGTGATCGGGCACTCGATGGGTAGTTTCATCGGAATGTCGCTGGCAGCACAGTATCCGCGGCGGTGCGGCCGTCTCGTCCTCATCGACGCTGTCGGCGAGCCTGAGCCCAGCGCTTTGCTGCCCATCACCAAATCCGTCAGCAGACTGGGCCGGACATATCCGTCGGTGCCGGCTGCGCTGTCATACATGCGGGCCGCCGGCACCATTGCTCCGTGGGATGAGTTCTGGGACAGCTACTTCGCGTGGGAGCTGGAACCGGTCGACGACACCGTCCGGATTCGGACCGACTTGGCTGCGGTGAGCGAGGACGCTCGCCTACCCATCGACGCACGACGTTTATGGGCTGTGGCCGCGGCTGCGGTGCCCGATCCTGTTGGTCCGGGCCAGCAGGCCCATGGCTCCAGACGGCGGCCTGGTGGTCTCGCGGGCTGACGCCGAACGGTTCTCCGCCGACGCCAGCGACGCCACGGTGGTGGACGTCGACACCGATCACTACTCCATATTGATCAGCCCTCCGGCGATCAGCGCCGTTGAGCGATTCGTGGACGCGAGCGCCGCCTGAGCCTTCAGCTAATGATCGAGGCCGCTGTGGGCGGCTGGCTGGTAGCTGCAGTTATGGCGCAGACTCAAGGGAGCAGCGAAGGGCGACCAAAGGTTCTACGTTTGTGGACGAGGCCTCGCCACCGCATACTGTCTGAGCCAGCAGGGGATTCCTTCTCCATCCGAACCGAGGGAGGCCGATGACGTCCTCAGACCCGCCCGCACGCTCGACTTCGCGTTCAGTCCAAGATCTGATTGGGATCGCTGAGAATGTCACCGTCTCGGCCGATCCGGCATTGCTATTTCGTGAGCTGCTAGCCGCCGCGGGGATGGCGCTGAGGAATCCGGCCGGGATCATCGCCGCCAACACGCGTCTGCTCTGGGGTTATGCGGGGGCGTTTCGAGCGGCCGGCGAACGCGCGATCGGCCGTGACAATCCTGGTCCCATCGCGATCGCCCGTGGCGACAAACGCTTCGCCGATCCGGCCTATCAGGAGAATCCGGCGTACTTCCTGCTGGCTCAGCAGTATTTGTTGCTCAGCCAGTTTGTCGACGAACTCCTCGACACCGCCGGAGTGAGCGGAACGCGGGAAGCGAAGGCGCGCTTCGCCGCAAAGTTCCTTGTCGATGCGCTCGCCCCGACGAACACCTTTGCCGGCAATCCCGCGGCTATCCGCAAGGCGTTCGACACCGGCGGAAAGAGCATCGTCAGGGGCCTCCAGAACTGGGTGCATGATCTTCGCCACAACGGTGGATGGCCCTCGCAAGTCGACAGCTCCGGATTCGAGGTCGGCGTCAACATGGCTGCCACGCCGGGAAGCGTGGTCTACCGCAGCGACCTCATCGAGTTAATCCAATACTCGCCACAGACTCCGGATACCTACGCGGTTCCATTGCTGTTTTGCCCGCCGTGGATCAACAAGTTTTACATCATGGATCTGGCACCGGGCAAAAGCCTTATCGAGTGGGCCGTCCGACACGGACATACATGTTTTGCGATCAGTTACCGCAATCCGGATAAGTCGATGAGCGAGCTCGGATTCCGCGACTACCTGTTCAAAGGACCGCTGGACGCCGTGCGAGTCGTTCGTGACATCACCGGTGCACCCGAGGTCAACACGGTGTCTGTGTGTCTAGGTGGAACGCTCACCGCACTGGGGCTGGCCTACAACGCGGCACGAGGTGACGACTCCATCAATTCCGCGACATTCCTGAATACGCATACCGATTTCACCCAACCGGGCCTGCTCGGCACGTTCACCGACGAGGCAACGGTCGTGGGACTTGAGAAGCAGATGCGGAAGAAGGGTTTCCTGGACGCGGCGGATATGGCACGGACCTTCAGTGCGTTGCGGTCAAACGACCTGGTATTCCAATACGTGTCGAACAATTGGCTGCAAGGAAACAAACCACCGTCGTTTGACCTGCTGGCCTGGAACGAAGACTCGACCCGAATGCCGGCCCGGATGCATTCTGAGTATTTGCGTTCATGCTATCTGCGCAACGAATTTGCCCGAGGCGAATTCGAAATCGACGGCAATCGTCTCGACCCGAGCCTTGTCGACATCGACACGTACGTGTTGGCGGCTGTAGACGACCATATAGTGCCGTGGACATCGGGTTACAAGACCACGCAGCTTCTCGGTGGCAAAAGCAGGTTCGTCCTTAGTTCGTCCGGCCACATAGCCGGTATCGTCAATCCTCCCAATCCCAAGGCCAAGCACTGGGTGAACGACAGCCTTCCCGCCGACCCGCATGAATGGAAAGCGAACGCGGAATTAGTGGACGCCACCTGGTGGCAGGACTGGACCGCGTGGATCGCCGAACGAGGCGGGGAGATGGTTCCCGCGCCCGATTACCTGGGCAACGACGCGTATCCCCCTACCGAGAAAGCCCCGGGTAGTTACGTTCGGGCCACCGCATGACCCTCTCGTCGGAGACCGTCGACTCGGACAATTTCGTCCTTTCGATTGGCGGTCTGCGCATCGCGGCGCGGACCACTGGATCGGGTGATCCGGTGTTGTTGCTCAACGGCATGTCCCGCCCGATGGACAGCTGGGCGTCTTTCGCCGGCGCGCTTCGAGACAGAACTGTCATTGCGTTTGACGCTCCCGGGGTCGGGGCGAGCGAGACTCCGGTCGTCCCGTACTCGATGCCGATGTTGTCGGATGTCGCTGCACGGGTCCTCGACGCAGTCGGCATCGAGAAAGCGGACATCGTCGGGTACTCTCACGGCGGCGCAGTCGCCCAGCAGTTCGCGGTCGGCCATCCCACCCGCGTGAACCGACTCGTGCTGCTTGCGACTGCTTGTGGGGTCGGCGCGGTTCCAGGCCACCCCCGCGATGTCACCCAAATCTTGCTGACGCCAAATCGCGAAACACGGTGGCCGCGCCCGCATCCGTTGGGCTTGCTCTGGCAGCTCGCTGCCATCTCGACCTGGTCCAGCATCCCCGTTCTCGGCTGCATCGATGCACCCACCCTGGTGGTCTGCGGCGACCACGACAGGGCCGTCCCGACGGCGAACAGTCGGCTACTTGCGGCCCGCATCCGTGACGCCCGCCTTGTCACAGTCCAGGCCGGACACGATTTGCAAAAGCCCGGCCCGGCGGCGGTTGTGGGCCGTCTGGTGCAGCAGTTTCTCGATTCCGAAAACTTCGACGCGGAAGGGGCCCTGCCCGTCGAACCCGATTCCAATCCGGGCTACTACCGCCGGTCGCATCGGCCCAACCCTGAAGCGACGAAAGATGCCGCCAGCCGAATGAGGCTTGTTAGCCGAAGGCAACGGCCATATTGGCTCCGCCAGGCATAGTGAGCTCGGGCTCGGGAACCGCGGCCGACTCGCCAGTCGGTGCAGCCTGGTCGTCGGGCGCGATGACGGCGGGATCGATTCGGAGAACCGCGTAGCCCGCAACCGCACCCGCACCGAAACCCGGGGCGGAAACGCGGATTGGCTGGTCATCGGATGGATGCGTCTTCGCCCGGTGGAAGAGGCTGGTTGCGAAGCGGGCGCCGAGGATGCTGTTGATTCCCAGTGCGGCCAGGACTTCACATTGTCGCCGCGCCAGGTTCGGCGCCCACGCGCGCGGTCAACGAAAATACGTCAGAAGGTTGGGGGTTCGAATCCCTTCGGGCGCGCTCGAAGTGCCTCTAGAGCTTGGGCTGACTCGCTGCCGGGCTCGGCGTGATAAACCAGCATGTGCTGCCCATGCGAGTGCGGCACCCTGAGCCTGTTCCGATGGAGATGAAGGTCGCCGACCTGCGGGTGACGGATATGCATCGGGCCTGGCCGGTAGCCCACGTCCGCGCGGGCCCACAGCTCACGGAAACGTGGGCTGTGAGCCGATAGCTCATCGATCATCGCGCACAACCGAGGATCGCCGAGGTCGGTGCCTGCGATTTCGCGGAACTCGCACACCACGATGTCGGTCACCAAGTCCCAATCGACATAGAAATCGCGCGCGGCCGGAGCGACGAAGATCCAGCGCAGCAGGTTTTCTCCCGGCTCCATTCCGGGCGAGAATGCGCGGGCGGACGCATTGGCGGCCAGTACATCCAGGTAGCGATTGCCCACACCGACAGGTACTGGCAACTGGTCGATCAGCTGGCACAGCGATTCCGCCACGGTGTCTTCAGCGGACTGAGGCCGACGTCTGTCCGTCGCGTTCGCCACGAACACGAAATACTGGCGGTCAGGTCGGCAAGACCCTGACGGGACGAACGCCAGCCGAATGAGGGCTGTTATCCGAACGCAACGGCCATATTGGCTCCGCCGGGCATGCTGAGCTCTGGCTCGGGAACCCCGACCGACTCGCCCGTTGGTGCAGCCTGATCGTCGGGCGCGATGACAGCAGGATCGATCCGTAGAATCGCGTAGCCCGCAACCGCGCCGGCACCGAAACCGGGGGCGAAAACCCGCGTCGGCTTGGTGATCACCTGGTCGCGGACCGCGTCGTGGATTGCCAGCGGAATACTCGCCGAGGAGGCGTTGCCCACCCGTTCGATGTTGAAATACAGCTGATCCGGGGAGAGACCGGCGGCCTTCGCCAGGTCGATCACCATGGTCTTGTTGGCCTGGTGCGGGATGATCAGTTCGACGCTGGCCAGAAGCGACTCTGCGACCCCATCCGGGTCCGGCAGGGCCCTGATGTCGTCGAGCATCTGCATGAGGTAGCGGCCCGCGAGCGCCTTCACCTCGGGGCCGAAGACGGTGATGTTGTTGGCGAATGCGGGGTTAGGCCACAGGATCGAGTTGACCTGGCTGGTCGGGCCGCTGGCATAAGTCTGCATGTACTCGATATCCGGCGGCGAACCCTCGGGCGCGGGGCCGACGACAATGGCGGCCGCGCCGTCGCCGAAGATCATCCGCGACGGCCGGACGTTCCCGATCTTGTTGGAGAACTTTTCCGCGCACACCACGAGCACCGGCCGCCGAACCAGCTGGAGAATTCTCGTGGCCTCGGCCAGCCCGTAGCTGAGGCCGGCGCACGCGGCGACGAGGTCGAACGAGCAGTGCGTCTGCTGGACGCCCAACTGGCCGGAGAGCCAGGCCGCGACCGACGGTATCAGCCGATCGCTGGTGCAGGTGCACACCAAAACCGCGCCGATCTGGTCTGGACCCACCTGAGCGTGAGCCAGCGCCGACCGGGCGGCCCGCAGCGAGAGCTCCTCGAGGCTGTCCGAGGTGTAACGACGCGCCTCGATGCCGGTCTTGGAACTGATCTCGTCCGCTGACATGGGCGACCAGTTGTAGGCGCTGTTACGGATGAGGTCCTCGTTGGTGCACACAACTTCGCCGTGCACTGCGGCGATGGCCTCGATGCGAGGTTGCACTGCCACGTCCTTGCGCACGTTGAGGGCGGGGTACGGCCGAATGGGGGCGGATACCTCGGGGGCGGCCGGAAGCAGCCTTCTTCGGGGCGTGCCCCGAGGCGACCCGGGACAGAAACAGGTGGACATCAAGATCACGCGGATGAAAGACCACCACGTAGTCGTCGTCTCGCAATTCTTTGACCGCGGTCAGGGCGGCGTCGCTACGAGACCACGGATACTGATTGTGTAAGACCATTGACCAGCGGCGTAGCGCCTCCAGCTCGGCCACATCCTCGTTGCAGTCAATGATCTCGGCGTAGCTGTACCGGCGGAAGTCGGGGTCATATCGATTCAGCCGCAGAGTTTGATTACCGGGGTCAGACAGCAATTCGGTAACAGTGGGTACGACGGCCGACAGCTTGGTCGCATGGTTCCTGCGATGGCCGAACACGTCGAAGAGGATTTCGAAGATGCTGTCCTCGACCTCGGCGTCCCACTGCGCCGCAAGACCCGGATAGGCGGACTGCACCGCGGTCACCTTTGTTTCGCGATCTTCCCACGGCGTCTGGATGGGTATGAAGATGTCGTCGCGGCTACGCGGCACGTCGGCCCAGCGGGTTGGCCGGACGTCGTACATCGTCATTTTGAAGCGGTTGGCCCAGAACAGGTTGAGCGCCATGTCTCGCATCAGCTCGAACTTGCTTTGGTAGGCGCCGGTCTTGATCCGCTCGAGGATGTCGGTCCCGGTTGGCGCTTTGGAATCGAAGTCCCGCCGAATGACGGCATCGAGCTGCTCGATGCTTTCGAAGGTGGAGAAGTCAAGATCGGGAAAGCAATTGGCCGGAAAGACGATCTTGCCATGCTTGTTCAGTTCAAAAGACTGCATTACCGATCACCTTTTCAATGAGACGTTTGCGAGATTGAAGTAACGCTAGGCGATCAGGGCGCCGAGGGCGACACAGATCACATGTCCAGACCGCCATTCACCCCCCAAACCTGTCCAGTGATGTACCCAGCGGCGTCCGCGGCCAGGAAGTGCACCACTCGTGCGACCTCCCACGGCTTGGCCAGCCGGCCCATGGGGATGGAGCTCTTGATCCGGTCCAGGACCTTCTCGGGGATGGCCTCGACCATCTCGGTCGCCACGTAACCGGGTGTGATCGCGTTGACCGTGACGCCGATACCGTCTTCCGTCAACCTGCCTGCGCGCGCCATCTGAAAACACGCCTCGCGTGCCAGTGTCTTCGTCAGGCCGAACAGCCCGGCCTTGGAAGCCGCATAGTTCGCCTGACCGATGGCGCCCGTCTCACCGATCACCGAGGAGACCATGACGATCCGGCCGCTGCCGCGCTCGAGCATGTGCGCCAACGCGGCCTGGGCCAGAAAGAATGCCCCGGACAGGTTTACTCCGATGACCTTGTTCCACTCGTCCTCGGTCATCTTGGCCACCGTCTTGTCGATCGTGATGCCGGCGTTGTTGATCAGGATGTCCAGGCGGCCGTGGAGGTCGATGACCTCTTGAATAGTGCGTCGACAGTCATCCGCGCTCGCGACGTCGCCCTGATGGACGCTGACCTCGGCGCCGTCACTGGCCGTCGACAACTCGGCGAGGAACTTCTGCGCCTGCTCAGTGTTCCTGCCGTATCCCGCCGCCACCGTGGCGCCCTGACTGACCAGGCTCTTACTGATCGCCGCACCGATTCCGCGGGTGCCACCCGTCACGAACGCAACGCGCCCACGTAGCTTGGTCCCCTGACGCACCTCCGACCGGGACTCGCCGATCTCCTCAACCGCAGTCGTCGCCGTCATGATGATCCCCTCGCTGTCGCTTGATCGATGAAGGTAATTCTTGTCGACGGAGTCTGCGCCGACTGCCGATTGACGAAAATGTCGTGGTAGGCATCCGTGTCACAGGAACTGCACAGGACCTCAACCTCGGATTCCAACGAGCGTTGTCAACGACGCCAGAGGACGCGCGCGCAAACACCCAACGTATCAACGGCATTGGCATCGTCCGCGAATATGACGACAATGGAGTTCGTCGCAGCGAACTGCCACCGCCGTCCTTCTGGCAGAGGCTTCGCCTTCACACGCTCGCGAGCGATATGGACGCCGGGAACCCGCATCGGTGTCGGCGCCACCGATGAACCCAGCCGGACCGGATACCGTCACTGGCCATCCCCTTGTTCGTATCGCGGGACCCACGTGGTGTCGAGGATGACCTGGACAACGCTTTCGGGAGTCTTGGTGGCCACGCCGTCCTCGACGGCGGCGCGGTAGACAGACTCGGCGACCACCGCCGATATCGCTCGCAGATCCTTGACGTCCGGCAGCAGCGCCGCACCCGGCGGAGTCGGGTCAGCTTGTTGCGCAACGGCTTTGGCAGCCGCATCGAGCATCCTCTTGGTCACCCGCTCGGCACCGGCGACCACGACCCCGAGCCCGATCCCGGGGAAAATCAGAACGTTATTGGCCTGACCGATCGAATGGGTGATGCCGTTGTATTCCACTGGCGCGACCGGGCTGCCGGTGGCCACGAGCGCCTTGCCGTCAGACCAACCGATGATGTCGGCCGGCATCGCCTCCATGCGGGAGGTGGGATTGGATATCGGGAAGATCAACGGCCGTTCCGTCGCTGCCGCCATCGCCTCGATCACCTCGCGGCTGAAGGCGCCGGGCACCGACGAGCAACCGATCAGGATGGTGGGTGAGGCCATTTTGATGGTGTCGAGCAGACCCATCCGGTCCCCTGCGTCGACCCCGAGCTGCCGGCGGTTCTTGGCGTAGGGAACCTGGAAGGCCCGAAGATCGTCCATGTCGTCGAACAGCAACCCCTGCTTGTCGATCGGCCAGATCTGCGACGCGGCCTGTTCGACGGTGGCGCCATCGGCCGCCATCGCGTCGCGAAATTGATCGGCTATCCCGATCCCGGCGGTACCGGCGCCGAAGATCACCATCTTCTGGTCGCGCATCGGAATGCCGGTGACTTTTATGCCCGAGTGCAGCGCTGCCATGATCACTGCGCCCGTGCCCTGCACGTCATCGTTGTACACGCAGTAATCCGACGAGTACTTATCGAGGATGGCGCGGGCATTCCCGGGTCCGAAGTCCTCGAAATGCAGCATCGCTTTCGGGAACAGCCGATGGGCCGTTTCGACGTAGTTCTGGATGAACTCGTCGTAGTCGGCGCCGCGGCGCCGGGCATGCCGGTTACCCACGTAGAACTGGTCGTTGAGCAGCTGTTCGTTGTCGGTACCGACATCAAGCGACACGGCAATGGTGCGCCGGGGATCGATGCCGCCCCCGGCGGTGTAAAGCGCCAGCTTCCCGACCGCGATCTGGATGCCGCCCACGCCCCAGTCACCGATGCCCAGGATCCCCTCGGCGTCGGTGCAGAGGATCAGGTCGACGTCGTCGGGGCCCAGCCCGAGCGTCTCGAAGGATTCGGCGATCTCCTCCGGGTGGTCGATGGACAGATACAGTCCCCGCTGCCCGCGGTACTCACCGGAGAACCGCTGGATCGCTTCGCCGACCGTCGGGGTGTACACCACCGGCAGCAACTCGGTCAGATGCTCAGACAACACCTTGAAATACAGGACTTCATGGCGGTAGTGCAGCTGGTCAAGATGCAGATTGCGAGCCAAATTCGTTGGCATACCCTGTAACTGCCGCCATACCCGCTCCGCCTGCTGCTCCAAGGTGAGCACTCCCGACGGGAGCCGGCCCGTCAACCCCAGCCTGCGACGCTCCTCGTGAGTGAACCCGACCCCACGGTTGAGACTCGGCGTGGCCAATGCATCCGGGATCTGCGGCCCGCAGCCCTCCATGACAATCACCCTTTTCGTCAGAGATTGAGTGGCACCTTGCCGTACAAATCTTTCGCCACTCCCGGGCGTTCTGCTGTGCGAATACGCCGTTTCCTACGTCACTGATCGGGAACTTCAGTGACAATGCACAGACCAAAACGCGCGGTCTTCCCGTGCGAGCTCAGCCATGTCCCACGGTCGGTCGCCGCGCAGCACGCTAACTTGGTGCACTGCCCGTACACCGCGAGGTGGACACTTCGCCCCGATGGAAGCACCCGACCTTTTGGTCGACGACATCCGCGCGTTCTTCAGACCTCTGCGTTAAGGTCGCTGCCTCGCCAACTTGAAGGCCCTAGCGCGCGGGTGCGATAGAACACCACCGCAGCGGCGAGGACGACCTCGACCGCGGCGAGCGCGGTGGCCAGCGTCATCACCGTCGAATGCGGCGAAGGAGTCACCGCGGTGACACCGCCGCCGTGGTGATGGGGAGGTGATGCCGGGACGTGGACGGCGATCATCGCAAGATTCATCAACGCGACCAGGACCCAGGCCCGCAGCGTCCCGCGAACCCACAGGTCACGTGCGCAGTACAGGCACGCGGCGAGCATCGCCGCCATCAAGACCGTTGCCGCAAGACTCGTCATATGGACCAGTGAAACTCCGTGCAGCACAGCCGAACACGCCGCCAGCGCCGCACATGCCCGCCGCCCGACGACTGCTACCCGGGCCGTCATGTGCTCGCCTTCGAGTCGGCGCGCAGCAGGTCGAGCGCGGTATCCACGCGGGACTTCCATTCCTGCGACGACGAAGCGTCACCGTATTCGTCGTGCCAATTCCACCACTCGTAGGGCGCGGTCTGCGGGTAGCCCTCCGGTGAGTCCTCCCACAGCTCCTGGCGTCCCAAAGCGGTCATGTCCAGGTAGCTCCACGTACCGCCCAGCGCCTCGTCGCCGCGGTTGTTGATGAAGTAGGTGCGGAACACGCGGTCGCGATCGCGGATGAACGCGTTGGTGCCGTGCCACTCGTCCACGCCGAAATCGGCGTCGAAGCCGTCGGTGATGGTGTACCAGGGCATCTCCCAGCCCATCCGCGCCTTCACCCGCTCGATGTCGGACTGCGGCGCGCGCGAAGCGAACGCCAGCGTGGTGTCGCGGCTGTTCAGGTGGGCGACGTGGGCGACCTGGTCGGCCACCATCGAGCAGCCGGGGCAGGCATGCTCGGGCCAGCCGTGCACGCCGGGCTCGAAGAAGGCACGGTAGACGATCAGCTGGCGGCGGCCTTCGAACAGGTCGAGCAGGCTCGCCTTGCCGTCGGGCCCGTCGAACTCGTAGGGCTTCTCCACCGCGAGCCAGGGCATGCGCCGCCGCAGGGCGGCCAGCGCATCGCGGGCGCGGGTCAACTCCTTCTCCTTGACGAGCAGTTGTTGGCGGGCAGCCTCCCACTCCTGGGGCGACACGATCGGGGGTGTGTTCATTGCGATGCCTACCTTCCGGCTACTGGTCTACTCGTATAGACACCCGCCGGGCGGCAAACTGGGCGCAAGGTTCGCCCATTTTCTCGACGCTCATTGCAGCTTCTACAGTCCGCCACCGGTGAGCAGGTACTCCATGGCGGTGGACGCGGGGTCTGCCCGCACCAGGTCGACCAGAGCGGACCCTGCCATCTCGGGGGTCCACGAGTCGCCCAGTTGCTTCAGGAATTCCTCTTTGGTCTGCCCGCCGCGGGCCGCGTACGCCCGAAGTCAACTTATTGGCCGGAGTAAGCGGCAGCATGGAGATCAGTTGTCGCGCAGTCGATTAAGCGCTTTGGCCTCCCTCACCAGAGCCGCGGCGCCCCGGCTCGCCTGTTTGGCCTGGTCGTAGGCGTCTCCGGCGGCGGTCAGCGCATCCTCGGCGGCCGCTAGCATGCGTTCGGCGTCCTGCAGCCTGCGCCGGGCGACGTCACGCTGCAGCCGGGCCGCGGCGAGGTCGGCCTGCAGTTCGGACAACGCGTCGTCGGCTTCGGCCTTGGCCCGCTCGGCCGCGGCCAACGCGGCGCGCGCCTTCTGTTGTTCCTGCCTCGCCGCTTCGCGTTCGCCATCGCTTGGCTTCTCCTCGGCAGGCTTCCGTTGTTCCTGCTCGGGCTCGGGCTCGGGTTTCGCCTTGCCGCGTATGGCGGTGAAAACCATTGTGGTGTCGCCGAATTCGCCGAAGCCGGACCAGCGCTCCGCCTTGGTCAGGCGGCCGAGCCGCGCCGCGAGGCCGGGGTCGGCGATCGCCGCCTGCAGTGTGCCCGTGATGTCGTCACGCAACGCGGCAGGCGGATCCGTCAACTCCGCCTCTTCGATACCGGCTCGCGAAAGTTCGTCGACGAGTCGGCGTTGCTCTGCGGACAATTCCCGGATGCGCTCGCCGTCCATCGCCGTGTGCGCAGCGAGCAGTCGCTCGCCGAGATCGGTGAGGCGTTGCTTGGCTTCCTTGTTCTTGAGAGCCAGCAGATTGACGATCCACGCCGCCGTCGTGGGCTTGCGGGCAGCGGAGATCCGTTTGGCGGCGGTCGCATCGCCGCGCTGCTTGGCCGCGGAGGCGAGCGTGGCGCGCAGGGCGGTGAAGTCGTCCGGCTTGGCGGCATAGAGTTCGTCGAGCTCGTCGTCGGCCATAGAGCCATGATCTCGCTATGGTGCCTGGCCGTGGTGAGAGGCCGGAGTGTGGAGCCGCCAGCGACCGCCCCCCGCCGTCGAGGCCGAGAAGGAGCTGACGCGGCGGCGACGAGGTGGCGCGGCGGCCAGCTCGAGTTGGGCCGCAAGCCACTCTTCACGCGTTCCGGTCCTGTGGTTGGTCATGATCGTTGTCTCTCCTTCATGGCAGCTTCTGCAGCCCCGCGCCGGTGAGCACGTAGCCGGGGGCAGTGGTCGCGGGGTCTGCCCGTACCAGGTCAACTAGGGCGGACCCAGCCATCTCGGGGGTCAACAGTTCCCCCAGCTGCTCCAGGTATGTGTCCTCGGACTGGCCGCTGCGGGCCGCGTACGCCCGAACCCCCCGCCTGCCGACGTTTCCGTAAGGAGTCATCCTGGGCATGATCGCCGTGACGGTAATGTCCAGCTCGGCGCGGCGCGCCTCATCCTGGGCGTACCCCGCGATGAACCGCTGGGTGGCCTTGGCCCCGGCGTAGCCGCCGCTGGCCGGTGATCCGTTGATGGCAGCTCCGCTGCTCATTACCACCACTCTGCTGCCGGTGGGCAGCGGCTTCAGCAGCGCCTCGCGCACCCATGTGAATGTGATCTTGACGTCGGTATTCCAGTTCGCGGCGAACGTCTCCCACGTCTGGTGTTGGAGCGGACGCATTACCGGGTTGGCGCCGGCAACCAGGATGAGAACCTCCGGCTCATACTGGTCCAACAAGCTCCACGCCACCGTCGGGTCCGCAGCATCCGCGATCTCGGTCCGGATGTTCGCGCCGGCAGCGGCCAACTCGGCTAGCGCCGGGCCGGTCCGGGCAACCGCGACCACCGGAGCCCCGGCTTCGGCGAACGCGCGGGCGATCCCACGCCCCAGGCCCCGGCTAGCGCCGACGACAATGGTGGTCCTACCCGACAAATCGCTCATGATGGTCCTCTTCCTTGGGCTGTCACCTATGTAGAGGCCACGGCGCGTAGAAACTGGGCGCGCACGCTGCGCCCAGTTTGCGGCTGGGCCGGTGTCGATATAACAGGTCCTCGAAAGCGAGAGGCGTGATGCGAGGGTGGAGTGGTGACGACGGATCTGATCGCCAGGGCGCGGGCCGGGGATGGCGACGCGTTCCGCGAGCTCACCGAGCCGCACCGTCGAGAGTTGCAGGTGCATTGCTACCGGATGCTCGGATCGCTACAGGACGCAGAGGACGCCGTTCAGGAGACGCTGCTGGCGGCCTGGCAAGGCATCGAAGCGTTCGAGGGACGCGCCTCGGTCCGCACCTGGCTCTACCGGATCGCCACCAACCGGTGTCTCAACGCGTTTCGGTCGGCCAGCCGACGCCCGGCCAAGGAGTGGGACATCCCCGGGGTTGAACCGCCCGAGCCGACCCGGCTCGGCGAAGTCGTGTGGCTCGAGCCATATCCCGACGCCCTCCTCGAGGGTGCGCTCAACGTGCCGCTCGGCCCGGAGGCACGCTACGAACAAACCGAAGCCATCTCCCTGGCCTTCGTGACCGCGCTGCAGGTCCTGCCCGCGCGCCAGCGCGCCGTGCTTATCCTGCGCGAGGTGCTGGGATACCACGCCAACGAGGTGGCCGACATGCTCGACTCCACCGTCGAATCGGTCAACAGCGGCCTCAAGCGGGCCCGCGCCAGCCTGCAGCGTCGCATGGCATCGATAGGCGAACACGAACCGCCGCCAGCTCCCGACTCACCCGACGAGCAGGCGCTGGTGGCGAAGTTCGTCCGCGCGTACCAGTCCGGCGACGTCGACGGGCTGGTCGCCCTGCTCACCGCCGATGTCAATGTCTCCATGCCACCGATTCCCCTCGAGTACCACGGCCTTGACGCGGCGGCCCGCTTCACCGCCAGCGTCTTCCGTGAGGGTCGCCGGACATACGACCTGGTGCCGACGCGCGCGAACGGTCAGCTGGCGTTCGGTGCCTACCTGCGCGCCCCCGCCGGCGGCATCCGGCACGGGACGGGTCTGCTTGTGCTTACGCTGACCGGCGACCGGATCAGCGCCATCACCCGCTTCGACAACAGCGTGCTCGCATGGTTCGGGCTGCCGCAATCATTGCCTGGCCGATAGCCGTTGCAGCGACATTAGGGTGGTGTGGTGACGACACCACGACGCAGAGGCTTCAACGACACCGTCACGCGGTTCTGGAGTTTCGCCGCCCCCGTCTACGACCTTCAAGTGCTGCAGCGGTGGGTTTACCGTCCCGCCCACGACGAGGTGCTCTTCGCGCTGCAAACATGCGGAGCACGCAGGGTTGCCGATATCGCCTGTGGCACAGGAATTCTGGCTGACCGGATCGAACGCGAGTTGCATCCCGACGAGGTCTACGGGGTGGACATGTCCGAAGGCATGCTCGCCCAGGCTCAAGCGCGGTCGTCGAAGGTGCAGTGGTTGAGAGGCCCGGCCGAGCAACTGCCATTCGGCGACGGCGCCCTCGACGCCGTCGTGACCACCTCGGCGTTTCACTTCTTCGACCAACCCGCGGCGCTGCGGGAATTCCACCGCGTGCTCGCTGCCGGGGGTTTGGCGGTGGTCGCGACGATCAGCCCGTCGCAGCCCCTTCCGCTGCAGCGGCTCACCGGGAACCGGTTGAATCCCGCGCACAATCCATCGCCGTCGGAGATGCGGACTCTGTTCGAGGGCGCCGGGTTCACCGTCCGCAACCAACACCGCGTCCGCCGACCGGTGTGGACGAGGATCATCTCGGACCTGATCACGGTCGGGGCCAAGCCGTAGGGTGCCGCGCAACTCATTCTGATTTGCCGTTCTCGCGGCGGCGGATTTGCGACGCTAGGTGATCCGGCGATGGAACGAGACGGGACGGGGCGAGGATGAAGCTCGGATTTGTGATGCCACACATGATGCGGCTCAAGGCGATGACTCAGCCTTGGGAAGCTGCGGTGACCGGAGAGGACCAGACGCGCTTGGCCAAGTGGGCCGAGAAGCTGGGCTATGTGATGCTCGCCGTCCCCGAACACCACATCATTCCGCGCGAGCATGTCGAGCTTTCCGGCCCGCACTATTTGAACGCCTACACCGCGATGGCGCATTTCGCGGGGGCGACCGAAACGATCAG
This sequence comes from uncultured Actinomycetota bacterium, assembly GCA_963799495.1. Taxonomy (GTDB): domain Bacteria; phylum Actinomycetota; class Actinomycetes; order Mycobacteriales; family Mycobacteriaceae; genus Mycobacterium. The sequence goes on from CAWCXH010000018.1 coordinate 51,777, forward strand.
GGTCAACAGCTGTGTCGGCCTGCTGCCGACACAGAACCCGATTATCACTGCCAAGGCGCTGTCGACCATGGACTGGCTTTCCAGCGGGCGGGTGACCGCCACTTTCGGGGTCGGCTGGCTGAAGGAGGAGTTCGACCTGCTCGGTGTGCCGTTCGCGCAGCGCGGTGCCATGGCCGAGGAATACACCCAGGCGATCATCGAACTATGGACCAAGGAGAACCCCGAGTTCGAGGGCAAGTATGTGTCCTTCAAGGACGTTGCGTTCGAACCGAAATGCGTCCAGAAGCCGCACCTGCCGATCTGGTTCGGCGGTGACGCCGACGCCGTCCTGCGGCGCACCGCCCGCTATGCCACCGGCTGGATTCCCTTCCTGACGCAGCCCGAGGATTTTCCCGCGCGGATCGACTTCATCAAGTCGCAACCGGACTACAACGGCAAGCTGAAAGACGTCTGTTACGGGATGGCCACCGGCCTCGTCGGCGAGGGCCATGTGGTCGTCGATGACCCCGATGCGCGGCCGGGCCAGAGCAAGCAGGAGATCATCGACCGTCTCGGCACGCTCGGCGATCTCGGCGTGACCATCAGCTCGGTGCCCATTCCCGCGGTCAAAGATGTCGACGCCTATTTCGAGTACACGCAATGGGTCGCCGAGGAGATCATGCCGACGGTTGCTTAAGAGCCACGTTCGCGGCCCAGAATTGCTGCTACCGCGGTGGCGCCTCGTCGAGCAGAACGGGTCTTGGTCTCCAGGTACGGCAGCAGACCTTCGCGGCCGCCCTCGCGGCCGATGCCGGACTGCTTGAACCCACCGAACGCGGCGCCCATGTCGACCCGCATATTGTTGTTTTCGACTGTGCCCGAACGCAGTCGGCCGGCGACTTCGCGGGCCCGGGCGGTGTCAGGGGTGAACACCGCGGCGGTGAGTCCTAGATGGTGTCGTTGGCGATGTCGACCGCGTGTTCCTCAGCCCCGTACCGGCCTGGCCGAAGTAGGTTCCGACGGTCTGCAGCACATCCGGATCGACCTTCAGGGCTCCGTCGCCGCGCACAGCCCACGCGGCCGTTAGAACCGCAGGTTCCGCAGGACGTCGTACACGCCGGCAATCCACAGCAGCAGCGGAATGACGGCCGCGATCGCCGCGCCGTCGACCAGTTCGAGGATCCGCTTGGTTACCGGTGACACGCGGCGCACACCCTCGGTGGCCCCAATGATGATCAACGCGACGATGGCGGCCGCGGTGTAGATGCTCAGCACCAGCCACGCCCTGTCCGGATACCACTGGCATAGTTTCACCATCACGCCGGTCGGGATGATGACCGCCGCCGCCAAGAGCGCCCACGCGCACCAGCGCTCCGCGTACAGCCGCGACCGGAAACCGCAGATCGCCGCGACCAGCCCGGCCACGATCAGGCTGTGAATGAAGAAGTGCCCCTGCACCACAACCGCTATGGCACCAACCGCGAGTACCAACGCGCCAGCGGTCAGGAAACCAATCAACAGCTGCTTTGAAAGCAGGCTGCGTTCACTGAGCCGCGCCGCCGAGTCGGGTACCGACGCGATGATCGCCTGCCATGTCGGCGATTCCTCATCGGAGGCATCGGGACGCGCGACCGGGTCGAGCAGTTCCTCGTCGTAAACCGTTTCGCCCGGAGCCGGTATCGGCGGCAGCGCAATCCGCGCGACCGCAACCGTCAGCTTGGCCGCATTCGTGACGATGATCAGGCCGAATGCGATGGCCGCGGCCGGCACCCAGTGGTGCCAGCCATAGCCGTAAGCAATGGCCGCCGCCGTCACCGCCGTCGCGGTCACCGCAAGGAATGACGCCAACTCAGCGCGCTTGCGCGGCCCACCCCGGGTCGCCAACGTCAGCAGAAGCACCACCGCGCCCGCGCCCGCGATCTGCGGCGCACCCAATGAGTCGACACCCCTGGGCAGCGGAACGGCCAGTGCCGCCGCGCCTGCGAGCACCGGCAGGGCCGAAACCAGCAGGCTCTCGACCATGTCGAGGTTCTGGTAGCGATTCTTCGACAGCAGGCTGCCGCCCAGCAGGGCTATTCCCAACACGCCAAGCGCCGGCGCCCACCACCAACCGTGGCCGGTGCGCGACCAGGACACCAGCGTCATCACGGTGACCGCCAGGGCCGCCACCGGAATGGCCACGCCGACAAAGCGATTCAACGCCGTACGGTTGAACTCCGGCGACTCGTCGAGCACCGCGATCGCATCGATCACGTCCTCGACGAGTGGCCGGTAGCGCTCCGTGCGGCTCACCGACACCATTGTCAACAACGAACCGTCGACCACTCCAGCGTCGTCGAGCGATTCGCTGGCCTTCAACGGCGGTGCGCCGGGCCGCGCGAACGCCCACGCACCTTGCGTCGAAAATTCGAAGCCCGCCAACACATCCGCGGGCGTGTCTTCGAGCAGGTCGGCCAGCCCGACAGCCATCAGCGGCGTGCGTGGCGACGAGCCACCCGCGCCGGGCAGCGAGGCCGCGCGCACCTGACCCGCAACCCGAACCGGCGCCCGATCCGCCGGCCAGCGGGTGGTTGGACAGCGGGCTGGCGTCGATCAGCCCCATCTGGGCGCCGCCCTTGTCGCCCGACCCCATGCCGCCCATCTGGTTGAACATCGACGTCACCTGCTGCAGCGGTTGGGTCAGCTGTTGCATCGGTTGGCTGACCATCTGGCCGGCCTGCTGGGGAAGCTGGCCCAGCATGGATCCCATTTGGCTGGCCATCTGCATGCCCTGCTGCATCAGCTGGTCCTGCTGCCCGCCCTTCTGGGCGTAATCGTCGGCCTTCTGGACCTGGTCTTCGGCACGCTGGGCGGCCATGTTGGTCTGGGACGCCGCGCGGCTGGCCTGCAGACCGGCCGACTCGACGGTGGCCTGCGCGCCGACATGCAGGTCGTCACGGTCCTTGCCCTCGCACTGGCGCGCCAGATACGGCAGCAGGAACTCCGGCAGCGGCACGCTGCGCTGCTTGTGCGCCTTGGGAGTGCCAACGTGTATCTGCGTGCCGACCTGAACGGCGTTCTCCGACACGGTGGTCCGCCGACGCAGCATGTCGAGATCGCGCACCCGCAGCCCGACCGCCTCACCCCAACGCAGCCCGGTGTAGGCCAGCAGCAGCACCAGGGCCTCGTGGTCGCCAGCAGCGGCTGCCAGGTCGGCCACCTGGCGGTCGGTCAGGTACACGGGCCGTTTGCGGGCCTGACTGGCCAAGTCGATCCTGGCACTTGCCCAGTCCGGCAGGACGTCGGCGTCGCCGGAGGATCTCGCGGTGACAACCTACGACCCTGGGATGTCTAACCGGTCGCCTGATTCTCGTCGTCCCCAATCACCGCGAACAGACGCCACGTGTCCGGAACGCCCTTCAGCGCGCGCTCGCCTCGGTCGCCGAAACGAAGACCCGATCCGACGACGAGGTCCTTGACGGTGCTCGATACCAGGACCTGACCCGGGTCGGCGTCGGCCTGGATGCGAGCGGCGATGTGCACGCCGATCCCGCCAAGGTCATCGCCGATCAGCTCGCATTCCCCCGTGTGCACTCCGACTCGCAGCTCGCTGCCCAATATCTCGGGAGCGGCGCTTCGCAGCGCCATGGCGGCGCGGACTGCGCGCGCGGGGCCGTCAAAGGTGGCGAGCGCACCGTCGCCGGTCGACTTCACCACGCGGCCTCGATAGCGACCCACTTCGCGCTTGACGAGTCGGTCGTGGCGCTCGAGAACATCCCGCCACCGGCGGTCGCCCAACGCTACGGCACGCTCGGTTGCGCCCACGATGTCAGTGAACAGGACAGTTGCGAGCACCCGATCGACAGGCCGGTGCGTGAGGTCGCCCGTCAGGAAGCGCTCGATCTCATCGAGCAGGGCGTCCTGGTCGCCGGTGCAGAAGAGATGGTCGCTGCCCGCAAGCTCGACCTCGCGGGCAGCCGGGATTCCTCGTGCGACCCCGCGCGAGAGGGCAGGCGGGACAATCCGATCACCTTCGCGGTAAAGGATCAGGGACGGCGTCCTGACACTCGCCAGCAACGGACGGACGTCGAGATGCAGATACATCTCCCAGAGCGCCTGGGCACCGCGTGGGCTCAGACCTGAGCGAAGGAGCCGACCCCACCAGTCGTGGAGCTCGGGGTCGCCCGCGCGACTCGGAGCCCAGCGGTCGATGGTGGACGGATCGACCCAGTCGTCCGACAGACGACTCCAGAATGCCTTGAGCCTGTCGACGGGGACGCCCTCGGGGTGATCGTCGGCTTGGGCGAGGCGGGCATAGGTGCCGTACTGGACCATCGCGCTCACGCGGTCGGGGTGTGCGGCAGCCAGCATCGTCGCCGCCGATCCGCCTTCGGAGATGCCGAAGATCGCCGCCCGGGGGACATCCAGGGCATCGAGGACAGCCAGGGCGTCGTCCACCACGTTCTCCAGCGTGTACGCGCCAGCGTCCCGGTCGGAGAGCCCCATCCCGCGCTTGTCGAACAAAATCACACGCGCGAACGAGCCCATCCGATCCCAGAATCGCTGGGCCGCTGGCAGCGACGGGAAGATCTCGAGGTGGCTGACGAACCCGCCGATCACGAGTAGATCGATCCCACTGCCGCTCTCCATGTACGCGATCGCGACGTCGCCGTTGTGTGCGTAGCGGATAGGGGACCGCGCGGTCATTGACGCCTTCGGCGGTCCACGCACTCGTACACGGCGACCTCCTCGCTCGAGTACCGGGCGATCCTACGTTGATCCCTGCGGCGGCGGTAGGGTTCGAAGGAGTCGACGGCCAGCCTGGCGAACACCGTCAGCGCGGAACTCCCCAATCTCGTCCAGCTGGCGGAATTATCGTGCTCATCAGAACGTGGTTTTAGCCCAGCGGCTTCGCGCAAAATGTTCAGCGCACGCAGAGGATCGTCAGTGGGCGGGGCTTGATACTGCCGTCCCTCGGCGTGATCAGGAGTCACAGCCCTCACGGTAATGCTCTGGACCGACGAGGCCAGCGGGCAAGGATGAACCAGTCGTCGGGGTGAGCCCGCAGCTCGTCGAGGCGCTGCTTGACCAACTCAATGGTGATCGGCTGGCCGGCCTGGTCGGCACGGTGGAAGACGTCGCCGGCGAGGAGTTCGCGAAGCTGCTGCGCTAGCACGGCGCTGACAGTAGGCCGTGAAGTCAGCGCCTTACAGCAGTTGGTCCGTGCCCACACCGTGCCCACAATCACAGCTAGCCCCGGTGATCTGCCGTGATGCCTCGCTTCCTGACCAGGGAGCCGCAGAGATGTTCTACACCTATCCCGCGCTTGAGGCTGCGCTCGGCAGGGATGAGGCCGCAGGGTCCCGGTGAACACAAACGCGCCAAAGATTGGAACCGGCCAGATACCGGGCGCGGCGATCGGATGGCGCCTGCCCGCCACTTCACTCGGGTGGACCTGGCCGCCGAGGCAGTCCAACGGCCCGAGTCGTTGAGACGCGGCTTTCGAGATGCGGGACGGCATTGCCGAGAAGATCGCCCCGGCGACCCACAAGGACCTCTTGGAGGCCCTACTTCTCGCCGAGGGCGTCTAAGTTGCCCACTTGGAGGCCATACGTTCCACTCCCCTGACCCGTACCGCAGTCGATACCGCAGTGCTGCCGCATCGACCCACCGGACCTCAACGCAGTTTGGGGCGAAAGCAACTGGTAGGGAACGGAATGAGGTCTCTACCAACGCATGTCGGGCGGCACAAACGCCCACGAACACAGACTGTAAATCCGTCGGCTTACGCGTACGCACGTTCGAATCCTGCACCTGCCACTGCACAGTCCGCCCACTGCGAGTCCAGGTCGAGCTCACGGGCCCTGTGGATTGCCGCGCGCAAGCCGCGGGCGGGCTGCTACCCGCTGAACCGCGCCGTCGCCGACATCCATGGTCACGACGTGGCGCAGGTGCTCACCGAGGTCGGCTCCGGGGTGAACGGGAAACGGCCGAGGCTGGCGCGGATCTTGTCGGACCCGTCTGCCAGTGTGATTGTTGTGGAGCATCGGGATCGGTTGGCCCGCTTTGGGGTGGAGCATCTGCAGGCCGTGCTGGCGGCGCAGGGTCGTCGCATCTTGGTGGCTGATTCTGGGGAGAGCACCGATGATTTGGTGCGCGACATGATCGGGGTGCTGACGTCGATGTGCGCGCGGCTGTACGGGCGGCGTGGTGCCCGTAATCGGGCGGTCACCGCGATCAAGCACCCCCGTCCGGTCCAGACAGCGGGGTAGGGCTGGTGGCGCGGTTCGAGATCCCCGAGGGCTGGGTGGCTCAGGGGTATCGCTTCGCGCTGGACCCCAGCCCGGCGCAGGTGAGCATGCTGGAGTCGCATTGCGGCGCGGCGCGGTTCGCGTTTAACCACATGCTCGGCGTGGTGAAAGCGAACCTGGATCAGCGCACGGCGGAGCGCTCCTACGGCATCACCGACGAGGATTTGACGCCGTCGCAGGGGTGGTCGCTGGCCAAGCTGCGCAAGACCTGGAATCAGCGCAAGAGCGGGGTGGCGCCGTGGTGGCAGGCGAACAGCAAGGAGGCCTACAACTGCGGGTTGGACGGTTTGGCCTGCGCCCTGGCGAACTGGTCGACGGCCCGCAGCGGTGAGCGGGCCGGCGCCCCCATGGGATTCCCGAGGTTCAAGTCCAAGCATCGCTTCGCGCGGTCGGTGCGGTTCACCACCGGAGCCATCCGTGTCGAGGCGGATCGCCACCACATCACACTGCCGCGGTTGGGCGCCATCCGTACGCATGAATCGACCCGCAAGCTGGCCCGCCGGCTGCAGGCGGGTACCGCCAGGATTCTGTCGGCCACGGTACGTTTCACCGGCGGGCGATGGCAGTGCGCGTTTCAGGTCATTGTTGAGGGCAAGACCCGCCCCGCGCACGCCCGCCGATCACAGCATCCGGTGGTGGGTGTGGATGTCGGGGTCAAGGATCTGCTGGTGGTCGCCACCGCCGACGGAGCGCAGGTGGCTCGGGTCGCGGCGCCTAAACCGTTGACCCGGGCGCAGTCTCGGCTGTGGGCGGCCCAACGGCAAGCCGCGCGCCGCTGTGGCCCCTACGACCCGCACACCAAGACGCGGCGGGAGCCGTCGAAACGCTGGGCACGCGCCAACGTCCGGGTGGGCCGGATTCATGCGACGGTGGCCGCGATCCGCGCCGATGCGATCCACAAGGCCACCAGTGCCCTGGCGACGGCTCACGACACGGTCGCGGTCGAGCAGCTGGCCGCCAAGAACATGAGCCGGCGCGGCGGGCGGCGCAAACGCGGCCTCAACCGGGCGTTGGGCGACGCCGCGATCGGGCGTATCCGCACCCAGCTGCACTACAAAACCGCCTGGTATGGCACCACGCTGGTGACCGCGCCACGGTTCTTTCCGTCGACTCAACTGTGTTCGCGCTGCGGAGTGAAAACCAAGCTCCGGCTGCGCGACCGCATCTACCGCTGCCGCAACGGGTGCCCGCCCATTGATCGGGATCTGAATGCGGCGATCAACCTCGCCCGCCTCGGCGACCCCGGTCATGGGGGAACGGGGACCGGTACCGGCAGTAAGCCGGCCGCCAGCCATCGGGTTGGAGATGGACGTGGAGCCATCCAGAAGACCGTCCCCACCACCACGGCGGTGGGGACGGCAGGAGGCGACGAAGCGTCAACCCCGCACACCACTCACCGGGGTGCGGGGACCGCAACTCCGCAAGGAGAAGCTGCCTGAAATGCCCAGCCATAACACACACTACTTTTCAGGTAACGGTGAAGTCGGGATCGTCGACGGCGGCGGCTGGAAGGCCGGGGCCAGTTGTCCGCCCGATGATCCGTCGATGCTTTCACCGTCGACCGAGGTTGTTTGCATACGATTAATTGGTGTCCTAATTAATCGGCGACACTCTTTCTATGAGCCGTCGGCGGTTCATCTCCATAAACGCGAATGAGTAATCGGCGCCAGGATCACCGCAAGCAACACGCAGGCGCTACGCAATGCCAGGGCACCGGGCACCACAAGTCCCGCGGCGAATATCGGCAGAAACGGCACGGCTGTCGCAGCACGGCTTCCCCGAAGACCTCGAGAATGAGAACAAGGTCCGGCGGCGCAACAGTTCCCGGCGAACCTACGAGCGGTTGTATCGGCACGCCGGCCAGCGCCCCGAATGTCGGACCCTGACCCTAACGTCGCGGTTATGAACTACTGGGTCAACACCGTCAGCCGCGACCACGTACAGCGCGGCGTGGCCGGCGGTTTCACGCAGGCCAATCACGGCAAGCCCAACCTGCTGCGCAGGATGGCTCGCGGCGACTGGCTGGTCTTCTACTCGCCGAAGACGCACTATCCCGAGGGCGAACCGCTACAGGCGTTCACCGCGATCGGCCAGGTCAGCGACGATGAGCCCTACCAGGTTGAGATGGCACCGGACTTTCATCCGTGGCGGCGGAACGTCGAGTTCCTGGCGTGCACCGAGACGCCCATCCGCCCGCTCCTCGATGACCTCGACTTCGTCGAGGACAAGTCGCGCTGGGGATACCGGTTCCGGTTCGGGGTTTTCAAGATCGACGAGCATGACTTCGCCGTCATCCGCTCCGCCATGACCGGTTGACGACACGGGCGACGGTCTCAGCGCTACTGTGGGTCGGTGAGCAACACCGACACCGCACCGGCTGAAGTTGCCTGCGCGGCTTCGGCATTCGACGGAGTGCTGCATCCCCGCGAGGTGCCGTTGGGCGGGCCCCGGGCGATCCGGGTGCGGCGGACGTTGCCGCAGCGGGAGCGGTCGTTGATCGGGGCGTGGTGCTTCGCCGACCACTACGGCCCCCACGACGTCCGGGGCCGGACCGGTATGGACGTGCCGCCTCATCCGCACACCGGATTGCAAACCGTCAGTTGGCTTTTCAGTGGCGAGGTGGAGCACCGCGACAGCGCCGGTGTGCACGCGATGGTCCGGCCCGGCGAGTTGAACCTCATGACGGCGGGGGCCGGCATCTGCCACTCCGAGGTCTCCACCGCGGCGACGACCGTCCTGCACGGCGTCCAGCTGTGGGTGGCGCTACCCGAGTCCGACCGCGACACCGGTCGCGACTTCGCCCACTACGCTCCCGAGCCGGTAATGGTCCCCGGCGGCGTCGTCCGGGTGTTTCTCGGTGAGCTGATGGGGCGTCGATCCCCGGTGCACACGTTCACGCCGCTGCTCGGCGCGCAGATCGACCTCGACGGCGGCGTGCACGTCAGGCTCGATGTCGAGCCCGCCTTCGAGCACGGCGTGCTGCTCGACCAGGGTAGCGTCGAGGTCGCGGGCACCACGCTAGAGGTCGCGGATCTGGCCTACCACGGTGCCGGCGGCGCCGAACTGTCCCTGACCAACCGCGGTGAGCGCCCCGCCCGGGCGCTGTTGCTCGGCGGCCCGCCGTTCGGCGAGGAGCTTGTGATGTGGTGGAACTTCGTGGGACGCAGCCACGACGACATCGTCGCCTACCGACGGATGTGGGAGGACAACGACCAGGTGTTCGGGGCGGTGGACGGTTACCGCGGATCCGTTGCCCGCCTGCCGGCTCCTCCCCTGCCCAATGCCACGCTGCGGCCCCGTCCCAACCCGGCGACCAAGGAGTCCCATGACCACCGATAAAACCGGCGCCCCGACCACCGTCTCCACCGAGGCCGATCGGTTCACCATCGCCGTCGACGGTCAGCCTGTCGGGCTGGCCGAGTTCGCAGACCGCGACGGTCAACGAGTCTTCATCCACACCGAAGTCGCCGACGGCTTCGAAGGTCGCGGTCTGGCAACGATTCTCATCGCCGAAGCGCTGCAGGCAACCCGCGACGCCGGGTTGCGGGTCGTTGCCGTCTGCCCGATGGTGGCCGGCTACGTCAACAAGCACCATGAGTTCGACGGCGTCGTCGACCCGGTGTCAGGCGATATCGAGCGCTGGCTGACGGATTCATAGCTCAGGGCCGCGCCGGTCAGCGCGGCGCCAGAATGCTCACCGGAATCTCCCGGTCGGTCCGGCTCTGGTAGGTGTCGAAGTCGGCGTACGCCTCGACCAGCCGCGGCCACAGCCGCCCGGTGCGGCGGTAGATCCACACCTGCGCTCTGGTGGCATACCGGAAGATGACGGGCAGTAGCGGAGAATCCAGCTGGTCTGGTCGGGTCGCTTTGGCGTTGTCATGTCCGCGTCAGCCCAGGTACTGCGCAGTGCTGCCGGCCACCGGCATCTGCGCCATACCCAGCTTGCGGTGATCCCAGCTGCGCACCCGCTTGGGCACCACCCGCACGGCGACCCGGTTGTTCATCATCTGGTCGACGTATGGCCGCATGTCATCGGTGTAGGGACCGGTGTAGCGCTCCCACACGCTAATGCCAACGCGCAGAAGCACATCCGGGTCGTCGATGATCTCGCCGCGGGCCTCGATGGACACCCCGCGCAGGGTGTCGTAGGTCAACCCGTCCTCGACCATGACCGTGACGGTCGGGTTGCGACGCAGATTGACCGCCTTCTGCGACTTGGCCTTCGTCTCGAACCACACCTCGCCGTCGAGCACGGCATACCACATCGCGACCAGGTGCGGGGTACCGGTCGCGGACACCGTCGCGAAGGTGGCGGTGCGGCTGCGTTCGATGAATTGCGCGATCTCGTCATCGGTCATGACGATCTTGGCGCGTTCGTTCTTACCCACGCATAAACACCTTTCAGGACGCTTCCTTGCCGACGATAAGGGCTGCGCCTCGCGGCGATACTCTCAGGTCCAGATGACTCTCACACCGCGCCTCAATCGCTACCTCGGCGGGCTCGCCTCGCTCGTGCTGATCTGCGGGCTGGGCGCCTGCACCAAGACCGTCGACGGCAGTGCCCGGTACTCCGGTGCTCGGCCATCCTCGGACCAGCCGCTGGTCAAGATCACCGAGTTGCCGGAATTGCTCCCCGCGGCCGGCGAGGTCGGCGAGGTCATGGGTGTCCCGGGCTTCGTGGCCGCGCTCAGCTACCGGTCGTTGGAATCGGTGCCGGACGACATCGTTTCCGATCCGCACTGCGTCGGCGTGGTGTTCGGGGCGGTCGAACCGGTGTACCGCGGGTCGGGTTACCAGGGCGCCTACGGTCACCGGATCGTGAATCCGATGTTGCTCAGCGCGGGCCGCGTCGACGAGGGCGCGGTCGCGTTCGGCAGCGCTGACGAGGCGCAGGCGTTCGTTTCCCAGCAGACCGGCGCCTGGCGAGATTGCGCCGGTCGAGCGTTGACGCTGAAAGTCGCCAACCAGCAAGTGAATTGGACGTCCAGCCCACCAACGGTTTCCAGCGGCGTCGACGTCGTGGCCCGACTGCAGGAGGGCGCCCGCGGCTTCGGCTGCGCCCGCGGCCTGGCGACGGTATCGAACATCGTTGCCGACGTGGTGACGTGTGGTGACGATGGCGCAGCGGTCGCGGATCAAGCCGCCGCGATCGTCAACATGATCGCGGAGAAGATCCCGGCGTAAGCGCCCAGTGCGATTGTCGCGAAAACGCTCGGAAATTGTGGGCGAAGGGGGACTTGAACCCCCACGTCCCGAAGGACACTGGCACCTGAAGCCAGCGCGTCTGCCATTCCGCCACTCGCCCCAACAACCGGGGGAGCCTATCACGTCTGCACCCCCGCTCCCCAACCGTACCGAGCGCTCGCCGAGGGCGGCCGGCAACAGTTTCGACCACCGGAGATAATTGCTCTGACCTGCGCCGATTCGATTCTCAGAGTTCTGTTGCTCACGCAGTGCTGCGCTTGGCGCATACCATGCACCTAACAAATGTGGCCAGGCGACACGCGGGTACACGCCCACGTGAGCAGGAACGACGGACAACGATGAGTGAGGCGGGGCGGTGATATGGGTCTAGTCGACCGCATCGAGCGCAAACTCGAGGCGACCGTCGGCGATGCATTCGCCCGGGTCTTCGGCGGATCGATTGTGCCGCAAGAGGTCGAGGCGATGCTTCGCCGCGAAGCCGACGTCGGTGCTCGCGAAGTGGCAGGCGGCCGCATCTTGGCGCCGAACGACTACGTCATTACCCTCAGTGTGCCCGACTACCAGAAGGTGAGCGCCGACCCCGACCTAACATCGACCACTTTCGCCAAACACCTGGGGGATTACATCCATGAACACGGATGGCAAACGTATGGTGATGTGGTTGTCAGATTCGAGCAGTCAGCGAACCTGCACACCGGACAGTTCCGCGCTCGTGGTGCGATCAACCCCGACTCGACCACCGGCGAACCCGCCCCAGCACAACGAGACCGCGCGTCCACGGCAGAACCAGGAGTACCACCGATGACCGACAATCCGAGCTATCGCGGAGGCCAGGGACAGGGGCGGCCCGGCGACGAGTATTACGACGAGCGTTCCGAGCGCCAGCAGGACGAGCCCCGCGGCAAGGAACCCCGCGGCCAGGAACCCCGCGCCCCCTATCCCCCGCAGGAACAGGGCGGCTACCCGCAACAGGGCGAGTCCGCCTACCCGCCTCGCCAGGGCTACCCCGACCAGGGCGGCTACCCCGACCAGGGCGGCTACCCCGACCAGGGCGGCTACCCCGACCAGGGCTACCCGCCGTCGTACGAGCAGCGCCCGCCCGCCGGCTACGGCCCGCCTTCGGGCGGCGGATACGAGCAGGGCTACCGCCAGGGGCCAGGCGGGTACGGCCCGCCGCCCGGCGGCCAGCCCGGCTACGGCGACTACGAGTACGGGCGCCAGCCCGCTCCCGGCCGCCACGAGGAGCCCGGTTACGGTCGCGGCGAGCCGCGGCCGGCCTACCCGGAACAGGGCGGGTATCCCGAACAGGGCGGTTACGGCGGCGGCCAGTACGGGCGCCAGGAGTACGCGCAGCCCGATTACGGACGCTACGGCGAGCCGGCGGCCGGTGGCGGCTACGCCGAGCCCGGGTACGCCGAGCCCGGCGGACGCGACTACGAGTACGGCGCGCCCACGGGTCAGCCCGGGGGCTACGGCAGCGGGTACGGCCAGGGCGACTATCCGGCCGGCGGCACCAGCGTCACGCTGCAACTCGACGACGGCAGTGGTCGCACGTACCAGCTGCGCGAGGGCGCCAACGTGATCGGCCGCGGCCAGGACGCCCAGTTCCGGCTCCCCGACACCGGCGTGTCCCGGCGGCACCTGGAGATCCGCTGGGACGGCCAGGTCGCGCTGCTGTCCGACCTCAACTCCACCAACGGCACGACGGTGAACAACGCGCCGGTGCAGGAGTGGCAGTTGGCCGACGGCGACGTGATCCGGCTGGGCCACTCCGAGATCATCGTCCACGTTCACTGAAGATCCCGGCCGGTCGCCGCCGGGGTGTTAGCTTCAACCTCACGTTGATCGCCGTCCAAGTATCGTGACGTTGCCGACGGTGGCTGAGCCGATCGAGTTGGCCGCGCGACGGAGACGGGACGGGGACGGAGAGGACGTCAGATGCAGGGGTTAGTGCTGCAACTGACGCGCGTCGGATTCCTACTACTGCTATGGCTGTTCATCTGGTCGGTGTTACGGATCCTGCGTACCGACATCTACGCGCCGACCGGGGCAGTGATGGTGCGACGGGGACTGGCGCTGCGGGGCTCGCTGCTGCCTAACCGGCAGCGCCGCCACGTGGCCCGCCATCTGGTCGTCACTGACGGGGCGCTGGCCGGTACCCGCATCACCCTGGGCAGTCAGCCCGTGTTGATCGGCCGCGCCGACGACTCGACGCTGGTACTCACCGACGACTACGCCTCGACGCGGCACGCCAGGTTGTCCCCGCGGGGTTCGGAATGGTACGTCGAGGACCTAGGATCGACCAACGGCACATACCTCGACAGGGCGAAGGTGACTACGGCGGTACGGGTTCCGATGGCCACGCCGGTGCGGATCGGCAAGACGGTAATCGAGTTGCGCCCGTGACCCTGGTCCTTCGTTACGCCGCTCGCAGCGACCGTGGGCTGGTCCGCGCCAACAACGAAGACTCCGTCTACGCCGGTGCCCGGCTGCTGGCCCTGGCCGACGGCATGGGCGGCCACGCCGCCGGCGAAGTCGCCTCCCAGTTGGTGATCGCCGCGCTGGCTCACCTCGACGACGACGAGCCCGGTGGCGACCTGCTGAGCCAACTCGACGCCGCGGTGCGGGCAGGCAACTCGGCCATCGCCGCGCACGTCGAGGCCGACCCCGAGCTCGAGGGCATGGGCACGACACTGACGGCAATCCTGTTCGCGGGCAACAGGCTTGGCCTGGTCCACATCGGCGACTCGCGCGGCTATCTGCTACGTGACGGGGAGCTCAACCAGATCACCAAGGACGACACGTTCGTCCAGACGCTCGTCGACGAGGGCCGCATCACCGCCGAGGAGGCGCACAGCCATCCGCAGCGTTCGCTGATCATGCGGGCGCTGACCGGTCACGAGGTGGAGCCCACCCTGATCATGCGCGAGGCGCGCACGGGGGATCGCTATCTGCTGTGCTCGGACGGGCTCTCGGATCCGGTGAGCCACGACACCATCCTGGAAGCGCTGCAGATTCCCGACGTGGCCGAAAGTGCGGACCGACTCATCGAATTGGCGCTGCGCGGCGGCGGTCCGGATAACGTCACGGTCGTGGTGGCCGACGTCATCGACTACGACTACGGCCAGACCCAGCCCATCCTGGCCGGTGCGGTGTCCGGCGACGACGACCAGGTCGCGCCGCCCAACACCGCCGCGGGTCGGGCATCGGCGTTCAATCCACGCCGCAACACTGCCAAACGTGTTGTGCCGCAACCAGAAGAGCCGGTACGACGACCGCGGTCGCGGCGCCGGATGATCATGGCGGCGGTGCTGCTGGCGCTGGTCGTGCTGGCCGGGCTGGCGATCGGCCGCGAAATCGTCCGGAGCAACTACTACGTAGGCCAGTACGACGGCACGGTGGCGATCATGCGCGGTGTCCAGGGCTCGTTTCTCGGTATCGCGCTCCAGGAGCCGTATCTGCTCGGGTGCCTCAACCCGCGCGACGAGCTGTCACTGATCAGCGTCGAGCAGCCCCGCGACAACATGGGCTGCCGCATGCTCGGCGTCAACGACATGCGCCCGTCCGAGCGCGCCCAGGTGATGGCCGGGTTGCCCGCGGGCACATTGGACGAGGCGATCGCACAGATGGAGGAGCTCGCCCGCAGCTCCGTGCTGCCGACGTGTGCGCCGCGCGCAGCCGCCACCACCAGCTCGTCGCCTCCGAGTTCGACGCCGACGGAAACGCCTGGGGAAGGGGGTATTCCACGCGCATCGGGCGCAGCGCCGGCTCCGGAGACCCCGACTACAGTGACCGCCCCTGCTCCTCCGCCACCGCCGAAACCGCCCACCGTCACGGCGCTTCCTCCCCCGCCGCCGCAACCGGGCACGAACTGCAGGGCCGTGTCATGACGACGCAGCCGCAGTCACCGGTCACCGTGGTGCCCCCGCTACCGAACCGGCGTAATGCCGAGCTCTTCCTGCTGGGGTTCGCTGCGGTGATCACGACGGTGGCGCTGCTCATCGTGGAGGCCAACCAGGAGCAAGGTCTGCGCTGGGACCTGGCCTCCTATACCGTCGCCTATCTGGCCCTGTTCACCGGGGCGCATCTGGCGGTGCGCCGCTTCGCCCCCTATGCCGACCCGCTGTTGCTGCCGGTGGTCGCACTGCTGAATGGGTTGGGACTGGTGATGATTCACCGGCTGGACCTGGCTGAGGGCGAGCTGACTTCGGCGGGCCTGGGCGGCACGGCCAACCAGCAGATGTTGTGGACGCTGGTCGGCGTGGTCGCCTTCTCGCTGGTGGTGATCTTTCTCCGCGATCACCGGCTGTTGGCGCGCTACGGCTACGTCTGCGGTCTGACCGGCCTTGTCCTGCTGGCTATTCCGGCGTTGCTGCCCCGCTCGATGTCCGAGCAGAACGGCGCCAAGATCTGGATTGAGTTGCCGGGCTTCTCAATTCAGCCCGCCGAATTCTCAAAGATCCTGCTGCTCATCTTCTTCGCCGCGGTATTGGTGGCCAAGCGCAATCTGTTCACCAGCGCCGGTAAGCATTTTCTCGGCATGGATCTGCCGCGGCCCCGCGACCTGGCTCCCCTGCTGGCGGCCTGGATCATCTCGATCGGGGTGATGATCTTCGAGAAGGACCTCGGCACCTCACTGCTGCTGTACGCGTCATTTCTGGTGATGGTCTACGTCGCAACCGACCGGTTCAGCTGGGTGGTCATCGGTCTGACCCTGTTCGCCGCGGGAAGTGTTGCGGCCTATTACGTTTTCGACCACGTCCAAACCCGCGTGCAGACCTGGCTTGACCCGTTCGCCGATCCGGACGGCGCCGGCTATCAGATGGTGCAGTCGCTGTTCAGTTTCGCCACCGGCGGCATCTTCGGCACCGGCCTCGGCAACGGTCAACCCGGCACGGTGCCCGCGGCGTCGACGGACTTCATCATCGCCGCGGTCGGTGAGGAGCTGGGCCTGGTTGGGCTGGCCGGCGTGCTCATGCTCTACACGATCGTCATCATCCGCGGCCTACGCACCGCGATCGCCGTGCGCGACAGCTTTGGCAAGCTGCTGGCCGCCGGGCTGGCGTCCACCCTGGCCATCCAGCTGTTCATCGTGGTCGGCGGGGTGACAAAGCTGATTCCGCTGACCGGTCTGACCACCCCGTGGATGTCCTACGGCGGTTCGTCGCTGCTGGCGAACTACGTGCTCTTGGCGATTCTGGTCCGGATCTCGCACGCCGCACGTCGCCCGATCGTCACCCGGCCGCCCAACCCGACGTCGATCGCGGCCGCGGGCACCGAGGTGATCGAGAAGGTATGAACACCTCACTGCGCCGCATCGCCGTCACGATCATGGGCCTGATCGTGCTGTTACTGCTGAATGCCACCCTGACCCAGGTGTTCACCGCCGGCGGTCTGCGGTCGGATCCGCGCAACCAGCGCGTGCTGCTCGACGAGTACTCACGCCAGCGTGGCCAGATCTCGGCCGGAGGCCAGCTGCTGGCCTACTCGGTGTCGACCAACGGCCGTTTCCGGTTCCTGCGGGTCTACCCCAACCCGTTCGCCTACGCGCCGGTCACCGGCTTCTACTCGCTGCTCTATTCGAGCACCGGGCTGGAACGCGCCGAGGACACCATCCTCAACGGCTCCGACGAACGGCTGTTCGCGCGGCGGTTGGCCGACTTCTTCACCGGACGCGATCCCCGCGGCGGCAACGTCGCGACCACCATCAACCCACAGGTTCAACAGGCCGCCTGGGACGCGATGGAGAAGGGCTGCGACGGGCCGTGCATGGGCGCGGTGGTCGCGTTGGAACCGGCGACCGGGAAGATCCTGGCGATGGTATCCGCGCCCTCCTACGACCCCAACCTGTTGGCCACCCACGACGTCGAGGAGCAGGCGCAGGTCTGGAAGCAGCTGGGCGAAAACCCCGATTCACCGCTGCTCAACCGGGCCATCTCGGGGACCTATCCGCCCGGCTCCACGTTCAAGGTCATCACCACCGCAGCGGCACTGCAGACCGGCGCCACCGTGGACACCCAGCTGCCGGCGGCACCCCGGATTCCGTTGCCGGACAGCACCGCAACATTGGAGAACTTCGGCGGGACACCCTGCGGCGGCGGGCCCACGGTGTCATTGCGGGAGGCGTTCGCGAAATCCTGCAACACCGCCTTCGTCAAACTCGGCATCGACACCGGCGCAGACGCCCTGAAGAGCGCCGCGCGCGGGTTCGGCCTGGACATCCCTCCCGCGCCGATTCCGCTGCAGGTCGCCCAGTCCACCGTCGGACCGATCAGCGACGCCGCCGCGCTGGGCATTTCGAGCATCGGGCAGAAGGACGTTGCGGTCACGCCGCTGCAGAATGCGCTCGTCGCCGCGACCATCGCGAACGACGGGGTAACGATGCGGCCCTACCTGGTCGATAGCCTGAAAGGGCCCGACCTGGCCAACATCAGCACCACCGCTCCCCTCGAAGAGCGCCGTGCGGTGTCGCCGCAGGTCGCGGATACACTGACGGATCTGATGGTCGACGCCGAGCAGGTGACGCAGCAGAAGGGAGCCATCGCCGGCGTGCAGATCGCATCGAAGACCGGCACAGCGGAGCACGGGACCGACCCACGCAACACTCCGCCGCATGCCTGGTACATCGCGTTCGCCCCAGCCCAAGCCCCCAAGGTGGCGGTCGCGGTGCTGGTGGAGAACGGCGGCGACCGGTTATCGGCCACCGGCGGTGCACTGGCCGCACCGATCGGCCGGGCCGCCATCGCCGCTGCGCTGCGGGAGGGATCATGAGCCCCCAAGTGGGAGTGACGCTGTCGGGCCGCTACCGGCTGCAGCGGCTGATCGCGACCGGCGGTATGGGCCAGGTGTGGGAGGCCGTCGACTCTCGGTTGGGTCGTCGGGTGGCAGTGAAGGTGCTGAAGGCCGAGTTCTCCTCCGACCCCGAGTTCATCGAACGGTTCCGCGCCGAGGCGCGCACCACCGCGATGCTCAACCACCCGGGCATCGCCAGCGTGTACGACTACGGCGAAACCGAGATGGACGGCGAAGGCCGCACCGCCTACCTGGTGATGGAGCTGGTCAACGGCGAACCGCTGAACTCGGTGCTCAAGCGCACCGGACGGCTGTCACTGAGGCACGCGCTGGACATGCTCGAACAGACCGGTCGCGCGTTGCAGGTGGCACACACGGCCGGCCTGGTGCACCGCGACGTCAAGCCCGGCAACATCCTCATCACCCCGACCGGCCAGGTGAAGATCACCGACTTCGGCATTGCCAAGGCCGTCGACGCCGCACCGGTGACCCAGACCGGCATGGTGATGGGCACCGCCCAGTACATCGCCCCCGAGCAGGCGCTGGGCCACGACGCCACCGCCGCCAGCGACGTCTACTCGCTGGGAGTCGTTGGCTACGAATCGGTTTCGGGCAAGCGGCCGTTCACCGGCGACGGTGCGCTGACCGTGGCGATGAAGCACATCAAGGAGACGCCCGCGCCGCTGCCCGCAGATCTGCCGCCCAATGTGCGTGAGCTCATCGAGATCACGCTGGTGAAGAATCCGGGGATGCGGTACCGCTCCGGCGGGCCGTTCGCCGACGCGGTGGCCGCGGTGCGCTCGGGTCGCCGCCCGCCGCGGCCGAACCAGGCGCCGACGATCAGCCGGGCGACGCCGGCCGCGATCCCCTCCGGGGCGCAGGCCCGCGCGGCCGCCGACCTCACTGGCCGGGCTCCCGCGACCGCGGCCCGGACCCGGGCCACCACCGGGAGCCACCGTCCTCCGCCGGCGCGCCGGACGTTCTCGCCGGGTCAGCGCGCGCTGTTGTGGGCGGCCGGAGTCCTGGGCGCGCTGGCGATCGCCATCGCCATCCTGATCGTGTTGAACGCCCAGGACCGCAAGGACCAGCAGACGCCCCCTCCGACGGTCACCGACACCGTCACCGAGACCACGCCGTTCGGCGCGCCGACCAGCATGCCTTCTCTCGGTTGGACCGATAAGGGGCCGATCGGTCATGGTGGATCCGAAATCGGGGTATCCCGACTTGATGCGATCGCGTCACCTGCGCCGCTGCAGTTGATGCCCTCAGCCCCAGAACAGACACTGTGATGACCACCCCCCAACACCTGTCCGACCGGTACGAACTCGGCGAAATCCTCGGCTTCGGCGGCATGTCCGAGGTACACATCGCCCGGGACCTGCGGCTTCACCGCGACGTCGCGGTGAAGGTGCTGCGCGCCGATCTCGCCCGCGATCCCAGCTTCTATCTGCGGTTTCGCCGCGAAGCGCAGAACGCCGCCGCGCTGAACCACCCGGCGATCGTGGCGGTGTACGACACCGGCGAGGCCGAGACGGCGACGGGGCCGCTGCCCTACATCGTGATGGAGTACGTCGACGGCGTCACACTGCGCGACATCGTGCACAACGACGGGCCGATGCCCGCCCGCCGGGCGATCGAAACCATCGCCGATGCCTGCCAGGCGCTGAACTTCAGCCACCAGCACGGCATCATCCATCGCGATGTCAAACCCGCCAACATCATGATCAGCAAGGCCGGTGCGGTGAAGGTGATGGACTTCGGCATCGCCCGCGCGATCGCCGACAGCGGCAACAGCGTCACGCAGACCGCCGCGGTGATCGGCACCGCCCAGTACCTGTCCCCCGAGCAGGCCCGCGGCGAAACCGTCGACGCCCGCTCCGATGTCTATTCGCTGGGCTGCGTGCTCTACGAAGTCCTCACCGGGGAGCCGCCTTTCATCGGCGACTCGCCTGTCGCGGTGGCCTATCAGCACGTCCGTGAGGATCCGGTACCGCCATCGCATCGCCATGCCGGCATCTCCCCCGAGTTGGACGCGGTGGTACTCAAGGCGCTGGCGAAGAACCCGGACAACCGCTATCAGACCGCCGCGGAGATGCGCGCCGACCTGGTGAAGGTGCACAGCGGCGAAGCCCCCGACGCCCCCAAGGTGCTGACCGACGCCGAGCGCAGATCGATGCTCGCGGCCGCCCCGTCGCACGGTCGTTCACCGTCGACCGAGCAGTTGCCCCAATCGATGCCCGACTATGTCGAGCGCGAACGCGGCGGATCGGTCGGCCGCTGGCTGATCGCCGTCGCGGCGCTGGCCGTGTTGACCGTGGTGGTCACCATCGCGATCAACATGATCGGCGGCGATCCCCGCGACGTGCAGGTGCCCGACGTGAAGGGTCAGGCGTCGGCGGACGCGATCGCCGCGCTGCAGAACGCCGGCTTCAAGACCCGGACCCAGCAGAAGCCGGATTCCACCGTGCCGCCCGACCACGTCATCAACACCGACCCCGACGCCGACACCTCGGTGAGCGCCGGCGACGAGATCACCATCAACGTGTCCACCGGCCCGGAGCAGCGCGAGGTGCCCGATGTGTCGTCGCTGACCTACGCCGAGGCGGTGCGCAAGCTCACCGACGCCGGCTTCGGGAACTTCAAGCCGGCTTCCTCATCGTCGCCGCCGGAGATGAAGGACAAGGTGCTGGGCACCAATCCGCCGGCCAATCAGACCACGGCGATCACCAACGAGATCACCATCGTGGTGGGCTCCGGTCCGCAGACCCGGGAGGTCCCCGACGTCAAGGGCCAACCCTTCGATCTCGCGAAGCAGAACCTCACCGTGTACGGATTCCCGAATGCGATCCGGAACGAGGTGGACAGCACCGAACCCGAGGGTGAGGTGATCGGCACCAATCCGCCTGCGGGAAAGACGGTTCCGCTCGACACGGTGATCGCGCTGCAGGTGTCGCAGGGCAACCAGTTCATCATGCCGGACCTGACCGGCCAGTTCTGGACCGACGCCGAGCCGCGCCTGCGCGCGTTGGGCTGGACCGGTGTCCTCGACAAGGGCGCCGACGTGCAGAACAGCGGACAGAGAACCAACGCGGTGGTCAGTCAGAACCCGTCGCCAGGGACCGCGGTGAACTTCAACAGCAGGATCACGCTGAACTTCGCGTCGTAGCCGCCCGCACGGTCTCGGCGACCTCGTCCTCCAGCTGCCGCACCAGCGCCTCGGACGGGGCCGTGCCGCAGTAGGCCAGCCAGTTGGCCAGCATCCGGTGACCGCCCTCGGTCAGGATCGACTCGGGGTGAAACTGCACACCGTGGATCGGCAGCTCGACGTGACGCACCCCCATGATGACACCACCCTGGGTCCGTGCGGTCACCTCCAGTTCGGCCGGCACGGTGTCGGGCAGAATCGTCAGCGAGTGGTAGCGCGTCGCGGTGAACGGATCCGGAAGTCCTTGCAGCACACCCACGTTCGCGTGAAACACGGTGCTGGTCTTGCCGTGCAGCAATTCCGGTGCGCGGTCGACGGTGGCCCCGAACGCCGCCCCGATGGCCTGGTGGCCCAGGCACACGCCCAGCAGTGGGGTCTGTGATGCCGCACAGGCTCGCACCAGGGGAATGGACGCCCCCGCGCGTTCCGGTGTGCCAGGTCCGGGGCTGAGCAGAACGCCGTCGAATTCACCCGCCGCCGTGGCGACGTCGGCGTCGGTGGCCAGGCGCGCGTCGTCGTTACGCCAGACCTGCGCGTGCACTCCCAGCTGGCCGAGATATTGGACCAGGTTGAACACGAAGCTGTCGTAGTTGTCGACGACCAGAACCTGCATCAGGCCAGGCTACAGTTCGCGATTTCGGCGTGATGGGTCGCGCCAGGCGCTACTCATCACGCCCAAATCGCTCAGTAGCCCACCGGCCCGGCTGGCTTGGCGAAGGCCATCCGCACCGGCTCGGTGTGCCCGACAAGCTCGACCTCGGCGCGGGGCTCTTCGGTGTAACCCAGCCCGAACCGCACCACGTACTGCTTGTAAAGCGTGACCAGGGGTGCTGCCGCAAGGGCAGCCTGCATGGCGGAGGCGTTCCCGACCGCGGTGATCACATAGGGCGGGCTGTAGGTGCGGCCATTGAGCAGCAACGTGTTTCCGACGCAGCGGGGCGCCGAGGTGCCGATGACCCGCTGGTCCTGCATCTGGATGCCTTCGGCGCCCGCGCTCCACAACGCGTTGAGGACCGCCTCGATGTCCTGCTGGTGTACCACCAGGTCATCGGGAGATGCGTCGCGTGGAAACCGGCCCTCGGCGTCGCGCTGAGCGTCGTTGAGCGTGACGAGCAGCCCCGGGCCGCGTATCGGGTCCAGGCCGGCGTCGGCGGCCAGGCGTGCGGTGCGCTGGGTGATCGCCGCCAGCGCCGCGTCGGCGCCGGGCGAGCCGCCATGATGGGTGTCGATCGCCGTCGCCAGCGAGTCGCGTTGGGCGCTGAGCCGGTCGACCGACGTCTGCGACTCCCGCACCAGGTCGACCAGCCGGGGCGCGTCGCCGCGGCGGATCTCGTCGCCGCCGGAGACCCCGTGGGTGGCGGCCAGCAGCAGCCCGGCCAGCAGGCACACCAGCGGGACGCCGAAGCGCCAGGCGGAACGACGATGAGCGCTTGCGCGAAGAGCAGAGGGCGAATGGGGCTGATCCATCGGCTCCTCCTGGCGTTCACGACCGGCCGGCGGCCTGCGTTAGGCTCGTGGGTGCATCCTGCTTCATCGTCGCACTGTGTGACGCCGACTGTCCGTAAAGGTAGCCATGCCCAAGTCCAAGGTTCGCAAGAAGAACGACTTCACCATCAACCCGGTGAGCCGGACCCCGGTCAAGGTCAAGGCCGGGCCGTCGAGCGTGTGGTTCGTGGTTCTGTTCGTCGGGCTGATGCTGATCGGCCTGGCCTGGCTGATCGTGTTCCAGCTCGCCGCCACCAACCCGGTGGACGCGCCGAGCTTCCTGACATGGATGGCCAACCTCGCCCAGTGGAACTACGCGATCGCGTTTGCTTTCATGATCACCGGTTTGTTGCTCACGATGCGCTGGCGGTGACCGTGCCGACGATTCATATGAATTCATTTTAGCTTCGGCGCGTTACCGGTTTAGCAACCTGATGGTCATCCAATCACACGGTTGTGATTCATCCCCATTGGGGATAGCACTTGTGGATAACTTCATTAGCAGCGGTAAGAGGCCGTTAGGACCCCATGCAGCAAACTGAATGGAACCCGTCGACGCTCGGAATCGCAGGTTGCGGCGTATTCGGACTAATGATGGCTATCGCTGCTGTGACCGTCATCACAGACGCGCCTGGCCGCATTCTGGTAGGAATTGCCGCGGCGGGACTTCTTGTGTTTGCAAGCGCCTCCTGGCGGGCAAGCCCCAAGCTGGCAATCAGCGACGACGGTCTAGTAATCCGCGGATGGTGGCGGACACAGGTCCTACGGCGCAGCGATATCAAGATCATACGGATCACCGAGTTCCGCCGCATCGCGCGCACGGTGCGCCTTCTCGAGATCGACACCGTCGACGACCGGCTGCTGGTCTTCACCCGGTGGGATCTCGGAACCGACCCGCTCAACGTGCTGGACGCGCTCACCGCCGCCGGCTATGCCGGCGCACACTAACTCGGCGGCCGGCGTCGCGTCAGGAGACGGTGATCGACTCGATCACCACGGGCTCGGCGGGCCGGTCGTTGCGATCGGTCGCGGTGGTGGCGATGGCGTCGACAACCTTCTGCGACTCTGCGTCGACAACCTCACCGAAGATGGTGTGGCGCCGATTGAGGTGCGGAGTCTTGCCGACCGTGATGAAGAACTGCGAGCCGTTCGTGCCCGGGCCCGCGTTGGCCATGGCCAGCAGGTACGGCTTGTCGAATTGCAATTCGGGATGGAACTCGTCGGCGAACTGGTAGCCGGGCCCGCCACGGCCGGTCCCGGTGGGGTCGCCGCCCTGGATCATGAAGCCGTCGATCACGCGGTGGAACACGGCGCCGTCGTAGAACGGCCCGGAGGTGCTGCCCGACGCGTTCGGCTGGCTGTAGTCCCGGCTGCCCTGTGCCAATCCGACGAAGTTGGCGACCGTCTTGGGGGCGTGGTTTCCGAACAAGGAGATCTTGATGTCGCCGCGGTTGGTGTGCAGCGTCGCTGTGGCTGTCTGAATGGGGCTCGTCACGGCATGTCAGTGTGCCATCCGCGCCGCGAGGCCCAACCCGGCACCCGCCCTTCCCAACGGTGACGGCCAACGGGCATCGCAGAATTGCCGATGATGGCAGGCTTGAAAGTCCGTTCCGTCCAGGCCACAGAGAGGTGCGCTATGAGCTCCAAGACCGACGCCAGGTTGACCCCCCGGGAACGGTTGACCCGCGGCCTGAGGTACTCCGCGGTGGGGCCCGTCGACGTCACCAGGGGAGCGCTGGGTCTGGGTGTGCACTCCGCGCAATCGTCGGCGGCTTGGATCGGTGATCGCTATCGCCGGGGGAGGGTGGCCGAGAACCTGGCCGCCGCTCAAGAGACCATCGCCCACGAACTCGCCGCAGCCCAGCAGGTGGTCGCCAACCTGCCGCAGGCGCTGCAGGACGCCGGCCGTCCCAGGCGTCGCCGCCGGCCGTTGTTGCTGGCCGCCGTGGGTGCAGCGGTGTTGGCCGGGGGAGCGGTGGCATTTTCGATCGTTCGCCGGTCGTCGCGACCTGAGCCGTCGCCGCGGCCCCCGAGCGTCGACGTACCGCAGAGGCCGTAACTCGGCCAAAGTTTGTGGAGCCTGGGAGGTTCGAACTCCTGACGTCTGCCTGCCTTGCAAAGGCGAATCATGCTGCTGGTCAACGGTCTACATTCCCACCGGACATGCTGAATCACATCACTGTAGTTCACTTATCTGTAAATGTGGGCACGTGTTGGGTTACAGAACGCATCAGATCCGCGACAGGGAACCATGGGCAGGGCGTTAGCCTCGTACTGTTCGGCCCGCCACCTAGATCCGCACGGTGGCGGGCCGAGTCCGGTTGTGCAGCCTTCCGTCAGGGCTTGGCGAAACCAGCTTGATTGAGGATCTTTTGACCGGTTTCGCCGGTGACGAGGTCGACGAACTTCCGCGCAAGATCTGGGTTCTCGGCCCCTTTGAGCACTGCGATCGGGTAGGTATTCACCGCGTCGGCGGCTTCGGCAAACGGAACAGCAGTGACTTTGTCACCGGCCCCTAGCGCATCGGTGACGTAGACGATGCCGGCATCAGCCTGGCCCGTTGTCACTTTGTTGAGGACGTCGGTGACCGATGTCTCCTCGCTCACGGGTGTCAACTGAACCCCGGTGGCCTGTTCCACCTTCTGGGTGGCCGATCCGCAGGGCACAGGGGGCGCGCACGCCACCACGTTAAGGCCTGGACGGGTTAGGTCCTGGAAGGAGGTGATGTTCTTCGGGTTCCCGGGCGCGACCGCGATGGTAAGGGTGTTCGACGCGAAATTCACCGGGGCACCGGCGAGTAGGCCTGCTTGCGCAGCCTTATCCATATTGTTGGTGTCAGCGGAGGCGAACACGTCGGCAGCGGCGCCCTGGGTCAACTGGGTCACCAGATCCGACGATCCCGCGAACGAAAACTCCACCGATGCGCCCGGGTTGTCGGTCTTGAATTGTTCACCGATGTCGGTGAACGACTTCTTCAATGACGCTGCGGCGAAGACAACGATCTTGCCGCCCGCCTCAGCCGTGCCGGACAAGCCAGCGGTCGGGGGCGGCGATTCGCCCGAGGATCCGCAACCGCTCGCGAGAGCCGCGGCCACGACTCCAGTCAATGCCAGTCCGACGCAGCGCTTCAAGAGTCTGCTCCTGGAGTTTCAACGATCACGGTTGTGGCCTTCACGACGGCGACTGCGACGCTGCCCGGCTCGAGGTGCAGTTCGCGCACCGCGTCGGCGCTCATCAGGGACACGACGCTGAACGGTCCGCACTGCATCTCGACTTGAGCCATCACCTTGTCGGTCACAACTTTGGTAACCAGGCCGACGAAGCGGTTGCGCGCCGAGCTGCCCACGCCAAGTGGATCAGGGGGCACCCGACCTGCGTTGCTGCGCGCGAATTCGGCCAACACATGCCCGGCGACCACCTTCGGGCCGGATTCACCTTGGCTCGCGGACAGGCTGCCGTCCTCGATCCATCGACGAACCGAGTCGTCACTGACTCCCAGCAGCTCAGCTGCCTCGCGGATCCGGAACTCGGGCACCGCATAATTGTAAACCGCAAAACCCATCAAATGGGCAGAAAGTATCCGCGGATGCGGCTAAAATCTCGGTTCTGAGCCTCATCTACGGATGACATTCCGATTCCGCGCGAACTGACATCAATGTGCGGACGCGAGTCCCCCCGGAAGGCAAGATCAATCCGTTCTGCGGAAAACCGGCGCGAGCGAGAGAAAACCGACACAAAGGAGTGATCGATGGCTACAAGTCAGAATGTCGAGATATCCAAGAAGGGGTACGCCGCGTTCGGCGCGGGCGACATCGAAACGGTCCTGAGCGACTACGACGACGACGTCGAGTTTGTCGTGCGCGGTAACAGCGCGATCAGCGGAACGTATCGCGGCAAAGCCGGGGTCGCGGAATTGTTCGCGAAGGTGGCCGAGCGGTCCTTTGCAATAGTGCCCAGCCGTTTTCTCGCCGACGACGATGTCGTGGTCGTCCTCTCGCAAGTGACCGCCGGCGGAGAATCCGCACCCGAAGCCGATGTGTTCACGTTCCGCGACGGCAAAATCGTCAACGCCCAGAACTTCGGGGACACCGCCATGTTTGAACGGGTCTTCGGCACGAAGTAGTAGGGGCCGGACGTCATACCGAGCACGGCGTAACTCCCGGCACCAGCATGTCTGGGGTAGGAGGGTTTCGGCCTACCCACGTGCGGCCCTTGCTTGCAGGGCCGTGGCTGCGGAATGGCCGCTGCGACATGCTGAACGGAGGTTGGACGGTTCGTCACTCCCACCGAGGTACACGGCCTGATACCGCTGCTCGGCCACGCTCAACTCCCTCATTGTGGGAGTGTCAAGGATCAGCCGAAGTAGAAACGTCAAGCATCAGGCGACGTCATACATTTTGCTTGCGGAAGCCTAGGAGATCGAACTCCTGACATCTGCCTTGCAAAGGCGAATCATGGTGCTGGTCAACCCGTTTACCCCCGACTGACGTGCAGAAAAGCACGACAGTAATTAACACAGGTCTGTAACTGTGGTCAGATTGTGGTCAGATTGTGGCCATGGCGGTGGCCCCACCCGTTGGCTACCAAGCCGGATGGGGCTAGCCGCCGAGCGGCGTGTGACTACCCGACATATGGCCGCGTTATCGGGGGTGACGGTTTAGAACCGTCAGCCGGTAAGTGACACCACAACATGTGCTGCTGTCGGTGAGTGGCTGGTCGCATAGGTGGCACTTGAATGCGGGTTCATCGCCGAAGCGGATGTGATGCGGTTGGGCTGGTTGTGTCCTAGGCTCAGCCGTTCGGGTCGATGTTGTGGTTGAGCCGGAAGAGGTTGTCCGGGTCGTAGCGCCGCTTGAGCTCGACGAGCCGCTCGTAATTGGGGCCGTAGGCCTGCCGGACGCGGTCGTAGTCGTCGGCCGAGAGGTAGTTCGTGTAGGAGCGGTCGGCCATGTAGGGAGACAGCGAGTCGAAGGTCTCGCGGGCCCAGGCGATGCCCGCGTCGGTGTCGGCGGGGTCGGTCCACTGCGAGATCAAAAGGAGGTTGTAGCCCGGCTCCCTGTGCGGGTAGGCCATGGCCGTCGGGGCGACGCGCGTGACCGCGCCGTGGAAGTCCTCGACAACGAGTGCGCACAGCTCGTTTGGTGCCTGCTCGAACGCCCTGGTCATCACGTCGACGCCAGGATCCGAGAGGTCCGAGAAGAACGCCGACTTCCAGTAGTTGAGCCCGCCCGCCGGGAACAGCCAGTCGACCCCGGTGTTGACGATGGGGTAGGGCATGCGCTGGATCATGTCCGCGACCGGTGAGCCGAACTGGCGTAGCGGGCGGACGTCGGCCTCGGCGCGGTCGGGGTCATCCCCCGCGTGGCAGATCGCGACCCCGCAGAGCTTGGTCCCCGATCCATCGGGCGCGTGCAGGAAGGCGGCCTGCGTGGAAAGCTCGTCGGGAAGGTCGGCGGCGAACTCGCGGTAGAAAGAGAACAGCTGGGGCGCCGCCTCGAGCGGGTGCAACACCACCCCGCCCAGGACGCTCTCCACCGGGTGCGCGCGGTACTCGAACGACGTCACGACGCCGAAGTTGCCCGCACCCCCGCGCAACGCCCAGAACAGGTCGGGATCGGCGTCCTCGCCGGCGGTGACGACCTCGCCCGACGCGAGCACCACCTCGGCGGACAGCAGGTTGTCGACGGCCATCCCGTACATCGACATCAGCCACGCGATACCCGCGCCGAGCGTGAGGCCGGCGATCCCTGTGCTCGAGACGACGCCGCTTGGGACGGCGAGCCCGAAGGCTGCGGCGGTGCGGTCGAGCTCGCTGACGGTGACGCCCGCCTGCGCTCGTACCGTGGATCGCACCGGATCGACGTGGATGCCCTTCATGAGCGAGAGGTCGATCATCAGCCCACCCTCGGTGACCGCCCTGCCGGCGACGTTGTGGCCACCGCCGCGGACCGAGATCTCGAGCCCTTCGCTCCTGCCGAAAGTGACCGCACGCAGGACGTCCGCGGTGTGCAGACATCGCGCGATCACCGCGGGATGCTTGTCGATCAGTCCGTTGTGGATGCGCCGGGCCTCGTCGTAACCGGGGTCGCCCGGGAGGAGGACCCGCCCCGACAACGCGTCCGCGAGCAGCTGGACGCTGTTCGCCGCCGTCGCGCTGGACATCAGTGATCCTCCTGGCCGCTTGCGCCAAGGCTACGCGCGTGTCCTCGGCGAGGAAATCCTGGAAAGCCCCGCTTTGGCCCGCTACTGCTTCGGCCCTGCCCTCCCGATGCTGCCAGCCGCCCAGCAGTGCGGCGCGCGACCGGACGCCGAGCTTGCGGTAGGTACGCGACAGGTGCGCCTCCACCGTGAGCACGGTCAGTTTCTGCCATGTGTGTTTGCTCCTTGTCGATAATGGTGCGTTCTGTCACGGCTCGCCGTAGGTGCCGCGCGGATCGCCGGCCATCACCCAGGCGTGCTGCTGGTCGGCCCGCGCCGCGAGCCCGGCCAGCGCCGCTTGATGTGCGGCCTCAACCTCGGCCACGCGAGCACAGTACGCGCGCCAGAAGTCGTACACCGTGGTTTGCTCCCCGGCCGCATTTGTGAAGATCGTCGGGTACACCGCCAACTTGCGGGTGAGCCGGCCGGCCGGCGCGGAAATCTGGGCGACGTCGAGCAAGGCCTTGCAGAACATGCTGGGCCACGAATCCGCGGGTCTGACGCTGGACCGCTACGGCCACCTGTACGGGTCGGACGTCGAGGCTGTCGGGGTAGCGATGGACGCGCTTTTAACTCGAAAGTGTGGTCAAAGTGTGGTCACGGGGGCTACTTCTGATGAGCACCTGCGGGCCGTATAGGCCGTTGACCTGCCCTTTTACTTGTGGAGCCTAGGGGATTCGAACCCCTGACTTCTGCCTTGCAAAGGCAGCGCTCTACCAACTGAGCTAAGGCCCCTTGTCATCCCCGTGTCGCTGCGCTCCTGCCCCGCGGACGTCTAGGGTCAGGCGGGCTGATCGGCGGCCGCGTGCCACACCTCGACACCATGCCGTGAGCGCCACACCATCACCGCCACCGCCGCCGCGGCAAGCACCAATACCAGCCTCATGGTGCACCTTTCCGTGGGCCTAGGAGGACTCGAACCTCCGACCTCTTCGTTATCAGCGAAGCGCTCTAACCGCCTGAGCTATAGGCCCGCAATCGCACACGGCCGAGCGACGAGATTACCGCAATCGCGACGCTGGCCCCAAACCGCGCTCTAGTCCCGGTCGGCCAGAGTCACCTCGACGCCGCCGACCAGGTCGGTGGTCAGGTTGTAGATGAACACCCCGATGGTCGCCATTGCCGTCAACAGCACGATGTTGACCAGCCCGATCAG
The DNA here is from genome assembly GCA_963799495.1 of uncultured Actinomycetota bacterium. Classification (GTDB taxonomy): domain Bacteria; phylum Actinomycetota; class Actinomycetes; order Mycobacteriales; family Mycobacteriaceae; genus Mycobacterium. Next base: position 82,087 of record CAWCXH010000018.1, read on the forward strand.
CGCCGCGCCGCCGAAGATGGTGCCGCTGGAGACCAGTTCACCGCCGCTGCTGCCGCTGGCGGTGGTCAGCAGGTCGCCGACGTTGCTGTTGAGCTTGCTCCACACGCCCATGCCGCCGAGCACCAGGTAGAGGAACGCGACCGCGATCATCCAGACGAAGAAGAGTGCGACGGACAACACCAGGGACACCTTCAGCGCGCTCCACGGATCGATCCGGCGGATCTGCATGCTCGCGCGTACCGGGCCGCGCGGATGGGTGCCCACCTGTACCCGGCCGGTTGGCGCGGCGGGCCGGTTCGGTGGCTCGGTCGTGGTGCGTTCGGTCGGCGGCTTGCGCTGCGGGGGTCGCGGGACGGGTCCGGACAAGTCCGGCAGTTCACTGGCGTAGGCGTCGTTGGGGACCAACTCGCTGCGCGTCGGGGTCATTGATTGATCCGCTTCCTCGGACGGTATCGGCGCCGACGGTGCGGGCGGCGACGGGGCCGACCCGCCCGAGATGAAGCGGTTGAGGCGTGCGCCGAGACCGGGGGAGTGACCGGAGGATGCGGGGCGGGCGGAGTCCGGGCGGGCCGGGGTCTCCCGCGTCGGCCGCTGCGGGGGCTTGGGCGCGCGCGCCGCGCCGCGCTCCCACGGCGGGACATCACCGGGGTCGATGATACGGCCCGTGGTCGAACCCGCCGATGACGGGCCGGACCGTGCCGCCGCGTTGCCGAGAGACCCGCCGTCGCTGCCGGAGTCGGCAGCTGAGCCGTTGCCGCTGCCGGGGGCCTCACCCGTACGCGGGTATGCCGGCTCGTTCGGTGAACTCACCTACGGCTCCTTAGCTCAAGTCGTCACGTCGGGCTCGTCGCCTTCGGCTTCCGGGTCCTCTTCGGCGTTGCGCGCAATGGCAACAAGTGTGTCGCCCTCGCCCAGGTTCATCAAGCGAACACCCTTCGTCTGCCGCCCGGCCTTGCGGACCTGGCGAGCAGCGGTCCGGATGACGCCTCCACCCGAGGTGATGGCGTACAGCTCTGTGTCGTCATCGACGATCAACGCACCGACCAGACTGCCACGTCGGCGGTCGTACTGGATTGTCAGGATGCCTTTGCCGCCGCGGCCCTGCGCTGTGTATTCCTCGATTGCCGTCCGCTTGGCGTACCCGCCGGCGGTCGCTACCAGCAGATATGTGCCCTCGCGGACCACGTTGAGGCTCAGCAGCCGGTCGTCGGTGTTGAACCGCATGCCCTGCACACCCGAGGTCGCGCGACCCATCGGGCGCAGTGCCTCATCGGTTGCTGAGAACCTGATCGACTGTCCCTTCGCCGACACCAGCAGCAGGTCGTCTTCGGCTGAGCAGAGCACGGCGCCGACGAGTTCGTCGCCGTCGCGCAGATTCACCGCGACGATGCCGCCGGAGCGGTTGGAGTCGAAGTCGGTCAGCTTGGACTTCTTCACCAGACCGTTGCGCGTGGCCAGCACCAGATACGGCGCGTCCTCGTAGCTGCGGATCTGGATGACCTGGGCGATGCGCTCTTCCGGCTGGAACGCCAGCAGGTTGGCGACGTGCTGCCCGCGCGCGGTGCGTGACGCCTCGGGCAGGTCGTAGGCCTTGGAGCGGTACACCCGGCCCTGCGTGGTGAAGAACAGGATCCAGTCATGGGTCGAGCAGACGAAGAAGTGGTTGACGATGTCGTCCTGCTTGAGGCCGGCGCCCTGCACACCCTTGCCGCCGCGCTTCTGGCTGCGGTACAGGTCGGTCTTGGTGCGTTTGGCGTAGCCGGTCTCGGTGATCGTGACGACGACGTCCTCGCGGGCGATCAGGTCCTCGTCGGCGACCTCCCCGTCCGCCGCGACAATGCGGGAACGGCGGTCGTCGCCGTACTTCTCGACGATCTCGGACAGTTCGTCGCGGACGATGCTGCGCTGGCGTTCCGGCTTGGCCAGGATGTCTTCCAGGTCGGCGATCTCGGCCTCGATCTTGGCCAGGTCGTCGATGATGCGCTGCCGTTCCAGGGCGGCCAGCCGGCGCAACTGCATGTCCAGGATCGCCTGGGCCTGGATGTCGTCGATGTCGAGCAGCTCGATCAGACCCTGCCGGGCGATGTCGACGGTCTCCGACGCGCGGATCAGCGCGATCACTTCGTCGAGCGCATCGAGCGCCTTGACCAGACCGCGCAGGATGTGGGCCCGCTCGTTGGCCTTGCGCAGCCGGTAGGTGGTGCGTCGGACGATGACGTCGAGCTGATGGTCGACGTAATGCCGGATCAGCTGGTCCAGCCGCAGCGTGCGGGGAACGCCGTCGACGATCGCCAGCATGTTGGCGCCGAAGCTGGTCTGCAGCTGGGTGTGCTTGTAGAGATTGTTCAGCACCACCTTGGCCACCGCGTCGCGTTTGAGTTCGACGACGATGCGGATGCCGACCCGGTCGCTGCCCTGGTCCTCGACGTTGGCGATGCCGCCCAGCTTGCCGTCGCGGACCTGCTCGGCGATCGAGGTGATGAAGTTGTCGTGGTTGACTTGATAGGGCAGTTCGGTGATGACGATCGCGGTGCGGCCGCGGGAGTCCTCTTCGATCTCCACCACGCCGCGCATCCGGATCGAGCCTCGGCCGGTGGTGTAGGTGTCGGTAATCCCTTGGGAGCCAACGATCAAGCCCGCAGTGGGGAAGTCGGGGCCCTTGATCCGGTCCATCACCGCGGCCAGCGTGGCCTCTTCGTCGGCCTCATAGTTCTCCAGGCACCAGAAGACGGCGTCGGCGAGCTCGCGCAGGTTGTGCGGCGGCATATTGGTCGCCATGCCGACCGCGATACCGCCCGAGCCGTTGGCGAGCAGGTTCGGGAACCGGCTCGGCAGTACGGTGGGTTCCTGGACACGGCCGTCGTAGTTGGGGATGAAATCGACTGTTTCCTCGTCGATTTCGCGCAACATCTCCATGGCCAGCGGCGTGAGCCGGGCCTCGGTGTTGTGGCTGACGAAGCCGTTGGTGATGAACGCGTGGTCGGCGGTGTCGACTCGCAGGCTGTACACCGGCTGCACGCCGGCGTCGGTCACCGAAGTAACGCGTGCGTAGTAGAACCGGCCGTCGGTGAGCTCGCTTGCGATAGCCCCGGCGTCCGGATCATCGCCGTAGCGTTCTAGGAAGCGTGCCAGGCCCGGAACGTCATCGACTGTGGGGGTTGTAGACGGGATTACTCGTTCTTCGCGACCAGAACCCACACGCTGGAGCACCACGCAGTCATCGGGCGAGATCTCTTCGATCAGCTTCCACAGCAGCGTGGGTACGCCGGCCAGATCGACGAGACACAGCAACGGATGATTGGCCGTACCGGTGACTTCATGGCCTTCGGCGGTGCGGACCGTGTACGTCTGATGATCGCCGGAGTGGAACAGGCGATCGGCGACGACGGGGTTGCCATGGCGGTCAACAACTTTGAGCTCGATGACGTTGTCCGAGTTCGGCTGCACGCCGGGCACGATGTCGGCGATGCGCACCGACCGGCCTTGCGGAAGTGCAACCAGCGCATCGCCGGTGACGCAGTAGCGCATCGCGGCGGGCGGGTCATTACCCGGCGAGCCGAAGTTGCCCTGGCCGTCGACGAGCGGGTAGCGCAGCGACCACGGCTGGGCCATCCGCACCAGGGTGTCGTAGATCGACGCGTCACCGTGCGGGTGGTAGTTGCCCATCGTCTCGGCAACCGAACGGGCGGATTTCGCATGGCTGCGGTCCGGTCTGAAACCGGAGTCGAACATCGCGTACAGCACGCGGCGGTGCACGGGCTTGAGGCCATCGCGGACCTCCGGCAGCGCGCGACCCACGATGACGCTCATCGCGTAGTCGATGTAGCTCCGCTGCATCTCCTGCTGGATGTCGACCGGCTCGACGCGGTCCGCAGACTCGTCACCGGGCAGCGTGGTATCAGTCATATATGCCTCGCTTGGGTTAAACGTCTAGGAAGCGAACGTCTTTGGCGTTGCGGGTGATAAAGCTGCGGCGGGCCTCGACGTCCTCGCCCATCAGGATCGAGAACAGTTCGTCGGCGGCGGCCGCGTCGTCGAGCGTGACCTGACGCAGCACCCGCACCGTCGGGTCCATCGTGGTTTCCCACAACTCCTTGGCGTCCATCTCACCGAGACCCTTGTAGCGCTGGATGCCATCGTCCTTGTTGATTTTCTTGCCCGCTATGAGGCCTGCCTCGAGGAGGCCGTCGCGCTCGCGGTCGGAGTAGGCGAATTCCGGTTCGGTGCGCTGCCACTTCAACTTGTACAGCGGCGGCTGCGCCAGGAAAATGTGGCCATTTTCGACCAGCGGGCGCATGAAGCGGAACAACAGGGTGAGGAGCAGTGTCGAGATGTGCTGGCCGTCGATGTCGGCGTCGGCCATCAGGATGATCTTGTGATAGCGCAGCTTCGCGAGGTCAAACTCATCATGGATACCGGTGCCCAGCGCGGTGATGATCGCCTGGACCTCGGTGTTCTTCAGCACGCGATCGATACGGGCCTTCTCGACGTTGATGATCTTGCCGCGCAACGGCAGGATCGCCTGGAACATCGAGTCGCGGCCGCTCTTGGCCGAGCCGCCGGCCGAATCACCCTCCACCACATACAGTTCGGAGCGGCGCGGGTCGGTGGACCGGCAGTCTGCCAGCTTGCCCGGCAGTCCGCCGATGTCGGTCGCACTCTTGCGGCGTACCAGCTCGCGGGCCTTGCGTGCCGCGATGCGCGCCTGCGCCGATGAGACCGCTTTGTTCACAACGATTTTGGCTTCAGCCGGGTTGGCTTCGAACCAGTGCTGGAGTTGCTCGTTACAGACCTTCTGCACGAACGACTTGACCTCGGTGTTGCCGAGCTTGGTCTTGGTCTGGCCCTCAAACTGCGGCTCGGAAACCTTCACCGAGATGACGGCGGCCAGGCCTTCACGGATGTCATCGCCGGTCAGGTTGGGATCTTTCTCCTTGAGCAGCTTGCGGTCCTTGGCGTATTTGTTGACCACACCGGTCAGTGCCGCGCGGAAGCCTTCTTCATGGGTGCCGCCTTCGTGGGTATTGATGGTGTTGGCGAAGGTGTGCACCGATTCGGAATAGCCGCCGTTCCACTGCATCGCGATCTCAACCTCGTGACCGGTGCCCTTACCGGAAAAGTCGATGATGCTCTGGTGGATAGGAGATTTGGTGCGGTTGATGTGCTTGACGTAGTCGACCAGGCCGCCGGGGTAGTGGAAGGTGCGATTCTTGACCCTGTGTGGTGCCGCAGCCTCGGCCGCCTTTTCCTCGGCCGACTTAGGAGCGTCCGCGGTATCGCTGACCACCTCGTCGGTTATTTCTTCGGGGGCGACCCGTTCATCGGTCAGCGTGATGGTCAGTCCTCTGTTGAGGAAGGCCATCTCCTGCAGTCGGCGCGCGACGGTCTCGAAGTCGTACTCGGTGGTCTCGAACACGTTGGGGTCCGCCCAGTACCGCACGACCGTGCCCGTTTTCTTGGTCGCCTCACCCTGTTTGAGGGTTCCGGGCACCGAATGGTCGTAGAACTGCGACCATTCGTGGCCGTCGCGGCAGATCTCCACCTCGAGGCGCGTCGAGAGCGCATTGACGACCGACACACCGACACCGTGCAGGCCGCCGGACACCGCGTAGGCGCCGTTGTCGCCGTCGAACTTGCCGCCGGCGTGTAGCTGGGTCATCACCACGTCGACCGCCGGGATGCCGGATTCGTGCATGGCCACCGGGATGCCGCGGCCGTCGTCGGTGACCTCGACACCGCCGTCCTCGAGGATTCGCACGTCGACCTTGTTGGCGTAGCCGGCCATCGCCTCGTCCACCGCGTTGTCGACGACCTCCCAGACCAGGTGGTGCAATCCGCGCTCGCCCGTGGAGCCGATATACATGCTCGGACGTTTGCGGACGGCCTCGAGCCCCTCGAGAATTGTGATGGACGCAGCGCCGTATTGGTCTTGAGGTTTCTTCTTCTGGGCAGCCACGGGCGGAAGGGTCCCTACTCTCTCGATGGGGGTGGTGCTCTGGCGGATGGGTCACCGCCGGCAAGTCATGTGATTAGTCTACCGTCAGATGCCGACAGGACCGATTCTGCGGCGGCGTTTCTACCTAGCTAACCGCGCCGTGTGCGAAATTTTTCAGTCCTCGGTGCGTCCTGACGCTCCAGACACCGATTCGCGCCGTTATGGCGGCTCTCAGGCAATCGCCGTCGGCAGCGCTATCCGTACGTGTCGCGGGGTCCCCGGCCGGCGATGTGGTACCGCCCCTTGCGCCATGACGGTCCCATCGGGCCGACGATCTTCAACGAGGTGACCACACCGTCCCCGACCGCGGACGCGATCTTGGCTAGAAGTTGCGCTTGCACCATGCGCAGCTGGGTGGCCCAGGCCGTCGTTTCCGCCGAGACAGTGAGCGCGCCGTCGCGCAGCGAGGTCGGTGTCGCGTGCGCGGCGATCTGCTCGCCAACCACACCGGGCCAGCGTCCGAACACCGCGCCTTCGGCGACCCGAACCGACCAGCCGCGGCTGCGGGCCAGATCCCGCGTCACCGTCGCGAGCAGTTGCGGATCGCGGGTGTCGGGCCCGGGGCCCGACCAGCTGCGGCGCCCACCCGTTCCGGCGACCCGCCGCACCGGTGAACTGCGGCCGCGGCCGACTTCCTTACCCTGATTCCGCGCCGCGCCGCGGGCTTCCTCCAAGGTGCGGCGCACCAGGTCCATGCCCGCCATCCTTGCCAGGTGCTGCGGTGGACCCGGTACCTGGTCGGGATCAGAGGGAGAGTGCTCGTCGGTCATGGTTCCACCATCGAGATTTGGCCGGTGTCGTCGTCGCGCATGCTGATCTCAATTCTGCGGGCGTCCCAGTCGCCGGGGATGTCCTCGGCCACCGCGGCGGTGACCAGGACCTGTTCGGCCGACGCCGCCACGTTCGCCAGCGCACGCCGGCGCGCGTTGTCCAGTTCGGCGAACACATCGTCGAGCAGGAGCACCGGATCGCCGCCGTCGGAACGCAAAAGTTCGTATGTGGCCAACCGCAGCGCCAACGCCATCGACCATGATTCCCCGTGGCTGGCAAAGCCTTTCGCGACCTGGTCACCTAGCCGCAGCTCGAGGTCGTCCCGATGCGGACCGACCAGGCAGACGCCGCGTTCCAGCTCGGCCTGCCGGCGCCGCGCCAACGCGTCCAGCAACGCGGCTTCGATGAACTCCGCGCCATCGCCACCCGGTTCCGCGGGCCCGCGGTCGACGAGTTCCACGCTGCTGCGGTAGCGGATGGCCGCCGGCCGCGACCCGGGAGCCAGCAGCTGGTAGGCCTTTTCCACCTCGGGGGAGAGCTGGTTGACCAGATCGACACGGGCAGCGATGAGTTGGGCACCATGCGCGGCCAGATGCCCGTCCCAGACGTCCAGCGTGTCCAGGACTCCGCGATCGCCGCGGTGACGCCCCGCGGCCGCGGTCTTGAGCAGGGCGGTGCGTTGGCGCAACACCTTGTCGTAATCCGCCCGGACGGCGGCGATCCGGGGACGACGCGTGGTGGCCACCTCGTCGAGATAGCGCCGGCGTTCCCCGGGTTCGCCACGGACCAGCGCCAGGTCTTCGGGTGCGAACAGCACCGCCCGCAACACTCCCAGCACCTCGCGTGCAGACCGGACGGGGGAGCGGTTCAACCTCGCCTTGTTGGCGCGCCCGGCCATGATCTCCACATCGACGGCGAGCTCACGGCCTTCATTGACGACGATCGTCGACACCACCGCCCGTGGCGCGCCGTCGCGGATCAAGGGTGCATCCGAGGCCACCCGGTGCGAACCTAGGGTGGCCGAATACCACAGCGCCTCAACAAGATTGGTCTTGCCATAGCCGTTGGGGCCGACGAACACCGTGCGGCCGGGTTCCAGGTCGAGATCGACCTGCTCCCAGGATCGGAAGTCGCGCAACCCGAGGTGGCGTACGTACACCTCTAGCCCGACTTACTGACCCTCTGGACCGCGTGGCCACCGAACTGGTTACGCAGCGCCGACACCGCCTTCATCGTCGGCGAATCCCCTTGCCGGGAGGCGAACCGTGCGAACAACGATGCGGCTATCACCGGCATCGGCACCTGGTGATTGATGCCCTCTTCGACGGCCCACCGGCCTTCACCGGAATCCTCGGTGTAGCCGCTGATTTCGGCGAAGTCGGGATCCTCCTTCAGCGCCTTGGCCAGCAGCTGCTGTAGCCAGGACCGCACCACGGTGCCGTTGGTCCACGCCTGGATGACGGCCTGGGTATCGGTAATGAGCTCCTCGGCGGCCAGCAGCTCGTAGCCCTCCGCATACGCGTTCATCAGCCCGTACTCGATACCGTTGTGCACCATCTTGGCGTAGTGGCCGGCGCCGACCGGGCCGGCGTGCACGAACCCATCGGCCAGCTCGCCGGGGGGCCGCAGGGTGTCGAATATCGGCATCGCCCGAGCGACGTCGGCCTGGCTGCCGCCGACCATGAGGCCGTAACCTTCCGTCAGGCCCCAGATGCCGCCGGAAACACCGGCATCGATGAATGCAATGTCCTTGTCGCCCAGAAGTTTTGCGTGCGGACCGTCTTCGGTGAAACGCGAGTTTCCGCCATCGATCACCAGATCGCCCGCGCCCAGCTCGTCAGCCAGCGCGGCGATGGTGTCATGGGTGACCGGCCCGGACGGCACCATCACCCATACGACACGTGGCGTGGCGAGCGCCTCGGCCAGGGCAGCGAGGGTGGGCACATCGGTCACCTCTGGTCTGGGGTCGTAGCCGATCACCTCGTGCCCGCCCTCGCGCAGGCGCTCGCGCATGTTGAAGCCCATCTTGCCCAGGCCGACCAATCCCAATTGCATCTGCGCCTCTTTCGTGGCGGTAGGAACGGTCAGCCCGGAAGCCGCACCGGCATCAACAGGTATACGTAGTCGGTTTGAGCGGCCGGGAACGGGCCGGTTGCGCCGACATTCCCATCGTCACTCGCGGGACGCAACACCGCGGGACGGCTGGGTGTCGTGAAACCGAACGTCACCCGCTCCGAATGCAACGACCCCAGGCCGTCCGTGAGATACGTCGGGTTGAACGCGATGGTCAACGGGTCACCCGAGAAGGCGACGGGAAGGTCTTCCTCGGCGCGCCCGACATCGTCGGCGCCTGCCGAGAGCCGCAGCACATCGTCGGCAAACTCCATCCGCACCTGGGCACCCCGATCAGCAACCAGCGCGACGCGCTTGATGGCTTCGATCAGTTCGGCCACGCCGATGGTGGCCACCGCGGTGTGTTCGGTCGGAAGCAGTTGACGGAACTTCGGGAACTCCGCGTCGAGCAGCCGGGTGGTGCTGCGCTTACCCTCGCTACGGATCCCCAGCAAGCCTTCTTTGCCGACGGCGGCTCCCGCGCCCAGCGACAGGTGTACATCGGCCCCGTCGGTGCCGGCCTTCGCGGCTTCGGCCAGAGTCTTGGCCGGCACCAGCACCGCAGCCTCGACATCGGGGGACTGCGTCGACCACAACAGCTCACGAACAGCCAGCCGGAATCGGTCGGTGGCCGCCAAAACCACCGTCTCACCGGAAATCTCGACGCGAATACCGGTGAGCATCGGCAGCGTGTCATCGCGACCCGCAGCCACCGCCACCTGGCCGATCGCCTCGGCGAACAGTTCGGCGGAAATGACACCCGTTTCATCCGGCAACGCCGGCAGTGACGGGTAGTCCTCGACCGCCATGGTCGGCAGCGAGAACCGCGCGCTGCCGCAGGTCAACGACACCCGGGTGCCTTCCACGCTGACGTCGACCGGCTTGGCCGGCAATGCCCGGGTGATGTCGGACAAAAGCCGACCGGACACCAAAACGCTTCCCGGCGAGGCGATTTCGGCTGCAACCTGTACTTCGGCGGACACTTCGTAGTCGAACCCGGAGATGGTCAGGCCGGTGTCGGAGCCGGTGAGCAGCACGCCGGCGAGCACCGGAACGGCCGGCCTGGTCGGCAAGTTGCGGGCCACCCAGGCCACGGCGTCGGCGAAGTCTTCCCGTACCAGCCGGAACTTCAAATCGGTGAGACCAACAGTGGTAGTCGCCACGTCCATAGCGTCCCTTCGATCAACACCACAATAAGCTCTAACCAGCGGTTTCCCGGCGTCGAAACACCCGCCACCGCAATGCGCTGCGACGACCGTAACGCCTGCGAAGAACAACCGTAGAGCTTTCGCCTTCAACTTGAAAGCTCATCGATCGGGGTGACAACGAGTGGTTTGAATGGCGCCGGCGCCGTGCCGTGCGCTGTTTCCCCAGCCGGCTTCTTCTGAGAAGAATCTAGGGAGATAGAAGAGCAATAGTATTAGGGCCTGTGGACATTGAGGATGAACCGGTGTCGGCGCAGCGTGTCACGCCAGTGCGGCTGTGAGTCGGCTGTGGACGGCCGGCGTGTTCGTCCGTGCAGGGTGTGCACGCGCACGGTGGTGCGGATCGCGTAGCTGGTAGTTCAGCGGTTGGCAGCAGGTTGTCCACACCGGTATCCACACCCACCGGGCTGTGACAACTGATACGCCCGTGGCGCAAGTTTTTTGGAGATTTTCTGTGCCTAGTGCGCTCAGCGCTTGGCGCGCTGGCGGATGCGGGTGGTGAGTTCCTTGACGTGATCGAACACCTCGCGCCGTTGGGCCATCTCCCCGCGGATCTTCTTCTCGGCGTACATCACCGTGGTGTGGTCGCGGCCGAACTGCTGGCCGATCTTGGGCAGCGACAGATCGGTGAGCTCGCGGCAGAGGTACATGGCGATCTGCCGGGACTGGGCCAGCGCCCTGGTCTTGCCCGGCCCGCGGAGCTCCTCGACGGTGGTTTCGAAGTACTCGGCCGTGGCGGCCATGATCGCTGCCGTGCTGATCTGCATGGTGGTGGCGTCGGAGATCAGGTCGCGCAGCACAATTTCGGCCAGCGATCTGTCGATCGGCGTCTTGTTCAGCGAGGCGAAGGCGGTGACGCGGATCAGCGCGCCCTCGAGTTCGCGGATGTTGCGTTCGATGCTGCTGGCGATGAGCTCAAGAACATCGCCAGGCACATCGAGTCGGTCCATCTGCGCCTTCTTGCGCAGAATCGCGATCCGGGTCTCCAGCTCGGGCGGCTGGACGTCGGTGATCAGACCCCATTCGAATCGGGTACGCAGCCGGTCCTCCAGGGTGGCGAGCTGCTTGGGCGGCCGGTCGGACGAGATGACGATCTGCTTGTTGGCGTTGTGCAGGGTGTTGAAGGTGTGGAAGAACTCCTCCTGGATGCCTTCCTTGCCCTCGATGAACTGGATGTCATCGACCAGCAGCACGTCGATGTCGCGGTAGCTGCGTTTGAACGAAGCTTTGCGGTCGTCGCGCAGCGAGTTGATGAAGTCGTTGGTGAATTCTTCGGTGGAGACGTATTTGACCCGCATGCCGGGAAACAGCCGCTGAGCGTAGTTGCCGGCGGCGTGCAAGAGGTGAGTCTTGCCGAGACCGGACTCACCCCAGATGAACAGCGGGTTGTAGGCGCGTGCGGGCGCCTCAGCAATCGCCAGGGTCGCGGCGTGAGCGAACCGGTTGGACGCCCCGATGACGAACGTGTCGAAGGTGTAGCGGCGATTCAAACTGATCGCATTGGCGTCGCTGGCGGCGGTGTCCAGGGGACGGGCGCTGAAGTAGGACGGCCAGCTTTCCTCGGCGCTGGCGAGGGCCTCGCTGTCCTCGTCCACCTCGTCGGACTCGGTTGGGCCGGTTCCAGTGGTGAAGCCGTTGACTCCGTCGTCGGCCTCCTCGCCGGTGGGCGCGGCGATGCGCACGCCGAGTTCGACGCGTTGACCCAGCTGACGACTCAGAGCTTCGATGATCGGCTCGCGCAGGTGTCGTTCGATTTCGTTCTGCACAAAGGGGGTCGGCACGGACAGCAGGGCAAAGCCTTCGGTGATGACAAGCGGCTTGACGAGCTTTAGCCAGGCCCTTTGCTGGGGCGTCAGGGTGGGGGGCGGCGAATCGCCGTTGACGGTTGCGGGCCCGTCGGTGTCACCGTTGAGCTCGGCAACCACGGTGTTCCAGACGGCGACAAATGGTGGGTCGGGGTCAGCTGTCAATGACGGGTACCCCCTCAAGGCAGGTCCGGGGACCACCACAGGAACGATGACGAGCTGTCCACATAGTTATCCACAGCCTGTGGACAGGACGAGTCGCCGTCGCTCTGTTGTCTACCGGCGGGGATGCCGCGGGCCGGGCCTCGCCGCAGCGATGCTGCGCTCGGTGGGCTCGTGACCGACTGGGCACCCTCGCTTCGTTGTCTGGTCGCCGTTCCCCTTCGAAACGGCATTGCCAGAAGCTAACAGTTTTATCTCGATGTGCCAACCGTTCTGCAACATTGCATGAACGTGACGGCTGTAAACCGTTTATGCGCCACCGGGCGAGGTTTGACCCAGCGAAATCTCGTCAGTACCCTCGAACAGTCGCCCGAACGTGGCGATACGGCTGCGACCCAGATCTTCTCTGGAGACCGCGCCGGCTAGCAAGCGAGACGGACGAGCTTACCAACGGCGACCGCATCCCCCACTGGCACGAGCGAGCGTGGGATGCGGATGCCATACGCAACGAGGAGAGACAGCCGTGGCCAAGGGCAAGCGGACCTTCCAGCCCAACAACCGGCGCCGCGCGCGGGTGCATGGGTTCCGGCTTCGGATGCGAACCCGGGCCGGCCGGGCCATCGTGTCGAACCGGCGTCGCAAGGGCCGCCGTTCGTTGACTGCGTGATTCGACGCAGGGTCTAGCGCGGTGCTTCCGGCGCGGTTCCGGATGACGCGGTCGACGGATTTCGGAACCACGGTCAGTCAAGGGATGCGGGCGGTGCAGCCCGACCTCGTCGTGCATGCGCACCGCTGCGACGACGAGGCCGCGGACGGACCCAAAATCGGCCTCGTGGTCGCGAAATCCGTTGGGAGCGCGGTGCAAAGGCACCGGGTGGCCCGTCGGCTCCGGCACGTCGCGCGCACGGTCATCGCGGACTTGGACCCCGCCGACCGGCTGGTGATCCGGGCGCTGCCGAGTAGTCGCGATGCGATCTCGGCGCGGCTGGAACAACAGCTGCGCACCGCGGTGCGGCGCGCCGAACGACCCGGCGGAGGGCCGCGATGATCGGTACCTGGTTCCGCCGACCGGGGGCGGCGGCCGCGCGGGCGATCATCTTCACGATCCAGCTGTACCGCAACACCGTCTCCCCGCTGCGGCTGCCGACATGCCGGTTCACCCCGACCTGTAGCCAGTACGCAGTGGAGGCCCTCACCGAATACGGGCTTGTCCGGGGTGGCTGGCTGGCCGGTGTGCGGCTGCTGAAATGCGGGCCGTGGCATCGGGGAGGATGGGACCCAATTCCGGAGCGCCGCGAAGATCGGCGCGAGCCACGCGCGGCCGTACGTGATGGGACAGCAGCCGTCGACGACGTCAGGAGCGAGTCGCGTGTTTGATTGGTTCAGCCTCGACATCATCTATTACCCGGTGTCGGCGATCATGTGGGTTTGGTACAAGGCGTTCGCCTTCCTGCTGGGCCCGTCGAACTTCTTCGCCTGGGCGCTGTCGGTGATGTTTCTGGTGTTCACCCTGCGCGCCATCCTGTACAAGCCGTTCGTCCGCCAGATCCGCACCACGCGCCAGATGCAGGAACTGCAGCCACAGATCAAGGCGCTGCAGAAGAAGTACGGCAAGGACCGTCAGCGGATGGCGCTGGAGATGCAGAAGCTGCAGAAGGAGCACGGCTTCAACCCGATCCTGGGCTGCCTGCCGATGCTCGCGCAGGTCCCGGTCTTCCTCGGCCTGTATCACGTGCTGCGCTCGTTCAACCGCACCCAGGGCGGTTTCGGTCAGCCGAAGTTGTCGCCCGAGCTGAACCGCTCCCTCGGCAACTACGTGTTCAGCGCGACCGACGTCGGGCACTTCCTGGACGCCAACCTGTTCGGTGCGCCGATCGGCGCCACCATGATTCAGACCACCGGCCTGGACGCGTTCACCGAATTCAACCGGGTGGCGGTGATCGCGGTCGGCGTGCCGATGATGATCCTGGCCGGTATCGCAACGTACTTCAACAGCCGGGCGTCGGTGGCGCGGCAGAGCCCCGAGGCCGCGGCCAACCCGCAGACCGCGATGATGAACAAGCTGGCGCTGTACGTGTTTCCGGTCGGCGTGGTGGTCGGCGGCCCATTCCTGCCGCTGGCCATCATCGTTTACTGGCTCGCCAACAACGTCTGGACCTTCGGTCAGCAGCACTACGTGTTCGCCAAAATCGAAAAAGAGGAAGACGCCAAGAAGCTCGAAGCCCAGGAGCGGCGTGCCGCGAATGCGCCACCGCCGGGGGCTAAGCCAAAGCAGCGCAAGGCCCCGCCGGCGAAGACGGATGAGACGAAGACGGATGAGACATCGTCCGGGCCCACCGAAATCACTGAGTCGGCGGCGCAAGATCTGTCCACCGACGGAAAAGCGGCCGGGTCCAACACGACTAAGCCGAGTGCGCGCAGCGGCGCGGCCAACCGAACCCCGCGCCCGGGCGCCAAACCGAAGAAGCGGAAACGTTGACCGGCTACCGGCGAACAGACACCGCAAACCGACCGGCGGAAGAGGGAGACGACAGACATGACGGACGCTGACACGACGGAACGCAGCGAGGCCCTGGTGGACAACGAGGACCAGGCCGAGGACCAGGCCGAGGACCAGGCCGAGGAGGCGGATGCCGCCGAGGCGGTGAGCGGTGAGGACGACCTGGAGGACCGCCTGGTCGCTGAAGGTGAGATCGCCGGCGACTACCTGGAGGAGTTGTTGGATCTGCTCGACTTCGACGGCGACATCGACCTGGATGTGGAAGGCGACCGCGCGATCGTCAGCATCGACGGTGGTGACGATCTGAACAGGTTGGTGGGCCGCAAGGGCGAGGTGCTCGACGCGCTGCAGGAACTGACGCGGCTGGCCGTGCACCAGAAGACGGGGGAGCGCAGCCGGCTGATGCTCGACATCGCCCGGTGGCGCCGGCGTCGCCGTGACGAACTTGCCGCGTTGGGCGACAAGGTGGCGCGCCGCGTGCTGGAGACCGGTGATCGCGAGGAGCTCGCGCCGATGACTCCGTTTGAACGCAAGATCGTTCACGACGCGGTCGCCGCGGTTGACGGCGTCCGCAGCGAGAGCGAGGGCGTCGAGCCGTCGCGACGGGTGGTCGTCCTGCTCGACAGAGCGGATTAGTTACATCGATGTAGTTCTCTCGACGCGCTGGCTAGCCGGCCCGCGAGATCCGGAGGATGTTTCACGTGAAACATGTGGAGGTGGCCGCGGCGCCGGAGGCCGCGGCCACCTTCTTCGGAAGCGGGGTCGAAGGTGCCCGGCAGTACGCGGAGATTCTGGCGGGGTCCGGCGTCGAGCGCGGCCTGGTGGGTCCCAGGGAAGTGGATCGACTGTGGGAGCGGCACCTCTTGAACAGCGTCGCCGTGTCCGAAATCCTGGGCGCCGGCGAGCGCATCGCGGACATCGGTAGTGGAGCCGGGCTACCGGGAATACCGTTGGCGTTGGCCCGACCCGATCTCCGGGTGACGCTCATCGAGCCGCTTCTGCGGCGCAGCGAGTTCCTGCGCGAGGTTGTCGACGAACTCGGCGTGGACGTCACGATTGTTCGGGGACGGGCCGAGGAATCGTCGGTGCGACAACGGGTGGGGGAGATGGACGCGGTTGTCTCCAGGGCGGTGGCGTCCCTGGACAAACTGACCGAGTGGAGCATGCCGCTCCTTCGTGCGGACGGACGCATGTTGGCCATCAAGGGTGAGCGCGCCGAGCAAGAGATCGACGATCACCGGCGTGTGATGACGTCACTTGGCGCTGTCGATGTAAGGGTGATGAGATGTGGCGCGGACTACTTGCAGCCACCCGCCACCGTGGTCGTCGCGCGGCGCGGGAGGCCGGCCCGGGAATCCAGCCGGACGGTTGGCAGAACGGGCAGGAGAACACGATGAGCTCGGTTCCGGACGGCGTGCACCCCGGCGGGCCGCCGATAGAGGCAGCCGCACCCGCGGATGTTTCACGTGAAACATGGGCCGCGGTTTCTCCCAGTGAGACGTGGAGCGAGGACGCCGGCAACGACACGCCGATCGGCGTCGAGGCCGAACGCGCCATGCGCCTACTGCACACCACCGACGGGCGACTGCCCCGCCCGGCGCGGCAGCGGGTGTTCACGATCGCCAACCAGAAGGGCGGCGTGGGGAAGACGACGACGGCCGTGAACGTCGCGGCCGCGCTGGCGATGCAGGGGCTACGGACACTGGTCATCGACCTCGACCCCCAGGGCAACGCGAGCACCGCCCTGGGTATCGACCATCGACCCGGAACCCCGTCGTCCTACGAAGTGCTGATCGGCGAGATGCCGGTTCAGCAGGCAATGCAACGAAGCCCGCACAGCGAGCGCCTCTTCTGTGTGCCGGCCACCATCGACCTGGCCGGCGCCGAGATCGAACTGGTCAGCATGGTGGCACGCGAAGGACGGCTGCGGACCGCTCTGGCCGACCTGCAGCACCACGACTTCGACTACGTCTTCATCGACTGCCCGCCGTCGCTCGGTCTGCTCACCATCAACGCGCTCGTGGCCGCGCCGGAGGTGCTCATCCCCATCCAGTGCGAGTACTACGCACTCGAAGGGGTGGGGCAGTTACTGCGCAATATCGAAATGGTCAAGGCACATCTCAATCCCGCGCTGAACGTCTCGACCGTCATCCTGACGATGTACGACGGCCGGACCAAGCTCGCCGACCAGGTTGCAGCCGACGCGCGGGCACACTTCGGCGATAAGGTGCTGCGAACGGTCATACCGCGCAGCGTCAAGGTGTCCGAGGCGCCCGGCTACGGCATGACGATCCTCGACTACGACCCCGGCTCCCGCGGGGCGACGAGCTACCTGGATGCCAGCCGCGAACTCGCCGAGCGCGGCGCACCGCCCGCACC
This sequence comes from uncultured Actinomycetota bacterium, assembly GCA_963799495.1. Classification (GTDB taxonomy): domain Bacteria; phylum Actinomycetota; class Actinomycetes; order Mycobacteriales; family Mycobacteriaceae; genus Mycobacterium. The sequence continues at coordinate 99,016 of CAWCXH010000018.1, forward strand.
GGACACACCGAAGGGACAAGCATGACGCAACCGACGCGCAGGAGGAGCGGCCTCGGTCGCGGGCTGGCATCTCTGATTCCGACCAGCCCCACCGACGGCGAGTCACCCTCCATCGGGCCACGGATGGGCGATGCCGCCGCCGACGTGGTGCTGGGCGGGCCGGCGTCCCCAGACGGCAACGGCGTCGGCGCGGTTTACCGGGAGATCGACCCGTCCGCTATCGAACCCAATCCGCGCCAACCGCGCCAGGTGTTCGACGACGAGGCGCTGGCCGAACTCGTGCATTCGATCCGCGAGTTCGGACTCATGCAGCCGATCGTGGTGCGCGCGGTCGGCGCCCAGGCGGGACCCGCGCGCTACCAGCTCGTCATGGGGGAGCGACGGTGGCGCGCCGCGCAGCAGGCCGGGCTGGCCACCATCCCGGCCATCGTCCGGGAGACCGCCGATGACAGCATGCTCCGCGACGCCCTGCTGGAGAATATCCACCGCGTCCAGCTGAACCCGTTGGAAGAGGCGGCCGCCTACCAGCAGCTGCTCGACGAGTTCGGTGTCACCCACGACGAACTCGCCGCGCGCATCGGCCGGTCCCGCCCGCTCATCACCAACATGATCCGGCTGTTGCGCCTGCCGATCGCGGTGCAGCGCCGGGTGGCCGCCGGGGTGCTGTCGGCCGGGCATGCCCGCGCACTGCTCGCCCTGGAGGGCGGACCGGAGCGACAGGAGGAGCTGGCCGTACGGATCGTCGCGGAGGGCCTGTCGGTGCGGGCGACCGAGGAGGAAGTCACCCTGGCGAACCGCGACGAGACCGACACCCCGTCGGCGCCGCGGCGCAAGCCGCTCCAGATGCCGGGCCTTCAGGACGTTGCTGAACGGCTGTCCACCGCCTTCGACACCCGCGTGACCGTCAGCCTTGGCAAACGAAAAGGCAAGATCGTGGTGGAGTTCGGCTCGGTCGAGGACCTACACCGCATCGTGGACCTGATGAACACGACCAACCGCTGACCTACGACACGTGGTAATTACGTCACTGTGACACATCGACCCGGCGCGGCCCGCGCCGCCACCGCCAGCCGAAGGAAAAGCTCTGTGCAGCAACACTTTTCGCCAAATGGTAGCCGGCGGATGAACGAACCGGACCAAAGCGGGCCTTCGGCGGCGCGCTCTCCTATCCTGGAAGGGCGGCCCTGCACGTCAGCACCGCGTGGAACCCGGGGAGTCTAGTGTCAGCGCGAATCACGCCCCTGCGGCTCGAGGCTTTCGAGCAGCTGCCCAAGCATGCGCGGCGATGCGTGTTCTGGGAAGTCGATCCCTCGACGCTGCGCGGTGACGATCACCTCGCCGATCCCGAGTTCGAGAAGGAAGCCTGGCTCTCGATGGTGATGCTGGAGTGGGGATCGTGCGGGCAGATCGCCGTGCACTGCCCGGACACTCCCGGCGCCGGCCGTGAGGGCGACGAGCCGCCGGTGCGCTCCACCGATGCAGCGTGCCTCGGGTACGCGTTCTACGCTCCACCGCGCGCCGTGCCGCGGGCCCGGCGCTTTCCCACCGGCCCGGTCAGCGCCGACGCCGTCTTGCTCACCGCCGTCGGCGTGGAATCCGGGCACGGCAGCGAAGGGCTGGCACCGAGCCTCATCGCCGCGGTCGTCGCCGACCTGGTCCGGCGCGGCGTGCGGGCACTGGAAGCCTTCGCCCGAACCGCCGATGTGACCGAGCTCCTCGATCCCCGGCTGGTGCCGCCGGATCTGCGACCCGCCGCCGAGGTGCTCGGTGACTGCTCGGTGGAGCAGTGCATCGTCGACGCCGAATTCCTGCAGGAGGTGGGCTTCGTCGTGGTGGCGCCCCACCGGTACTTCCCACGTCTGCGGCTGGAACTGGACCGTGGGCTGGGCTGGAAAGCCGATGTGGAGGCTGCGTTGGAGCGCCTGTTGCAGAGCGCGCAGCTGCAGCAGCCCGTCGGCGCGGGCGCGAGCCTCTGCTGACGGCGGGCTAGCTGGGGCTGACGCGCCCGGCCGGGTCGACGGAGAGTTCGTGCGCGAGTAGTTCGGCGAAAGTGAATGTGCCCGTTGGCCGGTCGTTCTTGCCGAGCAGGTAGAGGCGCTTCACCGCCGCCAGGATGCCTTCGGCGATCGAATCGCGGGTGTGGGTCGATACCAGCATCGCGCGGTCACGTGGATTGGTGATGTAGCCGACGTCGACCTGCACTGTCGGCATCCGGGTCAGCCGCAGCAGATCCCAGGTCCGCCCGTGGGTGCGGCAATCGCGTAATCCGGTGCGGGCCACCACTTCTCGTTGAATGAAGTCGGCCAGATTGCGGCCGATGGTGGACACCGATCCGTGCGAATTACCGAAATGGAACGACGCCACCCCGTTGGCGGCCGGACTGGCCTGAGTCGCACAGCGCAGGCTGATCATCAAGTCGGCGCCGACGGCGTTGGCCGTCGCGGCCCGTTCGGCATCGGATGGGCTGCGGTTGGCCGACCGCGACAGGAAGGTCTCCATGCCGATCGCGGTCATCCGGCCTTCGAGCCGACTTGCCAAGTCCCACAGGATATCTGCTTCACCGATCGGACCCGCGGGGCCCTGCATGAGCAGGCCGTGGTCACCGCCGCCGCGGCCCGGGTCGATGATGATCCGCTTACCGGACAGCCGTGGGCCGGAGCGGCGCACCAACTCCTCCTCGCGGATCGCGTGCGGCGATCCGCCCGTCACCCGCGCGCCCAGAAAGTACAAGGAGCGCAAGGTTTCCGGACCGCAGATACCGTCCGGGGCCAACCCGTACTCACGTTGGTAGGACATCAACGCGTTGTGAGTCTGCAGGCCGAAGTGCCCGTCGACCAGGCCGGTGTAGAAGCCGAGATCCTGCAGCCGGGCCTGCAGGGTGGCGACGTCGTCGCCGTACATCGGTGCGCCGAACTGGTGATTGAGCGTGCGGGCACCGAGCCGGTAGGAAGCTTCCTTGAGCGCGCGGTAGGTCGCCTCGCCGACGATGCCGTCGACAAGCAGCCCGCGATGCTGCTGGAACGCCCGTACCGCGTGGTCGAGATCGTCGTCGAACGCATCGTATGCGACGTGCTTGCCGGTGGTCAGGTCCGCGTCGGGGCTGTCGATGAGTCCCAGCGCCGCCAGTGTGGCCCGGATCTCGGTGACCGAACCCCCACGGTCACCGCGACGCAGACTCGACATACCAGGCCTTTCGGTCACGGTTGTCAGCAGCGGTAGCGCTGACAATTGCAAGACAGGCTAGGCAGCATTCTCTCAGACGGGTCCCCGATTCGGGAAAACCGCAGGCGAGTGTCTCCGGGTCGCTATGCTCCCGCCCGGGTGCCGGCCACGAAACCGGGTGGTTAGACCTCTTCGCCGAGTTCGCGCAGCAACGCGGCCTTGCCCTTGGCGCCCACGATCCGCTTCACCGGCGCGCCGTCCTTGAACAGGATCAGCGTGGGAATCGACACCACCTGAAAGTCGCGGGCGGTGGCGGGGTTCGCGTCGACGTCGAGCTTGGCCACCGTGAGCTGACCGGCCTTCTCGCCGGCGATCTCCTCGAGCACCGGGGCGATCATCTTGCACGGCCCGCACCAGCTGGCCCAGAAGTCCACCAGGACAGGCGTGTTGCTACTCAGCACGTCGTCTGAGAACGAATCGTCGGTGACGGCTACGGTCGCGCTGGTCTCGGTCACAGCGGTGCTCCAATCAGGTCGGTGTCGTCGGTCTTCTCATCGGTTGTGGCAGAAGCGGTCTCGGCGAGCCAGCGTTCGGCGTCGATGGAGGCTGAACAGCCGGTACCCGCCGCCGTTACGGCCTGCCGGTAGGTGCGGTCGACGAGATCGCCTGCGGCGAAAACGCCTTCGACCGAGGTGGCGGTGGTGCCGTCGACGACCCGCACGTAACCGTCGGGGTCGAGGTCGACCTGTCCGCGAATCAAATCCGAGCGCGGGTGATGGCCGATCGCGACGAATACGCCGGTGACCGCCAGCGTCGACTCGTCGCCGGTGACCGAGTTGCGCAGCCGCACGCCGGTGACCTTGGGGTCGCCCTCGATCGCGGTCACCTGGGTGTTTGTCAGGAACGTGATCTTGTCGTTGGCGCGCGCCCGCTCGAGCATGATCTTCGAGGCGCGGAACTCGTCGCGGCGATGGATGACCGTGACGCTGCGCGCGAACCGGGTCAGGAACGTGGCTTCCTCCATGGCCGAGTCGCCACCGCCGACCACCGCGATGTCCTGATCGCGGAAGAAGAACCCGTCACAGGTGGCGCAGGTGCTCACGCCCATGCCGATCAGGGCCTCCTCGCCGGGCACCCCGAGATGGCGGGCCGCGGCGCCCATCGCGAGGATGACGGCACGGGCCCGGTAGGTTTCGTCACCCACGGTGACCGACTTGATCGGTCCGTCTAGCGACACCGCGTCGACGTCGTCCATGCGCAGGTCGGCGCCGAACCGCAGGGCCTGCTCGCGCATCTCGTCCATCAGTTCCGGGCCGGTGATGCCGTCGCGGAAGCCGGGATAGTTCTCCACCTCGGTGGTGGTCATCAGCGCGCCGCCGAACTGGGTGCCCTCGAACACCAGGGGCGTCAGTTGCGCGCGGGCCGCGTAGATCGCCGCGGTATATCCGGCCGGACCGGAGCCGATGACGATCACGTCATGGACGGTGGTTGTGGAGGTCATGCGGCCCTTTCTGCCTGCTCGGTTGCCGGGTCCCGGGGTAGCACTGCGGCACGGTTACAAACACCAGGGTAGGCCCGGGTGTTCCCAGCAGAGATTACGGACGTCTTACCACTGTGTCGGCCAGCAGCCCGCTGTCGGCTGAACTGCAGTTGGCCTCGACCACCAGGGCGACGAGCGCCTTGGGCGTGTCGCCCGGAAGCACCATCAGCACCGCCGGGCGCCCCTGCATGTCGACGGGCCGGGCGCCGAGCACCTTGGTGGCCGCCGGGTAGCCCAGGCCGTTGAGGCAGGACGCTCGGCGTTGCGGGTCGGTGAGCGGGCCGTAGTCGGGCCTGTCGGCCAATAGCCCGACGATCTGCGGGTCGGACAGCGGAATGTCGCGCGGCGGGGGCGAGACCGTGATGTGCTCGGCGGTCGGCTGGGTGGACGTGGCGGACAGCTGCGGCCGGATCAGCATCACCGCGCCGAGGCCGACCGCGACGACGGCGGCGAACAGACCCGCGAGCGTACACAGGCGCCGCAGCCGGCGTGACTGCAGCAGCGAACCGCGAACGGCATGTGCGGCGGCCCTGCGGCCTGTGCCGCCGAGAACGTGATGTCCCGGCGGGGCTGGGGGCACGTCCCGCTTGAGGGGGACGGCCTGCAGCGCGGCGCTCACCCGGGCGGTCACCCCGGTGGGCACGTCGGCGGCGGAGGCCTCGTCGGCGGCCAGCTCGGCCAGGTCGCGGCGGACTCGGTCCAGGGCCGCCAGCTGCCGGGCGGCCTCGGGGTCGGTGCGGGCCCGCCGGCGCACCCGCGCCGCGGTGGCGTCATCGAGCAGGCCGGCCTGCAGGTCGGCGAGCATCTCGGGGGTGATCGGCGCATCGGCCCGCCCGCTGCTCTGGCTCGCCCCGCCGTCCATCGCTGCCCCCGCCGGTTACCTCTCCGCCCCGGCCTTCGCCACGGGGCGCCTGTGGTTCCATCCTGGCTCATCGTGCGCCCTCGCGGGGATCCGGCGCGGTTGTGGCGCCGTTGTCGAAGTAATCGAGCGCCTCGGCCAGCTTGGCCCTGGCCCGGGAACAGCGGCTCTTGACCGTGCCTTCCGCGATGCCCAGCATGCGGGCCGTCTCGGCCACCGAGTAGCCCTGCATGTCGACGGCGACGACGGCCGCGCGCTGTTCGACCGGCAGCCGCATCAGGGCACGCTCCACCACGATCGCGGTGTCCACGCGCGACGCCGGATCGCCAACCGGGCAGGTATCGTCCTCCAGCGCGGTGGTCGGGTGGGCCTTGCTGCGGCGCAACCGGTCCAGGCAGGCGTTGACCACGATGCGGTACAGCCAGCTGCTCACCGCCGCGTCGTGGCGGAAACCGGGCGCGCTGCGGTGCGCCGAGAGCATCGCGTCCTGCAGGGCGTCCGCGGCGTCTTCGGGATTGTGGCTGGTGATCCGGGCCAGCCGGTAGAGCTGGCGGTGGTGGCGGTAGAAGAGCTCCTCGAAGGCGTAGCGATCGCCGCCGACGTGTGCGGCCAGCAACTCCGCGTCCGACCGTCCCCCGCAGCTCCCCACAGCCGAACAGTAATCAATGCTGGAGGTACTCCCTGACACATCTTGATGGATCGCGCTGGGCCTGGGGATAACTGGCGGTTAGGGCGCGGCCTTCAGGGTGATCTCCGCGACATCGGAGCGACTCTCGCCGTTGACGGTGCCCAATGTCGAGATCCAGACCAGCACATTCGAGGTCGGCTCCGCGTCGGTGACGGCGATGGTGTTGGAGCCGGGCTTCAACGGTGTCGGCGGGGTCAACTCGGTGGTGTCGTCCAGCGACGACGGCGTCGGCGACTCCGCCGACCGGATCTGCACCGCGGTGCCGGTGCTGTTCACGTTGATCCTCACCTCGCCGAGCTTTGTGGGCTGCGACAACTGCAGCATGAGCCCGACGCCGTTCTTGAACCCGGGGAACGGCACGGGGTCGGAGTAGGTGTCGGTGGGCCAGACGGTGCCCGGGTTGCCGTCGATCGCCAGGCCGGCGGCACCCGGCGCGTCGGCCCCGCCGTCTGGTGAAAACACGGTTGCCCGAACGGGTTTCACGGTGCTGCCGTCGGTGGTTGCGCCGCCTTCGGCTTCCGCGGACGTCGTCGGGGCGTTGAGGCCGAGCTCGTCCTTGTCCAGGGACCCGCCCACGTCGCCGAAGACGCTGCTCAGTATCGAGGCCAGCACGATGAGCGCGACGAGGATGATCGCACCACCCACGGCCAACCCGACCATCAGCCCCTTTCGGCGGCGGGCCTGCGCCTCCGGGTCGTCGGCCGCGCGGAAACGCGGCGGCGGCGCCTCCGGTTCGTCGACCGGGGAAATCAGCTCGGTCCGGTCGGCGATCGCGGTGGCCTGCTGCAGCAGATTCAGCAGGGTGGGGGCGGAGCGGATGCCGCCACCTTCCTGCACCGCGCGGGCGGCGGCCGCCGAGATCTGGAACGGGATAGCTCGGTTGACCGCTCTGGGCTCGATCGGCTGGCCGGCCGGGTCGAGCTCGGCGGCTGCCAGCCCGCTGCGCACACCGGACTCCGGGAGCGGCCACCGGTTGATCAGCAGCGCGTAGAGCGCCGCCCCGATCCCGCGGATGTCGTCCTCGGGGGTGGCGTCGGGCAGTGTCGCGGGAAAGGCGAGGGCCACGTCGCCCTCGATGCTGACCCGCACCCGGCTGGGGTGATCGATCGACAGAGCGACACCGGAGCGGTGGGCGGCCTCGGCGGCGGCGGCCAGTGACTGGATGGCGCGGGCGCCGCCGATCGGGGACGGTGAGGTGTCGGCCACCTCCGCCAGCGAGCCGCCGCGGATCCACTCCGAAACCACCAGACCGCCGGATCCGGTGTTGGCGACGTCGAGCACCCGGGCGACGCCGGGCATGTCGATGCGGCTCAGTTTGAGTGTGCGGGACAGAATTTCCTGGACCGCCGCATCGGGCAGCGTGGCGTCGGGGTCGACGAACGTCAGCGCCACCTGGCGGTCCAGCGCGGTGTCCAGTGCCTGCCAGAACTGCAGGTTCGGCGGCCCGCCGTGGAAGACCAGCAGCCGGTAGCGGCCCCCGGCGATGGTGGCACCGGGGATCAGGTGGACGTCCTCGTCGGAGGTGGCGGCCTCGATCGGCGGCTCGCGCGGCGCATCGAAGGCGATCGGTTCCCGGGTGGGATCGCCGCCGTAATCGGCGGGCGGGCGGCCGGACACCGGCGCGCTGAAGGTGCTTACCACAGCGGTCTCCGGGTCGGGGACGGCTGCCGGCCCGCCGGGAGCATCGTGCGGCACGTCGGGCTGGAAATCGTCGGCGGCCGGTCGCGGCAACCTCGTCGTGGCCCCAGTGTCGGGGCCGGGCGCGGAACTGCCCGCGGGCTCGTCGGTCACCGCTGGTCCTTTCCGCATCCCACCCCCGGCAACCCGTGCCGGAGGCCCGCTCCGGACGGCCGGCGGAACCTGATGCCGCTGTGACGGATAAGAATTCCTCTCATCAGCGTACGGTAGCGGCCCGCTCTGGCGTGGTCTGTCGGGCGTTGCCGTTGGCCGTGCGGCTACCGTTCGGCGGGCGGAAAGGCGGCGCCGGACGGCGGCCAGCGCGGCCTCCGCCTCGGGGACCCGGGCGGCGATCATCACCGCGGCGATGATCGGCAGCATGATCATGCCCAGCACCAGCAGCCGCAGCAGCGAGCCCGCTCCACCGGCGTTGCGCGTCAACGCCTCCAGCCCGAGCAGCTGGTCGACGATGTGGGCGATCAGCCCGGCGCTCAGCGACGCCGCGGTCGTCACCAGGATCGTCCGGACCACCGCCAGGCTGACGAGCCGTCCGCCCGGCGGGTTGAGGTTGGCCCGCAACAGGATGTAGCCGACGACGGCGCCGGCCAGGAAGCCGACACCGTTGGCCAGACCAAGATAGCCCGCGACCATCTCGGGGTCGTCGGTCAAATGCGGTGCGGCCAGCGAGCCGGCGATCTTGACCGCCGTGATCACCACGATCACCAGGATCGGCGTCCACGGCTGCTCACGGGCGTAGAACACCCGCAGCTGCAACAGCACCAGCGCGTATGGAATCAGGGTGAACGCCGACAGCGTGATCGCCATGCCCAGATACCCGGCGTCGACCTCGCCGAAGTTGCCGTAGGCGAACAGCGCGCTGCCGATCGCCGGTCCGGCGACGGTCATGAACGCGACCACCGGAATGAGGGTGACCATCGTCAGGCGGGTGGCCAGCGACAGGTCGGCCAGCACGGCGGGGGTGTCGTTGGCAGCGGCGTTACGGCTGAGCCGTGGCATCACGACGGTCAGCACGGTGACGCCGATCGTGCCGAACGGCAGCATCAACACCAGCCACGTGTAGTTGTAGATCGCGGGGCCGGAAGCCGCTGCACCACTGGCAATTCGGTTGCCGACGATCAAACCGATCTGGCTGATCAACACGTAGAGCACCATCGCGGCGGCCATCGTGCCGAACTGCTTCAACCGGTCGTCGACGCCCCACAGCGGGCGCAGACTGATCCGCTCGCGGCGGATGGCGACCAGCAGCACCGCGACCTGCGTCGCCACGCCCAGCGTCATGCCGATTCCCAGCACCAGCAGTTTGGGATTGCCCATCCGCACCGGGTCGACCGAAAGTTCGCCCGGCACAAGCAGATACAGGCTCAGCGTGGTGATGGCAACCACGTTGTTGCATACTGGCGCCCACGCTGGCGGCCCAAACACGTTGCGGGTGTTGAGGATTGCCATGAACACCGACGACAACCCGTATAACAGAACCTGGGGGAGGAGCAGGTAGGCAAACGCGGTCGTCAGCTGGCGGTTCACCTGCGGATCGCTGCCCAGCATGAGCCGCACCAACAGCGGGGCGGACGCCACCGACAACACGGTGACGACCAACAGCAAAGTCGTTGTCAGCGTGACCAGGCGCCGCACGAAGGCGGTGCCGCCATCCGGGTCGTCGCGTTCGGCGCGGGCCAACACCGGCACGAAGATCGCGGTGAACGTCGCCTCCAGCACCAGCGCCGCGATCAGGTTGGGCAACTGAAAGGCCACCGAGAACGCGCTGGACAGCGCCGCACCCAGGATCGTGGCGAGCAGCACGATGCGGAAGAAGCCGGTGATCCGGCTGACCAGGGTGGCGAACGCCATGCCCCACGACCGCGACACCACGGCGGCGTCGGACAGTTCCTGACGTCCGGCCGCCCGGCGCGGCGCCGGTCCGCGCCGAACGCGCGGCGGTGGTGGCGACGTACCGGGCGGCGGGGGAGGTCCCTGCACGCCGGGCGCGCGCGGGACGCGTTGGCCAGGCCCAGGTGCGCGCCGGCCGGTGGTACTCATTTCCGTTCGCCGGAGCGGCGCGGCGCACGACGCTCGTCGCCCGAGCGGCTCATCGCACGCGCGCCGCGCTCGTCGTGGCCGTCATCGGAATAGCTCAGCGCGACCTCGAGCGGGTCCGGGCGGTTCAGATCGGCACGGTCGGGCTGGCCGCGGAACCGGTGCCACAGCCGGCGCCCGGTGAGCAGCGCCAGCACCGCGCCGGCGCCGAGCGTGATGAAGAACAGCACCTGACCGTAGGCGTTGGAATGCACCGACAGCCGCACCGGCTCACCGAGCGGCAGCCCGTCCGCGGTGCGCAGCGCCACGTCCACCGCCACGCGCTGGGTGAAGTGCACCTCGATGGGCACCCGCAGCGGCAGGTAGCCCGGCGGCAGTTCGATCTCACCCATGTCGGTCACCGACATGCCGGGCGGGGCGTCGACTGCCAATCGCACCCGGATCGGCACCGCCAAGTCGTTGCGCAGCGCCAGCGGCAGCGGGCTGCGCTCGGTCGCCAACGTGTAGGAGCCGCCGGGGTTGACGATGGTCACCGCGGCGAACAGGGCGTCCACCGTCTCGCCGACCGTCGTGAGCCGCTGCTGCGCCAGCCCGTTGCGGGCATCGGGCGGCACCGACTGGCTGAGCGCACGCAGCATGTCCTCGCGCAGCGGCGCGGTGTACTGGGTGCCGGTGAGCCCGGTGCGCGCATCGGTGGTCAGCGCCGCCGTCAGCCCCGCCAACCGGCCGCTGACCGACGCGACGCCGGCCGTGACGGCGTCATCGATACGGCTGCGCGGATTGCCCAGCTCGTCGTCGGGCATCGGGTGCAGATTCTGGGGCGGAACCGCGCCGGCCTCGGCGATCAGCGCGGTCAGTGGCCTCGGCACCGCCAGCCCGGCGTGGATCGTCGTGGCCACCGCGGTGAGTATCGCCTGCGCGTCGTCGGGCCGCAGGCTCCACGTCAGCGGCGGCATCAGGATCTGGCTGCGGGGTTCGGTGTCGGGTTGCAGCCCGCGCCACAACAGGGAACCCAGCGCGTCCTGTCGGCGGGCTACCTGGGAGTCGTGCTTGACCGGAATGTCCAGCGTGGAGTCCAGGTAAGACGGTGACGTCGGCTCCACGCCGGCACCGGCCAGCCCGGCGCCGACCGTCGGATCGAACGGGGCGGCGACCACCTGCGGGGTGTAGCGCAGCGGAGTCAGATCGGCGGTGGCCGGCGCGCCAGTGTCCGAGTCCTGGGCACTGACGTTCGCGGCGGCGATAGCAACGGTCGGGCCCTGCGCCGAAAGCAACTCCACGACGGGCCCGGTCAGCGGTCCGTCGCCGACGAGCGTGGCGCCGCGGGTCGTTCTGATGCCGAGGATCTGGTCAACGATGCCGCCGGCGCCGGTGGTGGCGATCGCGCTCAGCCCCGGATCGCCGGCGCGCTGCAACGCGTCGAGGTCGGCCTGCGCATAGGTGGTCGGCGCCACACACATCCGCTGTGCCAACCCCCGCAGGCGGTTCAGCCAGCCCACCGCGGCGTCCTGGCCGGCGCCGGGACGGGTCGGCGTGCCCGGCCCGGCGTCGGGCCCGTCGTTGACGACATAGCCGGCCGTCATCGCGTTGACGGTGACAAGCAGATCGGGGTCGACCGCCAGGCACAGCGCGCTGCCCACCTGCCCGGTCGGGTCGACCGTCGGGCCGGTCGCGAAATCGACCGCGGACACCAGCGTGTCCAGCCGACCACCCGGGGCGAGGGACACCGCGAGTTCGTCGTCGATCAACCGCACCGGAGCGGTGCCGCCGGGAGCCCCGGCCGCCAGCCGTGGCCGGTCGGCCAGCGGCCACAGCATGGTGAGCCGCACCGGCTTGGACGTGTCAGGGGGCACGACCTCGCTCAACGTGTCCGCGGACCAGTCGGCGCCCAGGTCGGGCGGCACCCCGAGCACCGGCAGCAGGAAGCGGTCGTCGTCGAGGCGGGCCGGGGCGCCGTAGTCGGGGGTGCCGTTGACATTGACCAGCACCGGGTACACGCCGGGTTCTTCGATGCTCAGCGACGGCAAGTCGGTGGATCGCAGGGGATAGGTCAGGGTGAACGGAACGGTCTGGCCGTCCAGCAGTTCCGGGGCGAGCGTGATGAAATCCGCGACGGGCTCGAACTGGTCGACGCCGCCGCCGAGATTGGTGCGCAGGCCCGCAGAGGATGCAACGGCCGCCGCGTCTTCCAGGCGCACCATCACGTCGCGCACCGGGCGGTCCCCGACGTTCAGCACGGTTCCGGCGACGGTGACGACGGGGTCGCTGGTGGTCGTCACCACCTCTGGAGTGACGCGGTCGATACGCACCTGCAGGAACGGCGTCGACCCCGGCTCGCCCGCGGCGGCCCGGGGACCCACGGCGGGTGCGGCGATCAGCGTCAGCAGCGCGATGGCGGCGAGCAGACGCGGCAGCACCGCGGCGGCAAGCATTCGCGGCACCGCCGCGGTGTTGATCACGGCCCTTGTCCGCAGCCGTTCGTCCGCCGGCCGGGTTGGGGTTGCGCGGGTTCGTCGGGACGGCGGTTGCGGGTGTGCGAGTGCGTCTGGGCGCGCCGCCGCGGCGAGGTCCGCGGCAGCGGCGGCAGCGCGGCCGGGCCGTCGGCGTGCAGTCTGTCGATTAGTTCGCCGGCGACCTCGGCAAGCCGGCGTTCGTCGGCATAGGCCAGCCGCGACGGCAGCTCGCCCAGCGGCACCCAGGCCACTTCGCTGACCTCCACGTCGTCGTCGGACAATTCGCCGTCGAGGAACCGCATCAGATAGTGGTGCACGGTCTTGTGCACGCGGCGGCCTTCGGTGACGAACCAGTAGTCGATGCTGCCGAGCGCGGCCAGCACGCTGCCCTGGATGCCAGTCTCCTCGGCGACCTCCCGGATCGCGGTCTGTTCGGCGGTTTCACCCAGCTCGATGTGGCCCTTGGGCAGCGACCACAACATCCGGCCGCGGCGGTCGATGCGCCCGATCAGCGCGGCCACCTGAGAGTCCTTGGGGCCGTCGATGCCGTCGATGACCAGCCCGCCGGCCGAGGTTTCGTGCACGGTGCGTAGCCGGTCGGGTGAGCGGCGTTCCGGGCTCGGCTTGTGCGTCTTGGCCGGGGCCGGGTTGTCGGTCGTGCCGGGCAAGGCGTTGTTGTGGCGATGCTCGGTGTTGGTTTCGGCGGGACCGGCCGCGCGTCGGCCGCGGCGCCGCCCCCGGCGCCGTCGTGGTTTGGCCTGCTCGCCGTCCGACACCCAAGCGATAGTAGCTGCCACCCGGTTTCGCTCCCCCCGCACTCGCCGGTCGCTGCCGACCCGTGACCATTAGGCTCATCGGACGTGCCCAATTCAGCTGCTGATGCCGAGCTGCTCGCCGCCGCCGCGGTGGCGTTGAACCGGCATGCCGACGTGCTGCGCGAGCTGGGCGCGGTGTTCGCTGGCGCGGGCCACGAGCTGTATCTGGTCGGCGGCAGTGTGCGTGACGCGTTGCTCGGTCGGCTGGGCAATGATCTGGACTTCACCACCGACGCCCGGCCCCAGCAGACGCAATCGATATTGCGCGGATGGGCCGATGCGCTGTGGGACACCGGCATCGAGTTCGGCACGGTCGGCGTCGGCAAGGACGGCGACCGGATGGAGATCACCACCTTCCGGGCCGACAGCTACGACCAGGTGTCACGCAATCCGCAGGTGCGCTTCGGTGAACGTCTCGAGGATGATCTGGTGCGGCGCGACTTCACCGTCAACGCGATGGCGGTGCGCGTCACCGCCGACGGTTCGGCCGAATTCCATGATCCCCTAGGCGGATTGGCGGCCCTGCGGGCCGAGGTGCTCGACACGCCGTCGGCACCGGAGAACTCGTTCGGCGACGACCCGCTGCGCATGCTGCGCGCGGCGAGGTTCGTTTCGCAGCTCGGCTTCAGCGTCGCGCCGCGGGTGCTTACGGCGCTGGAGGAGATGGCCGACCAGCTGGGTCGGATCACCGCCGAGCGGGTGGCCGCCGAACTGGACAAGCTGATTCTGGGCGCGAACCCGGTGGCCGGCATCGACCTGATGGTGCAGAGCGGGCTGGGGGAGGTGGTGCTGCCCGAAGTGGGCGACATGCGGATGGCCATCGACGAACACCATCAGCACAAGGACGTTTACCAGCATTCGCTGACGGTGCTGCGGCAGGCGATCGGCCTCGAGGACGACGGCCCCGACCTGGTGTTGCGCTGGGCGGCGCTGCTGCATGACATCGGCAAGCCGGCCACCCGTCGCCACGAACCCGACGGCGGCGTCAGCTTTCACCATCACGAGGTGGTGGGCGCGAAGATGACCCGCAAGCGGATGCGCGCGCTGAAGTACTCCAAGCAGATGGTCGACGACGTGTCGCAGTTGGTGTACCTGCATCTGCGCTTCCACGGCTACGGCGACGGCAACTGGACCGATTCGGCCGTGCGCCGTTACGTCACCGACGCCGGCCCGCTGCTGGGAAAGCTGCACAAGCTGGTGCGGGCCGACTGCACCACCCGCAACCAGCAGCGCGCGGCGCGGCTGCAGGCCAACTACGACGACCTGGAGGCGCGGATCGCCGAGCTGGCCGCGAAGGAGGACCTGGAACGGGTGCGCCCGGACCTGGACGGCAACGAGATCATGGAGATCCTCGGCATCCCGGCCGGACCGCAGGTCGGCGAGGCGTGGCGCTACCTCAAGGAGCTGCGGCTCGACCGCGGACCGCTGAGCCGCGAGGAGGCCACCGCCGAACTGCTGAAGTGGTGGAACGCGAAGGGCTGACCGCTCGTCTGACCTGATATGGACTACTGCCTTGGCGCGGGCGACGGGTTGGCGAGCATGTGGACCGCCGAGCTGGACACCGATCTCGACGGCGACGGCAGGCTGGACGCGGTGGGGCTCGATTTCGACGGCGACGGCCGCCTCGACGACGCGATGGCCGACCTTGACGGTGACGGACTTGCCGATCACGCGGTTCTGGACCTCGACAACGACGACCACGCGGAAAGCTACTTCACCGACGACAGGTCGGGCACCTGGGCGGTGAGCGTCGACCGGGCCGGGCAGGTGCGGTGGTTCGGGCTGGACGGGGTGGAGCAGACCGGCGGACCGCTGGTCGATCTCGACGGCGACGGTCAGGTCGACGACCGGCTGCTCGATGCCGACGGCAACGGCCTGGCGGACCGCGCGTTGTGCGGCGAGCTGGCCTACGTGGACACCGATGGCGACGGGCACTGGGACCTGAAGCTGGCCGACACCGACGGCGACGGTAAAGCCGACGCCGCCCACGACCTGTAACCCCCGCTAGCGAAGGTGTCTGCCGCGCGACACGCCGCGCAACTACGTGCAAGAGCGGTCGCTCGCGGGGCATTCCGGCACCACATCATCACAGGTCCTTGTCGCGCTCGTAGGCCCAGTGTTCGCACCGCCGCTGAGCGGACTCCACGAACCACGCCATGACGACTGCGCTAAGTAGCCATAACCACATCATTTGTGACTCACCTCACTCGCTGTACGCCAAATCGTCGCGCGCAAGCGAAGGCATGTCGTCGCAGCTGACACCCACAGAGCCGGTTGCCAGCCGCCAACTTTGGCTGGTGGCTAGCTGGTAGAACGCTGCGAGCGAGAGGATTTCATCTGCCGGGGCCCGGCAGGCCGGCGAACGCCTGTGCGATCGTCAGCCACCGCTGCGCGTCGGCGCCCTCGGCCGTCACGTCCAGCGCCGCCCGCGGCCGCCGCTGGGTGACCAGCATGCAGAAGTCCTCCGCCGAGCCGGTGACCCGTTGTGTGGCGTCATCCGGGCCAAAGGTCCACGTCGAGCCGTCGGGTGCCCGCAGCTCCACCCGGAACGGTTCCATCGGCGGGGTCAGCCCGTTGATCGCGAACGCGAAGTCGCGGGTGCGCACGCCGATGTGGGCGATCGAGCGCAGCCGCGCCGTGGCGGCCCGCGTGACGCGCAGCGCATCGGCGACGTCGAGCCCGTGCGCCCAGGTCTCCATCAGCCGGGCGGTGGCCATCGACGCGGCGCTCATCGGCGGGCCGAACCACGGCAGCTTGCGGCCGTCTGCGACGGCCAGCAGTTCGTCGTGCAGCCGGGCCCGGGTGCTGCGCCAGTCGGCGAGCAACGCACCCGGCGGGGCGGCCGCGAGCCTTTCGGCGCCGTCGTCGACGAACGCGGTCGGGTTGGCCGCCGCGGCTTCCAGCACGCCGGCGAAACCCGGTTCGTCGGTGACGGCGATCAGCGCGACGCGGTCGGTCCACAACAGGTGGGCGATCTGGTGTGCGATCGTCCAGCCCGGCGCGGGTGTCGGTGCGGCCCACCGCTCGGCGGGCAACGCGGCCACCAGCGCGTCGAGCTCGTCGCCTTCGGCTCGCAGATCGGCCACCATCGGGTCCGCTCCAGCCACGCCGGCCACCTTAGCCCGGTGGCTTCGCGCGGCGGCCGACGGCGGCGTGCACCGCCAGCCCGATCAGATAGACGACGGCACCGGCCAGGGCCAGCGGCGTGGAATGCCCGTCGGCGGGGATGACGGTTGCCGCCGCCGCGATCGCAGCGATGAACGACATCCAGAACAACGAGTCCTGAACGGTGAACACGTGCCCGCGCAGTGCGTCGTCGACGTCGATCTGCATGGCGGTGTCCGCGCACAGCTTCACCACCTGCCCGGCCGCGCCGAGCAAGAACCCGCACACCACCATCATCGGCAGCTGCAGCCCGGCCCCGGCGAGCTGGATGACCGCGGCGAAGGCAAGCGCCCCGTTGGCGGTGCGGTAACGGCCCCACCGGCCAACGGCCGCGGGTAGCGCGAGCGTGGCCAGGAGGGATCCGGTGCCGGTCGCGGCGACGAAAAGCACCGCGGTGCCCAGGCCGGCGACCGCCTGGGTGTCGGTGTGCCGGACGATGACCAACACCAACAGCGTGTTGATGCCCAACACGACGCGGTGCGCGGCCAGGCCCGAGAGGGTGGCGGCCACCGTCGGGACGTTGAGCACCGTGCGGGCACCGTGCACCCAGCCGGTGGCCACCGCGTAGGCGACCGAGCCGTGGATCGCCCGCACGCTTTCGTGCGGCCCGAGTATGTGTGGCGGGAAGCGCACCGACAGCAGCAGCGCGATCGACACCGGCACGGCGACGATGAAAATGATTGCGGCAGCGCCGGTATCGTCCGCGCCGAAGCGCCAGCGGACCAACAGCATGAAGATGGCGCCCAGGAAGGCGGCCACCGCGCCGGTGGCCGACGCCACCGCGTTCATCGTCACCACCTGGCCGGGCGGGACCACGTCGGGCAGCGCCGCCGACAGACCCGACGAGACGAACCGGGTGAAGCCGTTGACGATCAACGCGCCGAACAGGATCGGCCGGTCGCCCACACCGGCGGCGAGCAGCGTGGCCACCGCGACGACGAGCAGCAGTCGGCCCAGGTTGGCGCCGACCAACACCAGCCGCCGGTCCCAGCGGTCCAGCAGCGCACCGGCGAACGGCCCCAGCACCGAGTACGGCAGGTACAGCACGGCGAATGCCTCTGCGATCTCCCACGGCCCGGCGGCGCGTTCGGGATTGAACAGGAGGCCCCCGGCGAGTCCGGCCTGGAACAGTCCATCCCCGAACTGGCTGACCGCCCGCAGTTCGAGCAGCCGCCAGAATTCGGGCAGGCCACGCACCGACCGCCATACGGCGATCGGTGCGCGTGTGTCGGCCATGGGATCACGTCCTGTTGTGGGGCAGTACTTCAGCGTTCGGCCACCCGACCCACAGTACAAATATCCCGGCGAGCCGGGTTTGTTTGCCACGACGATCGCGCGCTGGTGCCATGATGGTGGGGTGGCGCAGTCAGAGGATCCAGAGGACTACGTCGCGCCTGCGGCGCACCGGGTCCGGGCCGGAACTCTGCTGCTCGCCAACACCGATCTGCTGGAACCGACCTTCCGGCGCAGCGTCATCTACGTCGTCGAGCACAACGACGGCGGCACGCTCGGCGTGGTGCTGAATCGGCCCAGCGACACCGCGGTGTACAACGTGTTGCCGCAGTGGGCCAAGCTGGCCGCCAAGCCCAAGACGATGTTTATTGGCGGTCCCGTCAAACGTGATGCCGCACTGTGCCTGGCGACGCTGCGGGTGGGCACCGACCCCGACGGGGTGCCCGGGCTGCGCCACGTGCAGGGCCGGATGGTGATGGTCGACCTCGATGCCGAACCCGAGACGATCGCCCCGGTCGTGGAAGGGGTGCGCATCTTCGCCGGCTACTCCGGCTGGACCATCGGACAACTCGAGGGCGAGATCGAGCGCGACGATTGGATTGTGTTGTCGGCGTTGCCTTCCGACGTCCTCGTCGAGCCGCGGGTGGATCTGTGGGCGCGGGTGCTGCGTCGTCAGCCGCTGCCGTTGTCGCTGCTGGCCAGCCACCCGATCGACATCAGCCGCAATTAGGTACAGGACAGGATGCACGATGCGCAGGCGCCGTCGCAGCCGGCCCCTTCTCCCCGGCGGGCGACGACGACCTTGGCGCTCTGCCAGCACCCCGCGGCGACCGTGCTCACCGCGCCGATGACGCACACGATGACCACCAGCATGGCGGTCTCCGGCCGGGCGGACAGGGCCACCACGCCGCCGACCGCCAGCATCACCGCAGCGGCCAGCTGCGTGGGGGCCACCGCGCGCAGGAGCTGACCGACGGGATCACCGGCGCGGGGCCGGGTCAGCAGCCACCCGCCGGCGGCGGCGACCGCGACGGCGGCGCACAGGCACAGCACCGCGGCGATCAGCATGGGCCACACAATACGAGGCGTGGCCGCTGAGCCCCGGCCGGGGCCGCTAGCTCGGTAGGGCCGGCAGGGCCGGCGGCCCCGGCAGGGGTGGTAGGCCGGGCGCAGGTGGCGGGCCCGGCGGCGGGGGTACGGGCGCGGGAGCGCTGACCTTGAAGCCGGTGACGATGGCTTCGGTGGCGCCGGCGGCCGCCACCGCCTGCTGGACGGTGGTGGTCACCGCCAGCGAGACCAGGTACCTGTCCGGGCCCGAGGTGGCGATGACCTGGCGGCGTGACGTGTTCAGCGTCATGGCGTTCTCGCGGTAGGTGCCCCCGATGAGCGACGAGGGCATGCCTCCGTAATCGGCGAGCGAGGCGGCGGTGGACCGCCACGCCGGCAGCTGCTGACTGTCGATGAACCCGTGGGTGATGGCCTCCTTGGGGTCGAAGTCGCCGATCAGCTTGTACACCACGATCTGGGCGTTGGACGTGTACAGGCCGTCTCCGCCGACCCGGTCGGCGATCACCGCGAAGGCATCGGGCACGTTGGGGTCGGGTACCGCCGCCCAGCCCGCGGGCATCGGCAGCACGATGTTCAGCGCCTTGAAGTCGCGGCTGACCTGCGGCTCGAGCGTGACGCCCTTGTCGCGCAGGAAGTCGGCCAGCGTCACCGACGTGGCGGGGACCAGCGTCTGCGGCGCGGCGGTGGGGGTGGCCACCGGCGTCGGGGCCGCCGCCGGCGTGGCGGTGACGGACGTCATGCCCGACTGCCCCGCGGCCGGCACCGACGCGGTCGGACCGGCCGCCGGCATCACCGTCACCGTCTGCGTCACCGTGGCCGGACCCGGCAACGGCGGTTGCGGGAAGACGGGTTCGGCCATGGCCGTATTGCCCGCGAAGCCGACAACGCCGGCAACACCGGCAGCCACACCCCCAGCCAGAATGCGCCAGCGACGGGCATTTTCGTTCATGACGTCGGTCCTTCCGAACGGCACGGGGCGCGTCCCTTTTCGTCAGGCGCTGACCATATCCGCCGCGAAGTGTTAGCCACCAGGGCTGGAACCGAGCTGCAACCATGTCCTGATCGGTCCGCAACGCAACCGATACCAAGCCGTGGCCTGCACGGCGGGCGCCCGGGTGATAAGTCCCGCCGCCGCGGCCCTTATACCCTGTTGGGCGTGACCGAATCCCCGGCCGTGCCGCCGCGCGTCAGTCCTGACGCGGATGCCGACACCCCGCAGTACCGCTACTCGGCGGAACTGGCCGGGGAGATCGAGCGTGTCTGGCAGCAGACCTGGTCCCGGCTGGGGACCTTCAACGTGCCGAACCCGGTGGGCTCGCTGGCGCCAGCGGACGGCGGCGCGGTGCCCGACGACAAGATGTTCGTCCAGGACATGTTCCCCTATCCGTCGGGGGAGGGACTGCACGTCGGGCACCCCCTGGGATACATCGCGACCGACGTGTATGCCCGTTTCTTCCGCATGACGGGCCGCAATGTGTTGCACGCGTTGGGTTTCGACTCGTTCGGCCTGCCGGCCGAGCAGTACGCGGTGCAGACCGGCACGCACCCGCGCACCCGCACCGAGGCCAACATCGTCAACTTCCGGCGGCAACTGGGCCGGTTGGGCCTGGCTCACGATGCGCGGCGCAGCTTCTCGACCACCGACGTCGAGTTCTACAAGTGGACGCAGTGGATCTTTCTGCAGATCTACAACGCGTGGTTCGACCCCGCGACCAACAAGGCCCGCCCGATCACCGAGTTGGTGGCCGAGTTCGAATCGGGTGCACTAATTCTCGACGACGGCAGGCAGTGGTCGGCATTGTCGGCGGGTGAGCGCGCCGGTGTGATCGACTCATACCGCCTGGTGTACCGGGCGGACTCGATGGTGAACTGGTGTCCCGGCCTGGGCACCGTGCTCGCCAACGAGGAGGTCACCTCCGACGGCCGCAGCGACCGCGGTAACTTCCCGGTGTTCCGAAAACGGTTGCGGCAGTGGATGATGCGCATCACCGTGTATTCGGACCGGCTGCTCGACGACCTCGACGCGCTGGACTGGCCGGAGAAGGTCAAGACCATGCAGCGCAACTGGATCGGCCGCTCCACCGGCGCGTCGGCGCTTTTTCTCGCCAACCACTCCGACATCGAGGTGTTCACCACCAGGCCCGACACGTTGTTCGGCGCCACCTATCTGGTGCTGGCGCCCGAACACGACCTGGTCGACAAGCTGACGGCCGCGGACTGGCCCGACGCTGTCGACCCGCGCTGGACCTTCGGTGCGGCCGGCCCGGCCGAGGCGGTCGCCGCATACCGGACGTCGATCGCGGCCAAGTCCGACCTGGAACGCCAGGAGAGCAAGGCCAAGACCGGCG
The DNA here is from genome assembly GCA_963799495.1 of uncultured Actinomycetota bacterium. Taxonomy (GTDB): domain Bacteria; phylum Actinomycetota; class Actinomycetes; order Mycobacteriales; family Mycobacteriaceae; genus Mycobacterium. The sequence goes on from CAWCXH010000018.1 coordinate 120,079, forward strand.
TCTTCATCGGCTCGTATGCGACCAATCCGGCCAACGGACAACGGATCCCGATCTTCATCGCCGACTACGTGCTGGCCGGATACGGAACCGGCGCGATCATGGCAGTGCCCGGACATGACCAACGGGACTGGGAGTTCGCCCACGAGTTCGGTCTGCCGATCGTGGAAGTCATTGGCGGCGGCGATATTTCCCAGGCCGCCTACACCGGCGACGGCGAAGTGGTCAACTCCGACTATCTCAACGGACTGAGTGTGGCGTCGGCCAAGGAGGCGATCACCGCGCGGCTGACCGCCGAAGGCCGCGGGCAGGCCCGCATCGAGTACAAGCTGCGGGACTGGCTGTTCGCCCGCCAGCGGTACTGGGGTGAGCCGTTTCCGATCGTGTACGACGCAGACGGCCGCCCGCACCCGCTGCCCGAATCGGCGCTGCCGGTCGAGCTTCCCGACGTCGCCGACTATTCCCCGGTGCTGTTCGACCCCGACGACGCCGACAGCGAGCCGTCGCCGCCGCTGGCCAAGGCGACCGACTGGGTGCACGCGGAGCTCGACCTCGGCGACGGGCTGAAAACCTACAGCCGCGACACCAACGTCATGCCGCAGTGGGCGGGCAGCTCGTGGTACGAGCTGCGCTACGCCGACCCGCACAACTCAGAAGAGTTCTGCGCCAAGGAGAACGAGGCCTACTGGATGGGTCCGCGGCCGGCCGAGCACGGTGCCGGCGACCCCGGCGGCGTCGACCTGTATGTCGGCGGCGTCGAGCACGCGGTGCTGCACCTGCTGTACTCACGGTTCTGGCACAAGGTGCTCTACGACCTCGGGCACGTCAGCTCCCGCGAGCCGTACCGGCGGCTGGTCAACCAGGGTTACATCCAGGCGTTCGCCTATGCCGACTCCCGCGGGACGTACGTGCCGGCCGCCGATGTCGTTGAGCGCGAAGGAAAGTTCTACTACTTGAGCCCGGACGGCGAGATCGAGGTCTTCCAGGAGTTCGGCAAGATCGGCAAGAGCCTGAAGAACTCGGTGTCACCCGACGAGATCTGCGACAACTACGGCGCCGACACGCTGCGCGTGTACGAGATGTCGATGGGCCCGCTCGAGGCGTCGCGGCCGTGGGCGACCAAGGACGTCGTCGGCGCGCACCGGTTCCTGCAGCGGGTGTGGCGGCTGGTGGTCGACGAGCAGACCGGCGAGGAGAGGGTGGCCGAACATGAGGCGCTCGACACCGACACCCTGCGGCTGCTGCACCGCACCGTCGCGGGCGTGTCCGAGGATTATGCGGCGCTGCGCAACAACACTGCGGCGGCCAAGCTGATCGAGTACACCAACCATCTGACCAAGGAAGGCGTCAACGCGCGTGCGGCGATGGAGCCCCTGGTGCTGATGGTCGCACCGCTGGCGCCGCACCTGGCCGAAGACCTGTGGCGGCGGCTGGGCCACGAGACGTCGCTGGCGCACGGGCCGTTCCCGGTTGCCGACCCGCAGTACCTGGTCGAGGACACCGTCGAGTACCCGGTGCAGGTCAACGGCAAGGTCCGCGGTCACATCACGGTGGCGGCCGACGCCGACGCCGACGCGCTGGAGACCGCGGCGCTCGCCGACGAGAAGGTGCAGGCCTTCCTGAACGGCGCTACCCCGAAAAAGGTGATCGTGGTCGCCGGCCGGCTGGTCAACCTGGTCGTCTAGAGCGATTTCGGCGTGACGGGTTGCGCTCAGCGCGACTGACCACGCCGAAATCGCAATGGAGGGAACCATCGAAGCGGTTGATGACGTCAGTGTTAGGTGCTCAATGACTACCTCAGTCGTCACGACGGTGTGTTAACGCTCGCTCAGGCGCGCCGCGCCGGATTGAGCAAGCATTCCGTCAACAGACGAGTGCGGGCAGGCCAATGGCGTGCGTGTGCGCTAGGTGTCTACTTCGCGGACGACCGGCCGTTCACCGATGCTGCCCGCATTCGCGCGGCCGTATGGAGCTATGGAGATCGTGCTGCAGCGAGCGGCCTGGCCGCCGCGTGGTGGCACGGCCTCACGAGATTCGCTCCGGACATCGTCGAAGTGACGGTGCCACGCGACAGCAACGGCCGGGTCCGTCTCGGGTCGCGAGTGCGGCGCCGAGACCTAGCGCCCGCCGATGTCGTGGAACGCCGAGGTCTTCGCGCGACTGCCCTACCGCTGACCGTCATCGAAGCGGCGGTCCGACGACGTGGCGGTGCCAGGTTGATGGATTCGGCACTGCAGCGCGATGTCGAGCTGCGCGAGCTGTGGCACGCTCACCTCCGCAACAAGGGCCGATACGGATCACCGGCCGCTCGACGACTGCTGCAGGCGGCGTCGGACGGTGCCCGCTCGGAGGCGGAGCGACTGCTTGTGAAACTGCTGAAGGAGGCCGGCATCACGGGATGGCGAACGAACTACCCGGTTGGCGGGTACAAAGTCGACGTGGCATTTCCGGGCCCGAAGGTGGCCATCGAAACCGATGGGTGGGCATTCCACAGTGACCAGGACGATTTTCAGAACGATCGGGAACGCCAGAACAACATCGCGTTGCTCGGCTGGCAGGTGCTGCGCTTCACCTGGTTGGACTTGGTCGAGTATCCACAGCGCGTCATCGCGGTCATCCGTTCCGCGATTTCGGCGTGACGGGTTGCGCTCAGCGCGACCGAGCACGCCGAAATCACCGTGACGGACGGACGATGACCTCGTGGATGTGGGCGTCGCGCGGGGTGGCGACGGCGTTGCCGACGATCCCCGCGACGGTCTCAGGCCGCAGGAACCGGGCGGGGTCGTAATCGCCGTCCTCGTAGTCGACCAGTTCGCGTTGCATAGGAGTATCGACGCGGCCGGGGAACACCGACGTGACCCGGAGCGCGGGCTCGTCGGCGCGCAATGAGTCGGCGAACGCGCGTAGCGCGAACTTGCTCGCCGAATACGACGCCATTCCTGCCGAGACATTGCGGCCGGCACCGGAATTGATGAAGATGACGTGTCCGCGGGTGGCCCGCAACGCGGGCAGCAGCGGCAGAGTGAGCGCGACCGCCCCGATGACATTGACTTCGAAGGCGCTGCGCCATTCGTCGATGGCGGTCTCGGCAACGCGGCCCGGGTACAACACGCCCGCGTTGTGGATCAACACGTCCAGCTCGACGATCGGCTCGACGACGGCGGGGATCGCGTCCAGATCCTCGAAGTCCACCGGCCAGGTGGTGGCGCCGAACCGCTCGGCGAGGTCGTCGAGCCGCTCCGAGGGCCGCCCCGCCAGAAAAAGCGTGTGGGTGGGTGCCAGCGCGGTGGAGATGGCCGACCCGAGCCCGCCGGCGGCCCCGGTGATCATTGCGGTCGGCATGGCGGTCACCTTATCGACCTGCGCGGGATGCCCGCTCGTCGCATGATGGAACGGATGCCACCGGATCCCAGTTTCGCTCCTACGCAGCTCGCCGCCCGCGCTGCGTATCTGCTGCGCGGCAACGACCTGGGTGTGATGACCACCGCGGCACCGCTGCTGTACCCGCACATGTGGAGCTGGGACGCGGCATTCGTGGCGATCGGCCTGGCGCCGCTGAGCGTCGAGCGGGCCGTCGTGGAGCTGGACACCCTGCTCTCCGCGCAGTGGACCAACGGCATGATCCCGCACATCGTGTTCGCCAACGGCGTCGACGGCTATTTCCCCGGGCCGGCCCGGTGGGCCTGTTCGGCGCTGGCCGCAAATGCGCCCCGAACCCGGCATACGTCGGGGATCATGCAGCCGCCCGTGCACGCTATCGCGGTGCAGCGCATCCTCGACCACGCCCGCACCCGCGGCCGGTCCACGCGCGCGGTTGCCGAGGCGTTCCTGGACCGCCGCTGGGCGGATCTGGTGCGCTGGCACCGGTGGCTGGCCGAGGGCCGGGACCAGAACTCGCACGGCCGGATCACGCTGTACCACGGCTGGGAGTCCGGCATGGACAACTCGCCGCGGTGGGATAGCGCGTACGCCAACGTGATTCCCGGCAACGTGCCGGAGTATCAGCGCGAGGACAACGCCATCGTGATCGACGCCAGCCAGCGGCCCTCCGACGGTGAGTACGACCGCTACCTGTGGCTGCTGGAGGAGATGAAGACGGCCCGCTACGACGACGAACTGCTGCCCAAGGTGATGAGCTTCGCCGTGGAGGACGTGTTCGTCTCGGCGATCTTCGCGGTGGCCTGCGAGGTGCTGGCCACCATCGGGGAGGACTACAAGCGCCCGCTCGCCGATGTCCGCGATCTGTATGGGTGGGCGGAGCGGTTTCGTGCCGGCGTCGCCGAGACCAGCGACGAACGCACAGGCGCGGCAAGGGATTACGACGTGCGCGCAGACAGATGGGTGGCCACCGAGACGGTCGCTCAGTTTGCGCCGCTGCTGTGCGGCGGGCTGCCGCACGCCAAGGAACGCGCGCTGCTGCGGCTGCTGGAGGGCCCGCGGTTCTGCGGGCACCCGGACCTGAAATACGCGCTGATCCCGTCGACCTCGCCGGTGTCGCGCGACTTCCGGCCGCGCGAGTACTGGCGCGGTCCGGTGTGGCCGGTGATGACCTGGCTGTTCTCCTGGTGCTTCGCGCGGCGCGGGTGGGCCGAGCGTTCGCTGATGCTGCGGCGCGAAGGACTCCGGCAGGCCAGCGACGGCACCTTCGCCGAGTACTACGAGCCGTTCACCGGTGAGCCGTTGGGCAGCATGCAGCAATCGTGGACCGCCGCAGCGGTGCTGGACTGGCTCGGTTAATCCTCGCGAGGGTTCGGAGCCTGCTGACCGGTCAGCCGCTCCAGCGGGGCCAGCGCCTTGGTCAGCGTCTCCAGATCTTCCTCACTGAGCTTGCTGAGCAGCGTCGCCAGCTGCGCGCGCCGGGCGGCCAGTGATTCCCGGTGCTGGACCAGGCCGCGTGGGGTGACGTCGACGAGCACCGCGCGCAGGTCGGACGGGTCGCGGGACCGCTTGACCAGGCCGAGCTTCTCCAGCCGGCGGATCGCCACGGTGGTGGTCGGGGTGCGGACGTGCTCGTGTGCGGCCAGCTCGGTCATCCGGATCGGGCCGCGGTCGAGCAGGGTCAGCAGAATCGACAGCTGCGCCAGCGTGAGGTCTCCGGCGGCACCGCGGTTTGTATCGCCGCGGCGCAGCACGGAGAAGACCTTGGAGAGCACCCGCTGCAGCTCCCCGGCCAGCTCAGTGACCCGCGATTCGGTCTCGACCATAATTCGCCAGTCTAACGTGTCTGCCTCTGCCAGACGCAGGCATGCGTCGTTTGTGCCTACAGAACTTGCGAAAGGAATCGTCGTAGCCGATCGGTTTCGGCCGCGTCGAATATCTGCTCGGGCGTACCCGATTCGACCACCTGCCCGTGATCCATGAACACCACCGCGTCCGATGTCGAGCGCGCGAACCCCATTTCGTGGGTGACGACCACCATCGTCATGCCGTCCCTGCCGAGATCGGCGATCAGCGCCAGGATGCCCTTGACGAGTTCGGGATCCAGCGCCCAGGTCGCCTCGTCGAAGAACATCACCTCCGGGGCCATCGCCAGGGCGCGGGCGATGGCGACGCGCTTCTGCTGACCGCCGGACAGCGTGGCGGGCCGCACATCGGCCTTGTGCCGCAGGCCAACTCGTTCCAGTTGGGCCACGCCGAGTTCGCGGGCCTGCTCGGCGCCGAGACGCTTGAGCTTGCGCTGCGCCAGCGTCACGTTGTCCAGCACACTGCGGTGCGGGAACAGGTTGAAATGCTGGAACACCATGCCGATGTGTTGCCGCAACCGGTCGGGGTTGTCTTCAAGCACCGAGCGCCCGTCCAGCAGGATGTCGCCGCGGTCAGGTTCGTAGAGCCGGTTCAGCGTCCGCAGCAACGTCGACTTACCCGATCCAGACGGCCCGATCACCGCGGCGGTGGTACCGGCCGGCACGTCGATGTCCACGCCGCGCAGCACCGCGTTCGGGCCGAACGCGAGATGAATGTCCTTGCACGCCAAGGAAACCGGCCCGGCCATCAGATCATCTCCTGGCTGGCCGCCGGGTTGAGCGGGGAGAGCGGATCTTCCGGCTCGGATGGGCGGCCGCGTCGCAACCGGGCGTCGATGTAGTTGACCAGGTGGGTCAGCTGCACCGTCAGCGCCAGGTAGAACAGGCCCGCGGCCACCAGCGGCGACAGGTTGCCGGTCAATGAGACCGCAAGTCGCCCAACACCCCGCGCCGCGTCAGCTCGGCCAGCATGATCGTGGCCATCAGATCCGCTCGGTGGACGCACACCGCCCGCGCGGCTTCGGGGTCACGCTGGTGGATCGCCGCGGTCTCATCCTCGTAGGTGGGCAGGAAGTCGGGTTTGCTCTTCGGGTAGGACAACCAGAAATCCGACGCCGCAAAGCTCTGCGACGCGCGGATCGCCGCGTGTAACCGCGGCCCGGCGTATGCGTCGTTGATCGTGCCGCGGTACCCCCAGCGGGCTTCCTGAAATGCCTTGGCGTCCTTGGCCGCCCGCAATGTGCGCATTGCGGCGTCGAGTTGCGCCAGGATCCGGGGGGTGGGGTTGGCGGCGGCCCGGGCCGAGGCGAGGCCGTTGAGGATGCCGTACAGCTCGTGGTGCTCGCGCACGGTGGTTTCGTCGAAGCGTTCGACGAAGGCGCCGCGGTGGTAGCGGGTGGACACGATGCCGTCGTGTTCGAGCTGGACCATCGCTTCCTGGATGGGCACGCGGCTAAGGCCGAGGTCCTTGGCGATCTCGTTACGGTCGATGCGGTCGCCGGTGCGCAGCTTGCCCGTCATCACCAGGTTGATGACGTGCGCGACGACCTGGTCCTTCTCCTTGACCCCGTATCTCTTGGGCATGGCGCGGCCAGTTTCTCATGTTGACCCACGCCCGTCGCGCCAGCGGCACAACGCCTCGGCCGCGGTCAGGTCGTACTCGGGCCCGTTGGCTCCGACGGTCAGCAGGCTGACCCCCAGCGCCGCGAGCGCCTCGGCCTCGGCCAGCAGCACGTCGGGGCCGCCGCCCGCCTGCACCCCGGCCGAACGCTCGATGGTGCCGGGGTCGCGCCCGACCGCCGCGCAGTGCTCGGCCAGCACCTCGGCCTTGCGCGGGTAGGTATTGCGGTCGACGAAGCCGTGCCACATGTCGCCGTGTTCGGCGACCAGACGCAGCGTCTTGCGTTCGCCCTGGCCGCCGATCAGGATCGGGATGTCGCGGGTGGGCGCCGGATTGAGCTTGGCCAGCCGGGATTTGATGCGGGGCAGCGCCGCGGCGAGGTCGTCGAGCCGGCTGCCGGCGGTGCCGAACTCGTAGCCGTACTCGTCGTAGTCCTTCTGTTTCCAGCCCGAGCCGATGCCCAGGATCAGCCGGCCATTACAGATGTGATCGACGGTGCGCGCCATATCGGCCAGCAGCTCCGGGTTGCGGTACGAGTTGCAGGTGACAAGCGCGCCGATCTCGAGACGTGACGTCTGCTCGGCCCAGGCGCCCAGCATCGTCCAGCATTCATAGTGCGGGCCGTCGGGATCGCCGAAGAGCGGAAAGAAGTGATCCCAGTTGAAGGCGATGTCGACGCCGATGTCCTCGCAGCGACGGACCGCGTCGCGGATATGGCCGTAGTTCGGGGAGTGTTGCGGCTGCAGCTGTACGCCGATGCGAATTGGGAAGGTCACCTATTCACCGTAACGGCGTCGCTACACGCCAATCTGCCCGTCGGTCTTCCACACCGCCACGACGGCCGGCTTCGCGGTGCCGTTTCCGCCTTCGGGCCAATGCGACAGTGGAGCGTCGATGCTGTTGTCGTCATGCTCGCCGGGGTGCTGGACACACACGGTGACCAGATCGTCGGTGATGACCGGCCCGCAGGTCTCGGCGCCGAGTGGCACCGTGAGGAACTGCCGGGTCTCGCCGCGGTTGGGGCCCTCGAGAGCGACGGCGAACAGGCCGTCGTTGGAGTCGAGCGCGTTGCCGTCGGTGGAGATCCACAGGTTGCCGTGGCTGTCGAACGCCGGTTGTCCGGGCACGAGATCGGGCTGACCTTGGTCTTGTCGAACCCGGCGAAGTACGTGTCGGCGGCGGCGGGATCGCCGCACACCATCAGCAGGTCCCAGGTGAAACCCGTCCCGGCGTGGTCGTCGGTGATCTCGAGGATCTGTCCGCTCTTGTTGTCGTTGCGCGGGTTGGCCGCGTCGGGGCCGGGCTCGCCGGGCGCACCGCGCTCGTCGTTGTTGGTCAGCGCGACGTACACCTTGCCGGTCTTCGGGTTGGCCTCGAAGTCTTCCGGTCGGTCCATCTTGGTGGCGCCGGCCTTGTCGGCCGCGAATCGGGTGAACACCGCCGCCTCCTGCGGAGTGATGCCGTCCACCTGCGATTCGGCCTGACCGTTGGGGCCCGACCGCAGCAGCGGGATCCAGGTGCCGCTTCCGCTGAAGGAACCCGTCGACGGCAGCTTGCCCGAGCCGTCGATCTCGTTGGCCGCGATGTCGCTGGATAGCTTGGCCACGAACAGCGTGCCCTCGTCGAGCAGCGTCATGTTGTTGGCCATCGCCGCCGGATCCATACCGGGCTGCATCTTCTTGCTGGAGACGAACTTGTACATGTAGTCGAAGCGCTCGTCGTCGCCGGTGTAGACGACGACCGTGCCATCGTCGGTGACGTACACGTTGGCGCCTTCGTGCTTGAGCCGGCCCAGCGCGGAGTGCTTCACCGGCGTCGAGTTGGGATCCCACGGATCGAACTCGATGACGTATCCGAACCGGTTGACCTCGTTGGGCGTCTTGGCGACGTCGAAGCGCGGGTCGAAGGCCTCCCATTTGAGCTCGCCCGGCTCCAGCGCGATGCCGTAGCGGTCGAACCGGTCCGCGTCCACCGGGTTGGGCGCGGGCGCGCCCTCGGCGGCGCCGAAGTACTCCTGGAAGTTCTCCTCTCCGGACAGCACCGTGCCCCATGGGGTCACCCCGCCGGCACAGTTGGCGAAGGTACCCGCACCGCGCGCCCGGTCGGGTCGGCGGCAGTCTTGACGAAGTCGGTGCCGGCGCCGGGACCGGTCAGCGTGAACGGGGTGTCGGCGGTGATGCGGCGGTTGTAGCGACCCATCACCGGCCGCAGTCCGCCGCCCGGCGCTCGCTCGACCTCTACGACGGACAGGCCGAGCGCGGCGATCTCGATGTCGTACTGCTCGCGGGTCGGCGCGTCGTCCAGGTGCCGTCATCGAGCCGCTTCGAGTTGTGGAACACGCCGCGCCGCAACGACTTCCGATCGCGGTGCGGGGCCGCGGCGACCGTCACGTCAAGCATCGCCTGAAAACTGGGGAAGATGCGTTCGCCCTGCACAAGGGCGACGGTGCCCTTCTGCGCCTCGGTCAACTCCGTGTACCGCTGTGGCGCAGACGGTGTTACGTCGACGAGCACCAGCTTGCGCACCAGCCCGAGCGCGGACACCGCCAGCCGGATCGCCGTCAAACCGCCCAGCGACATCCCGACGACGAGGTCGGCGTCCGGCGCGAGTTCACGCACGACCGGCTCCACCGCCACCGCGCTCAGCTTCGGCCCGTAGTCGCCGTCCTCACGCCAGGCTGACCGGCCGTGGCCCGGCAGGTCGACCGCCAGTGCGGACTCGCCGAGCCCGACGATCACCGTGTCCCAGGTGTGCGCATTCTGCCCGCCGCCATGAAGGAAGACCACGCGCGGTGGGCCGTCGCCGAACTTCAGCGCGCTGATCGGACCGCGGTCGATGCGCTCGACCGTCGGCGAGGGGCCGGTCACGCCGGCCTGCTCGGCGTTTTCTTTGAGGAAGGCGAACTCCGGCAAAGCAGCCAGTTCGTCGTCGATCTCGGTAACAGACGTTGACTGTACGAGTACACCGGGACGTGGGGAGTAGAGGGCCCGCGGTGGATGCGAAGCGCTCTCATCTGGCGGTCATCCCCGACACTGACCGGCGGATTACCCTCGGCGATGTGGCTACGCCGGCGCTGGACCTGCTGCTCGGTCCGGAAGCCCCGAATGTGCTTTCCGCTGCTGTCGCAGAGTACGGCTGCCGGCTGGAAGACCTGCGTGCGGCCGACGTCAATGTGGACCCGTCCGGCGCCGCCGTCGTCGTCATGTACGTGGCCGGGGTGCGCCGCGCTGACGACACGTGCACAACCGAATTTCTTGGCGCCACGACCGGGAGCCGGATCCCGGCCGGTGCGGCGGTCGTCGCGGGCGAGTACCGTGGTCAACCGGTCGAGGTTGGAATTTGGGCGTGGCCCCGCGATCCCGCGCTACCTGCGCTCCCGACCGCCAGTAACCCCGTGCTGCTGGCCGAATTGTTTCGGAAGTTCGGGCTTAGCACCGCGTCGACGCTAGACATCCGCCCCCGCAGCTACCGGCCCGCGCACCATGCCGTTCTCGAGGTGCACGACGGCCGCTTTCGGTGGTTCGTCAAGGTCGTGCGGCCGTCGGCGGTGGCTGAGCTATGCCATCGTCATGACGTTGCATGCCGAAATGTGCCCGTGCCCCCGGTGCTTGCCTCGACCCCCGACGGTCTGATCGTGCTGCCGGAGGGGACGGGAACACCGTTGCGCACAATGATCCTCGACGGCGACGCCGCGCTGCCCTCACCCGAGGTGCTCGAGTCTGTACTGAATGCACTGCCGGCCGAGCTGATGATGCTAGCGCCCGGACCAGCGCATCTGCAGCGGGTGGATTACCACGCGGGCGTGCTGGGATGTGCCGCCGCTGACGAGCCTGAGGTGCTGACCCGGGTCGCCGAGGTGGTGGAAGTCCTGCACTCGGTGGAAGCCCAACCGGAGGAGATGGTGCCGGTCCACGGCGACTTCTATGAAGGCCAGCTTTTCGCCGACGACGGGCAGGTGACGGCTGTTCTCGATATCGACACTGCAGGGCCCGGGGAACGATCCGACGAGTGGGCGACGCTGCTCGCGCACCTGTCGGCTCTGGCTCTTGACACGGCGGGGCGAGAAACGGCCGCCGGTTACACAGACGCGGTCCTGGCCCACGCCGAGCGGCAGGTTCCGGCTCAGCAGTTACGACAGCGGACCGCTGCGGCGCTGCTCGGGCTGGCGACTGTGCCGTTTCGGGTGCAGAAGCACCTGTGGCCGGGGCACACCGTCGCCCGGCTTGATCTTGCGATGACGTGGCTAGCAAGAGCGAGATGAAAGACAACCCCGTCTGGCCTTGCACGCGCTCACATAGCGCGCAAGACTGGGGGCAGGCCAGGGGAGAGGAACTGAAAGAAAGAAAGGGGTAGATCAATGGAACGACCGGCCAGCTGGAAAGTCCTGACGCTTGGCGCTGCCCTGACCGGCCTGAGCGTGGCGGGTGCTGGCGCCGCACAGGCAGACAGCGCATCGCCGGGTACCGCCCCGGCATCGGTGAGCGCGGCCCCACTTTTCAACGAACCGCGGCTGTTAGCAAGTGGTAGTGGCAACTGGGGAAGCGTCGGCGGAGACTGGGTTGACTGGGGTCCGGGTTTGTGGCGCCCGGGCGGGTGCGTCAGCGCCACGGGTCCGTTCGGTTACGTCGCCGGCAGCGTGTGCATCTAGCGACCTGCGCCAAGGAATTCGTTGAATAACGGTATTGTTTGTTGGAGTGTCAATGCTCTGGTCGTCTCGTGCGCATTGCCGACAGTCGGTGAGCCCACTTTGTAGGCCGCCCCAGTTATGTCGGCTCCGTACTCTACATCGCGCGTACCTGGCCCGCTTCTGCGTACGCCATGGGCTTATGACCGCACCGGTTGGGCATCCGAGTGCTGTTGCCGGACAGCAGCACCCTGCGCGGTCTGCTCAGCCCTCGATGAATTGCTCGAGCTGCGTGCGGGCGATGTCGTCGGGCAGCTGCTGCGGCGGGCTCTTCATCAGGTACGCCGAGGCGGCCACCACCGGGCCGCCGATGCCGCGGTCCTTGGCGATCTTGGCCGCCCGCACCGCGTCGATGATGACGCCGGCCGAGTTCGGCGAGTCCCACACCTCGAGCTTGTACTCCAGGTTCAGCGGCACATCGCCGAAGGCGCGGCCCTCCAACCGCACGTAGGCCCACTTGCGGTCGTCGAGCCAGCCGACGTGATCGGACGGGCCGATGTGCACGTCCTTGGTCTTGAACTCGCGCTGCAGGTTGGAGGTGACGGCCTGGGTCTTGGAGATCTTCTTCGACTCCAGCCGCTCGCGCTCGAGCATGTTGAGGAAGTCCATGTTGCCGCCGACGTTGAGCTGCATGGTGCGGTCCAACTGCACGCCGCGGTCCTCGAACAGCTTGGCCATCACACGGTGAGTAATGGTCGCGCCGACCTGGCTCTTGATGTCATCGCCGATGATCGGCACGCCGGCATCCTCGAACTTCTTGGCCCACACCGGGTCCGACGCGATGAAGACCGGCAGCGCGTTGACGAACGCCACCCCGGCGTCGATCGCGCATTGAGCGTAGAACTTGTCGGCCTCTTCGGAGCCGACTGGCAGGTAGGACACCAGGACGTCAACGTTGTTGTCGCGCAGCACCTTCACCACGTCGACCGGGTCGACGTCGGAGAGCTCGATGGTCTCGGCGTAGTACTTGCCGATGCCGTCCAGCGTCGGGCCGCGCTGCACCACCACATTGGTGGGCGGCACGTCGGCGATCTTGATGGTGTTGTTCTCCGACGCGTAGATCGCCTCGGACAGGTCGAAGCCGACCTTCTTGGCGTCCACGTCGAAGGCGGCCACGAACTTGACGTCGCGGACGTGGTACGGGCCGAGGCGCACGTGCATGAGGCCGGGAACGGTGGCCGTCTCGTCGGCGTCCTGGTAGTACTGCACACCCTGCACCAACGAAGACGCGCAGTTGCCGACACCGACAATCGCGACCCGGACCTCGGTGCTCTCACTCATGACACGCTCTCCCTCTCGTACTGAACTAATTCCGTAGTGCTTACGGCTGCTCGGCGCGGCCCTGTGCCGTCCGTTCCGCCGCTATCAACTCGTTGAGCCATTTCACTTCGCGCTCGCTGGACTCCAAGCCCAGCTGGTGCAGCTGGCGGGTGTAGCGGTCGAACGAGCTGCTGGCCCGCGCCAGCGCTTCACGCAGACCCTCGCGTCGTTCCTCCACCTGACGACGACGCCCCTCCAAGATCCGCATCCTGGCCTCAGCAGGCGTGCGGTTGAAAAACGCGAGGTGAACGCCGAACCCGTCGTCGGAGTAGTTCTGTGGACCGGTATCGGCCACCAGCTCGGTGAACCGCTGCTTACCGGCGTCGGTGAGCCGGTAGACCCGTCGGGCGCGGCGCAGCATCGGCGTCCCGGTCGGCGCGGCATCTTCGACGATCAGGCCGTCGGCCTGCATGCGCCGCAGCGCCGGGTACAGCGAGCCGTAGGAGAACGCGCGGAAAGCGCCGAGTAAACCGGTCAGACGTTTGCGCAGCTCGTAGCCGTGCATGGGCGATTCGAGCAGAAGACCCAGGATGGCGAGCTCCAGCACCGAACCACCTCCTTTGCTTGGCCGCTACGACGATTCAACACCTCGCGCCATAGTATCGCGCCGATATATTCCGCGCTACATTCTTGACCGCCCAAACCAACGTTTGGGCGCGGAAGTCCGAGTGCGAACGTACAAAACGTCGGTCTCGGCGAAAGGGATACCCAGCTCAGCTGAGGTAGTTGATCTGCTTGACGGTGCCGTCGGCCGTCAACTCGATGTAGCCGCTGCCGTAGCCGCTGGAGACGTATACCGACAGCGCCAGCGCGCCGGGAGTGGTCGGATCGCCGCTCGGATCGAAGATGAGGTAGGTGCTGCTGACGTCTTCGGGTTTGATGCCGAGCGTTTCGGGCGCACCCCGCAGCACCCCGACGACGGCTGTGGGATCGAACTTGCCGATGTCGACCAGCACATCATCATCGGACTTGGCCGAGCTGCTCGGGTCGCCCCAGCCGCCGCGGTAGGTGTAGCTCAGCTGCCTGCGCTCCTCGTTGGGGTCCGGCCGCTCGAGCGAGGCGTAGTTGGGATACACCACCAGCCCGTAGCCCATCGTGTCGCCGAAGCGCTGCCGCATCTGTTCCAGCAGGCCGGTCAGCCCGCCCAGGGAATGCAGTTGCCGCGGCGTGAGCACCTTGGGCTCGATCCCGTCGGCCTTCGCGCCGGGGTCCGACGCGCCCGGGCCCGCGGTGAAGCTCAACGGTGAACTGGTGGTGCCGTACAGGCCCCAGCCGATGGCGACGCCCAGCGCGACGAGCACCGCGGCGACCGCCGCCCGCATGCCCAGCCGTCGCCACTGAACTGCGAGGGCTTCTTGAGGTTGGGCAGCTGAACCGGCGCGTTCGAGGTCTGCAGGTCCGCGACGAGGGCCTGCAGTTCACCCAGCGTGGCGGCGTTGGTGGCTGCGCTGACCCGCTGTCGGTGCTCCCCCATCGACAGCTGCCCTTCGCTGAGCGCGCTGTCGAGGATCTGGCACGTGTCGTTGCGGTCGCTGTCCTTCGCCCGCGTTGCCGGTGTCTGACGCGTTGCCACGACGATGATCGTAGGAGTTCGGCCGCCATCGACGCAGACCAGATGGCCAACCCGAGACCATGGTGGGCGCGGTCACGCCTCGGCGGTCGCAGTGCCGACGTACTCTGGTCAACGTGCGACTGCAGCGACAGGTGGTGGACTATGCGCTTCGGCGGCGTTCACTGCTGGCCGAGGTCTACTCGGGACGCACCGGCGTCTCGGAGGTCTGCGACGCCAATCCGTACCTGCTGCGGGCCGCGAAGTTCCATGGGAAGCCCAGTTCGGTGATGTGCCCGATCTGCCGCAAGGAACAGCTCACATTGGTGTCGTGGGTATTCGGTGACCATCTGGGCGCCGTGTCAGGTTCGGCGCGCACCGCTGAGGAGTTGGTCTTGCTGGCGTCCCGCTACGACGAGTTCTCGGTACACGTGGTGGAGGTATGCCGCACCTGCAGCTGGAATCATCTGGTCAAGTCGTATGTGCTCGGCGCGGTCCGATCCCCAAAGGGATCGCGTCGCACACGGACGGCGCGCGATGGCGCGCGCACGGCCAGTGAATAGCGAAGGGCGCCGCGACCAGTCAGCCAATGACGTCCGTAAGGCGGCTGATAGCGTCGGCGACCGCCCACCCAGACAAGCCGGCGCCGCCGGGCGGCCGGCGCGGGTGGCCGACGATGGCATTCGCCGTCCGCCGGCCGCCAATGCTCCGCGTCGATCCCGGTCGGCCGTTCCGCCCGACGACCGACTGACCGCGGTCCTGCCGACGGTCCGCGACGACATCGACCCGCATCTGCGTGACCCGATCGACGTCGTCAAGGCCGCACTGGACGGCACGCCGCCGCCCAAGCCACCCCCACCGGGCCAACCGCCGGGCGGCGGTGGGCCACCCGGCGGCGGTGGGCCACCCGGCGGGCCGCCCGGACCCCCGCCGCGGTTCAGCGACCAGATCAACTGGATGTGGGTGCGTCGCTCGCTCTACTTGATGGCGGCGGTGTTTCTGGTGCTGCCGGCGGTGACGTTCGCGATGGCCTACCTGATCGTCGACGTGCCCAAGCCCGGCGACATCCGCACCAATCAGGTGTCGACGATCCTGGCCAGCGACGGCAGCGAACTGGCGAAAATCGTGCCGCCCGAAGGCAACCGCGTCGACGTCAACATCGACCAGATCCCGGTACATGTGCGCGATGCGGTGATGGCCGCAGAAGACCGCGACTTCTACTCCAATCCCGGCTTCTCGTTCACCGGCTTCGCCCGCGCGGCCAAGAACAACATCTTCGGCGGCGACACCCAGGGCGGTTCGACGATCACCCAGCAGTACGTCAAGAACGCGCTCGTGGGTTCGGAGCGAGCCGGCGTCGGCGGGCTCGTCCGCAAGGCCAAGGAGCTGGTCATCTCCACGAAGATGTCCAGCGAATGGTCCAAAGACGCAGTGCTGCAGTCGTACCTGAACATCATCTACTTCGGCCGCGGCGCCTACGGCATCTCGGCGGCGTCGAAGGCCTACTTCGACAAGCCCGTCGAGCAGCTCACGGTCGCCGAGGGTGCGCTGCTGGCCTCGCTGGTCCAGCGACCGTCGACGCTGGACCCCGCGGTCGATCCCGAGGGTGCGGCCGCCCGGTGGAACTGGGTGCTCGACGGCATGGTCGACATCGGCGCGCTCGCGCCGGGCGACCGTGCGGCGCAGGTGTTCCCGCCGACGGTGCCGCCCGATCAGGCCCGCTCGCAGAACCAGACCACCGGGCCGAACGGGCTGATCGAGCGGCAGGTCACCAAGGAGCTCCTCGAGCTGTTCGACCGCAGCGAGCAGACGCTGAACACCGAGGGCCTGCAGGTCACCACCACGATCGACCCCAAGGCGCAGGCCGCCGCCGAGGAAGCGGCGTCGGAGTATCTCGACGGCCAGGACCCCGACATGCGCACGGCGATCGTGTCGATCGACCCGCGCACCGGCGGAGTCAAGGCGTACTACGGCGGGACGGACGCCAACGGTTTCGACTTCGCGCAGGCCGGGCTGCAGACCGGCTCGTCGTTCAAGGTGTTCGCTCTGATCGCCGCCCTGCAGCAGGGCATGGGCCTGGGCTACCAGGTGGACAGCTCACCGGTGACGGTCGACGGGATCACCATCACCAACGTCGAGGGCAACAGCTGTGGCACCTGCAACATCGCCGAGGCGCTCAAGCGGTCGCTGAACACCGCCTACTACCGGCTGATGCTGAAACTCAACAACGGTCCCCAGGACGTCGCCGCCGCCGCGCACCAGGCCGGTATCGCCGAGAGCTTCCCCGGCGTCGAGCACACCCTGTCCGAGGACGGTCAGGGCGGCCCGCCCAACAACGGAATCGTGTTGGGCCAGTACCAGACTCGCGTGATCGACATGGCGTCGGGGTACGCGACGCTGGCCGCATCGGGCACCTACCACGCCCCGCGTTTCGTGCAGAAGGTGGTCAACTCGCAGGGCCAGGTGCTCTTCGACGCCAGCACTCAGGACAACACCGGCGAGCAGCGCATCGACAAGGCCGTGGCGGACAACGTGACCTCCGCCATGCAGCCGATCGCCGGATATTCCAACGGCCACAACCTGGCCGGCGGGCGCCCGTCGGCGGCCAAGACGGGCACGGTGCAGCTCGGCGACACCGACGACAACCGCGACGCCTGGATGGTCGGCTTCACCCCGTCGTTGTCGACGGCGGTGTGGGTGGGAACCACCGAGGGCACCAAGCCGCTGGAGAACAAGTGGGGCTCACCGATCTATGGTTCGGGGCTGCCGTCTGACATCTGGAAGTCGACGATGGATGGCGCCCTGGAGGACACCGACGACGAGTCGTTCCCGAACCCGACCGAGATCGGCGGTTATGCGGGTGTGCCGCAGGCGCCCCCGCCGCCGTCCCCGTCAATGCCGCCGCCGTCGGAGACCGTTATCCAGCCGACCATCGAAGTGGCGCCGGGCATCACGATTCCGATCGGCCCGCCGACGACGGTGCCCGCCGGGCCACCGCCGGGGCGCCTCCCGTGGGCGTCCCGCCCGCTCCGGGTGTGCCCGGTATCCCGGCGCCGCCGCCTCCTCCGCCCCCGTGAGCCCGTTCGGTTCCAGCGACGGTAGTGACGAGGGGGCGGCCCGCGAGCCGGTCCGGGCTACCGTGTCGCCCCAGCCGCTGGCGGCGGATCTGCGCAGCGCCGACGATCGCGACCTGCCCAGCCGCACCGATGCGATCGGCGCGGCGCTCTCGCAGGTGATCGGCGGGCCGGTGGGCCGGCACGCGCTGATCGGCCGGGCGCGGTTCCTGACTCCGCTGCGGGTGATGCTGATCATCGCCCTGGTCTTTCTGGCGTTGGGCTACTCCACCAAGGCCGCGTGCCTGCAGACCTACGGCAGCGGGACCGCCGATCAACGGGTGGCCAACTGGGCGAACCAACGGGCCTACTACGAGCTGTGCTACTCCGACATCGTTCCGCTCTATACCGCCGAACTGCTGAACCTGGGCAAGTTCCCGTACAAGTCCAGCTGGATCGAGAAGGACAGCGAGGGCCAGCCGCGCATCCAGTACGACGGCAACGTCGCCGTGCGCTACATGGAGTATCCGGTGCTCACCGGCACCTATCAGTACGTGTCGATGGCGCTGGCCAAGACCTACACCGCGCTGAGCAAGGTGGCGTCGGTCCCGGTCATCGCCGAGGTGGTGATGTTCTTCAACATCGCCGCGTTCGGTCTGGCGCTGGCGTGGCTGGCGACGGTGTGGGCGACCTCCCGACTGGCCGGTAGCCGGCGGGTCTGGGATGCGGCGCTGGTGGCCGCGTCGCCCCTGGTGATCTTTCAGATCTTCACCAACTTCGACGCGTTGGCGACGGCCTGCGCCATCGGGGCCCTGCTGGCCTGGGCGCGGCGAAGACCGGCGCTCGCCGGGGCGTTGATCGGACTGGGGGTGGCGGCCAAGCTGTATCCACTGTTGCTGCTGGCGCCGCTGGTCATCCTCGGCCTGCGGACCGGGCGACTTCGTGAGGTGGGCCGAACAACCATCGCCGCCGTGGTGATGTGGCTGGTGGTGAATCTTCCCGTGATGGTGCTGTTTCCGCGAGGATGGTCGGAGTTCTTCCGGCTCAACACCCGCCGCGGTGACGACATGGACTCGCTGTACAACGTGGTCAAGTCGTTCACCGACTGGATCGGTTTCGACCCGAACCTGGGGTTCTGGCAGCCACCAACGGTGCTGAACACCGTCTCCGCGATTCTGTTCATATCGTGTTGTATCGCAATCGCTTACATCGCGCTGACCGCCAATCAGCGGCCACGAGTCGCGCAGGTGGCGTTCCTGGTGGTGGCCACGTTCCTGCTCACCAACAAGGTGTGGAGCCCGCAGTTCTCCCTGTGGCTGGTGCCACTGGCGGTGCTGGCCCTGCCGCACCGGCGCATCCTGCTGACATGGATGACCATCGACGCGCTGGTGTGGGTGCCGCGAATGCTCTATCTGTACGGCGAGCAGAACCGCGGGCTGCCCGAGCAGTGGTTCACCGCGACCGTGCTGTTGCGCGACGTCGCGGTGATTGGGTTGTGCGCCTTGGTTGTTCGACAGATCTACCACCCCGACCTCGACCTGGTGCGCAATCGCGGACGCGTCGACGACCCGGCCGGCGGGGTGTTCGACCGGGCTCCCGACGACCCGCCGGACTGGCTGCCCGACTGGCTGCGCCCGGCGGCGGGCCGCGTCCGGGTGGCTCCGGCGGCACCAGAACCCGAACCCGATCTCGCCGGCCAGCCCACCAGGTGAGGGAGAGGCCAATGTTGGTCGCCATACCGCTGTTCGAACGGTTCACCGCGCTGGACGCGGTAGGCCCCTACGAAGTGCTGCAACGGATTCCGACGATCGATGTGACATTCGTCGGGCATCAGCGCGGCGAGGTGCGCAGCGACAACGGAATGCTCGGGATGATGGTCGACAAATCGTTCGGCGAAGTCACCCGGCCCGATGTCGTGGTGTTCCCGGGTGGCATCGGCACCCGCGTGTTGATCAACGACGACGAGGTGCTGGACTGGGTGCGCGAGGCCCACAACCATTCCCGGTTCACCACCTCGGTGTGCACCGGCGGGCTGGTGCTCGCCGCGGCCGGGCTGCTCACCGGACTGACCGCGACCACGCATTGGCGCGCCGAGGAGCTGTTCAATTCGTTGGGTGCGCAGTACGTGCCGCAGCGGGTGGTCGAGCACCTGCCCCGACGCATCATCACCGCCGCCGGGGTGTCCAGCGGCATCGACATGGCATTGCGGCTGGTGGAGCTGCTGGTTAGCCGTGACGCCGCTCAGGCCAGTCAGCTGATGATCGAATACGACCCGCAGCCGCCGTTCGACGCGGGTGATCTGGCCAAGGCGTCCGCGGAGACCAGGGAGCTTGCCTTGGAGTACTACCGGCACCGGTCATGATGGCCTCTGCGCCGAGCGTGCGTCCACGGCGAAATTCGGCGCCGATTTGCGCACTGAGCGCACACTCGACGCCCGAACGAGCGGATTTCGCAGCTCAGCCCGTCTTGCTGTAGCCTGGGCCGGTTGCCGACGCAGGCGACCCTCCTGCCACGGAACGACCGTGGCCGCTCACGACCATAGGAGGTGATGCGGTCCTCATGCGTCCATACGAAATCATGGTCATCCTTGACCCCACTCTTGACGAGCGCACCGTAGCCCCGTCTTTGGAGACGTTCCTCAATGTCGTCCGCAAGGACGGCGGGTCCGTCGACAAGGTCGACATCTGGGGTAAGCGCCGGCTGGCGTACGAGATCGCCAAGCATGCCGAGGGCATCTACGCGGTCATCGACGTGAAGGCCGATCCCGCCACGGTGTCCGAGCTCGACCGTCAGCTCAGCCTGAACGAGTCGGTGCTGCGGACCAAGGTGCTGCGCACCGACAAGCACTAGTCCCGCGAAGATCTAGGCCGCCCGCGGCCGGTGAGGAGCGGGACGGTCTGGAACGAGCCGAACGGCCTGTGCTCGTCGGAGTGCTTACGTAGGCTCGCCTGCGACCGCTCCCGCGCACACCGCCAATATCCCAGGAGGACCTCGTGGCTGGTGACACCACCATCACCGTCGTCGGAAACCTGACCGCCGACCCGGAACTGCGCTTCACCCCGTCGGGCGCCGCCGTCGCCAACTTCACGGTCGCGTCGACGCCGCGGATCTATGACCGCCAAAGCGGGGAATGGAAGGACGGCGACGCGCTGTTCCTGCGGTGCAACATCTGGCGTGAAGCCGCCGAGAACGTGGCCGAAAGCCTGATGCGCGGCTCGCGGGTCATCGTCACTGGGCGGCTCAAGCAGCGCTCGTTCGAAACCCGCGAGGGCGAGAAGCGCACGGTCTTCGAGGTCGAGGTCGACGAGATCGGCCCGTCGCTGCGCTACGCGACCGCCAAGGTGAACAAGGCCAGCCGCAGCGGCGGCGGTGGCGGCGGATTCGGCGGTGGCGGCGGTGGTTCCCGCGGCAACATGGGTGGCGGCACCGGTGGCGGCGGCTCCGAGACCAAGGACGACCCATGGGGCAGCGCGCCGGCGTCGGGATCGTTTTCCGGCGGCGACGACGAACCGCCGTTCTGACTCACAACTAATCAGCAATTCCAGAAAGAGATAGACACATGGCCAAGGCCAACAAGCGGCGCCCGGCGCCGGAGAAGCCGATCAAGACGCGTAAGTGCGTGTTCTGCTCCAAGAAGGGACAGGAGATCGATTACAAGGACACCGCGCTGCTGCGCACCTACATCAGCGAGCGCGGCAAGATTCGTGCCCGCCGGGTGACCGGCAACTGCGTCCAGCACCAGCGTGACATCGCCATTGCGGTGAAGAACGCCCGTGAGGTCGCGCTGCTGCCGTTCAGCTCATCGACGCGCTAAGACAAAACGGAGAGACCTAGAGATGAAACTGATTCTTACCGCCGAGGTGGACCACCTGGGTTCGGCCGGTGACACCGTCGAGGTCAAGGACGGCTACGGACGCAATTACCTGCTGCCGCGCGGACTGGCCATCGTGGCGTCCCGCGGGGCCGAGCGGCAGGCTGAGGAGATTCGTCGGGGCCGCGAGATCAAGACCGTGCAGGGCCTCGAGCACGCCAACGAGTTGAAGACCGCGCTCGAGGGCCTCGGCTCGGTGGAACTGCCCGTGAAGGCGGCCGCCGATACCGGCAAGCTGTTCGGTTCGGTGACGGCTGCCGACGTGGTCGCCGCGGTCAAGAAGGCCGGCGGCCCGAATCTGGACAAGCGCACGATCCAGCTGCCCAAGTCGCACATCAAGACGGTCGGCACCCATCCGATCGCGGTGCGGCTGAACCCCGATGTGGATGCCGCGATTTCACTGAGCGTCGTCGCGGAGCAGTAAACGTCAGCGTTAATTACTCGGGTGAAGGCCGTGATCGGCCTTCACCCGAGTGTTGCTGTGCATGCTGGCGAACTTTGCGCCATATCGGATGCACAGCGAAGCTAACCAGCCGTTAACCTGCGCGGCTCCTGCGTGAAACACAACACGCCCGAGACCGCAACCCGGCCCGACACGCCGAGGAAATTGCCATCCACAGATATGTACGGCCTCTGTGGTGCGCTTATCTGCGGGGATACAGGAAAACCGATCAGTAATCCACAGGTTTTCCCCAACGCCTCAACATGGGTGAACGTAGATATCCACATCCCATGCACAAGTTCATAAACAGGGTGGGTTTCCGACCGCTCCAGCAACGTCTAGCGTGGGCCGTCGCAAGGCAGTTCCGGCGTTCCCGAAGTGGTGGCCGTCGGAGGTCTGACGTACAGTCACGGTGGTGCGGTATCGAATATACGTTCGATCGGCCAGGGGAGGTGAGACACGTCGTGGCTGTGGTGGATGATCTCGGCCATCGAGGGATGGACGTTCCTCCCCCCGCTGAGGACTTCGGTCGTCAACCTCCGCAAGACGCTGCCGCAGAGCAGTCCGTACTCGGCGGCATGCTGCTGAGCAAGGATGCGATCGCCGACGTGCTCGAGCGCCTGCGGCCCGGTGACTTCTACCGACCGGCGCACCAGAACATCTACGACGCCATCCTCGATCTGTACGGTCGCGGCGAGCCCGCCGACGCCGTCACCGTCGCCGCCGAGCTGGACCGCCGCAAATTGCTGCGCCGGATCGGCGGCGCGCCCTATTTGCACACCCTGATCTCCACCGTGCCGACCGCCGCCAACGCGGGGTACTACGCCGGCATCGTCGCGGAGAAGGCGCTGCTGCGGCGGTTGGTCGAGGCCGGCACGCGGGTGGTGCAGTACGGCTACGCCGGTGCCGAGGGCTCCGACGTCGCTGAGGTGGTGGACCGCGCGCAGGCCGAAATCTACGACGTCAGCGACCGGCGGATGTCGGAAGACTTTGTGCCGCTGGAAGATCTGCTGCAGCCCACGATGGACGAGATCGACGCGATCGCGTCCCAGGGTGGGCTGGCCCGCGGCGTGGCGACCGGCTTCGTCGAACTCGACGACGTGACCAACGGCCTGCATCCCGGGCAGATGATCGTCGTCGCGGCGCGTCCGGGCGTGGGGAAGGCGCTGGCGCTCGATACGCCGCTGCCGACGCCGACGGGCTGGATCACGATGGGCCACGTCGCGGTCGGGGATCGGCTACTTGGCGCCGACGGTGAGCCGACGCGGGTGGTGGCGGCCACCGACGTGATGTTCGGCCGGACCTGCTACGAGGTCGAATTCTCCGACGGGACGGTCGTTGTCGCCGACGCGCGGCATCAATGGCCGACCGGCTACGGCGTCCGCACCACGACCGAATTGCGTTGCGGCATCGACACCATTGCGGCGGCCGGGTCGATGGCGCGCTACGCCAGCCGGGGGGCGACGGTCACGTTGATGGCACCGGTGCTGCAAATCGATG
>CAWCXH010000019.1:0-493367 GCA_963799495.1 uncultured Actinomycetota bacterium
GCATCCGCGGATTCTTCCGGTGGGCATACAGAACCAAGCGGGTGCCCGACCATCTGGCCGACGAGCTGCCCAAGGTACGCGAGCAACGTGGGCAACGCGGGCGCCGCGGCCGGGGCCCGACCGCCTATGAAGCTATTTGCTTAACCAGCGGAATGTCCTCTGCCTCAACAGGAATCATCTGTTCCGTTCGATCCGTTTGCGCTTTGCACACAACGCATTGCCGACCCAACGTAACCTTCCGAATTGGCTTGTCAGGGAACAACTTATGGAAGCAATCAAAGCAAATCTTCTGAGTCATCAGATCGGATCTTTCAGGCAGAGGTCCCGGTACTGGTCGAGGTTCGTGACCCCGGCCGGTAGCTAAGCTAGCTGCCGCGGCGGCGTGACTTGATGATCTCGAGGCGTTCCTTGAGCAGTTCCTCGAGTTCCTCGATCGAGCGGCGTTCCCGCAGCATGTCCCAGGGTGTGCGCGGCACCTTGACCTTCTTGGGTTCGGCCAGGTCACCACCGTCGATCAGGGTGCCCTCCATGCCGTTGCGGCACAGCCAGGTGCCGGGGATCTCGGCGTCATCGGCGAACGGGACCTCGAACTCCTCACCGTTCTCCGTGCGATACCGCGCGATCTGACGCGGCGCCAGGTCGTGATTACGGTCGGTCTCGTAGCTCACGGCCCCAAGCCGGCTGCCCCTCATGACGCGATCAGCCCATCATCAACACTCCTCTGTGCAGGTTACGCCCCGGCCGTGCGAGCTAACGCCTTCACGTACGCGAAACGTACGCGACCGGGGGGTGGCGGCTGGCATTGAAGTCGGCACTCAACTCGTCGGCCCACCGCTTGTAGCGTTCCTCATCCAGGGCGAAGGGTAGCGCATCCAGGAACCACCGTGCCGGTGGAGCCAAGCCGGCCATGTCGCCGATTGCGTGCCCGACTTCATGCAACAGCAGCCACGTTACGGTGGCCTGGTACATCGTCTCGGTTGCTCTTGTCACAGGATACGGTGCGGCTGCGAATAGTTGCTCCAGATCGGCAAGCCCGTCCGCGGAAAGCTCTGTGCGTGCGCGGTACATCTGCATCGCCGTGTGCACCTGAGAGATCAGCTCGTCGCCGGCGTTGGGGCGAATTCGCACAGCGGTGCGGCCAGACTGCTCGAGTTCAGTCTCGAACAGGGCGACCGCGGTTTGCAGTAGGCGCAGTAGGTAATGCATCGCATTCGACGACAAGATCACCAGCGCGACCTCCTCACCGCAGGACGGACAGGTGTGATCGAGCTTCTACGCCCAGGTGAACAAGCGGGAAAAGGCATCGATGCGCGCCACCCGCACGGCCAGGTGATCTGTATCGCGCATGCTCGATGTCCCGAGGGTGGCGGTGAGGCTCACCTCGAGGTTGTCGCGCATCCAGAGGTGCTCACGCCCGCCCACCGCGGAAAGCCATGCCGCGAAACGATTTTCCAGCGATGTCGCACAGCATGGGGATCGCGTGATCGGCATCCTCTGACCCCGTTACTTCCGCCCGCAGCGGCGCTCACGACGATACGCCGCCGAGTCCGCTTGCGCGGCCCGCTTGCCCGATTGCGGGACGGCGGGTCCAGGCCGTCGCTCGGCTCGCGCGACCACGCGGTGGCGGCGGAGAAATTCTTGGCGATCTGAACCCCGCCTGCAGACCACAACGACCGAGTGAGTTCGTGCCTTGGACCTATCGCCCCGATGATCGAGCCGGCCGAGGTGCCAGACACCCCTGGACGCCGTATCTGGCGTCGATCAGCGCGCCGACGGCACCCACCAGGGCCACACCTTTGATACCGCCGCCCGAGAGAACAAGGTCGGCACGTTTTCTCGCCGCCGCTGTCATACCGCACCTCCTACGCCCCGAGGGTCGACGCGGCCCTCCCCCGGCGGGTGACCACGCCCGTTTGTTCCTATTCCACCAGCTGCGACGTAAACAGGTGTCCCCACGAGCGATGTCGTGGGGTACCCCCGAGGTTCATCGGCCTTCTCGGCGATGCTGCGACGGTAAGGGGAAAATAACGGGGCATTCCGCCCGCTCCGGCGGCCACACGGCACGGCGCCTCCCCTGTTGCCACTGGACGATCAGACCCTGATGCCCCGACTGCAAGCCGCTGGAAGGGTCAAGCTGAAATTTGCCGTAAAGCGTTGTGCATTCTAGCGTTTGAGCGACCGCTTGGATGGCTGTGTCGGTTGTTTCCTGCGCGTCTCGCAGACATCGTGCGTACAGAACGCCGGCCGCAAAAGCCTGTGCCGCAACGTAAGAAGGATCAATCCCCGCCTCTTTCCGATAGGCCTCAACAAACCAATCCGAATCTGGGCCTTCATCGGGCTCGATGGCTGCCGCGGGGAGCCATTGGGCAGGCCCGAGCAGGCCTTCTCGTTGATGGCCCAGTGTGGTTAGGACTTCGTCCACACCAGCTCCCACAAATGCGGCAAAGCGCCAGGGACGGGTGAGTAACTGTGAGGCAACAGCCAGTTCGTCCGCGAAGTTCCCTACCACAAGGAGGACATCGCCGTCGGGCACCGCCGGAACGATCGCCGGCGCCTGAGAAGGCGCAAACGCGGTTGAGGTCAGATCAAGGTGCAGGTTGGCTGCCGTTGTCGCAGCACTTTCTGCCACGTCCTTACCAAATCCCGTCGTGCTGTAAAGAAGGGATATCGTCGTGATTGACGGGTCGACGGTGTGCGCGGCTTGCAGGGCCCCACTGAAATAGGTGGAAGCCGGCGCAAGGACATTGATTACCTGTGGAAAGGCGGGCCGGCGTAGACGAGAACTCGCTCCACCATGGTTCCACAGCACGCGTTCACAGGCGCGTGCGGCGCCGAGCATGGGACCACTACCATATGGTCCGAAGAGGACATCCGGCTGCGTTGCCAAGGCAGCCTGCATTGCCGCTCGAATATCTTTCCCGGTGCCGCGTACATCGAGCCCGACGCTCGTCCATGGCGGTGGAAGGGCCGCGCTCTTTGCCCAGATAGCTAGCGCTGTCGCGCCTGCCCGTCCGAAGAGGCTTAACGGGCCACTCAGCGGCGTTACGAGGGCCGCACGAAGGTGCGCCATCTGGCCTCACTGGCGGTCCTGCGGATCGGCACCACACCGCCGTCCTCGTCAGTGCAGCCCATAGGAATCGCGCGCAATGCGGAAGAAGTGACCGGTGCCGGCGTCTGTGCATGTCATGCCCGAGGGTTCGCTGTCCCAGTTGATCGAGTTGACAGACCACTTGTCGCCGTAGTTGAGCGTCGGCTCTACGCTGCCGCGCAGGGTATCGGTGTGGCAGCTCAAGGCAGGCGCGCCGCCCTGGTTTATCCCGATACGGTCACCCCATCCTCCATGGCAGTCAGGCGGGCGCGGCGGTGCCACCCAGGTGTGATCACCGATTTCGCACATGGCGAAGCCGTTGTTGTTGAGCAGGGCCATCCCGCAGCCGATGTTTCCGGATGGTGACTGAAACTGGTAATACTGGTCGGCGTGCGCGATCGCCGCGAGTGGTATTGCCGCCGAAGCGGATATCGTCGAGAACACCAAGATCACTGTCATTTTTATGGCGCCGTTCCCATCCTCGTGGGCCGCCGATAGGTCAGTCGATCTGTCGGTTCTTCACGTCAGCTGCGGCAATTGATGGCGATTATTCCCGCGCACCGACGCCATCGCCGATATCTCAGCAGAATCAGCCCGTAGCCGTGCGCGCGGGTGCGCGCCGGAGCTGCCGATCACCGGGACGTGCGACTGGACACCCCGCGAGCCGGGCGGAAAGCCTGGCGTGGGTGTGGCGCCCGATAGCGCGGCAAGCGAACCCCGGTTAAGGCATCTTAGGTTGTGATAACCGAGGGTGACGACGTCGTCGGCTCGTCTACGAACACAGCGCCGGAAACCTTCGGAGAGACCCCGTTTCGGCTGGAACCCCGCCTCCAACGGTGCGGAATGCCAACCTCGGAGAGCCTGCGCAACACGCGCCGATCATCATGAGTCAGTCGCTGTAGCCCTAGAGGTCACAAGCGATACGGCTGACGTATGCGTTGGTGCGTCCGTCGGTGTGCTTGACTACCCCGTTGGTTCGGACGATTGTCGGCGGCACTCGAACCGGGCCAGGAATCGGGCGGCGAGCGCCGAGTTGTGCGCGTGTTGGTCTCGTCGACGTTTCGCGACATAGTTCGCGCCGAGATCTCGGTAGAACTCACCGTTGGTGAGCACGCCGTGCGCGGCGACGACCATCGCCCGTTCAACCGCCACAAGGGCTTTCATCGGTCCTCGTCGCGCGCAGATACGGCGGTACTTGGCAGCGAAGTAGGTGTCCCTGGACCGTGTCACCGACAGCGCGGCGATGCCGAGAGCTGCCTTTAAGGTTAGCCGCAGCGCGTCTCCATCGATGTTCCGGTGGCGCCCCGGTTGGGCACGACTGCGGTTACCGACGATGCTGCGATGTCGACGAACCGGGACGATCTGCTCGACCTATCTGGGTTGGCCGCTGCGGATCACCGCGGCGAGCTGGTCGCGGTCGGTGCAGTCGCATTTGGTGCACGCCCGGTAGAGGTGGCCCTCCACGGTGCGCACCGACACCGTTAGTCGGTCGGCAATGTCGCGATTGCTCAGGCCTGCGGCGACAAGATTGGCCATCTCGCGCTCGCGTACGGTCAGCGGCAGCGGACTGCCCGCGAGGTCCAACGCGGGGGTGCGAAGCCCTCCGCAGGCGGCGGCAAGACGGTGCGCGGTGCCAGCTGCTTCGCCGGCGGGTCGGCGGTCGCCGGCGGCCTGATAGGCGGCGGCGGCCTGCGCGGCGGCGTCCGCGGCCAACAGCAGCGCACCGATCTGTTCGAGTTGTTGCGCCGCGGCATATATTGCGTCGGCATTGCGGTCGGTCACCGCGGCGGCGTGCGCGGCCAGCACGGTCGCCAGTCGTCCGCCGGTAGCGTGGGCGACCTCAACGAGGCGTGCCAGACATGACCGGTCGCCGTAGCGGACGGCGTCGTGCAGCGCGAGCATTTCGATCGCCCGCTGCCCGGATTCCTTGGCCAGTCGCGCGGCGTCCAGCGCCAAAACGATTGCGCCGCTCACGTTTCCCTCGGCGGCGGCAAGCCACGACTCGGCGATGCGCAGCTGCGGCCCGAACAGCGCGACATGCCGGCCGAAACGGGTGCGCAGTTCGGCGACCATTTTGGCGCCCGGCTCGACCCGTCCGAGCGCGCAATAGGATTGGGCCAGCAGCAGCCGGGCCGGGAAGCTCCATGACGCCGCCGACTCGGAGGTCAGCGCCGCCACGGTCTGCTCCATCCGGGGTATGGCGTCGAGGAAGCTGCCGCGGGCCAGCTCGATGGTGCCGCTGAGCACATTGCCCATGCCCCAGGCCAGGTACTGGCCGGCCGAACAGATCTGCACGATGTCGGCGGATCGTTTCTCGGCGGAGTCGAATTCGCCGGCCAGGGCCAGCGCCCGCACCTCACCGAACGCAGTAAGGTACAGCAGCAGTCCGTCGACCCCGTGCTCGATGCGGCGGCCGCGTTCTGCGAGCACCGCGACCTCGTCCACCCGCCCCATCAGTGCCAGTGCCAGTGCGCCACCAAAGACCGCCCACCCGACCGCGACCGCCGATGCGGCGCGATCCGCGAGAACCCGTTCGGCAGTGTGCGATTGCCGCGTCGAGCTCGTTCTCGAAGAGCAGGGATGCCGATGCGACGCCATCGACGAGTAGCCGCAGCCCAGGGTGGGTGACCTTGCTGCGCAGCAGTTTAAGCACCTCGTCGGCGCCTTCGGCGTCGCCCATGGACCACTGCAGGTTGGCGATTCGTGCGGTTCCCCAGCGCACCAGCTCGACCTCGGTCATGGTGTCGGGGTCGAACAGGCTCAGCGTCTCCTCGGATTCGGCGGCTTTACCCTGCCACAGCAGGGATCGGGCCAGCAGTTCGCTGGCGTCCAGGCCGCCACCGCGGCTGACCGCCGCGCGGGCCAGCCGCTCACCGAGGGTGATGTTGGTCAAGGCGATCGCATCGCGGGCGGCGGTCACCAGCAGCTCGACGTCGGCTGCTTCGTCGCTGTCGAGGGTCAACTCCGCCAACCGGATCCGCTGGCCCGGTGCGCCCAGGGCCCGCTCGCGTAAAGCGCGAACGAGTTCCCCGCGCAGCCGCCGCGCGGCCGCCATACCCAGGCGTCGCCTGATCAATTCGCCGAATAACGGGTGGTTGAACCGGACGTCGACGCCGTGGTGCTCGGCGACGACGCGGATCAGCCCGCGGGTCTCGGCGTCCTCGACGGCGTCGCTGCCGACCAAGCTGGTGAGCGTGTCCAGGTCCAGGGGCTCGCAGAAGGTGAGCAGCCGCAGCAGGTGCAGCACATCATCGGGTAGTTGATCGATGCGGCCGTCGAGCAGCGAGGCCAGTTCGGAGGTGACGGCGGTGCGTCCGCGCAGCTGCCACACCCCGCGCACCTGGCGCAGCGTTCCGGCTTCCAACGCTCCCTCGACCAGGTGTCGCACAAACAGTGCGTTGCCGCCGGAGGCCTCCCACATCAGATCGGAACTGAGCCCCTCGACACGGCCGCCGAGCGCCTCCTCGATCAGGCCGACACACTCGTCCTTGGTGAACGCCATCAGGTGCAGCCGTTGCAGGTAGCCGTCTTTCCACAGCGAGGTGATCGCGTCGGGCACGGATTCCCCGGCGCGCACCGTGGCCACGATGCGCACCGACCCGTCCAACGCCAGCTGGTGTAACAGTGTGGCCGACAGCTGATCCAACAGGTGGGCGTCGTCAACCCCGATCACCGACCGGCCTTCGGCGAGAATGGTTTCGCGTGCGGCCGCGAGGACCCCGATAGGGTCGCGGGAGCTCGCCGACCCGGCCAGATGGGCGAACACGCCCAACGGGATGCTGCGCGCCGACTCTGTTCCTGCCACCCACCGCACCGGGTAGGGCAGCGACTGCGTCACCAACCGGGCCAGCGTCGTCTTCCCGACGCCCGCGTCGCCGATCACGACGATGCCGCAGACCCCCGTACTCTCCACCAGCGCGGAGTGGATCGTTGCGTACTGAGTATCCCGCCGGAGGATAGGCCAGTTCCCGGCCATGTCTACCGGTCCGGATACTGCAGGGACAAAAGTTACTGCGGTCATATTTCTTGCGATCTCGACGAGTTGGCGTGGCTGGTGGTGGCTTGGGTGGGCGTTGAAACAGCCGTGAACCGATTCTGGTCGCTGCGAACGGGTGCGGCATGAGTAGTCGACTACTCGAAGGCCAGCAGACCGGCGATCACGTCCTCGGTGACCGAAATGGTGACGTCGGATATTCAAACTGTCTGAATGCCTCCGGTGGTTCGTGTTTGAGAGGTAGGCCGGCGGCTGACGTCGGCGGCGTAGCTGGTCCAGTCTCCGGCGGAGATCTGTTGCCAGCGGACGGCGGAGTTGACGCTGATGCCGAGCGTTCTGGCGAGGATGGCTGCGGGGATCTCGGTGGCGAGCTGGAACAGCGCAGTGCTGCGGGCCTGGTTCGGGCGGATGCCGAGCCGATTCAGTCGGAGTTTGAGCCGCTCGGTGCTGATGGGGCGGCCGGGCTGGCCGCCGGGGAACAGCCAGCGCGACGCAGCGGTGGCACCGATGGTGGCGTGGCCCTTGCGCTTGGTGACGACGGTGCGGGTGAGCTCGTCGACGGGTTCGGGTAGTCGGATTGGTGTGCGGCCGAAGCTGATCCGGACGTCGGCGTCGGTGATCGAGATCTGGTCGGTGGTGAGTAGGCTGATCGTGGACGGGCCTTGCGCGTAGAGGAGCAGGAGCAGGCCGGCGAGACGGTCCTCGATCTCGATCGTGGTGTCGTGCAGTAGTTTCCGGGCGGTTGCCCATCGGTGATCATCGTTGAGCGGGTTGACCGGGCCGCGCCAGCGGCGAGCTGGGAGGTAGGCGGTGGTGAGCTTGTTGGCGTGGGCCCATCGGATGAAGGTGGCGGTCTCGTAGCGATATCCGCCGGCGGGATCGGTCAGCCAGCGGTCGAGGTCGGGCTGGCGGAAGGTGGTCAGGGTGAGGTTGTGGGTGTCGAGCCAGTCGAGGAATGCCTCGGCCGCGCGTCGGTGGGCGCGGATGCGCAGGACTTGTTGTCGGGTCGTGGGGCGGCCGTTGTTTCGGCTGCGCAGACGTCTGAGCAGGTGCCAGGTCAGGTAGCGGTGCAGCAGTGTGCGCCGGACCGGATCCTGTTGCGTGGCCAGGAAATCGGTGAGCGAGCGTTCGAGACGGACGAGTTCCTCGTCGCGTTCGGGGAGCGCACCGACGGCGATCAGCGTCAGGCGCAGGTGCTCGAGGATCTGCCGTTTCGGCAGTTCGTCGAACGCCTCGTGGGTC
The DNA here is from genome assembly GCA_963799495.1 of uncultured Actinomycetota bacterium. Taxonomy (GTDB): domain Bacteria; phylum Actinomycetota; class Actinomycetes; order Mycobacteriales; family Mycobacteriaceae; genus Mycobacterium. The sequence continues at coordinate 8,325 of CAWCXH010000019.1, forward strand.
AGCGGCATGCGTCCGGCCGCAAGGTCGGACAGGACCGAGACGACGGGTTGTTTCGTGAGCCAGCGGTGGGCGGTGATGGAATGTTCGGCGGTAGCAATGTCGTGCCGCAGTGCGAGCAGCCCAGGGGCGAGGTCCGCCGTGGCCGGTCCCATGATCTCCTCCAGGCGCCGGTTGATCCGGCATCGGACGCACTGCCCCGGTTTCGGGATGGTCGGGGTCGCTGCAGGTCGGACAGTCGAGCCAGGCTGTCGGCGGTGCGCAGTCGGCGCAGAGCGGACGGGCCAGGGTGCCGGCCGCGATCGAGCGATGGTCCCCGCAGCCCGAGCAGGTCGCCGATCGGCGTTGGCAGGGCGGGCACCACGGCCGGCCTGTGGTACGCGATATGCCGCACCGTGTCGTGTCGCCGCAGATCGAGCAGGTCAGCACGGGAAGTGCGTGGCAAGTCGGGCAGAGTGGCCCGTCAAGCGGTGCGGCGACTGACCGGGCGCAGGCGCCCGCAGCCGAGGCAGGTCTCCAGATTTGCCGGGTCGGTGATGAAACAGTTGGCGCAGATCGGACGGTCGTGCCGATCGCGGGTGACCGGCTCTCGACGGGCCTGGCAACGTGAACATTCTTCGATACGGGAGTGCGCGATGCAGGTTCGGCAGACCCGAACTCCGTTGAGCGGCTTGTCGATACGCACCACACGATGGCAACCGGGGCAAGTCGGCAGAACGACGCCGGCCACTCGCGCCGGCATGCAGATGCTCGACGAACCGGGGGATCACCCGCAGCGGTGCTCGATGAGCGTCACCGGTGAGCAGCGCGGGATCGGACTCGATGGCCCAGGCCAGTTTCTGCTGGTAAGCGCGTTGCCGACACGACCGGTCGACTACGTCGGCGACGGTGTCATAGCCGACGCGGGGATCGATTTCGGCGACAACGGCGTGGATCACCGCGATCGGGTCACGGTCATCGACGTCCGAGCACTGAGCGCATCGCGGATGGCCCTCACGGTCGATGACCTTCACCCGCTTGATCTCCCCGCAGCCGGCACACGGTGCCCGTCGTTGTTCGCAAGGACCGCAATACCAGTGCTCGCCTCGGCGGGTGAAGGTCCGCAGGGCCTTGCCGCAGGTGGCGCAGGATGGCGCTGAGATCGCAGTGGCGCCGGCCGCGCGCAATGCCCGCAGCAGCTCACCAACCACGCGCGGTGCCGGGGATCGGCCGTCGAGCAGAACCCCTGGACGTGCCGCCAAGGCCGCGGCCAGCCGCCGTGATTTCGCCCGCCCTCCCGCCACCGCGACAACCACCGACCTGATCCGGTCGAGCGCCAGATGCGGTTCGGCCGCGGCGACCAGGTCCGTGATCAGACCGATCGGGTCAGCGATCTCCCGGTCTTGCTCGACCACGGTCACGATTGACCGGATCCACGGATGCGGGCCCGCTTGGGCCGCAGATCGCCGACGCTGCCGTCGGCACCGACGGCCTTCTTCCGCGTGGTGGCAGCCGAGGCGGTGGCGACTGGCTCGATCAGGTCGTCCATCGTGCAGTCGAGGATGTCCAGCAGCGCCATGAGCACCTTCAGGCTCAGTCGTTCCGGGCGCTCGACGACGAGCCGGTAGACCTGGCTCGAGGACAGTTCGATGCCCCGCTTCGCCAACGGGGCGCTGAGATCGGTGGTGGCGAACATGCCGCGCTCGGCCATCACCCGGCGCAGATTCCAGCGGTAGTCCAGCTTGGCTGCCATGACGATCCTATCTATCGGGTGGACGGGGTGAACGCAGGCGAAAGCGCCTGTCGCAGAGCGGTGTTCATGTAGTCGTCACTGACGTGGGTGTAGATTGCCGTGGAACTGTCGCACTCGTGGCCGACCTGAGATTGGATGAAGCGCCGATCAACACCGTCCTCGGTGAGGTGGGTGACGTACGAGTGCCGGATCGAGTGGGGCACGAGCGTTTTCGGCAACTTCAAGGCATCGCGGTAGACGACGAACCGTGCGTTGATCTCCGCCGGTTTGATTCGGCCCCCACGTTCGGTGACCCACAACGCCGGATGAGTCGTCGAACCCGAACCTCGGCCGCACGTTCTCGACATAGTCCGCGACGGCCTCCACCGCCCAATCCATCACCGACAACACATTGCGGCGCCGCGGCGGCTGGCCCTTCTTCGCCTTGCCGTAGCGGACATTCAGCATGCCGAAGCGCCCGAACTGCGGCGCCTTCGGGTTCCGGCCGAAATCGACGACATCCAGCTTCGCCGCCTCCGTCCGCCGCAACCCCCAGCCGTAGACGACCTTGAACAAGGTCGCGTCACGGTAGGCGGCCAGCGCCCCCTTGCGCTTCGCGCGGACCGCGCGCTCGACCTGCTCGTCGGCGTAGTCGAGGAACCGCTGCAACTCCTCCCGTGTGAACGGTCTCGCCTCCGGGCGGCCCTCGTAGCTGTTCAGGTGCGCGATCGTGTTCCACTCGTGGCAGATCGGGACCGGATGGGTGCCGAACTCCTTCTCGCACGCCACAAGCCCAGCCGTAGCGGCCATCGGTGAGGAACTCGCTGAACAGCCGCAGATTGCCCTGATAGCCACGAATCGTGGACGGTGCCAGGCGTTTCTCGCTGGTCATCCACAACGACCACTCGTCCACGTGCGTCGGTGCCCACCGCCACGGGTACTCGTTGGTGAACGCCAGGAACCGGCGCACCGAGCGCTCCCTGTCGACCGCCGTGCTCTCCCGCAGCCCTCGCGCGGCCTGCTGAGCCCGCCAGCCGCGCAGCATCGCCTCGACCATGACGTCCTGCGGGTGCAGATGAACCACCCCGGACACCAGCTCCAGATGAGCCGCTCCCGCCAGATCGACCTGCCGCACTCCCACCTCCCACGCATCCGAAGAGTGGGTGAATCATGCATCAGGCGGGATGGCTTGCGCAAATCCCCTGACCAGCAGCCGCTTTCAGACGGCCAACCCGGTAACGTAACCCCGGTCTCTCACCTGCCAACCAGCCGAAACTCTCCCGCCTGATGCAATTCCCGAGGGTTGGTGTCAGGTAGACGCTGCGTGGTGGACAGATGGGCGTGACCGAGCACCCACTGCACATCGGTCAGCGGCATCTGCGGGTCTCGAGCCATCCGATACGCCGCGGTGTGCCGCAGATCGTGCAACGACCAGTTCGCCCCCAACGCCGCGTTGGCCCGGTTGAACATCGCGACGGGCCGCGTCATAGCGCAGCGGCCGAAACGGTTCTCGCAATGTCCACCACAACGGCTGGTCCCGCCCGGCCGGCGCCAGCCCCGGCCAGCTGCACCTGATACAGCCGCAGCCACACGAACGCATCCGGCGCGGCGGGCAACGGCTGCATCGCCCGAGTTCCCTTGCGGATCACCGTGATCAACTGCTGTCCCGGGTCGACGTCGCCGACCGTGGCACCCAGCAACTCCGACGCCCGCGCCCCGGTCGACACCCAGAACGCGACCAGCGCCCGGTCACGATGCGACCCCAACTGCGCGAACAACTCGTCGAACCGCTCGTCGGGGATACACCGCGGCGCCCGGTCCACCACCTTCGGCCGATACCGGCCGCTGCGATGCCCGGCGAACGGCTCCATCGGATTGTGATGGGCATCCACCCGGCCGGCACCGCGATATCGCGCCAGCGGGAACGGGTTGACCATCGGCCCCGTGCCCGCCTCCAGGTGAAAGTCATAAAACCCGCGCAGCACCGTCTCGCAGTGCGCCACCGTCGCCGCCGCATACCGGCTACCTCGAACCGCCTTGCCGGTCACCGCATTCACCCCCGGCCCGGTCCGTGACCGCGCCACCACGGCAGCATCACCGTCCGGACGCCGCCAGTGCGGCCGGACCGACTTGTCCACGATCTGCAACCAGCGACAGAAATCGCGGGCTTCCACCCAAGTCGCCCGATCCCAGGCCACCCCCAGCGCCCACAGAAACCGAAACCACCGCAACAGATCCATCCCGTACGAACGCTGACTGGTCGCCGATCGCCCGCACGCCAGCAACTCGGCGAAATACGCCGCGACCGCCGCGACGACCGCACCGTCGGCATCAACCAGCCGATACGGCCGGAGCAGATCGCCGGTCACCTCCAGACCACCCCGACCCGGCACCACCAGCACCGCCAAATCCCGCGGCCCCGTTCTCCATCGCCGATCACGAGCAGCGAACCTAGCCAGCCGCACCCCTCCCCGCACGCACCCGCCCCGAAGTCCCCGCGCTAGTTCGGTCAACAAGTCGGACTTGCGTGCCGGCACATTCGTGAGGTGCCGCGAATTCACAAGCAGCACCTCGAATCCCGCGCTCTCCAACAGGTAGTAGAACGCCTTCCAATAATCACCGATGGCCGCCATCACCGCACAGGTGATCCGCTCGGCGATCAGATGCTCGCGCAGCGCCAGGATTTGGCTCGTCATTGAGCCCCAGGTCGTGACCATCTCAACGGTCTTGCGGCGCCCAGCACCGGCGACCCGGACGCACACCCTGGCGTCCCTCTTCGAGATGTCCAGCCCTGCACAGCGGGCATGAACGACTTCCACGGCGGTTTATCTCCCTTCACACGCGGACGCCCGCGGTGTCCGTCGTGGGGAGGGAGGAAAATTCAAAAGTCTGACGTTCGGGCTCGACGGCACCAATCCACGGTTCCCGTGGAAGCCCTCCGCCACCATGCTGACCTACAGGCTCACCGGCACCACTGAGGCATCGGGGTCCACGACGACGAACTCGACCAGTCTCCGCCCCGCCAGCAGGGCCAGCAAGAGCAACCACGCCCAATCTTCGCGCACCATGGCGCGCCTCGAAGACGGCGCCGTGCTGCTGACCTGCGGTTATGCGCCGCGCCGCTTCGAGGAGAACCGGCCAACCGAAGACGGCATCGTAGAACCTTCGCGAGCGCGCGATGTCGGTGCCGGTTTGCCGGCCGTGGGCAATCGACTTCGTGGAGATCATGCGAATAATCCTGCCAGCTGCGACCATGCTCCGATGCGACGTGTTTCCGCCTTAGCCTCCGCACTGCTCGTCATCGCCACGGTCGCGCCACACGCGGCAGCAGACCCGACGGCGGACCTCACTGCCCGGCTGAACGCAGCGATCGAAGCCCGAGTCGCTGAGATGGGCGTTCCCGGCGCAATCGTCAGCCTGTCGATCCCTGGCGAGATCGACTATGTGCGAGCGGTCGGCGTCAGCGACACCGCCACCGGAGCGCCGATGTCCGTCGACGACCACACCCGCATCGGCAGCGTGACCAAGACGTTCACCGGAACCGCCGTGCTTCAACTCGTCGATCAGGGCCGGATCCGGTTGAGCGATCCGATTTCTCGTTACGTCGACGGTGTGCCGTCCGGTGACGTGATCACGCTGGACCTGCTGGGCCGGATGCGCAGCGGCCTAGCGGACTACGCCGAATCCGACGTCTTCTTGCAACGCATCTACGCCGAAGCGCCCGCAGGACCGGATGCCTTCGCGACGACGCCGCGCGAACTTCTTGACTGGGCGTTGGCCCAACCGCTCAACTTCCCGCCGGGAAGCCAGTACGAGTACTCCAACACCAACGCTGCGCTGCTGGGCATGGTTATCGAAAAGGTCAGCGGGCTGTCGCTCGCGGACTACTTGCAGCAGAACATCTTTGGCCCGGTGGGGCTGACCCAGACGAGCTTCCCGGCGAACGGGCTGATGCCTGACCCGTACGCCCACGGGTACAACGAAACACCCGATGGCACGATCGTCGACGCCACGCTGTGGAATCCGTCCTGGGGCTACGCCGCGGGCCAGATCGTGTCGTCCGACGCCGATCTGAAAACCTGGGCGGCAGCCCTGGGCACGGGCGCGCTGCTGAGCCCCGGCACCCAGGCGCAACGGCTCTCCGGCGGGACCACCATGGCGCCGGGGGTCGACTACAAGTTCGCCATTTTCAGCGCAGAGGGCTGGATCGGCCACAACGGCGAAATCCCCGGCTACACCACGGTAATGGTGTACCTGCCGGAGCGCGACGCCACACTGGTGGTGATGGTCAACTCCGACGTTCCCAAGCTGGACGCGGCCGGACAGCTGGCGACGGACGTCACGTCCATCGCGACGCCCGACCACGTCTACCAGATCGGACCCTGACCGCCTCAGCTCATCGAGAACTGAGGCACACGCTTTCGGCCTACGCCGCGGGCCGCGTGCCAGAATCGCCGTCGTGCACATCCAGCACCCCGCGCGCTGATCCCCTACCCCCGACAATGTTCGGGGGCGGGGGCCTGACTGCCGGCCGCGGTAGTCATTTTTTTCGAGACGACGCGAATTTTTCGGCCGCCCGGGGGGCCGGTGATGGCCGCCAAGCGATCCGCGCCGGCGACCAGGCGAGCGCGCCGGCCGCGCCGCGCCGGACGCCGGGCACCTCGTCCCAGTGACACTGTCGACGGATGCCGCGGGTCCCGTATCAGCGTGCCGAGGGCGTGTTCAGCCCCTCCCCCAGATGCCTCAGCGCCGGACACCATTCATGGATAAGCGTCGTTATCCATGAAAAACTGCCACTATGCCGACGGGCCTCGACCAGCGTCGCGATAACGAAGCTTCGCGCCCAGAATGGTTCGCGGCCTTTCTGGCCGACCGCGGCACGCGCAAGCCGTCGCCACACACCATGAAGGCTTATCGCCAGGACTTCGACGCGATCGCAGCGCTCATCGTCGGCAGCGATCAGGATCTATCTGCAATGTCGTTGGGCAACATCACAACTGAGGCGGTGCGAGCGGCCTTCGCGCAATACGCCGAAACCCACGAGGCGGCGTCTATTCAGCGGTGCTGGTCGACGTGGAACGTGTTGTGCACCTTCCTGTACACCTCAGAACTGATAGCGGCGAACCCGATGCCACTCGTTGGCCGTCCCAAGATCGCCAAGACACTGCCGAAGGGGCTGCCGGCGGATTCAGCGCAAAAGCTGCTTGCGGCGATCGATTCGGAACCCGAGCCGGCTGCCGGTCATCCCTTCGCCCAGCTGTGTGGGCATGGAGCGGTCCGGTGGCAACACACGGGGTTCGTGACTAGCAGTATCTGCTAGCATAAAGCGATGGCAAGGATGATCACGTTGCGCCTGTCCGACACGGCCTATGAGGCGGTCAAACGCTATGCCGACGCAGATCAGCAGTCGATGAACTCCTGGATCGAGAACCTACTCGACGTCGAGGACATGCGGCGTCGCTGTGCAGCACACGACCACTGGTTGCGAACGCACCCCGATGCAACCGCGTTCAGCGAGGCGTGGGCTGACCGCAATCTCGACGAGTTAGCAGAGCGTTGAGCCAATCCCCACGTCGAGGCGACATCTGGACAACCGACACCGGCATCAGCGTGCTCGTCATCTCCTCTACCGTGTACAACGAGATTCCAAGTGAACCGACAGTCATCGTCGTGCCGGTATTCGACACCGAGCCCGACACCGGATTTGGTGTGGATCTGGGCGGGAATGACTGGGCTGCACCGGGACTGGTCACTAGCCTCCGCAAGGCCAGACTAAGCGCACACCACCGCCGGATCGACGTCCAGGCCCTCACCGATGTCAACAACATGCTCTTCAAAATTCTCGCAACGCCAGATCGGTAACGGAGTTGAGCTTGCGCTCCGAAGCTTAGCCCCGGTCGGAAGGCGAGGCCCGCGTGAGAAAACCGTAGGAGCTACGGATCCCGAGACTGTTCAAACCAGGCCGTAGAGCCGGTTCTGGGCAGCTGCCGCGCGGTTCTGCGTTCCCGCGCCGTCGACGTAGCGCTGCGAGGTCACCATCGACTCGTGTCCGAGAAGCTTCATCAGCGCGTACACGCTGACGTTTCGGTTGGCGAGCTCGGTGGCGAAGGTGGCGGAATCCATGCACCAAGACTCCTGCCGCGCGGTGGCTGTTCAGCCCGGCTTTCTTGAATGCGCGCAGCATCCGGTACTGCAAGGTGCCCCGGGTGATGCGTTGACCGTCAGTGCTGACGAACAGCGCGGCAGTGGCCGGCCAGGCGGCCAGTCCGCCGTTGGTGGGCCTCCGTTTGGTGCTGCCTGGAAAGCGCGCTGGCCGGGACTCCAGATACAACTCGAGTTCGTGAATCAGGGCCTGTTCCAGCGGTATCCGGCGATCCTTGTTGCCCGTGCCACGCACGTGAATGACACCGCCGTCGTCTGCCGGCCGGATGTCGCCGACGTTGGCGCGCATAAGCTCGTCCGCGCGTAATCCGGCGAGCACCGCCGTCAGCACGATGGCCCGGTCGCGCTCGGCCCACTCGGAGCGGCGCCCCGAACCACGGACCTCGTCGATCACCCTCAGCAGCTCGGAGATCGTGTCAGCGCCAAGCCCTTTCGGGAGTGTCTTCGCGACCTTGGGTCGGCCGATAAGTGGCATCGGATTGTCCGTGATGAGCTCACCTGAGTAGAGAAAGTCGCACAACGTGTGTTCCAGTTGGACCAGCAGCGCCGGATCGATGCGGCCTCGCGGGTGTCGCATAAACGGCGAAGGCCGCGCGCATCGCATCCTTCGTAATCGCGCCCGGCGTCAACTGCACGACACGCCCGGGATCACCGGCTAGCAGGGTGGCGATTGCAACGAAGTCCTGTCGATAGGCCTTGGTGGTATGCCGTGAGGGCTTGCGGATGGCCCGATCGGCAAGAAACGCCAAAAACCAGCCCAGGTAAGGCGGTTCATCATCATCGGGGCGGCGGGGCGCCAGTGTCATGGAGCGATGGTCGCAAGTATTCCTGAATAACAGCAGTTATCCATGTCAGGGCATGGCTGTGTCGCAACGGTGACTGATGCTCATCTGACCGAGGCGCTGAGTGCGACGTTCGGGACGCCGGCGGGCATGTACGAACAGCACAAGATGGCGGCTTATCTGCGCCTTCAGGGGCATCGGGTGCCGGCCTGCACCGTCGACCGGCTGATGCGCGATGAAGGCCTGTCCGGAGGCGTCGTCGGGCATGTCTTGGGATCGACGGGCGCGTGAGCCGCTTTCAATCCCTTGAAAATCTGTTCGAACGGCTTGGCGGAAACTTCCACGTCGACACTCGTCGGCGGTTTCAGTCCAGCGCGGTCGAGCGCGCATCGCGGATCGCTGCTAGCTTCACCGAATCCTGACTCTGGCGTCACATTCGCGGCATAGCTTGGAGGCATGCTCGGAAGACTCGCCGCGCTCGTCGGTGTACTGCTCGTCGTCGCGGCGTGCTCCGCGTCCTGCTTTCGGCGCGAGCCCGTCCGGCCGGTCTTCCCCCAGGGCACTACCGTCCGCCCGATCAGCGTCGGCGGGCTCGACCGCTCCTACCGTGTCTACGTGCCAGCGGGCCTGCCCGCCTCGGCTCCGCTTGTCATCATGCTGCATGGCGGCTTAGGCAGCGCCGAAGACGCCGAAACAAATTACGGCTGGAACGAATTGGCGGATTCGGCCAAGTTCGTCGTCGCCTATCCCGACGGCACCGGCCGGGCGTGGAACACAGGCGGTGGCTGCTGCGGTCGACCCGCGCGCGAGGGGATCGACGACGTCGGCTTCATCACCGCTGTGGTAGGTGACATCGCCGGCAACGTCGGCATCGACCCTGCTCGCGTCTATGCGACCGGCTTCAGCAACGGCGGGATGATGGCGTACACGCTGGCCTGCCACACGACAACGTTCGCCGCGATCGGGCCGGATGCTGCCACCCAACTCGGTGAGTGTTCAGCGCCACACCCGACATCGGTGATGCATATCCACGGAACGCTCGACCGCAACATCCGCTACGACGGCGAACCCGGTGAGGGGGCTGCCCATATCGACGGTCCGGCGGTGGCCGAGGTGAATGCGTTCTGGCGCAATGTGGACCGGTGCGCCGCACCGAGCGTCACCACGGCGGGTCCCGTGACTACTTCCACCGCCGACTGCGACGGCCGCGGCGTCGTGCTGATCACGGTCGACGGCGCCGGGCACCAATGGCCGGGTAGCGCGTCGTTGGGGCGTGGGGACCCGCCGTCCCGGGCGCTCAATGCCACATCAACCCTCTGGCAGTTCTTCGCCGGCCACCCCCAGTGAGGCCGTATTACGATTACTGTGCGAGTGTCGAGAATATGTAACATTGACCCCTGTCCGCCCTCACCAAACTCCCGCCGCGCGGGCAGCTTCACAGGGGTTTCTGCGCCTCTTGTTGGGCTACATAACCGCCGTGCGGTTGTGGCCGGTGGCGGTCCGGCCGCCCAGCAGGCCGTCAGGGCGGCGTCAACGAAGCTCGGTACGCCGTATGTGTGGGGAGCGAAGGGGGCCACAACTTTGACTGCTCCGGGCTGACGCTGTGGGCCTACCGCCAAGCCGGAATCACCCTCGGGCCCGACGCACAGCCGGCGCTGAGCCCGGACACCGTCGGTCAACCCGGCAGCCCGGTCCTGATGGCGATCTCTTGCTTCTTCCCAACGTCGGTGACAACCTGCGGTGGCATGGGATCACCTGGGGCGCTGCCGAATTCCAGTCGCACAACGGCCCTGCCCTCGGTGAACAACAGCACTGTCACAGCCTTGGATCCGTCCGGCGAGCTACCCGAAACCACGATGCCGCCGGTGCCCACCGGCGACGGTTGAGGACGACCCCCGGTGACGATCGTCCCGAGGGAGGACACGGTCGTGTTGAGTGTGGTCGTCGCTGCGGCGCTGTCGGGCAGGATCAGGATGGTGTCGCCGATTGCCCGGGTGTCGTGTTGGTTGACGAAAAGAGCCGAAACACCGTCTGATCCGCCGGGGTTGGTGGTTGACGAGCGGGTCGCGAAGGTGTCTGTGCCGGTGTTGATGTCGCCGGGTTCGATCAGCAGCCGGCGATAGTCGGGCGCTACCCGGCCCGCCGGCGTTGACTGCGGCGGGCTCGACAACGCGATTGACGTGTCGGGCGATTCAGCCGATGAGGTGGAACTCGTCGCGGTGCAGCCGGTGGCCGCGGCGACCACCACGAGTAGGGCTGTCGCGCGTCTGAAGGTGTGCGATCGCGTCGGCACTGGCCTGTCCTGATCCTTTCATGGCAGTGCCAGTCGGCGATGGCTGCACGGCGGAAGAGCAATATACTGGACATCGTGTCCATAAATGATGGTACACAGGGTGACACCGCAACCCAAACGGTGCAGCCGGGGCGCAGGGGCAGACCCCGCAGCGCGCGGGTGCGGATCGCCGTGGTGCGCGCCGCCGCGCAATTGACCCGGGCCGGTGGGCCGGCCGCCGCGACCGTCGATGCCATCGCCAAGCGGGCAGCCGTCAGCCGCACCACGATCTACAAATGGTGGCCCTCGGCGGCGGCGATCGTGCTCGAAGGGCTGCTCGACTCGGTACGCGACCCTATCATCGCGGCACCCGGCAGCAGTTCCAAGGAGGCGCTCGAGCACCACCTGCGCGCGCTGAACGCCATCCTCACCGACACCGGTACCGGACCGCTGCTCCGCGACGTGGTCGCGGCGTCGGCCTCCGACCCCGAGATGGCCCGCGCCGTGCTTGATCGATGGCTGCACCCCCGTCGCGCGGCGGTGGCCGCCATCGTGCGCCAGGCGGTCGCTCGGGGTGAGATCCGCGATGGCACCGACGTTGACGTGATTGTGGACGCGCTGGTCTCGCCCCCGTACTACCGCCTGCTGTTCGCGCTATCGCCGCTCGATGACGCGGCGCTGATCGACCTGCTCGAGACCGTATGGCGGGGCTGCCGGCGATCGGATGCGCTGCCATAGACGGCGCACGCCGTGGCGGCGGCGCGGTTCATCAAAGCTTCCCGTGATCATCGAGGCCGCCACAAAGTCGCGATTGAACAAGACGTGAGAGGTCTGGAAAGCGTTGTCGCAGAGCATGCCTTAGTATCGAGCAGGGACCAAGATCGCCAACGGAGCTTTCCCGTGCCGCCGATGAGCGCCGAAAGGCCAACCAGTGGCGTATGCGTCAACGAGGCCGGCTTCTTCCTCATCCGCGATTCGGTCGATCACGTCGCGGGCCGACTCGACGTAAGCGCTACACGATCTACAACTAGCTCGGCGAGATTCGCGGCCGACCGACGCTACGCCGCCTGCGCGCTAACCGCGATACTGAGCCACCAGTTCGGCGTAGTCGTCGAGCAGCCGCAGTGACTCGTCGGTCGGTAGCGTGGGCAACAGCAGCGCCAGCTGGCCGAAACCCAATTCGTCGGCGGCGCGCCAGTAGTCGGGGTTCTGGGGCGTGCCGAACATCGCCAGCGGGACGTCGTGGCCGGCGCCGTCACGCATCTGGTCGATGCGTTTCGTCAGCGCCTCCACCGGGAGTGGGTTGGAGATCCAGCCCGCCTTGTGCCTGATCACCCGTTTGACGGTGGCATCGGAGTCGCCGCCGATGAAGATGGGCGGATGCGGCTGACGGACGGGCTTGGGTCGGCTGTAGGACGCGTCGAAGTCGACGTACTTACCGTGGTACTCGGCGGGATCCTCGGTCCAGAGGGCCTTGATGGCCTCGATGCGTTCGTCCAGCAGCGCACCGCGGGTCTTCGGGTCGGTGCCGTGGTCGCGCAGCTCCTCGATATTCCAGCCGGCGCCCACGCCGAACACGAACCGGCCGCCGGAGATCAGATCGATGCTGGCGGCTTCCTTGGCGGTGATGATCGGATCGCGCTGGATCAGCAGCGCGATCCCGGTGAACAGCTCGATCCTGGAGGTCACCGCCGCGGCAGCGGCCAGCGTGACGAACGGATCGAGCGTCCGGTAGTACACCGGCGGCAGCTCGCCACCTTGCGGGTAGGGCGTCTCCCGGCTGGCCGGGATGTGGGTGTGCTCAGCGACGACCAGCGAGTCGAAACCCCGTTCGTCGATCGCACGGGCCAGTGACAGCGTGTCGATCGAGTCGTCGTTGACGAATGTGGAGATCCCGATCTTCATCGCCATCCCTACACTGTCGGCCTTGACGGGTGCGACGCCCGTCGGGACCAGGTTATTCCGACGGGAACAAACTTTCATGATCAAGCCACCGCATCCTGGCAGCACCAGGGTCCGTGTCAGCTGCGAGTGAAGCCGCCAAGATGGTTCGGTAACACGGTAATCGGAGTGTCCGGGCCAACCGACCGGCGCACGTCGAGGATCTGCTCACTGGCATCTCCGTAGGTACATCACCGGCCACCCTCACCCCGCGACCGCCACGTCGCCCCACCTCAACGCGCGGCGGACCGGAGCCTCGCTGTGCAGTCGATGCAGAACGTGGTGAGGGTCCCGCGTTGGCCAGCCAGTCCGAGTCGACCCTTGCCGGCATCGTTCGGAGATGCCAACTCCACTGAGAATTGGCGGTCAATCCGTCAGATATTAGATTGATTGCGAAACCTACCAACTGCACTGAGACCGGACAAGTGGCATCATTAGCCGTCGAAACGTGTTGAGTCGCAGCGTATCCAGCGCATACCTGTCATATTCTCTGTTTTTGCCAAACAGCGTTGTGCGACAAGATGACTAGCGTGATCCACCGTCCGACCATCGTAACGGCGCTTGCCGCCATTGAGGTTGCCGCGGTTAGCGTTCGTGCTCTAATAGGCCGTAGAGCTTGTTTTGGGCTGCGGCGGTGCGGGTTTCGGTGCCGGCGGCGGTGACGTAGCGCTGTGAGGTCACCATGGACTCGTGGCCGAGCAGTTTCATCAGGGTGTAGACGCTGACGTCGGCGTTGGCGAGCTCGGTGGCGAAGGTGTGGCGCAGCCCGTGGACAAGGGCGCCGCGGGCGCGGTCGGCGTCGATGCCGGCGCGGCGAAACGCGCGCAGCACCCGGTATTGCAGGGTGCCGCGGGTGATGCGCTCACCGTCGGCGCCCACGAATAGCGGAGCCGCCGACGGCCAGGCGGTCAGTCCCCCGCCGGGGGAGGAGCGCCGTTTGGCCGTGGCCGGAAAGCGAGTCGCTCGGCTGTCGAGGTAGCGCTCGAGCACCTGCACCAATGCCGACTCGATCGGGATCCGGCGGTCCTTGCCGCCCTTGCCGCGGACGTGGATGACGGCCCCGTCGTCGCTGCGGCGAAGGTCACCGACGTTGGCGCGCACCAGTTCATCGGCGCGCAGTCCGGCCAGCAGTGCGGTCAGGATCAGGGCGCGGTCGCGTTGCATCCAGTCGGTGCGCCGCCGCGGCTCCGCATCCGAGTTGAGGGCCTGCCAGGAGGGCAGCCACTGAACCTGTCGGCAGTGCCTTCGGCAACGTCTTGGCGAGTTTGGGCCGGCCGACCATCGGCATCGGGTTAGACGCGATCAACTCCGCGGTGTAGAGGAAGGTACACACCACGTTCCAGGTCGACCAGCACCGCTGAATCGACGCCGCCTCATGGGTTTCGGCATACCGTGCGAACGCGGTGCGCAGGGTGTCGACCGTGATGGCGCCCAACGCCATCAGCGACAGGTCCTCGCCGCCGGCGATGAGGGCCGCGATCGCGTCGAAGTCCTGGCGATAGGCCTTCAGCGTGTGCGCCGAGGGCTTCCGGGTACCCCGGTCGGCAAGGAACGCGGCGAACCACTCCGGTCGCGCACCGTCGATACCGTCAGCCTGCTCGGTGCGGTGGGGCATGCCACCAGTATTTCATGGATAATGCATATTATCCATGAAATGGGGGACGCCCAACCGGCTCGAAAGGGCGGGCTGGGATTCGCTGTGCAATCAGACTGGCTCGGAGTACTACGGCGAACTCATGCTGCCGAACGCGCTGATAGTCCTCGCGAACGGGATGGTTATGGACCGAGACGTGGTGGTTTCCGCGCTCTCTGAATCTCCACCGTTGCGCGCATACGACATTGGCGATCTGCGTCTCATCAGGTGGACAACGACAACGCGGTCTTGATCTACACCGGCACCGCGCCTATCACGGCACCGACGGTGGTTGGAAGCTCGCGTTGTATCAGCAGACGCAGATCCCCAACTGAATTGCTCGACGCGGCCTCACAAGCGAGTTCAAAATGGTTGTGCCACTGGGTATTACTCAGCCAACTTACGTCACAGTGACGAAATTTACTGGCTATGTAGGCTTCTGGGCTTAGCGAGCGGCGCCTACTCGTCACGGCGCATGACCCTCGGGCAGGCCGGGTTAATTGGATCGGCCCGCGGTCGTCGGCAGGTGTTGAGCTGCCAGATGGATTAAGTATTCGCAATCAACCTCGGATTCGACGAATTTAGACATCAATTCTCGGTGAAAATTGGCATCTCCAGATGGTGCTGCCCGGAAGACGAGATCATGCTGACCTGTAGACCTGCTGGGATCGCGATTGCGGCGGCGGCGGTGACCTCCGAGGTATCGGGTATTGACGCGTCAGTCCGGCGACGTAAATCGGTAGCGCATGCCGCTGCCCACTACACGGTAGGTTTCGGCTCCGCGTTGAGAGAAGGGGTTCGGCAGGAGAAGGATGAAGGTCTGCTCGGGATCCAACACATGCTGAACGTAGATGATGCGGTAGGCGTCTCGTCTCGTGTTTCGTCGCGCCGCGTTGATCTCTGATTCGGTGAGCTCGAATTCGGTGCCGTCTTCTGCGGCGCCTTTCACTTCGAACATGAATCGCCTTGACTTGGTTTTGACTTCGATGTCGTAGCCGAGCGTGTCGTCCCCCTCCATGCCGCCTTCAACTTTGTCCTTGTATCCGGAGCGCCATGTGACGACGGCATCGGCGGCGTATTGCGGTTGGGCTTTCAGCCAGTCCAGGGCTATCACTTCGGCGGCCAGGCCGATGACTTGCCGCTGGCCCTCGCTGTAGCGAGTGACGTTGCGGTAGAAAGATCTCGGCCCTGATTGGTCGCGGCTGGGCCGGCTGCTGGTTGGCGCCGGACCAGTGTCGATTCGGAACGGCGTCTGAAGCAGCGCGGGCGGCGTGGTCTCGCGCACTGCCGCGGCGATTTCGGCGAAGCCGTCGGGATCGACGCTGAATCGCCGCGACCCCAGCGTGATCGTGGCGCGTACCTGTTGTTGGAGGGCGCGCTGCTGTTCTTGTTCGGACTGTCCCCGGTTGAGGTCCTCAGCGGTGAGGCTCAGGCTGGCGGCGTCCAAGGCGTGTGGCATGCTAGTTGGCCATATTTTTCCCCGGTCAAGGTGCGTTAGCAGTGGTTGTAGGTCTTGTATTTCGATGAAATCGAGCAGGCCCTGTTCGTCGAGCCAGTCGGCGAGGCGTCCCCCGCAGCCGTCGCCAGCCCACAGCTGGGGGCAGGGGTGGCGCGTCTTGACACACCAGGATCGCACTAAGCTGCCGACTTTGTCCCCGGCCGCGGTGACGGTTCGTCGGTTGGCCGTCCGCAGGGTATCGATTGACCGCACATCACCGATATCGTCAGCCAGTGGCAGCCCGCCGTGTTGTTGTAGCCATCCGTTCACCTGGGCTGCCATCACCGAATCGGTTGGTACGTCGAAGTCTTCAAGCCACGACTGGTCGCGGTCCAGTCCGGGGAAGCTGCGAAGCTTCACATACCCGTCGAGCGCAGCTCCGTCGCTGAACTTTGACGTGAACACTTGCTGGAGGCGGGCGAGGATCTCGTCGCGGCGACTCTTGACGAAGTAGTCGAACGCCTGGTCGTGGGCCGTTGGATTGGCCAGGGTCGGGCGGCCCAATGCCACGAGTGCGGTGTTGAAGTCTTTGTATGTCACGCCGAGTTCGTCGCGCAGCTCGGCCAAGTTGGTGACCTGTTTAGCGACGTCTAGCAGGTTCGGCGGGTTGTCGATGTCGAAGTGTGCGATCGCCGCTGCCACATCGTCATCGTTGGTGGCACCTGCCAGTAGCTCGACGAGTTCTTCGCCGGCGGATGCCGACACGAGACATGCCACGGCTACGGGGATGCGGTCGCGCAAGACATCGACCGCGGATTGCAGCAACGCGGTCACATCCTCCATCTGGCGTCGGGTGATGCTTAACGCGTCAGCGCACTGGTCTTGCGTGGGCGGCGGTTGGTCTCCGTCGGCGGGCTGGGTGCGCTTCAGACGCACGATCGCCTCGAAGATCACCGACCCGATCTCGGAGACTCCTGCCACCGCGGCGATCGGATGGGCCAACTGCTCCAATGTGTCCCATCCGATGTCGCCGTGGAAGTCTGTGACCACGATGGCCGGCCGCGACGGGTTCAGCACCGCGAACACCTCGCGGCGCTGCAATCCTTCGGATGGTGGGTGCCCGTCGATCGAGAGGCGCAGCTCCCGCGCCGGCACCAACTGCACCGCACGCAATCGCGTGGCCGCATCTCGCAACCCCCGGTCGGAGTACCTGCGGAATTGGCCGCTGCGGAACTCCAACGCTGCGACGACGAGGTCGACCAACCACTCGCGGCCCGGCGCGATCAGCGTGACGCCGGGGATGTCGTCGGTGAGTGGCGCCCCGTCGACCTCAACAGAGACCTGCACATCCGACAGCAGCTGCACCTCGTCGCCGGCCACCACTTCGCGCAGCGCGGCCGCCACCTTGGCGCCGTCGACCGGTAGCGCACACAGGATCGGTGCGCCGAGCTCTCTGAGGAGTTTCGCCGTACCGGGATCAGCGCCCGTGTCGACATACACTGGGCCGCAGCCAGGTTCGAGTTCGACGGTTTCCAACTGGTCACCGCGGCGCACCACCACACCCGGCGTGGACCTGGCCGACCACAGGTCACTCCCGCGTTGGAGGCTATTGTGCACTGCCCGCTCGTATTCTTTGCCGATCGACGTCATCTCAGATAGACCGGCGCGGCGGCCTTCGTCGAGCATCGTGAACAGCTCTTGCACCAGGTCGGGAGTGTCGTGTACATCGTTCCAGCATCGGATGCCACACCACGACCGCAGCCGTTCCCGTACGACGCTGTTTCCCCGCGCGATGCGCCGTAGTGACCACGGCATCAGTGGGGCGAAGGTCGGCGCGGACTCCTGCTTGTCGTCGTCGAAGAACCACGCCTCGGCTGGCGTGCAATGCTGCGATTCGTCACCGCTTATCACCGGCACCCAGGTGGCGCCACGCAGGAACACCTGTGCCGGCGACGGCCACTTCAACACCCAGTCCTGGGGATGATTCGCCCGCCGCGCCCCCACTGTCAGACAATGCTGCGGCCAGACCTCGAGGTTTTCGATCACCAGGGCGGCGTAGCGGTCCTGCGCATCCGTCGAGAACTGTTCGAACTCGAATTGTCCTGGCAGACCCCATAGTTCAGTCACCGACGTGCAGATGGTCATCGGGTAGTGCGAGAATCCACGCGGATCTTCGACCTGCGTGGTCCAAGCGCGCGCGAAATCCTCACCGAGTTTTGCAAATCGCGCCCACGCGTGAGGTGTGAATCCTGAGCCCTGCGTCCGGAACGGGCCTTTGGTCAACGGGGTGGGGTGCAACCCGTCGCGCACTCCGAGCCGCCGCAGATAGTGTGTCCATTGCAGCAGCGGCTCCCCGTCGGGCAGCCACTGGTCGGGTGCTTGCAAGAGGTGTTCATCGACTGCGGCCAATGCGGGCGAGATTGATGCCGTGAGCTGGATGAGCCGGCTGAGCGACGGGCCTTGGGTCTGCGGCCACTCCGCGGAGAACGAGGCCTCCCTTGCTGGACGCCAGCCGCTTTTCGTTGGGACGTGCAGCCCGACGGCTTCCAACGCCGCGTCGGTGGCCCGGTCCTTGAGTTTGTACACGAAGTGGAGCGCCGCGTCCAGAGCCGCTTCGTTGGCGGTGTCCTTGCGGCGGCTCCTCACGAAGCGGCCGACCGCGGCGAGGACGTCCTGGGTGCGGTAACGGTGGACGAGGTCCTTGTCCTCCAACAACTTTCGGCACCTACGGGCGGGCTTCCGCGACCCGTCTCGCTTCACATACCAGTCCAGGTCTTCACGTGTGAAAGAGATGACCTTCGACAGCTCAGGCGGCGGTGTCACATCGAACGCAGAATCGACGTCCTCCTCGCCTTCTGTTTGATCGCGGACAGGCGCGAAGAACACGGTGCGCGCCTTGGCGCCATCGTCAGAAGTGCCGCAGCGTTGCAGTCGGTTGTTGTCGTCGATGATCAAACGGCGGCCATGGAGGGCCGACGCGTCGCGATCATCGAAGGCCGTCGCGATGTCATCGTAGAAGTCCATCCATTCCTGTCCCGACGGTGCCGGATCCGCGCGCCGCAGTTTCTTGGCAATGCGTTCCAGCCACTGCGCCAGTTCATCATCGGTGGGTTCGCCTTCATCGAATCCAGGGGACAACTGGATTCGTAGCCGGCTGAAGTTGTCGATCCGATCACCGAGCTGGGGATCGACGATCGCGGCTCCGGTGTCAGCGCAGAGACGTTCGGCCGTCACGGTCGTCATCGGGGGATCGAATGGGCCCCAGCGGCGCGCATCGCCGACGGCACCGAAGGACGCCGCACCGTCCCGGGAAACGATAGGCACTAGTTCGGCTTGGTCTATCGGTATCCCGCGCTCATCGAACGCCTTCTTCAGGCGCGGGAGGTGTTCGTTGGCCCAGCAGATTAGATCCAGGCACAGCGGCGCATATGCGGACACGTTATCCCGGATCCACAACGCGGCGTCGACGCATAGCGCAGCGATCTCATCGAGCAGGAAGGCGTTGAACCGAACGCTGAATCGGACACTGTTGCGGTCGAGTTTGGTGAAGAACGGAGCGTTCGCGTGAGCGGTGAATGGTGCCGGCGAATCGTCCATCGGTAAAAACGTGTAGAAATGCCACTCGGCGTCGGTGTGGTCGAGCTGCGCAGCCACCGAGACGGTGGAGTCCTGCGTCCACGACGCCCACCGTCCGTCAATGTCAGGTGCGGACTCCGCGATCGCCGCGTTCAATGCGGTGCCGGCGACCGGGCGGCTGGCGACCACAAAGGTGCCCTGCTCCCCCAGATCCACCTCGGCGATCTTGAGCGTCTCATGTGCGCCGATCGGCCTGGTACGGCGCTGTAGTTGATCATCGCGACTCACCGAACCATCTGCGCCGTAAATACGTAACTGCAACAGAGCAATTCGGTCTAGGAATAGCAGCAACGGAGTCGTGGCGGCAGCGAGCCGATCTATCTCGGCTTCTGCTCGGTGCGCTGCACGCTCGCTGTCGAGTGGCAGACGAATCACCGTGCAGAATCCCGCTCGCCGGAACTGCACGACCCGATTTGGGATCTGATCTATCAGCATCGGCAGCGCGTATGGCGGAACGTCACGCAGGACGTCTTCGAGATCTCGCTCGTCGACCAACTCAGCGATATCCGATGGCGTCGGAAACCGGAAACAATATCCGTCGAAGGTGCTGTCATCGGATGACTCTGGCCGGGCCGAGTACACCTCAGGCCGCTGTGACACTTGCAGGACACTCTTGAAGCCGACGCCCTTGTTGCCGATGCCCTCGCCCGGCGGCTTGTCGCTCTGCGCTATGTCGGTAATGGCGTCGAAGTTCTTGTCGCTGAAAGCGCGCCCGGTGTTGGCCACGTATAAGACCCCATGCTCGTCCTCCCCGAGGTCGAGCACGACCGAAACCTTCCCACCAGTCGACCCCCGCGGATTCGCGTCGTAGGCGTTCTGAATCAACTCAACGAGGAACCGATCCCCATACTCGCGAGCCGCCTCCTCGCCGTAGCGCTTCACGCTTGACGCCCACCGCACACCTCTCGCACGCTCGTAGCGGTACACGTCGATCGCGTTACGCGTCTTCGCCTCGACGCGATCAGCGAAATGCGTAGCTAGTCGAACCATCTATCCTCGATTGCCCAACAGAGGGTTTGCTGCACACCCCACGAGCTCTGCCCTACGAATCCTTCCTGAAGTACCGCGTCGGTTGGCGGGCCGCTGAGTGACTTCCCTGACGGCTGGAAGCGTACCGGCCGCTGAACACCGTCCCCGTTCCCGCGTGCCAGTCGCCGTGGGCGCACAAGCACAGATCCCCGTTAGCTGGGCCGACCGCACCCACCGGCCAGTCCGCAATCAGTCCGCAGCAGAGCTATCGCAAGCTTTCGGCAATCAGCAGAACTAACTCTATGACCAGGCTGTTTGTTGAACAGCCAACACAGGTGCACGGTACAAACGCCCAGATAACCTAATCCGGCTTACAGGCCAGCTCGTCCCCCCTGTCAGGCCTTGCGCACCGACTTGTTCAGTTTCTTCAGCGCGTCGTCGAGCTGATCGCGGGAGCGCCGCGCGAGGTCGTCCTCCTGCTGGTAGAGCAGGCCATAGGTGAAGCTGTCCTCGTCTGCGGCGTGGGCGGCCTCGGCTTGCTGACTCAGATGCGTGCGGCTGACCACGCTGTCCTGATGGTCGCCCAACAACGTCTGAATCGTCTTCGCCCGTGCGGACACCTTGTCGGCCCCGGTCGCCGACGCCGTGTAGCGAAGCCGCTTGGCGCCCTTGCGGATCCGGTGTAGCGCCTCGTCACGATCCTCGTCGGCGGCCTGGGCCGCGCGCTTGGCGGCCTTGCGGACCCGCTTGTAGGCGGAGTCGATCGTCACCGGCGTGGGTTCCTCGCCGGGCGGCGTCGGCGGCGGTTCGGCAGTGGCCAGCCCGTCGAGCGCGTCGAGCAGCCGGAAGTAGCGCTCCGAGCGCATCGCCATCAGTGACCGCCGCAGCCCGGACTTGTACCGTTTCTTGGCGCCCTCGACCAGCCGTTCCCGAATCGGCCCCCGCACCAGATCGGGCGGCAGTTCGTCGAGCGCGCGCTCGTAGCGCTCCGCGAGCACCTCGGCGTCCCTGGCCACGCCCAGCACGCTGGCGAGCTGGCGCAGTTCGTCGAGTATCCAGGCGTCGTTCGAGATGCCGAACGCCCCCTCCGACGCCTGTAGCAGGCTGCGGATCTTGCGGGTCGTGACCCGCATCTGGTGCACCGAGTCGTAGGTGTCGGCGCGCACCGCGCGATCCCACACCACCAGCTGCTCGACCTGCTCGGCGACCGCGCGATGCACGGGATCGACCGGCTGCGCCCTAGGCCCTTCCTCGGCGGAGTCGCGGTCGGCGCTGTCCAGCACCCGCGCCAACTTGGAACCGTGGCCGGCGGGCACCGCGCCGGCGTCCAGCAGCCGGTTGGTCAGCCGGTCCAGCATGTCCAGCGCCACGTCGGAACCCTCGACCAGCTCCAGCTCCCACTCACGCCACCGCTGCTCGGCACCGGTGCCGGCCTCGTCATCGGCCCGGCCGGCCGCCCACGCCGTGACCTGGTCGTCGCTGAACTCGGCCAGCGCCTCGCCGTCGGGGCCGTACAACATGTCGACGGTGCGGCTGGTAGTGATCCGCGCAACGGGGCCCAGCGGCCGGTCGCGGACGATCGCCAGCACGACGTCGCGCAACGCTTCGGGCACTTCCTCGGCTCTGGCCGCCTCACCGTCGTCGAGCGGGGCCCGCACCTCGGTACGCGCGTCGGGGCCAGCGGGCAGCTTGAGGTGCCAGCCGGCGTCCGGCCCGCCGGTGCGGCGACGCAGCGTGACGTGGTGGGCGGCCAGATCATGGCCGGGTGTGTCGAAGTAGACGGCGTCGAGCTGCTGGGATGGCGAACGCTCCACCCTGGCCACCGACGACAAGCCCTCGAATGACGGGGACACGGTCGTCTCGACGACCTCGAATTTGCGCTCGACCTCGATGTACGTGGAGGTCGCGGATGCGCCGTCTGACGGGTTCGCCATGGTGTGTGCCATTGTCCTTTCGGTGGCAATGCTGATTGTGAACAATGGGTGGACACATTGCCACACAAAGGTAAACAGGCTCGACAACCGCCCCTATCCGGCGGCCGCAAGCTAGCCGGCGCGCCGGAAGTCGCCCGCTTGATCCCACGCCCTGCGCTCGGCCGCGAAAGCGACGGCCTGCCGCTGGCGGAAGTCGGCGATGGGTTCTGCGTTGGCGTCGAGAAAGCCTGTGTAGTCGGCGAGCGAGAACCGACCGTCTTCGATCGTGACGTCACCGCGACCCGCGGCCATCTCGGCGCGCAGGTGCAGCAGCTCTTCGGCGCTGACCGGATAGAACCTGATCCGGTCGAAATACCGTAGCAGCCAAGGGGCTCCAGGTTCGAATGAGCGGGCGTCGCCGGGATGGCGGTGATTCCAGACCTGTGTCGTGCGCCCGACGAACTGGTAGCCGCCGGGGCCCTCCATGCCGTAGACGCACATACAGGCGCCGCCGACGCCGACCGCGTTCTCCGGTGGCCAGGTGCGGGGCGGGGTTGTACTTGGTCGTCACCAGCCGATGGCGCGGATCCAGGGGAGTGGCCACCGGAGCGCCCAGCTAGAGGTCGCCCATGCCGAGTACCAGATACTGCGCGTCGAACACGATCTCGTGCACCCGCGCCACGTCGTCGAGCCCGTTGATCCGGCGGATGAACTCGATGTTGTCCGGGCACCACGGGGCGTCCGCCGCACCCCGTTCATGTAGCGCTGGATGGCTTCGTGGGTCGCCGGGTCGTCCCAGGACAGCGGCAGCCGGACGGTACGGCTGGGCACCGCACTGCGTCGCCCGGTGCCATCTGGCCGAGCTTCCGGCGGTACCTGCTGCCCGAGCTGCGGGTGGCCAGATTCGAGCAGTTCCATTTGCGCCGTGCCGAATTGCGTGCCCGCTACCGGCTGGTGACCGACAAGGTGATCGCCGAATGCGACGGGCCCACGGACGCCGACGATCTGCCGTTCCGGTTGGTCGAGTCGGTGATCAACCGCCGCTCCGATGACACCGGGTGTCCGCCCGAGCAGCCCTGGATCATCGCCGACGGGGCGCTGCGCACGCTGGGCTTCGACGGCGACTTCGCCGTGCTGCGCAAGCAGACCGCCGAGCGGCTGGGGCTGCAGCCGCTCGGCGTGGTTTAGAAGCTGTGCTCGTCGGCGGGGAACACCCCGCTGGCCACCTCGTCGGCGTATTGCGTTGCAGCGCGGTGTAATTCGCTGCCTAAGTCGCCGAAGCGCTTGACGAACTTTGCGGTCTTGCCGCTGGTGAGTCCGGCCATGTCCTGCCAGACCAGAACCTGCGCGTCGCAGTTGGGTCCGGCGCCGATGCCGATGGTAGGGATGGTCAGCTTGCCGGTGATCTGGGTAGCCAGCTCGGCGGGCACCATTTCCATCACGACGGAAAACGCGCCGGCCTCCTGCACCGCAATGGCGTCGTGGATGGTCTGTTCGGCGGCGTCACCGCGGCCCTGGACACGGAAACCGCCGAGGCCGTTGACACTCTGCGGGGTAAAACCGACGTGCGCCATCACCGGGATGCCGGCGGCGCTGATCGCGGCGATCTGCTCGGCCACCCGCTCACCGCCCTCCAGCTTGACCGCGTGGGCGCCGGTCTCCTTCAAGAATCGGGTGGCCGTGGCCAGCGCCTGGGCGGGCCCAGACTCATAGCTGCCGAACGGCAAATCGGCCACGACCAGCGCATGCGGAGCTCCCCGCACCACGCCGCGGACCAGCGGGATCAGCTCGTCGATCGTCACCGGAACGGTGGTGTCGTAGCCGTAGACGACGTTGGCGGCCGAGTCGCCGACCAGCAGCACCGGAATGCCGGCGTCATCGAAGACGCGGGCGGTGGAGTAGTCGTAGGCCGTGAGCATGGCCCATCTGTGGCCTTCGGCCTTCCACTTCTGCAAGTGCGTGGTGCGGATCTTGGTCCGCGGTTTCACATCGGCAGCACCGTAAACAGTCTGCTCAGACATCGTTGTCCCTCGTGGATGGTCGGGTCGATCCTCGTGGCCCATTCGGGTCCCCGGGTTCGTCTGACGTTTCCATTGTCCCATCTCGGCCGGAGAAGTTGAAAGCCGCGTTGAGTGGATTTCCTCACACCCGCGAGGGGGTCCTACGATCGGCGACATGCAACGGCTCAGCGGGCTCGACGCCAGTTTCCTCTATCTCGAAACCCCGGCGCAGCCGTTGAATGTGTGCTCGATCCTCGAGCTGGACACCTCGACCATGCCCGGCGGCTATACATTCGACCGGCTGCGTGACGAATTGAGCCTGCGGATCAAGTCCATGCCGCAGTTTCGTGAAAAACTCGCCGACAGCCGATTCAATCTCGATCACCCGGTTTGGGTGGACGACAAGGACTTTGACGTCGACCGGCACCTGCACCGCATTGGTCTGCCCGCGCCGGGCGGTCGCCGGGAACTGGCCGAAATCTGTGGGCACATCGCTTCTTTGCCGCTCGATCGCAGCCGTCCGCTGTGGGAAAAGTGGGTGATCGAAAACGTCGCCGACACCGACGCCCACGAAGGCGGCCGGCTGGTGGTGATGACCAAGGTGCATCACGCCGGGGTGGACGGTGTTACCGGGGCGAACATGATGTCACAGCTGTGCAGCACCGAACCCGACACGCCGGCACCGGATCCCGTCGAGGGCGTCGGCGGTGCCAGTTCGATTGAAATCGCGGTCAACGGCGCGGTGCAGTTCGCCACCCGCCCCCTCAAGCTGGTCAACATGCTGTCCGTC
This sequence comes from uncultured Actinomycetota bacterium, assembly GCA_963799495.1. Classification (GTDB taxonomy): domain Bacteria; phylum Actinomycetota; class Actinomycetes; order Mycobacteriales; family Mycobacteriaceae; genus Mycobacterium. The sequence goes on from CAWCXH010000019.1 coordinate 33,569, forward strand.
ACGCTGTCGTCGGTCGTCGACACCATCAAGCGCGCGCGCACCGGCCTGGCGATGGCCCGGCCGTTCGCCGCACCGCATACGGCGTTCAACGCCAACGTCACCGGCCACCGCAACGTCGCGTTCGCCCAGCTGGATCTCGAGGACATCAAGACGGTGAAGGACCACTTCGGCGTCAAGGTCAACGATGTGGTGATGGCGCTGGTGTCGGGGGTGCTGCGGACGTTCCTGCTGGATCGGGGTGAGCTCCCGGACAGCACGTTGGTCGCGATGGTGCCGGTGTCGGTGCACGACAGGTCCGATCGGCCGGGCCGCAACCAGGTGTCGGGGATGTTCTCCAGCCTTCAGACCAACATCGCCGACCCGGTCGAGCGGCTGAAAGCCATTGCCGAGGCGAATTCCGTTGCCAAACAACACAGTTCGGCGATCGGTGCAACGCTCCTCCAGGACTGGAGCCAGTTCGCCGCGCCGGCGGTGTTCGGTATCGCGATGCGCGTCTACGCCAGCAGCCGGTTGACCGAGGCCAAGCCCGTACACAACTTGGTGGTCTCCAACGTTCCGGGTCCGCAGGTTCCGCTGTACTACCTGGGCTCCGAGGTCAAGGCGATGTATCCGCTGGGCCCGATATTCCACGGCTCCGGACTCAACATCACCGTGATGTCGCTGACGGGAAAGCTCGACGTCGGCCTCGCGTCGTGCCCCGAGCTGATACCCGATCTGTGGGACATGGCGGACGACTTCGCCGTCGCTCTCGACGAGCTGCTCGACGCGACGAAGTAGCTGCCTGACCGGGGCACCCCGCGGTTCATGGCAGCATGTGGTGCCATGAGGCTCAAGTACGGGGTCCCGGCCGTGGCCCTGGCGGTGCTGCTGCTCGCAGGCTGCAGCAGGCTGGTCGACGGGCACGTCGTCATCGCGGTGCCCAGGCCCGGTTCGCCCGTGCAGTGGGTGCCGTGCGCGGCGGCTCCGTCCGACGAGTCCCGCATCCCCGCGGGCGCCGAATGCGGGATGCTGTCGGTGCCGGTGGACTATGCCCAGCGCGATGGCGAGGTCGCCCAGATCGCGATGATCCGCTTCAAGGCCACCGGCGCCAAGATCGGCTCGCTGGTGATCAACCCGGGCGGCCCCGGCGAATCGGGCATCCAGGCTGCGGCCGCCCTGGTGCCGACGTTGCCGGCGTCCATCCGCGAGCGCTTCGACCTGGTCGGCTTCGATCCGCGCGGGGTCGCGTCGTCGACCCCCGCGGTGTGGTGCAACTCCGATGCCGACAACGACCGGTTACGCGCCGACCCACAGGTCGACTACTCGCCCGCCGGGGTCGCCCGCATCGAGAAGGAGACCAAGGACTTCGTCCAGCGTTGCGTGGACAAGATGGGCAAGGAGTTTCTGGCCAACGTCGGAACGGCCGATGTGGTCAAGGATCTCGACGCCATGCGGGCCGCGCTTGGTGATGACAAGCTGACCTACCTGGGGTATTCGTACGGCACCCGGATCGGGGCGTCCTACGCCGAAGCGTTCCCGAAGAATGTGCGGGCGATGGTCCTCGACGGCGCCGTCGACCCCAATGCCGACCCGATCGAGGCCGACATCCGCCAGGCCGCCGCGTTCCAGAAGGCGTTCAACGACTACGCCGCCGATTGCGCAACCGACCCGACCTGCCCGCTGGGCACCGACCCGGCCAAGGCCGTCGATGTCTATCGCAGCATGGTCGACCCGCTCGTGGAGAGGCCGGCCAAGACCAAGGATCCGCGCGGTCTCAGCTACAGCGACGCCCTCGTCGGGACCATCCTGCCGCTGTACTCGCCAAACCTGTGGCGGCACCTCACGTCCGGGCTGACCGAACTCAAGGACGGCACCGGCGACACCTTGCTGGTGCTGGCCGACATGTACATGGGCCGCGACGCCGAAGGCCACTACAACAACTCGACCGACGTGCGGGTGGCGGTCAACTGCGTGGACCAGCCCGCCGTGACCGACCGCGCCAAGATCGTCGAGGAGGACCGACGCACCCGTGAAGTCGCGCCGTTCATGAGCTACGGCGAGTTCACCGGGCACGCGCCGCTCGGCACCTGCGCGTTCTGGCCGGTTCCGCCGACTACCAAGCCGCACGAGATCTCGGTCAGCGGATTGCCACAAATCCTCGTGGTGTCGACGACCAACGACCCTGCCACGCCGTATCAGGCCGGCGTCGATCTCGCCCGTCAGCTCGGCGGCGCCCTGCTCACCTTCGAAGGCACCCAGCACACCGTCGTGTTTCAGGGGAATCCCTGCGTCGACGACATCGCGGCGCGCTACCTCATCGACGTGACGGTGTCCCCGCCGGACACCCGGTGCTGACCATCGAGAAGGTCGGTGAGGCCGACCTGGCAGAGCTGTTGCCGATGCTGCGCGCCTACTGCGATTTCTACCGGGTGGATCCGCCCGACGAGCGGCTGGCGGCGCTGGCGACCGCGCTGATCGCGAACCCGGCGGAGGGGCTTCAGTTGATTGCCCGGGATTCTGGAACACCGGTCGGTTTCGCGACGATCTACTGGACATGGCAGACCTTGCACGCCGCACGGGTGGGCGTGCTCAACGACCTCTACGTGGTGCCCGGGGTTCGCGGCGGCGGGACCGGGCGGGCACTGATCGAGCGATGCCGCGAACTGTGCCGCGAGCGCGGGGCGGCGAAGCTGGTGTGGGAGACGGCTCCCGACAACACCACCGCCCAAAGGCTTTACGACGGGATCGGCGCCGAAAAGTCGGCCTGGCTCAGCTACGAGATCGACGCCTAACTACGTTGGGGGCACTCTCCCGCTTGCGGGGGAAGGTCACCGTTGCATAACCGGGCCCGCCGAACCCCGGGTGCCCGTGCGAACATGGCTGCCATGTGGCGGGTGGGGAGGCTGATCGCCGCGCCGCTCGCGGTCATGGTGGTGTCGGGCATCGCCGCGCCGGCCGCATGGGCAGCGCCCGAGCCGCCGGTGTGGGGTGGCTGCGAACGATTCGTCGCTGACACCGGTCCTATCCCGACCGCGCAGTGCGGCTCCGTCTCGGTTCCCGTCGACTACGCCAATCCCGAAGGCGCACAGGCGCATTTGGCGATCCTCCGGGTGCCCGCGACCGGCGATCGGGTCGGCGTGCTGATGGTGAACCCCGGTGGCCCCGGAGCGTCGGCGGTCGACACCGTCGCCGGCATGGCCGCGGCGCTCGCCGACACCGAGATCCGCCGCCGGTTCGACCTGGTCGGGTTCGACCCGCGGGGTGTCGGGCATTCGACACCCGAACTGCGCTGCCGCACCGACGCCGAGTTCGACGCCTACCGGCGGGAGCCGATGGCCGACTACAGCCCCGCCGGCGTTGCCCACATCGAGCAGATCTACCGCGAGTTCGCGCAGCGCTGTATCGACCGGATCGGCGCGGGGTTCCTGGCGAACGTCGGAACGGCGTCGGCGGTCCGCGATATCGACATGGTGCGCGCGGCGCTCGGGGAAGAGCAGATCGACTATCTCGGCTTCTCCTACGGAACGGAGTTGGGCGCGGCCTACGCCGAACGCTTCGGTGACCGGCTCCGGGCGATGGTCCTCGACGGCGCCGTCGACCCGAGCCTGGACCCGATCGCCGAGAACCTTCGCCAAATGGCCGGCTTCCAAACGGCTTTCAACGCCTATGCGACCGACTGCGCGCAGGCGGCAGGCTGCCCACTGGGCACCGACCCGGTGCAGTTCGTCAACCGCTACCACCAGCTGGTCGACCCGTTGGTGCAGCGGCCCGGGTTCACCTCCGATCCGCGCGGACTGAGCTATCAGGACGCGATCACCGGCACCGTCAGCGCGCTCTACAGCCAGCGCCTCTGGAAATACCTCACCAGCGGGCTGCTCGGCCTGCAGCGCGGCACCGACGCCGGGGATCTTCTGCTGCTGGCCGACGAGTACCAGAAGCGCGACGCGAACGGGCATTACGCCAACCGGCAGGACGCCTTCAACGCCATCCGTTGTGTCGACTCGGCGTACCCGACCGACCCGGCGGTGTGGGCCGACGCCGACCGGCGGATCCGCGAGGTGGCGCCGTTCCTGAGCTATGGCAGCTTCACCGGCTCTGCTCCGCGCGACGTGTGCGCGATGTGGCCGGTGCCGCCGACGTCATCGCCGCACCAGGCGTCGGCGGGACCGGGCAAGGTCGTCGTGGTGTCCACCACCCGCGACCCGGCCACCCCGTATCAGGCCGGCGTCGACCTGGCCCGTCAGCTCGGCGCGCCGCTGATCACGTTCGAGGGCACCCAGCACACGGTGGTGTTCAACGGCGACCCGTGCGTCGATACCGCGGTGGTGGGATTCCTGATCGACGGCGTGCAACCGCCGGACGGCCTGCGGTGCTAAAGCACATCGGTCAGCGTTCTAGCTAGTGCCGGAAAAAGGCGCGGTTAAGCTTGCCGTGGCCACAATTTGGCCACACTTTCGGCGACCGCCGCCAGGTCTGAGTCGAACAAATCGGCGTACACGTCCAGCGTCATCGCGGCGCTGGCGTGCCCGAGCATGCGCTGAACGACCTTCGGGTGGCCTCGTGCGGTTCCGCGACGCCGACAACATCATGTTCCGTCGGACCGCCGGGCACCCGCCGCCAACGGCATCGCCCGATGCCCGCACTGCCGCCACGAACTGGCCATCATCGCTGTCGTCATCCCCGCCGACGCCGCCCACGTCCAAACACTTGAGGTGATCACATAGCGCTACCTTGAACACACGCCAGGCTGGCCACTGTCGATGAGCGTCAACAGCACGACCCGCACAGCTCGACCCAATTCACCCCCAGGGAGAACCGAACATGAGCACTGAAAACCTCGACCTCATCCGTCGGGGCTACGAGGCCTTCGGCCGCGGTGACATCAGCACCGTCCTAGGGATTCTCGACCCGAACATCCACTGGCATGTTCCCGGGCGTAGCCCGCTCTCTGGTGACTACAAAGGCCAGGACGAAGTCATCGCGTTCTTCACCAAAACCCAGGAACTGGCGGCAGGAACGTTCTCCATCGCGATCAACGACATGCTCGCCAGCAAGCAGCGCGTGGTGGTGCTGTGCACCGTCTCGGCGCGGCGCCACGGCCAGGACTGGTCAACTCCGGAGGTCCATGTCTGGCGCGTGATGAACGGACAGGCCGTGGAGTTCCGTGAGTACCAAGGCGACCAGCAAGCCGAAGACGAGTTCTGGTCGCGATAGCCGTTTCTGCAAAAGCCTGGATATTGCTGGGACACGGTAGATGTGCCGCGAACCTTGTCTGGTCATCAAGGCTCCACAGAACGCCTGCAGCGGCTCGCGGCGCCGATGCGCCGGGCCACCAAAGGGGGGCCATAGCGCCCTCGCCCGCGTACGGGTTAGAGGTCCAGTTCACCGGCTAAGCCCTTGCAGCGCCAGCAAACACCAGCAAACAGACAACTCATGGGTATTTGTGGGGCTCCCCACAGGCGTGGCAGTCACACTCAATGGCACCGGCCCTCGCCCTGGCCCAACCTCCCCGGCGGCGTGGGCCGGCACTACTCGACTACCGGAGTCGGCCGTTGTCGAAGAGCACGCCGTACAACGGATATGGGAGGGACGGGTACTGCGGGTCGGAAACCACCGGCGGCGAGCTGACGATATTAACGTGACCGGGCCGCTGGCACACGGTCGAGTTGCCGCTGCTGGTGCACTGATTGATCGGCCCCGTCGGTGCGGCCGCGGCGATCGGGGCCAATCCGATCGTCGCCGCGGTTGCGGCCATGGCGAGTGGCGCGACGTAGCGCAGGCTCATTGATGCCTCCTCGATGAAGCGGCGTCACGTCCGTTCGGGGCGTTGCGTCGCGTTTCCAAACTCAACGTTAGGTACAACGGGAAGACCGGCCGTGGCGTTCACTGACACGGCATATTTCCTGGGCCAAGAGAATTCGGACCATCGCGAATCGGGTCCAAAATAGCCTCTGACCTCGATATACTCACGGCCATATTGCGGAGGGGCGGGGCAATGGAAATGTATGCAGCGAAGCACTACCCTCCCGGCTACGAATTCGAAATCTCCACGCTTTTCTGGGGAGCCTTGATATTCCTGGCACTGTTCGTGTCCTGTTTCGTCGCGTGGAAAGCGATCGAATGGTTGCGCAATCGGAAGAAGGCGTCGACCCCGGCCCAGGCAACTACATCGGAGGCTGTGGCGGGGGCGACGGCTGACGCAGGCACCGATTTACCCCCGCTGGAGGGAGGACACATGAAGGACCCCGAGGACCCCCGCAATCCCTACGACCCCACGTTCGCGCCGTCGTGGGCACACTACGGGGACGAATGGTCTGCCATGGGCGGCATGAACGAGCGCGAGGAGGAGGAGGAGTTCTTCCTAGCCTTTGGCACCAGAAAGCATCGCAAGGCCATCAAGGAACGCAGGAAGGCACGGGAGCAAGCGCAGAAGCAAAGCAAGGGCTCAAACTGATTTCCGCATCGGCCCGCCACCCTAGATCCCCACGGGTGGCGGGCTCAACCATCACTTCTCGTCGAAGACGAGGTCGTCGATCGGCCGGGTCATCTTGACGTTGCTGGCGGCCACTTCCACGATTGTGTCCAGCCCGGTTGTCGAATGCCCGGTGGACAGAATGAAGAACTTGTCGGCGCCTTGATCGAGGAAAGCGGGGAAGCCGGCCATCGAGTCGTCCCCGAGATGAAGGTAGTCGACGAGGCGGCGGAACAGCTTAGGCACGATCACGATGTCGTCCTGAAGGGCGGTGAGCCCCCGTGACGTCGGCGCCCGTGGTTGTTTCGTCGCTGGCCCTCACGCCCAGTCCGCCGTCGCGGGCTTGCTTGGCCGCGGCGGTCAGTTCGTTGCGCAGATCCGGGAACAGCGCCCGGTAATACGTTGGATACGCCAACCCGTGCCTGATGAGGTGATGGTTGGCCGTCGTTCTCAACGCGGCGACGTCAACGAAGAACGACAACCCATCGGCCTGTGTGTGGAGGGGCGCCACGATCCGCGCGCGTGCCCTGGTCGCGCACCTGACGCTGCCAGACCGAGGCAATGCGGTAAAGACGTTGTCCGGCTTCACCACACGCGCGTCGTACAGCAACCAAGGGCCGTAGCCGCACCGTGGCCACAATTTGGCCAAAGTTACAGGCACCTGCAGTGATCTGCCGTGATGTCTTTGGCCAGCTCAGGCGTAACCCAGGCCGCTGACCTGTTGCTTCGGATGTAACACAGAATTAACAGCCGGTGCCTACGCTGCGGTCATGGACCGCCAGAAGGAATTCGTGCTGCGCACGCTGGAGGAACGCGACATCCGCTTCGTCCGGCTGTGGTTCACCGACGTGCTCGGATACCTCAAGTCCGTAGCCATCGCACCGGCCGAGCTGGAAGGCGCGTTCGAGGAGGGCATCGGCTTCGACGGTTCGTCCATCGAAGGCTTCGCCCGGGTATCGGAATCCGACACCGTCGCCCGCCCGGATCCGTCGACGTTCCAGGTGTTGCCGTGGACCAGCAGCTCCGGTCAGCATCATTCGGCGCGGATGTTCTGCGACATTACGATGCCCGACGGGTCGCCGTCCTGGGCGGACTCGCGGCATGTGCTGCGCCGACAGCTGGCCAAGGCCAGCGACCTGGGCTTCTCCTGCTACGTGCATCCCGAGATCGAGTTCTTCCTGCTGAAGCCGGGCCCTGACGACGGGTCGGTGCCGGTCCCCGCGGATAACGGCGGCTACTTCGACCAGGCCGTGCACGACGCCGCGCCGAACTTCCGCCGCCACGCCATCGACGCGCTGGAACAGATGGGCATCTCGGTGGAGTTCAGCCACCATGAGGGCGCTCCCGGTCAGCAGGAGATCGACCTGCGCTACGCCGACGCGCTGTCGATGGCCGACAACGTGATGACGTTCCGGTACGTCGTCAAGGAGGTCGCCCTCGGTGACGGCGTCCGCGCGTCGTTCATGCCCAAGCCGTTCGCCGAGTATCCGGGCTCGGCAATGCACACGCACATGAGCCTGTTCGAGGGTGAGAACAACGCCTTCCACGATCCCAACGATGCGCTGCAGCTCTCCGACGTCGGCAAGGCGTTCATCGCCGGCATCCTCGAGCACGCCTCCGAGATCAGCGCCGTCACCAACCAGTGGGTGAACTCCTACAAGCGGCTGGTGCACGGCGGCGAGGCACCCACCGCCGCGTCGTGGGGTGCGGCCAACCGCTCGGCGCTGGTGCGGGTGCCGATGTACACCCCGCGCAAGGCGTCGTCGAGGCGCGTCGAAGTGCGCAGCCCCGACTCGGCCTGCAACCCGTACCTGACCTTCGCCGTGCTGCTGGCCGCCGGCCTGCGCGGCGTCGAAAAGGGCTACGTGCTGGGCCCGCAGGCCGAGGACAACGTCTGGACCCTGACCCCCGAGGAACGTCGCGCGATGGGCTACCGCGAACTACCGGGCAGCCTGGGTGCCGCGCTTGAGGCGATGGAGGCCTCCGAGCTGGTCGCGGAAGCGTTGGGGGAGCACGTATTCGACTTCTTCCTGCGCAACAAGCGCACCGAATGGGAGAACTACCGCAGTCACGTCACGCCGTTCGAACTGAAGGCCTACCTGTCCCTGTAACGGGCGGTCCGTACCGGGGAGCGCGTGCGCTACCGTCGTGGGCGTGGCCAAACCAGCGACGCAGCGTCCGAAGCTGCCCAGCGTTGGCCGGCTCGGTCTGGTCGAACCGTCCGCCCAAGGCGATCTGGACCGGCTGGGCTGGAACACCGACGCCCACGTCGAGTTGCTCTGGTCGCTGTCGCGCGCCGCGGACGCCGATACCGCGCTGCGGGCGATGGTGCGGCTGGCGGACGCGGCCGGCAACGGCTGGGACGAACTCAACCGCGCGCTGGTGAAGGACCGTGGACTGCGCGGCCGGCTGTTCGGGATGGTGGGCTCGTCGCTGGCGCTCGGCGACCACCTCATCGCCCACCCGCAGTCCTGGCACCTGCTGGCCGGCCACGTGACGTTGCCGTCCGCCAAGGAACTGCGGGACGCCTTCGCCGAGATCGCCGAAAAGTGCACGGACACAAGGTCTGCGGTGCAACCGCTGCGCGAGTACTACCGGGACCGGCTGATGGTGCTGGCCGCCCTCGATCTGGCCTCGACGGTCGAGAACGAGCCGGTGCTGCCGTTCACCACCGTCGGTGCTCACCTGTCCGACCTGGCCGACGCCGCGCTGGGCGCCGCGCTGACCGTGGCGAGCCGGTCGGTCGGCGGCACGGACGCCGAGCCGCCCCGGCTGGCGGTGATCGCCATGGGCAAGTGCGGTGCGCGCGAATTGAATTACGTCAGCGATGTCGACATCATCTTCGTCGCCGACGCCGCGACCGATTCCAACCTGGCCTTGGCCACCCGGGTGGCCGGGGAGATGATGCGGTTCGCCTCCGAGACATTCTTCGAGGTCGATGCGGCGCTGCGACCCGAGGGTAAACACGGGCAACTGGTGCGGACCCTGGAGTCACACATCGCCTACTACAACCGGTGGGCCAAAACCTGGGAGTTTCAGGCGCTGCTCAAGGCGCGCCCCGCGGCCGGCGACGCCGAACTCGGCGAGCAGTACATCGACGCGATGATGCCGATGGTGTGGACGGCCTGCGAGCGTGAGGACTTCGTGCCCGAGGTCCAGGCGATGCGTCGCCGCGTCGAGGAATTGGTGCCCGCCGGGGTGCGGGCCCGCGAGATCAAGCTGGGCACCGGTGGGCTGCGCGACGTGGAATTCGCCGTTCAGCTGCTGCAACTCGTGCACGGCCGCAACGACGAATCGCTGCACGTTGCATCGACGGTGGACGCGCTGGCCGCGCTCGGCGCCGGTGGTTATATCGGGCGCGACGACGCCGCCAACATGACCGCGTCATACGAGTTCCTGCGGCTACTCGAGCACCGGCTGCAGCTGCAGCGGCTCAAGCGCACCCACATGCTGCCCGAGACCGGCGACGACGAGGCGATGCGGTGGCTGGCCCGCGCGGCGCACGTGCGGCCCGACGGCAAGCACGACGCGCTTGGCGTGCTGCGCGAGGAGCTCAAGAGGCAAAGCCTGCGGGTGTCGAGGCTGCACGCCAAGCTGTTCTATCAGCCGCTGCTGGAGTCGGTTGGTCAACCGGCGCTTGGCATTTCGGCGGGGATGACGCCCGAGGCCGCCGAACGTCAGCTGGCCGCACTGGGATACGAGGGCCCGCAGAGCGCGCTGACCCATCTGGCGGCGCTGACCGGCCACAGCGGCAGGCGTGGCCGGGTGCAACAGGTGCTGCTGCCAACGCTCTTGGACTGGCTCTCCGATACGCCCGATCCCGATGCCGGCCTGCTCGCGTATCGACGCATCAGCGAGGAGCTGTCCGACCATCGGTGGTATCTGTCGACGTTGCGCGACGAGGGCGCGGTGGCCAAACGCCTGATGCGGGTGCTGGGCATCTCGGCGTTCGTGCCCGAGCTGCTGATGCGGGCACCGGAGGTCATCCAGCTCTACGCCGACGGCCCGAACGGGCCCAAATTGCTTGACACCGAACCCGAAGCGGTGGCGAGGGCGCTAGTTGCGTCGGCCGGTCGGCACGCCGATCCGGTGCGGGCCATCGCAGCCGCCCGCACGCTACGCCGACGCGAGCTGGCCCGCGTCGCCTCGGCTGACCTGCTCGGCATGCTCGAGGTCACCGACGTGTGCAATGCGCTGACGTCGGTGTGGGTGGCGGTTTTGCAGGCCGCCCTGGACGCCGTGATCCGGGGCAACACCCCGGGCGACGGCCCGCCGGCCCGGATCGCGGTGATCGGCATGGGCCGCCTCGGGGGCCGCGAGCTGGGTTACGGGTCGGACGCCGACGTGATGTTCGTCTGCGAACCGAATGAGGGTGTCGAGGAATCGAAGGCGGTGAAGTGGGCCGTCAGCATCGCCGAACAGGTACGGGCACTGCTCGGCACCCCGAGCGCCGATCCGCCGCTGGAGGTTGACGCGGGATTGCGGCCCGAGGGACGCAATGGGCCGCTGGTGCGCACGCTGGCGTCGTACGAGAACTACTACGCGCAATGGGCACAGCCGTGGGAAATTCAGGCGCTGTTGCGGGCCCACCGGGTGGCCGGCGACGAAGACCTCGGCGAGCGGTTCCTGTTGATGGCGGACAAGACGCGTTACCCCGCCGGTGGGGTGTCTGCGGGATCGGTACAGGAGATCCGGCGCATCAAGGCACGGGTGGACGCCGAGCGGCTGCCGCGTGGCGCCGACCCGAACACGCATACCAAGCTGGGGCGTGGTGGGCTGGCCGATATCGAATGGACGGTGCAGCTGTTGCAGCTGCGGCACGCACATAAGCTGCCGGCACTGCACAACACCTCGACGCTGGAAACGCTCGCAGCCATCGGAGCCGCCGAGCTGATCGCGGAGGGTGATGTCGACTTGCTGCGCCAAGCCTGGCTGACCGCGACCCGGGCCCGCAACGCGCTGGTCTTGGTGCGTGGCAAGCCCACCGACCAGTTACCCGGACCCGGCCGGCAGCTGAATGCCGTGGCGTTGGCCGCGGGTTGGGGCAACGACGACGGCGGCGAGTTCCTCGACAACTATCTGCGGGTGACACGCCGCGCGAAGACGGTGGTACGAAAGGTGTTCGGAGCCTGAGCATGAACTTCACGTTCGACGTCATCAGTGCCGAAGAGCACGACCGGCTGGAGGCGCTGTATGCGCCTTTGACCCAGGCATTGCGGAAGCTCATCGATGCCAGCCTTCGCACCGGCGTGGACGAAGACACCATCCGAAATGCGCAGACCGCGATCGAAGCGGTGACCGAGACGCTCGAACGCACGCAACACGACGGAACGCGGACACTGCGCCACGCGGCGACCGGCCGTCCGCTGGCGTGGGCCAACCCCGCTGTCGGTATTCGCAATGCGGTGGCCCCGCCACTGACCATCCATCATGAGGGCAACGGGCGGTGCTGGAGTGAGTTCAGTCTCGGTGCCGCATACGAAGGCCCGCCGGGCCTGGTGCACGGCGGCATCTGCGCCCTGGTGCTCGACCACATTCTCGGGGAGGCCGCCAGCGACGGCCTGAGCAAGCCGCTGTTCACCGGCACCATCACGTGCAAGTACTCCCGCGGTACGCCGTTGGGGCCGCTGCGCGCCGAGGCCTTCGTCGAGCGTACGGAGGGAATCAAAACCTTTGTGCGCGGCCACCTTTGCGATGCCGATGGGGTCACCGTCGAGGCCGAAGGGGTATTCATCACGCCGGCGTGGGCGCGGGACGCGGGATGAAGTTCTATATCAGCACGGCATTCCTCGACACCAAGGAGATCGTCGAAGTCGCAAGGGCGGCAGACGAGCTCGGCTACGACGGGATCGGCATACCCGATCACGTGATCAATCTGGAGACGTTGGCGACGCCGTATCCTTACACCCGCGACGGGCAGCGCAGGTGGCAGCCGTTCACCGACTGGCCCGACCCGTGGGTGCTCGTCGGCGCCCTGGCGCAGGTGACATCCCGGCTGCATTTCGTTACGACTGTCTACATTCCCACCATGCGAGATCCGTATTCAGTGGCCAAATCCATTGGCACCGCAGCCTATCTGGCCGAGGGCCGCGTCGAACTTGGTGTCGGGGTGGGCTGGTGCGCCGAGGAATTCGAGCTGATGGGTCAGCGGTTCGACCGCCGCGGCAAGCGCACCGAAGAGATGCTGGAGCTGGTGCGGGCGCTGTGGCGGCCAGGCTGGACCGAGTTCGACGGCGAGTTCTATGCGACGCCGCGACTGGAGATGACGCCCACACCACCGCGGATCCCGATACTGATCGGTGGCCTCAGCTATATCGCGATGCGGCGCGCGGCCCGCTACGACGGCTGGGTCGGCGACCTGATCACCACGGAGCGGGCCATCGCCGCTGCGCAGCGGCTGCGTGAGCTGCGCGCCGAAAACGGCTTGTCGATGGACGATTTCACCATCTTGACTCCGCTCACGGATGCCTTCACGGTCCCCGACTACGAGCGTGCGGAAGCCGCCGGCATCACCCATATCCTGACCATGCCGTGGATGTTCTACTCCGGGCCGGAGGCCGGCCTGGCCGAGAAAATCGACGGCATGCAGAAGTTCCGCCGGGATCTCGCGCTGGACGGCTAAGGCACCTTACGGGCAGTAGTGCCGCTGGGCGACGTCCACCATGCCGCTGGCCTGGGCAGGAGTGAGATCGGGGTCGCCCGACTTGGCGGTGTTGCTGACGATGAGCTGGCGGTCAAATCCCGCGACGAGGTCATTGCAGATCTTGTGGCCGAAGTCGATGGCCTGTGCCGGGTTGTCGACGTTTATGCCGGCGCTGCTCGTGAGGTCCGCAATGTAGGCGTCGTCGTTGGGGTCGGCCAGCGCTGCCGGGGCGAGTGCGACGCCGATGGCGGCGAGGGCTGCGGCGGTGAACACGATGAGTCTCTTCATTGCCGACCTTCCGTTCGGGGGACCTGCTCGAGCCGAGCGTAAGAACGCCGACCGCATCGCGTCGTGCGTAGTGGACTACCTGTTCTTGGACAGTCCCGTCGACGCTGTCGAAGTGGTTCGGCAAACATTCGGTTACGTGACATCGGCGGGGCCAAAATGCCGGGGTCCAGGGCATAGTGTTCGACGAGACGCCGTCAGGTTCGCTACAAGATGCCAATGTCATTGGCATCAGTCCGGACGGCACTCGGCTGTACGTCAGCAACCACAGCGACAACACAGTCACCGCCAGGTACGCGAGACTGCCACAGACCTGTAGGACTAGCCCCAGCCGGTGATGACGTCGCCGACCGGTAAGCCGGCGGTCAGGGCGGCCATCATCAGCACCCGGGCCTGGCTCGGCCGTAGGTTCGGCACCATCACCGCTCCGGCCTTCACCATGTCGTCGCCGGGACCGTATTCGGCGACGACGGGACCGGTGGGCAGGCGGGTGGAGATCGCGAAGGAGACGCCGGCCGGAGCATGTCGGCGCACCGCGTCCACCACGGCGTCACCGGCGTTGCCGGATCCCAGCGCCTCGAGCACCACCCCGCGGGCGCCATCTGCAACAGCGGCATCGATCGCGCCCGAGCCGTCGCCGGGATAGACCGCGACGATGGCTACCCGCGGCGCACCCGCCGCCGACACCTCGGCAAGGAACGGCCGCCGCGCGGGTTGCGTCAGCGTGAACGTGCCGTTGCCGACTGTTCCGACTGGCGCCGTGCCACCGAAAGCCGCCAGATCTTTAGTGTTCATTTTTCGGGTCCCCAAAGCCTGAAAAACGTTGCCGGCGAATGTGATCAGCACACCCTGGTCGCGCGCCGCGGGGCTGGCGGCCACGGTCAACGCGTCGCGCAGGTTGGTCGGCCCGTCGGCGTCCGGGGCGTCGGAACTGCGCTGCGCCCCGGTCAACACCACCGGTGGGCCGCCCTGATAGGTGACGTCCAGCCACATCGCGGTTTCTTCCATGGTGTCGGTGCCGTGGGTGATCACCACGCCATCGGCCCCCTCGGCGACGGCCTTCTTGGCCGCGGCTCCAATGGCGTCCCAGTCTGCCGGTGTCAGCCGCGAGCTGTCCTTCTTCATCAGGTCCACGACATGGACGTCCAGGCCCGCGGCAAGTTCCGCTCCGCCGACCGTCGGTCGTCGGACGCCGTTGGGGTCGGTGCTGGTGGCGATGGTTCCGCCGGTGGTGATCACGACCAGGCGCGCGGCCTCGGGATCGGCGGCCATCATTCGGCGCGCTACCGGCGCCCTCGCCAGCGACTTAAAGCGCCGCCCCGCTGGGCCGGTGCAGTCGCCGCGACCGTGCTGCGCCGCCGGGCATCCACCGAAAGGGCGCCGGCGCCGGTGGTGGCCAACAGCAGGAACGCGAAGCAGAACAGGATCGCCATCTCGCCGCCGTTGCCGCCCCCGCATCGGCGGAGAAAGGCCGAAGCCGTCTTGGGAAAGCTGCTGCCAGAAGTAGGCCACCGCCATGTGACCCGATGCGATGAATGCCGCGATGCGGGTGAACAATCCGACACGTTATCAGCAGGCCGGTGACGAACTCGATCAGCCCGGCCCACCAGGCAGGCCAGGTACCGACCGGAATGGAGGTACCGAGCGGCCAACCGAATAGCTTCATCGTGCCGTGAAGCGTGAACAGCAGCCCGAATACGATGCGAAATATGCTCAGGACGGGGGACGAGTAGCTAGCCAGGCGCGCGTCCAAATTGGTCGTCATGGGGCTGACGATACGCTCGGGCGGACAGGAAATTCACAGCTGCAACAGCACCGTGACCGGACCGTCATTGACCATTTCCACCTGCATATGTGCGCCGAAAACCCCTGATGCCACCTCGGCGCCCAGCTGTCGTAGCGCTTCCCCAAACGCGGTCACCAGCGGTTCTGCGACGGGCCCGGGAGCTGCGGCGTTCCATGCCGGTCGTCGTCCCTTCTCGGTGTTGGCGTACAACGTGAACTGACTGATCACCAGGATCGGCGCGCCGACGTCGGCCGCCGAGCGTTCGTCGTCGAGAATCCTCAGCTGCCAGAGCTTTCTCGGCGAGCCGCCGTGCTTTAGCGTCATCGTCGTCATGTGTGACGCCGACCAGCGCAAGCAGGCCCTGGCCGTCGGGCCGGATCGCGCCGACGACCTCGCCGTCCACCAACACGCTCGCCGACGTCACCCGCTGCACCAGAACCCGCATGAGTCCATTGTCGGACGGTGTGCGCGAGTTCTACACCAGGACGGCGGATTCGACCACGACCGTGGTCACACCGGCAGCGGTCCCCATCGCCCTCGGTGACGGTGGGCGCTGCGGAGGTCAAAACTCGTCGTCCTCGTCGATGAACTCGGTCGGGTCCACCGAGGTCAGTGTGGAGACCGGCCTGCGAGCCGCCGAGAAGCTTCAGTCCATCCTCGACGGGCGTGAGCGGGGCACCGACGTCCTTGAGCTGAAGGTCCAGCTGGGCAGGATCGGTGAGGCGGTGCGTGCTGTTGTCCCGCAGGAGATGTGGGCGGCGATCATCGAGAAGCTGGAGGAGCTGGAGCAGCACTCGGAGGCGCTCGACGTCGGCACGGACTCCTTCGATGACGATGACGACGACGCCTACGGGCCGCAACTGTTCGGCGGCCAGTGTGGTGCGGCCAGAGGCGGTCTGGCGCATCGCCAGCCGATGGCAGAGGGAAACGAACGCCACCACGCTGCGCGCGCTGCGCTGATTCGTCGATCGACGAAGTCGCACCGCGATCGTGTTGGCCGCCCATCCCCTCACGCCGGGCAGGCCGTGATCGTCGCTCTACGGCGAGCACAGCGGCCCGTTTGGGCGCCCGGAGTGCGAATCTTGAGCAGACGCCCATTATTCGCAGGCGATCGCGGAGCGCAAGGCCCGAGAGGAAGCCGGTGAGCGCGATGGGTGGGCACCGGGCGGATACAGCTGGCGCCAGTGGGATCACCTCAAGGAAGAACGGCGCCGCACAGAGATCGAAACTCAGGGACGCGCATCGGTGGCCGAACTGTACGACTCAGTCGTGATGTCAACGGGCGACGACCTTCTGCCTCGGTTCGGGTAAATCGCAGCGGCCTCGGGTGAGCAATCGTTACCAAGCTAACGACGAATTGGGGACGGTCGGTGCAATCGGAACGCCCGCATGTGTCGGGGAGACGTGCTGTGATGGCGGGAGGCCGTCAGGCGACTAGGGAGGGCACTCGTGGGTTTGTCGGACTACGAACTACAACAACTTGAGAAGGTGCGAGAGCACAGGGAGCGCGAGCTGCGCCGGTCCCCACGACGGCTGGTCCCGGAGTCGGTCAAGGACAAGGGGCGCGAGTGGTACGACAAGGCGCTCAAGACACCAGGTGCAGACAAGGTGAAAGACGGCGGAGCCGCCGCGCTCAAGGCGACCGCCGAGGGAGCGGGGAAGTTCATGACCCGCACCGGTCAACTGACCACATCGGAGGCCCGCGTCGTTCGCGCCTACGCCAAGAAGGGCCACTCGGTCGAGCACCTGGACGACATCCGCAAGCTCGACCTGCGAGCCGTCGACAAGGTGGCCTCCTTCACCCGGCTGCACTACACCTACTCGGTCTCCGCCGCTGCGGAGGGAGCCGCAGCCGGACTGGCGGTCAGCGGCGGACAAGCGGTTGCCGTGTTCGGCACCGTCGCGGGCGCTGGAGCTGGAGCCGCACCAGGACTGGGCACTATCGCGGCTGCGATGGGCGTGGATGCCGCCGCTCTTCTGACCGCGTGCAGTCGAGTCATTGCCCACGACGCTCTGTACTACGGATATGACCCCCGCGACCCTGCCGAGGAGGTCTTCATGATGCAAGTCATCGGGCTCGGCTTGGCGGTAACACCATCAGCGAAAGCTGTTGCCTACCAGCAGCTTGCAATCCTGACCCGCAGTCTCGCCACGAACATGGCCTGGCGGCAACTCAACCAGCAGACCTTCGTCAAGGTCGTACAGAAGTTCGCCGCCCAGTTCGGGCAGAAGCTCACCAAGAAGAAGCTCGGCCAGTTCGTGCCGATAGCAGGTATCGGGATCGGCGCCGCCCTGAACTGGAAGATGGTCGACGACGTGTCCAAAGCCGCCTACTGGGCCTACCGCGAGCGCTTCCTCTACGACAAGGGCGGGGATTTGCAACCGATCATCGTCGACGTCGAGGTAGACGAATCCTCCAGCGAGGACGACGTGGAGTCCTCGATCGATGTCATCGGCATCCTCGAATCCGAGGGCATCGTCCTCGACGACGAGGGAGACTCCGACGACAACAACGGCGATGACACCACGCAGCTCCGGTAGATATGGGCATCCGCAAGACCGACTGGAGAACGTTCTCAGCGAGCTGGGGTATCAACCCGACAAAAACCCACCACCGCCTCCCACGATCAAGAACCTGCCGTCGTCTCTTCGCCCTCCCCAGAGAAGCTCGCATTAAGTACGAAGAAAATTGATCCCTTGGGGACTTGACTAGAGTTGCGCCACAGGGCATTTGGGGTGAGTTCGCAGGTCGCGACGTCTCGGTGCGTAACTTCTTGCCCGCGCGGTTGCGATACTTGCCGTCGGCCCAGCGCGGGCCAATAGGACATTTGGTGTCACTTCGCTGCAGCCCTCAGGCCGTCAAGTCGCAGGAGACGACGCCCAGCGGAGACGGCACCGAGGTCCCGAACCGGCGCTCGCAGCGGGCACGGATCAGGTTCTTGCTGAAGTCGTCGGCTTATGTCGACCGGCGGATTATGCCGACCGCGGCGTGGACGGGCTGGTCGGCGGGGTGGGGACGGCTGGTTGGTCGGCATAATCCGCGCCTTGTGATCGGGGCGGTTTCACGTCTGAGTGGTTGAAGGAAGACCACTCGAGACGGGAGAAGATCATGAGCGTCGATGTGTCACCGGCTGCGTTGTTGGCCGGGTTCCGGTCGTGGCTGGCGGCCGAGCGGGGGCTGTCGCGGGAGACAGTGCGCTGCTACAACAACCAGGCCGGCACGTTTCTGGCTTCGTTGCCGGATCCAGTGGAGTCCGCTGTGCGGCAACTGGATTCGGGACAGGTGACTTCGTTCATGGTCGGCTACTGCCGGGACCGCAATGTCGAATCGGCGAAGGCGATGGCGACGTCGCTGCGAGCGTTGCTGCGGTTTCTGCACGTGTCCGGACACACGCCGATAGGGTTGGCGGGGGCGGTTCCGGGGGTGGCGGGTTGGCGACTGGCCTCGCTGCCGCGGGGGGTGGATGCCGCGGTGGTGGCGCAGCTATTGGGGTCCTGCGACCAGGCCACGGTGGTCGGTCGGCGTGACTACGCGATCCTGATCATGTTGGTGCGGTTGGGATTACGCGGCGCCGAGGCCGCCGACCTGCGGCTCGGCGACCTCGATTGGCGTGCCGGTGAGGTCACGGTGCGGGGCAAGGGCCACCGGATCGATCGGCTCCCGATGCCCAGCGATGTCGGGGAAGCGATCGTGGCATATCTGACCGATGGCCGGCCCGACTGCGAGACGCGGACGGTGTTCGCTACGGTGCGCAAGCCGTATCGGCGGCTCACGGCCGCAGCGATCCGCGGCATCATGGGACAGGCGTGTCGCCGCGCGGGCCTGCCGCGGGTGGGTGCGCATCGGTTGCGACACACGCTGGCCACCGACATGCTGCGCGCCGGGGCGTCGCTGCCGCAGGTCGGGCAGGTGCTGCGGCATCGCAGCGACCTGTCCACCGCGATCTACGCCAAGGTGGACGAAAACGCGCTGCGACCGCTGGCGCGGCCGTGGCCAACTGCGGCGGTGTGGTCATGACCGGGCTGCGGCGGGCCGCCGAGGACTATCTGGCGATGCGGCGGGCCCTGGGGTTCAAGCTGACCACCCAAGGCAGGCAACTGATGTCGTTCGTCGACTACTGCGAGTCGGTCGGCAGCGACCGGATCGCCAGCGACCTGGCGCTGGAGTGGGCGACGACGACCCGCAGCGGCAGCACCCACGACGGCTACCTGGCGCGGCGGCTGATGAGCGTGCGGATCTTCGCCCGCCACTACCAGACCCTCGACCCCGACAGCGAGATCCCGCCCGAGGACGCGTTGCCGCACCACAAGTGCCGGATCACGCCGTACCTGTATTCGCCGGGCGAGATCGCCGCGCTCATCGACGCCGCCGCCCAGTTGACCCCGCCGCTGCGGGCGGCGACCTGGCAGACGCTGATCGGGCTGCTCGCGGTCACCGGGATGCGCAAGTCCGAGGCGTGCCGACTCGACGACGACCATGTCGATCTCGACGCCGCGACACTTTTGGTTCTGGACTCGAAGTTCGGCAAGTCGCGGCGACTGTTCCTGCACGACTCCACGGTCACCGCCCTGCGGGACTACCGCCGCCGCCGCGACCTGTGGTTCCCCGATCCCGATCGGGGAAGCTTCTTCGTCTCCACTCGCGGCACCCGACTCGACGTACACAACCTCACTCGCACCTTCGCGGGCCTCCTCGATGATGCCGGGATCGCGCCGCCCGCTCGACGCCGCCCACGAATGCACGATCTGCGCCACGGCTTCACCGTCGCCACACTGTTGGACCTCTACCGCGACGGCGGTGATATCCAGGCCCGGCTGCCGGTGCTGTCGACCTGGCTCGGTCACGTCGACCCGAAGTCGACGTACTGGTACCTGCAGGCGATTCCGGAGCTGCTCGCCCTGGCGGCCGGTCGCCTCGAGTCCACCGCGTTCGGGGAGCTGTCATGAGCCCGCTGGCACCGATCCTGCAAGGATTCTTCACCGACAAGCTGATCCGTCAACGTCGAGCCGGACCCAACACCATCGCGGCCTACCGCGACACCTGCCGACTGCTGATCGAGTTCGCCTCCCGGACAACAGGTGTCGAGCCCAGCACACTCGATTTCCAGGTCATCGACGCAGATCTGATCACCGCGTTCCTGCGGCACCTGGAAACCGAGCGCGCCAACACCACCGCCACCCGAAACGCCAGGTTGGCCGCGATCCGGTCCCTGTTCCGCTACGCCGCGTTGCACGCCCCCGAACACGCCGACCACATCAGCCGAGTGCTGGCGATCCCACCGAAACGCTGCGACCGGCCCGTAGTGTGCTTCCTGACCGCCGCCGAGATCGACGCGCTGCTGGCGGCCCCCGACCGTTCCACCCGGCTCGGTCGCCGTGACCACGCGATGCTGATTCTGGCGTGCCAAACCGGGCTCAGGGTTTCGGAACTGATCGGCCTACGTCGCGCCGACATCGACCTCGGCGCCGGCGCGCACTGCCGTTGCACCGGCAAGGGCCGCAAAGACCGAGCCACGCCCTTGACCAGACAAACCGTTGCCGCACTCCGTGTTTGGCTGGCCGACCACGACGGCGGGCCGGACGACGCCCTGTTCACCACCAGCCGAGGCCAACCACTCTCGCGGGACGCGGTCGCCAAGATGATCACCAAACACGCTGCCCGCGCCGCGGTCGACTGCCCGAGCATCGCCACCAAGCACGTCACACCGCACACCCTGCGACATTCCGCGGCGATGGCGCTGCTGCACGCCGGGGTCGACACCTCGGTCATCGCGCTGTGGCTCGGCCACGAGGACCCCGGCTCCACGCAGGCCTATCTGCACGCCGACATGACCATCAAAGAGCAAGCCCTCGCCCGCGTCGCACCACCGAACACCAGCCCCGGACGCTACCGCGCCCCCGACGCTCTCCTCGCATTCCTCGACAACATCTGACCCCGCCGGCAACCCCGGATTATGCCGACCAACCAGCCGTCCCCACCCCGCCGACCAGCCCGTTCACGCCGCGGTCGGCATAATCCGCCGGTCGACATAAGCCGACTTATGTCGAATTCGACATAAGACGGCGTAACGTAAGAGGACTCCGACCACTGCACCCCGACACTCAGCGTGTCCGGTTTCGAGCACGACGGCATCGCATGACAGCACATGGCCGACGCCTGCGGCCTCCGAGACGGTGGCCACCACCGGCACACCGAACAGCCTATCGGGTAGCCGCGTCATACGGCAGCGACAGATGCTCGATAGTTTTGCTGGACGCCAGCGCCAACTCCACATTTTCCCAGTCCAGGCGGTGTAGCACTAGCGAGCCAATCGAGTAGCCAGACTCTCCAGCTTGGTGAGGCCCTTGCGCAGTGTCATCAGACTACAGATGGTGGAGGAGGAGTGTCCGTGGCAGATCTGAGTCGGGAAGAAAGCAAGCGGCTCCGCGCTGCGTTCGCCGAGGAGGCCGACCACCTGCACGTACGGCGCCGGGCTGTCGCGTGCGCGTGCAGCCCGCTGCCGCGAGTGGGCGGACTCGTTGCCCGAAAACCGATTGCACGGCGTCATCGCTGGGAAGCTGTACACCTACGCCAGCGACGCCCGCGTTCGCCGCTGGCCCAACGGCTCGAGATCACAGGAAAAGGGAACACCAGCATGACCAACACACCAGTCAGCGCCGGACTAGGGCTGATCGGATACGCGAAGCGCATCGACGACCCCGTCAGCGCGACCACCGCCGCCGAACTCGCCACCGCCCGCCTCGCCCGCGACGACCTCGAATCCGTGCTCCGGTTGATTGGTCGTCCATGGCCGAGTTGCATTAGTTGCATGCCTGTTTTCACCTGTCCCAGCGCCGACAGGCGGCCCGCGACGACGCGGCGTTCAATGAACTAATCGCCCGGCTAGACGAGGAGGACGACGACTCCGATGGCTGAGACCAACGAGTACGAACTGCAGGCGCTGTGGTGGAAGCGCGTCCTGTCGGCGTTCACTAACCGCCACGACCGTCAGGAGATCCCGTATGTGCTGGAGTTGCTGCGGTGCGTCGGGGACCAGCGCGCCACCGAGACCGCGAACCGGGTCTGGTTGTTGACCTACCGCGACCGCGCCGACGCCATCGCCGAGATCCGCATCCTTGTGGCGCACGCCGAGGAGCTGGCCGAGCTGTGAGGATTATCTGCATCGTGCGGTACGGTTGTCCCAGCTCGGTATCTGCGAAGCGCCGGGAGTCTTCGGGGAGGCCAACCCGGACACGGGTCACCATGCGACGCAAGCCGTTACGCACGTCGGTGGGTGATCTCTGTTGAGCAACATCCTCTTTCGCAAACGCTGAACTGTCCCGTGAAGCAGCTGGAGCGGTTCAGCAGGGCTGTTGACGTCGAGGCGGACGCCCGCGACGCTGACGACGACGCCTACGACCCGACCGAGTTCATCGACGAGGATGACGAGTTTTGACCTCCGCAGCGCCCACCGTCACCGAGGGAGGGGAGCGCCGCTGCCGGTGTGGACGGGGCGTTCGCCGTCGCGGGGCTTGCGTGGCCGGATCAGCGCCCGGCGCCCGGCCTCGGTCAGCCCACCCCAGATGCCGTGCCGTTCGTCGTGGTCCAGTGCGTGCTGCAGGCAGGCCTGCTGGATTGGGCAGCGGTGGCAGATTACGACGGCGGGGTGCGGCTTCTTGGACCGGCGCCCTTTGCTTTCGGGGAACCACAGCTCGGGGTCCTCGCGGCGGCACAGCGCCGACTCGGTGGCGCGCGGGTCGGTGCTCATGACGCCGCCGCCAGCAGGAAGAACCCCACCACCAGGGCAATCCAGAACAGCACCCAGATGACGTCGAGCACCAGGTGGATGGTGCCCTCGCGCTTCGGCTTCGGCAGCGAGATCACCGGGATCGAGGCGGGTGTCGAACTGACCGACGAAGGCTCCGACTGCTGCGGAGCTTGACTTGTGCCCCCGCGCATCGGCGACCTTGGTGTCGGCGACGGCTCAATCTCATCGGACTCCGCGAGGCGGGCTTTCCCGGCGGAGACCAGCGCTTGTTGTGTGGGTGCGTCGGAGGCGCTGTCGGCGGCGGGATCGTTTGCGACTTCTGGTGCGTGGTGTGAGGACACCTTTTCTGCGCCTGAGTCCTCCGCGACCGCGTCGACCGATGAAGTCCCCGCCAGCGGAAGTGGGGCCGAAGCGGTGGGCGCAATCGGAATGGCGAAGCTGGTTGGTGATACCTGGTCAGCGAAGGCACGCGCGAAGTCGGAGCAGCTCGCGAACCGCTGATCGGGATTTTTCGCCAGCGCCGCAGCAAGCACTGGATCGAGAGCGGCCAGCTCGGGACGGGTGTCGGCCAGCACGGGTGGCGCGGCGTTGAGGTGACCGCTTATCGCAACCGCCGGATTGGAATGCGCAAACAACTGCAATCCAGTAAGCAGGTGGTAGGCCGTGGCTGCCAGGGCGTACTGGTCAGCACGACCGTCGATCTCCTCGCCGATCAGCTGCTCCGGTGCAGAGTAGGCCACCGTCCCAACGGTCATATTGGTCGTGGTGAGTCCACTGATGTCGTCGACGCTGCGCGCAATGCCGAAGTCGGTCAGCAGGATTCGCTGGTCGGCGTCGTCATCGACATGGGTGAGCATGAGGTTGGCCGGTTTGACGTCGCGGTGCAGCAAGCCTTGCCTGTGGGCGTAGTCGAGCGCACTTGCCACAGCGGTGATGATCGACAGGACCATGTCGAGTGGCATTCCGGCGGGGTAGCGGTCGGCGAGAAGGCGAGCCGCGTCTTGACCGTCGACAAAGTCCATCGAGAGCCAGAGCTGGCCGTTGCATTCGCCCCGGTCATGCACGCCGACGATGTGGGGGTGATAGAGCGTTGATGCCAGATCCGCTTCACGGTTGAAGCGGGCGCGGTACTCGGGATCAGCCGAGAGGTCCGCTGAAAGTATCTTCAGCGCGTTTCGGCGTGGCAGCCTTGGGTGCTGGATCAGATAGACCTCGCCCATGCCTCCCGACCCGAGTCGGCGCACGATTCTGAAACCGGCGAAAATCGCACCGTCATTCAACGGCATGAGCGCATTTAACGGCATGAGCGGGCGTGTCCTATCGGTCAAAGCGTTTCCCGCTGCGGCGTCGGCGCGGCAAACCGCATCAGGGTCGGGCGGGGATCGGTCAGGTGTTTGGCTGCTAGCCCTGTTCGGGCCAGTCGCCGTGCGGGTCTAAGCCGCCGCCACAGACGTCCCAGGTCTCGGGGCGTGTGTTGTGGGGGGCGATGATGCGCCGTCGTAGCTCCAGCAGCAACTCCTCGGTGGAGGCGCGGGAGGGGGCTTCGGTGGCGGCGTGGGCTAGCGGGTTGTGGGTGGTGCGGCGCTGCTTGACCACGGTGTCAGTGGGTTCCCCGCCCGCGAGGATGGTGTCGATGCTGCCGGGCGCCCAGGACAGCTTGTTTTCCAGCATGGCGTAGGTACCGGGGCTGGCCTTGCGCACCCCGTGCTCGATGTCGGCCAGGGTGCGCACGGTGAACTGCAGGCTGTCGGCCAGATCGGTGCGGTTGCGATAGCCGAGAGCCACCCGCCGACTGACGACGTGGTGGCCGAGGCGTTCCACGGCGGGTCGGTTCATGGATCGATCATGACGTATGAGGGCGGCAATGTCGAGCTACCATGCCAATATATTTCCATCTAATGCCCGAGAAAGCGGAAACTACTTCCTGGAGATTCTGGCTAGATCGGCTCTGAGCTGGGCAATCGTGTTCCCAGGATTTCCGTGACTTTCTGGTTCGACAGGCCCGCCACTTCAGCCTTGGTAACCCGGCGAGTTTGCGATGGCGCGACCTTGGCCCCGGCAGGGCGTCCCCGGTCCACCATTCCCGGCGGAGATCGAAGTCGTCGCGGCGCTCGCCGTCGCGGGTGTGCCGCCGCTCGCCGCCACGGTTCCTGACCGGCACCCCCGCCCACCACTCGGCCCGCCAATCCGGGCCGTCGTAGGCCCCAGCAGGGCACCGGTCTGCCACTTCTCACCTGGACGGGTTCGTTGAGCGCAACTGCCGTTTTACTCGTGCGCGAACCTGTAGGTTCGGTCGCGGTCGAGGTAGACCCGTTCGATGCGGCAGGTGTCGCCGCTGCCCGCCATTACCGCGTCCACCGTCCTCATCCCCGTTTGCGCTGGTTTGCTGGACTTTGGGTGCCCGCCCCCCTCGCCCGTCGGACAACCGGGAAGGGCGTCCTGAAGGGCAACGGCCCGAGATCCACGCGTCGAGTTTGCCGCCGCTTGCCGAACGTGAGACACATCACACAGAAATTTTTTCCGTTCTATAGATATACTTGCCAGTAACTTCTCGCCGTTGCTGGCACCACACCGAACGACACCAAACCGGAGAACCCTTGTGACTGAAACCCATTTTGAGTCCAGCAAAAACCAGATCGCGCACGCGGTCTCGCTGGACACCACCCCCACGAACGCCGTCGTCATCGACGCGGTCGAGACGTTCCGCCGACCGGTCGATCACCGTGAGATGCACGACGTTTACATCGTCATCAGCGAAGGCTCGGGTGGCCAACTCATCGTGCGGACGGTTCACGCCGCCAGCGAAGACGACGCGCGCCAAACACACCAGGACAACTACGCCGACGAGCCCATCGTCGAGGTTCACCAATGAACCGTCCCGACTCGTCACATTCGCGGCGGCGACGTCACACCGAGCCGTTCGGGCGCCTGGGCAGGCAGGCGTCTTTGACGGGCATATGGCCAGGTTCGCCTTCGAGGCGCTGGGGAATTGAGCTGACCGAGGGCCAACCGGACACGTCGGCAAACAAAGCAAATGAAAAGAAAACCCGAACTATGAAGAAAGTCATCGCTGTCGCCGGTCTCGGCGCAGCACTCGTCGTGGCGCCCCTGGCGGTCGCCGGAACGGCCAACGCAGACAGCGACGTATTCGTCGATGAACTGAACGCGCACGGCTGGTACGACGCCTATCCCGGCTCATTGCTGAACCAGGGTTACCACGTCTGCTGGTTCCTCAATTCGGGCTACTCGGTGGCCAGTGTCGTCAATGACACCTACTACCGCACGGATTACAGCGTGGGCACCGCCGACGCATACGAATTCGTCGCCCTCGCAGACGATTACCTCTGCTGATGAAGAAGAACCTGATATTCGCAGGATCGATCGTGGTGGCTTTCCTGGCCACTACCTCGGTCGTCCTCTCCACAGTGGCCCTCACGCTCGCCGAGGCATTGGAGGAGAAGCCATGAAGAAGCTAATTGCAGGTGCGTTGGGAGCTGCCGCCGTCGCGGCAGCAGTCTCCCTCGCACCGAGCGCAAGCGCCGAAACCTTCGACATCTGTCCTTCGGGCAGGAGTGGAGTTTCCACCGCCGATACGAGCTGCGCTTTTGCCGACAGCGTCCGGTGGGCTTGGTATAGCCAGCCTGGAACCATCGTCACGGCATACAGCCCGGTCACCGGCCTGTATTACACGATGCAATGCACCCCAACAGCGACAACCTTCTGGTACGAAGCGAAGCGGTGCGTGGGTGTGAACTCTTACGGCGTCGGCTTGATCGTCTTCGTCGATTAGTGCAGGCGACTGCTGAAACTGACCGAGGCCCAACGAGTCTCGGCGGACAAGTGGAGCCTACGAAAGGAAACATCCACATGAAGAAATTGATCACTGCCACCCTCGTCGGGGGCGCCATCATCGGCTCCCTACTAGGAGCCGGCGCTGCAAACGCAGAGACCGCTGGCCAGGAGAACGCAATCGAGTCCGCCGAGAGCTATCTCGAATACTCCGGGTTCTCTCGCCAGGGTCTGATCGAACAGCTGGAGTACGAGGAGTTCAGCACGGCGGATGCCACGTTCGCGGTCGATCATGTCACCGTGGACTGGAATAAGGAGGCAGTCGAGAGCGCCGAGAGCTATCTCGAATACTCCTCGTTCTCCAAGTCAGGGCTAATCGAGCAACTGGAGTACGAGGGGTTCACTCCGGCCCAGGCTCAGTACGGTGCCGACACGGCATACGAGGGCTGATGGTGATGAAGAAGTTGATTGGCGGGGGCCTCGCGGCCCTCGCCGCGACAGCAGGTATCGGCCTGGCCACATCCGGCACCGCGAGCGCGTTCCCGAGCTACTGCCCCGGAGGTGGCGGCGGGTACGGCTCGTTCGGCTATTGCGACGGCCCGACGTATCCCGACGGCAGCTACGACCACACCGTCGCCGCCATGGGCGGCTGGATGTCTAGTCGGGTGTGCCCGCCCGATCCGGCCAACCCGGCGATCCCGCTGGCGTGGGTTCCGGGTCAACAGTGCGCGTTCCGCAAGTGATCTCGTGACCCGCGTGAGCGCCAGGGCTGTCCGTCGTGGCGCGAAGGGGAGGTCATGGCACTGGGTCATACCCCGATGAATGAAAGGAAACACAATGAAACACATCAAGTTCGCCGCCGGAGCTGTCTTCGTCGGTGCCGTGACCGCTGCCCTGATCGGCGGCGGGACGGCGTCGGCTACTCCGGGCATCTCGATCGATCCGGGCACGAACGGGGAGCACACGTTCGGCATCGGCGACCAGAGCCCGACCGGTGCCCAAGCCGTCGCGAAGCCGGGCAACACCTCGGTAGCGGTCAGCATCTTCGGCCCGTCGCGGGCCGACGCAAGCCAGGGTGGCAGCACCACGTTCGGTGAAGGCAACAACGTCGTCACCATTGGCAGCACCGCCGTCACCGGCCAGCACTCCGCAGGCAATAACGTCCTCGTGGTGGGCGGCGGTGAGGCGAGGGTCAACGGCCAGCACGACAACGTGGTCGTCGTGGCCGGTGTCAAAACCACCGTCGACAAGAAGTCGCAGAACGACACCGTCGCGACCGTCTGCGGCGCTCGGGTCTCGGGCCAGGCTGATCACGTCAAGGTCAGCCCTGGTGGCTGCTGATCCATGAGTGTCCGCAGTCTGATCGTCGCGATCGTGGTGGTGCTGGCCGGGCTTGTCCTGGCCAGCCCCGCCCAGGCGTATCCGACGATGCCGCAAGGGATTCAGGGGCCGTTCACCGTGATTAAGGTCGTTGACGGAGACACCATTTGGGTCGACAACAACGGCCAGCGCCTGAAGATCCGCATGATCGGCCTGGACACTCCTGAGACGGTCGATCCACGAAAGCCGGTGCAGTGCTTTGGCCGGGAGGCCTTGGCTCAGGCCAAGACCATCCTGGGCGGCCAGTCGGTGTACCTGGAGACCGACCCCAGCCAGGACACCATCGACAAATACGGTCGCACGCTGGCCTACGTCTGGACCGCCTCCGGGCGCCTGTTCAACCTGGACATGATCGCCGACGGTTACGCCTTCGAGTACACCTACGACCTGCCCTATCGCTATCAGGCGGACTTCAAGGCCGCCGAGGCTGACGCCTCAGCCAACGATCGTGGGTTGTGGTCACCGAATACTTGTGCGGCATAACAGACTTGGGGCAAATCGCCCCGCGAGGATAGAGGAACACACGAAGAAGGGAATAGTCGCCACCGCCATCGGTGGCGCACTCCTCAGCGGCGCATTGCTGGGGTGTGGGGCAGCCAACGCCGACGCCTACTACCAGAACTGCACCGCAGCGTGGAACGCCGGAGTGGCGCCACTCCACGAGGGCGATGACGGCTATGAGGCTCCCCGCCTCGATCGGGACAGCGACGGTATCGCCTGCGAAATAGATCCCCGGTAAATCACATGGAGAAAAAGCTGGCATTCGCAGGATCGTTTGTGGTGGCCTTCTTGGCCACCGCCTCGGTCGTCCTGTCCTCGGTGGCCATCACGCTGGCCGGGGCACCGGAGGAGAAGCCGTCATGAAGAAGCTGATCATCGGGGGCCTTGCGGCCCTCGCGATCGGCCTAACCGGCTGCAGTGCCGCAACAGCGGAGCCGGTCCCAACCAAACCGATCACTGGATTTCCGTTCGACTTCTCCGAAGTCGTCGTCAATCCCAAAGCACCAACAAAGACGCCGTGCCTGATGCTCGTGCCCGGCCATTGGCTGTGCCCGGAAGGCGTCGCTCCACCCCAGAACTGACTGAGGCCAAACGAATCTCGGCAGACCACAACACCAGAAGGAGAAAGATATGACAGCAACACCTACTACCCCGTCACAGTGGTACCCACCGCCGCCGCCTGCGCCTGCACCTGCGTCATCGTTCTATCTGCCTAGCCTAATCGCGGCGTTGGTCGCCAGCGTGGCCATCGTGATCGGCAGCAGCGGTCCATGGGTCTCCGTGCTGGTATTCAGCGCAAACGACACCATCGGCGACGGGAAGTTCACCCTGGCGTTGGGCCTCATTTCCGCTGCGATGTTGGTCGTCAGCTTCGGGAAGATGCGGGCATTCGGATGCATTCTCGCCATAACCTCAGGCGTCCTCGCCTTCGCAGTCGGGATTTACGGCGCCATTCACATCACCTCCCAGGAGAAGGCGGACTTCTTTGGCACCCAGATCGGCGCCGAAATCGGCTGGGGTCTGTGGCTGGTGCTGGTCGCGTCGGTCGCGCTGATCGTCACAGCCAGCGTTGCCTACAGGCAGACAGAGAAGAACTGACCGAGGCCCAACGAGTCTCGGCAGACGTGGACACCAAGCGAAAGGAAATCCACATGAAGAAAATGATCACGGCCACCCTGCTGGGTGGCGCCATCATCGGCTCCCTGCTGGGGGCTGGAACGGCTAACGCCGCGTCTTGGACGATGCCTAACTTGGTCGGAATGGACCTGCAGGGCGCTCAGGACACCATCCAATCGCTGACTGACGACCAGGTGTGGCTTAGCACTTCAACGGATCTCACCGGTCAGGGTCGCGCGCAGATGGTAGATCGCAACTGGACTGTCTGCAGTTCGACCCCTGCAGCGGGCATGACGTTCACGGCCACAACTGCCATTGACTTTGGCGTTGTCCGTGACACGGAGGTGTGCCCATCATGACGACACCAAACGTACAGTCAGGCTGGTACCCGGACCCTAGCGGTCAGCCAGGCCAGCGTTATCACGATGGTCAGCGGTGGACCAAGCATTTCACGCCCGCTCCTCCACCAATGTCAGCCCCCGCACCAGCCCCATCGGTGGCGGTGGCGGTGTCCTCCGGTGGCGGAACCAGCCATGCGTTGCACCTCATATTGACGATCCTGACTTGCGGGCTGTGGCTGCCGATCTGGATTCTGGTCGCCATCTTTGGCAGCGGCGGAGGGTCGACGGCGGTCGCTGTTGGCGGCGCAGGAGGAGTGAACGTAGGAACACGCAACAACACGCCACTGATGGTCGGAGGCGTCTTCCTCGGGCTGGTAGTGCTCGGCGCCGCCATTCAGCACCCCTTGCTGTTCATCCCGCTGTTTCTCCTGGCCGGTGCCGGTGGGTTCTTCTTCTGGAAACAGAAGACCGCCAAGGAGGCCAAGGAGCTGGAGCTTCGTGAGCAGTATCGCCGCGACGTCGTCGCCAACCGCGCCGACTACGAGGACGAACTGTGGATCGAGGGCGATCCTCGCGGGGCTCATGGTCGCTATCCGCCTCCGCCAGAGAAGGACTTGAAGTGAAGCACCTGATCATCGGCGGCCTCGGCGGCATAATCGCCGCCTGCGCCCTAGCTCCTACGGCACATGCCGTCAGTCCAGATACGTCGTGCCCCACCGGATACGCCGAGAGGGGCATCCGCGCGTGCGCGCCCGGCGGCGGTAAAGCGGACTTCCTCTGGCTCAACGACTATGACTACGTCGGAGGCTCAGACGCCTATCAGTGGGATAGGGGCAACGGAGTCTGCAACACACTCAAAGACCATCCCTCGACCGCGACCGTGGGACAGATGTACACGGCTGCCGAGAAGGGCGGTCCCCAGAACGCCGGGTCGATCGTGTTCAACGCAGTATTCGCGTTGTGCCCCGAGTACCTGGAACTAGTGCCCGGCGTACACGGGATGTGACGGCATGAAGAAGCTGATCATCGGCGGCCTCGCCGCCATCGCCGCCAGCCTGCTCATTCCGGGGTGCGGTGGCCACAGCAAGGACTGGTACTACGGCCACGATGTGTCGACCGACGCTGCGATCAGCCTGTACAACATGGGCGGCGCGGACAACGCGCGCGATGCATGTGCCAGTGCCGTCAACCTCGGGGCCATGTTCGACAGCGCAATGGATGTCGACGACGCGGTCGATGGCTGCCTGGCCGGGGTCGAAGAGCGCAAGCCCAGGTGGGCATGATGAGCGTCCAATCGACACCTGTCTGGTCACGCGCGTGGAGCGCCCCCAGCGAGTGGGATAACGCCTCGACTGGGCCGCTGCCGGTACAAAAAGAGCAGTCGTGGTCGAGTCGCAAGACCGACGTCGCCATTAGCACCTTCACCGTCGCGTTCTGGAGCGCGATTCTGCTGTGGGCCGGAACGGGCTTCGAGCCCCTGGAGTGGCTGCAATGAAGAAACTGATCATCGGGGGCTCCGCGGCCCTCGCCCTCGGCCTGGTCGGCTGCAGCGCTACCGGTGGTGCGCCAGCGGCACCAGCAATCACGGCCAGCCCGATCACCACACCGTCGTGGGTGCATCCGGTCGTAACTGCCCCTCCGGCCCCGCCCTCGAAGTACTTCCTCGGCGACACGGTCCACAACGGCTCGCTACGATTCACCGTCGACACACAGACAGTGCCCAGCGCCAGGGACGGCATTGGGATGCGCTGGCTGGCAAGATATGTCGACGACCGTGGCCGCGAGCACACGAAGGCTTTTAAGCGCAAGGTTGATGCTACCCGCTGGCTCGACAGCCAGACGGCGGCGATCGTTTCGGGCACACACGTCGCGCCGCGTGATGCTCAGCTCACT
Source organism: uncultured Actinomycetota bacterium (assembly GCA_963799495.1). Taxonomy (GTDB): domain Bacteria; phylum Actinomycetota; class Actinomycetes; order Mycobacteriales; family Mycobacteriaceae; genus Mycobacterium. Next base: position 65,502 of record CAWCXH010000019.1, read on the forward strand.
GTGCAGCAATGGTGCGGAATGTGGATGGAGGGCTACAAGGTCAACCGCGAATCTAGTGTGCGCTCAGCCCGTGTCCACATCCGGCAGATCGTCGACGAGTTCGGCGGCATGCCGCTGTCGGCGCTGCGGCCATCCGAAGTCAAAACCTGGGTGGCGCGCTTGCATGCGGACGGCCTGGAGCAGAGCTACGTCTATGCCCTGCATGCGCGGCTGTCACAGATCATGTCCGACGCCGTCCATGACGGTGTGCTGGGGCGTAACCCTTGTTCGCGGCGCACCTCGTCGCCGATGGGTAAGGCCAAGGTGTATGTGGCCACCACAGAACAAGTTTGGGCCATCCACGACGCGATGCCTGACCATCTGCGGGTGGCCGTTCTGCTCGGCGCGTTCGCCGGTCTGCGGGTTGCGGAGGTGTCAGGGCTGCACGTCAGCGACGTCGACTTCATCAGGGGCGTAGTACATCCCAAGCAGCAATGGCCGAGCAAGCCGTTGAAGACGCCCGGCAGCGATCAGCCGATCCCGATCCCACAGGACTTGGCGTTGCTGCTCGCCGCCTCGGTGAAGAAGTACGGCGGCGGCGACATGATGGTGACCAACGGTGGGGGCACCGACCGCTGCGGCCCGTGGATCATCGAGCGGGCGATGCGTGACGTCAGGGAGAAAATCGACGGCCTGCCCGAAGGATTCACGTTCCACGATCTACGGCACTATCTCGCGTCGCTGCTGATCGCCTCCCGGGCTGACATCAAGACGGTGCAGGCGCGGATGCGGCACGCCAGCGCCCGCACGACGCTCGATACCTACGGGCATCTGTGGCCCGATGCCGACGAGTCCACCCGCTCGGCGATCGGCGCTGTGATCGCGGAGCGGATGGACTTTCTCGCATTTACTGCGGACTGACTGCGGACTGGGAAGGGTTCTCCAAGCCATCGCCACAGGTCAGCGGGTTTACTGGCTCACACGTCGAAGTACAGCGCGACCTCGTACGGGTGCGGACGGATCTGCACCGGCAGAATCTCGTTCTCCCGCTTGAAGGAGATCCACGTCTCGATCAGGTCCTCGGTGAAAACCCCGCCCTCGGTGAGGTATTCGTGGTCCTCCTCGAGCCGGTCGATCACCGCGGAGAGCGACGTGGGCGCCTGCGGGATGCTGGCGGCCTCGTCCGGCGGCAATTCGTAGAGGTCCTTGTCCACAGGAGACTGCGGCTCGATCTTCTTCTTGATCCCGTCGAGGCCGGCCATCATCATCGCCGCGAACGCCAGGTACGGGTTGCCCGAGCTATCCGGGCAGCGGAACTCGAGCCGCTTGGCCTTCGGGTTGTTGCCGGTGATCGGGATGCGCACACACGCCGAGCGGTTGCGCTGGCTGTACACCAGGTTGATCGGGGCCTCGTAGCCGGGCACCAGCCGCTTGTAGGAGTTCACCGTCGGGTTGGTGAACGCCAGCAGCGACGGCGCGTGGTGCAGGATGCCGCCGATGTAGTGGCGGGCAGTGTCCGACAGGCCGGCATAGCCGGACTCGTCGTGGAACAACGGCTCGCCGTCCTTCCACAGCGACTGGTGGCAGTGCATACCGGAGCCGTTGTCGCCGAACAGCGGCTTGGGCATGAACGTCACTGTCTTGCCGGCCTGCCACGCGGTGTTCTTGATGATGTACTTGTACAGCTGCAGGTCGTCGGCGGCGTGCAGGAGGGTGTTGAACTTGTAGTTGATCTCGGCCTGCCCGGCGGTGCCGACCTCATGGTGGCCCTTCTCCAGCTCCAAGCCGGCGTTCTGCAGGTTGGTGCACATCTCATCGCGCAGGTCGACGAAGTGGTCGTACGGGGCGACGGGGAAGTAGCCGCCCTTGGGACGGACCTTGTAGCCGCGGTTGGCGCTGCCGTCGGCCTCGACCGGCTCGCCGGTGTTCCACCAGCCGGCCTCGGAGTCGATCTCGTAAAAGGTGCCGTTCATCTGCGAGTCGAACGACACCGAGTCGAAGATGTAGAACTCGGCCTCGGCGCCGAAGTAGGCGGTGTCGGCGATGCCGGTGCTGGCCAGGTAGTTCTCCGCCTTGCGGGCCACGTTGCGCGGATCGCGGGAGTACGCCTCGCGGGTGAAAGGGTCGTGCACGAAAAAGTTGAGGTTCAGCGTCTTGGCGGCGCGGAACGGGTCGATGCGCGCGGTGTCGGGGTCCGGCAGCAGCATCATGTCGGACTCGTGGATCGACTGGAAGCCGCGAACCGACGAGCCGTCGAACGCCAGCCCGTCCTCGAATACGCTCTGATCGAAAAACGAAGCCGGGACCGAGAAGTGCTGGACGACGCCCGGCAGATCACAGAACCGAATGTCCACGTACTGGACGTCTTCGTCCTTGATCTGCTTGATGATGTCGTCGGCGGTCTTTTCTGCCACTGAGTCCTCTCCTTATATCTGGTAAACCCGCGGGTTGACGCTAGGGACACGATGTTGCACGGTCATCAACCGCATGTTGCACCGAAGTTACGCAATTACGTTGCCCCGACGGTCGACGGTGCCCGGCGTGGACCCGCCTATCCTGACAGTATGGCCCGCGAGATCGGGTCCTGGCTTTCGGGTCCCGAACCATCGGAATCGGGCACTCCGGACCAAGGACCAAACGAGTATCCGGGCCAGCGTCTCGGTTTGCCGGAGAGTGGTCCACGCTCGCTGGCACGGATCGGCCGACGGATCGCGGCGCTCTTCCTTGATTGGCTGGTGGCCTACGGTTTGGCCGCGCTGGCGATGACGTTCGGCTTGTTCTCGGTGGGCATGCTGTCCACCGCGGTCCTGGTCATCTGGTTTTTGCTGGGCACGGTGTCGGTGCGGCTGTTCGGATTCACCCCCGGCCAGTTCGCGGTTGGATTGCTGGTGGTGCCGGTGGATGGCCGGCAGCACGTCGGCTTCGGCCGCGCACTGGTGCGTGGACTGCTGATCGCGTTGGTGATCCCGCCGCTGATCACCGACACCGACCTGCGTGGCCTGCAGGACCAGTTCACGAGTACCGCGGTGGTCAGGCGGTAGTCCGCCAAATTCGCGAACCAAATCGACGAAATGGCGCGATTCACTCGCACTTTCCCGCCCAAACGTCGGTTTGGGCGAAGAAGCTGATCTACTTCCGACGCACGGTCCGCTGCACGCCGCGCATCTTGGCCTGTGTCGGCATCGGGCCCTTGGGCATGGCAGCCGGGCCGACCTTGGTGCCAAGCGCGGCCAGCCGCGACTCCAGCGAGTCCATCTGCTTGGCGGTGATATTTGCGGGCAGCTTGGTCAGGTGGCGTTCCAGCTTGGCCAGCGGCACCTCGCCCTCGCCGTTGCCGACGACGATGTCGTAGATCGGGATGTCGCCGACCAGGCGGGCGGTGCGCTTCTTCTCCTGGGCAAGCAGCGGCTTGACCCGAGCCGACGACCCCTCGGCGACGAAGATCACGCCGGGCCGCCCGATCACCCGGTGCACCGCGTCGAAGTGACCGGTGGCCGCGACACCCGGGGTGACCCGCCACTTGCCGCGCAGGTTGTCCAGTGCCCAGGCAGCCGCGCCGGTCTGCCCTTCGGCCTTGCGGTAGACCGACTTCTGCGCCCGGCGGCCGAAGATGATGAACGCGACCAGAGCGCCGAGCACGACGCCCAGCGGGATCAGCATGAACATCGTGAAGCCGCCGATGAGGATCCCGGCCACCACCGCCGCCGCCACGATCAGCACGAACGCGCCGATCATGTACGGCAACAGCCGCTTGTCCTCCTTGCGCTGCATCTGGAACGCCTGCCACAGCTGGCTGCGGCGCTGCTTGGAGGCCGCCTTGCGCGCGGCTTTGGCCTCGGCCTTGGCGGCCTTTGAGGCGGCGGGATTGCGGGATTTGGCCATGAGCTCAGGATACGGCTGGCCGCGATTGCACGGCCTTTGTGTACAGCCGTCCCGCCCGGTACGACGACCGCACCAGCGGGCCCGCCAGCACACCGGCAAAGCCGAGTCCCTCGGCGAACTGCGCGTGCTCGACGAACTCGTCGGGAGTAACCCAGCGTTCCACCGGGTGATGACGCACCGACGGCCGCAGGTACTGGGTGATGGTGACGATGTCGCAGCCGGCCTGGCACAGGTCGGTGAGCGCGGTGCGCACCTCGTCGGGCGTCTCGCCCATGCCGAGGATCAGGTTGGATTTGGTGACCAGGCCGTAGTCGCGGGCGGCGGTCAGCACCGCGAGGCTGCGGTCGTAGCGGAACGCCGGTCGGATCCGCTTGAAGATGCGCGGCACGGTTTCGACGTTGTGCGCCAACACTTCTGGCCGTGACTCGAAGACCTGCTCGAGCAGCGCGGGCTCGCCGTTGAAGTCCGGTATCAGCAGTTCCACACCCGTGTTCGGGTTCAGCTTGCGGATGTAACGCACGGTCTCGGCGTAGAGCCAGGCGCCGCCGTCGGGCAGATCATCGCGGGCGACGCCCGTGACGGTGGAGTAGCGCAGGCCCATGGCAGCCACGCTCTCGGCCACCCGTCGCGGTTCGTCGCGGTCGAGGTCGGCGGGCTTTCCGGTGTCGATCTGGCAGAAGTCGCAGCGCCGGGTGCACTGCTCGCCGCCGATCAGGAAGGTGGCCTCGCGGTCCTCCCAGCACTCGAAAATATTGGGGCAGCCGGCCTCCTCGCACACGGTGTGCAGGCCTTCGCGCCGAACGAGATTCTTCAGCTCGGTGTACTCCGGGCCCATCTTGGCCCGGGTCTTGATCCACGGCGGCTTGCGCTCGATCGGCGTCTGGGCGTTGCGGACTTCCAGACGGAGCAGCTTGCGGCCTGCCGGAGACGCCGGGCCGGCGACATTGGAACCTCGCGTTACCGTCACTGTGCCGATGCTACTGCGAGTCGTCCGTCCAAGGCGTCGCACACGGCATCGGCGACCCGCGACATCACGTCGTCAACACCGACCCGGTGGCCGAGCTCGGCGGTCAGCGATGTCACGCCGGCATCGGAGATCCCGCACGGCACGATCGACGAGAACGCGTCCAGGTCGCAGTCACAGTTCAGCGCGAACCCGTGCAGCGTCGTCGCACGGGACACCCGGATACCGATCGCGCCGACCTTGCGGGCCGGGCGGATGGCGTCGGCCGGTACCCACACACCCGAGCGGCCCGCCACCCGGCCGGTTTCCAGACCGACGCCGGCGCACACCGCGATCAGCGATTCCTCAAGGCGCCGAACGAAATTCACCACATCCAGCGGTTCCGCGAGCCCGATGATCGGATAGCCGACCAGCTGCCCCGGTCCGTGCCAGGTGATTTTGCCGCCGCGGTCGGTGTCGATGACCGGTATCCCGGCCGTGGGCCGCTCATGCGGTTCGGTGCGCTTCCCGGCCGTATAGACCGACGGATGCTCCAGCAGCAGCAGGGTGTCCGGACCGCCGGCGACGCGGGCGTCGGCCAGTTCGCGTTGCAGTTGCCAGGCGCTGCGGTAGTCGACAACGCCGAGGCGTCGCACGTCGATGGCCGTGGCCGCCGACCGGATGGATGCGGCCATGGTGTTGACGGTACCCGGGTGGGTCACTTACGTGTCCTTGGGCGCGGTGGCGTAGGCAAGCGCTTCGCCGACGGTGTTGTGGTGGAATCCGAAGCCCGATCGTTCCAGTGCAGCGGGAATGACCCGTTGCCCGCCGAGCACGCCCTCGTCGGCGAACTCGCCGAGCAGCGTGCGCAATGCGAACCCCGGCACCATCAACGGTGTCGGGCGGTTCACGGCGCGGCCCAGCGCGGCGGTGAACTCGGCGTTGGTGACCGGCGCCGGCCCGGTGAGATTCACCGGACCGGACAGCTCGTCGTGCGTGATCGCAAACAACAGCGCCCGCACCTCGTCCTCGAGGCTGATCCACGGCATGTACTGGCGGCCGTTACCCAACCGCGCGCCCAGCCCGAGCGAGAACAGCGGCCTGATCCGGCCCAGAAGCCCGCCCGACGGCGCGAACACCAGGCCCGTGCGTGCCAGCACGACGCGCACACCGTCGCGTTGGGCCGGCGCTGTCGCGGCCTCCCAGTCCTGACACAGCTGGGCCAGAAACCCGCCGCCCGGGGGCGCGGACTCGTCGGCGATACGGCCCCCGGTGTCCCCGTAGTAGCCGACCGCGCTGGCGTTGATCAGGACCGGCACCCCGGCCTCGACGACCGCGGCCGACAGCACCTCGGTGGGCCCGATGCGGCTGTCGCGCAGGCTCTGCTTGAACGCGCCCGACCATCGTTTCGCACCGACGTTGACGCCGCACAGGTTGACCGCGGCGTCGACCCCACGCAGCGCTGAAGCGTCGAACTCGCCGCCGTCGGGGTTCCAGAACACCTCGTCGGCGTTCGACGGTGCCCGGCGCACGATCCGCAGCACCCGGTTGTCGGTGGCTCGCAGCGCGTAGACCAATGCCGTACCGATCAGGCCCGAGGACCCCGCAATCGCGACGACGGCGTTGGACACTGCGTCTACAGCCCCAGGTCGGCCTCGAATGCGCCCTCTTCGAGCCGGCGCTTGATGGTGGTCAGGAACCGTCCGGCGTCTGCGCCGTCGATCAGCCGGTGGTCGTAGGTCAGCGGCAGGTAGCACACCGACCGCACGCCGATCGACTCATTGCCCAACTCGTCGACGATCACCCGGGGCCGCTTGACGATGGCGCCGGTGCCCAGCATCGCCGCCTGCGGCGGCACCAGGATGGGGGTGTCGAACAGCGCGCCCTGGCTGCCGATGTTGGTGACGGTGAACGTGCCGCCGGACAGCTCGTCGGGCTTGAGGTTACCGGATCGGGCGCGTGCCGCGATGTCGGCGATCGCCCGCGCCAGCCCTCCCAGCGACAGGTCGCCCGCGTTGTGGATCACCGGCGACAACAGGCCCTGCTCGGTGTCGACCGCGAAGCCGAGGTGCTCGGCGTCGTAGTAGGTGATCTCCTTGGTTTCCTCGTTGTAGCTGGCGTTGACGTTCGGGTGGGTCTTCAGCGCGTCGATCGCCGCACGGGCAAAGAACGGCAGATAGGTGAGGTTGACGCCTTCCCGCTCCGCGAAGTCGTTCTTCGCGCGCGCCCGCAACGCCACGATCTTGGTCATGTCGACCTCGTGGGTCTGCGTCAATTGCGCCGTGGCCTGGAGAGATTCGCGGGTCTTCTTCGCGGTGATCTGACGGATGCGGCTGGCCTTCTGGGAGGTGCCGCGCAGGTGTGCCAGCGCAGGGGCGGGCGTCGGGGCCGCCGCCGCGGGGGCCTTCGCCGCCGCTGGCTCCTTAGCCGGCGTCGGCGGAGCCTTTTTGGCCTCGGCCGCCGCGAGCACGTCCTGCTTGCGGATGCGACCGCCGACTCCGGTGCCCTTGACGGTGGCCAGGTCAACGTTGTTCTCGACCGCCAGCTTTCGTACCAGTGGGGTCACGTACGGACCGGACTCGCCCGACGGGGCCGCCGCCGGCTCCGGTTCGGGTTTCGGTTCGGGCTTGGCCTCTTCCTTCGGTTCCGGTTTCGGTTCCGGTTTCGGTTCGGGTTTGGGCTCCGGTTTCGGTTCGGGCTTGGCCTCTTCCTTCGGTTCGGGCTTGGGTTCGGGCTTTTCGGCCTCGGCCGCCCCCGCTGCACCGATCTTGGCCAGCTCACCGCCCACGGCGACCGTGTCGTCCTCCTCGGCGGTGATGGACAGCAGCGTGCCGGCCACAGGCGACGGAATCTCGGTGTCGACCTTGTCGGTGGACACCTCGACCAGTGGCTCGTCGACCTCAACGGTGTCGCCGACCTTCTTCAGCCACCGGGTCACGGTGCCCTCGGTGACCGACTCGCCAAGCTCGGGCATCAGCACTGGTTGCGACGATTCCGACGGCGCTTGCGCGGCGGGCTTTGATTCCGGTTCCGGTTCGGCCTCGGTCTCCTCGGCCGCCGGCTCCGGTTGCGCGGCGGGCTCCTCGGCGGGCTTTTCCTCCTCCGCCGGCTTCTCCTCCTCGGCGGCCGGCTCCTCGGCAGGCGCCTCGCCGTCACCCTCGCCGGCCTCGCCGATCACCGCCAACTCGCCGCCGACCTCAACGGTGTCATCTTCCTGCGCGACGATTTTCTTCAGCACACCCGCCGCCGGCGAGGGAATCTCGGTGTCGACCTTGTCGGTGGAGACTTCCAGTAACGGCTCATCTTGTTCGACGGTGTCGCCCTCTTGCTTGAGCCAGCGGGTGACGGTCCCCTCGGTGACGCTCTCACCGAGTGCGGGCATCTGAACGGAGATGGCCATGTGCGTTGACTCCCTCTAACGGTCAGTCGTCACGGGTCGAATATCGGTCCCCATCCTGTCACGTCCGGGCGCGCCATTTGTGGCAGACCTGGTGACTGGTGGCTCTGGCACTATCGAAAGGAGGTATTGGCCGCACGGCGGCTGAGCGTTCGAGAAGGAGTGGGCCGCAGTTGGGATTGTTCGACAGGTTTCGCGGTGGCCGTTCCGCACGGGGCGGCGGCGGTCACGACCCCGCTGCCGACCTGAAATATCTCCGCCAGTGGGTTGCCGAGCACACCGGTGTGGAGGCTTACGTCGAACCGAAAACGACCGTCACCGACGTCACGGTCGTGCTGGTGGCGGCCGACGGCGAGTGGACCAGGCGCCGGGCCGGGGGAGATGCGGGCGCGCGGCGGCTGAATGAACGGCTGCACATTCCCGTCTACGACGTGCAGAAGGTGGGCTATCCGCAGCGGATGCGCGACTACGACGCGCGCCGGCGCATCGAACGGCAACGGGCCGCGCGCCAGGAACTCGAGGACCGCTGATAGCTTCGGGCCGGGCAGGGCGATACCCAGAGTATGAGCTACTGGGCGTCACACTAATCGGGGCCGGGGAGGTCTGATGGCATCGAACGAGAGCACGCAGCGATTCGTCGACAGCGGTGACGGGGTCCGGATCGCGGTCTACGAAGAAGGCAACCCGGACGGGCCCACCGTGGTGCTGTTGCACGGCTGGCCCGATTCGCACGTGCTGTGGGACGGTGTCGTTCCGCTGCTTGCCGATCGGTTCCGCGTTATCCGCTACGACAACCGCGGCGCGGGCAAATCCTCGGTACCCAAACCGGTCTCGGCCTACTCCATGGCCCGCTTCTCCGATGATTTCGCGGCGGTCATCGACGCGATGGCGCCCGGCCAACCGGTTCACGTGCTGGCCCACGACTGGGGGTCGATCGGGATGTGGGAGTACCTGCGCCGGCCCGGCGCCAGCGACCGGGTCGGGTCGTTCACGTCGGTCTCCGGGCCCGGCGCCGACCATCTCGCCGGTTACATCCGTAGCGGCCTCAAGAGCCCCTATCGGCCAAAGACCTTCTTCCGCGCCCTCGTTCAGGCGATGAGTATCGGCTACACGGTCTGGCTCTCGGTACCGGTGCTCGCGCCGCTGGCCGTCCGGACGGTCCATGCCCCCCGTCTCCGGCGCCGACTGGCCCGCCGCGACGGCATTCCCGCTGCACGGATGCATCAGTCCAGGACGTACAGATCCGATGCCGCCAACAGCGTGAAGATCTACCCGGCCAACATTTTTCGGTCCGCCTCCGATATCGCTGGTGACCGCTATGTCGACGTGCCGGTGCAGCTGATCGTCAACACCCGCGACCCCTATGTCAGACCGTGGATCTTTGACGTCACGCCGCAATGGGCGCCGCGGCTGTGGCGCCGCGACATCAGGGCCGGCCACTGGGCGCCGATGTCGCACCCGCAGGTCCTGGCGACCGCGGTGACCGAATTCGTCGATTTCCTGGACGGCAACCCGCCGAGCCGGGCACTGCTACGCGCGCAGGTCGGGCGCAAGCGGGACCACTTCGGCGACACCCTGATCTCGGTGACCGGCGCCGGCAGCGGTATCGGCCGCGAGACCGCGCTGGCCTTCGCCCAGGAAGGCGCCGAACTCGTCGTCAGCGATATCGACGAGGCCAGCGTCAAGGACACCGCCGCCCAGATTGCGGCGCGTGGCGGCATCGCGCACGCGTACACCCTGGACGTCGCCGACGCCGAGGCCGTCGAGCGGTTCGGCGACGACGTCTGCGCCGAACACGGTGTGCCCGACATCGTTGTCAACAATGCAGGTATCGGACAGGCCGGGCGCTTCCTGGACACCCCGCCCGAGCAATGGGATCGGGTGCTGGACATCAATCTCGGTGGTGTGGTGAACGGCTGCCGGGCCTTCGCCCGCCGGCTGGTCGAGCGCGGCACCGGCGGCCATATCGTCAACGTCGCGTCGATGGCGGCGTACGCGCCGCTGCAGTCCCTGAACGCGTACTGCACCAGCAAGGCCGCGGTGTACATGTTCTCCGACTGCCTGCGGGCCGAACTCGACGCGGCCGGAATCGGTCTGACCACGATCTGCCCGAGCACCGTCGACACCAATATCGTGCGCACCGCGCGTTTCGACGCCCCGCTAGGCCAGGGTGGCCAGGTGGGGGCCCGACGCCGCCAGTTTGAAAAGCTGTTCGCGGCACGACGCTACGGGCCGGACAAGGCGGCGAAGGCCATCGTGTCGGCGGTCAAGAAGAACAAACCGATCCGGCCGGTGATGCCGGAGGCCTACTTCGTCTACGGCGTGTCACGAGTTCTGCCGCAGGCACTGCGAAGCACGGCGCGCGGACGGGTGATCTAGCCGTTTGTTGAGATGTCCTCGAGCACCGAGAACATCGTGCGGGTCGGCACGCCGGTGCCGCCCTTGCCGGTGTAGCCCCACGGCCCGCCGGTGTTGTATGCCGGCCCGGCGATGTCGATGTGCGCCCAAGCCACACCATCGGCGACGAACTCGCGCAGATATGTCCCGGCGACCAGCATGCCGGCGTAGCGCGAACCGCTGACGTTGGCCAGGTCGGCGACGGTGGACTTCAGGTCGTCCTTCAGTTCTTCGGGCAGCGGCATCGGCCAGCCGTTCTCGCCGACGGATTGGGAGATCTCGGCGACGCGGTCCCGGAACTCGTCGCTGCCCATCACGCCGGGGGTACGGGCGCCAAGCGCGACGGTCTGCGCGCCGGTGAGCGTCGAGGTTTCAATCAGGTAGTCCGGATCGTCCTCGCATGCCCGCACGATCGCGTCGGCCAGAATCAGCCGGCCCTCGGCGTCGGTGTTGAGCACCTCGACAGTGATGCCGCCGTACTGGGTCAGCACATCGCCGGGCCGCTGCGCGGTCGACGACGGCATGTTCTCGGCCATCGGCACCGTGGCGATCACGTCGATCGGCAACTGCTGCTTGGCGGCCAGCACCACCGTGGCAATGACCGCCGCCGCACCGCCCATGTCCGAGGTCATGTGATGCATGTTGGCGGCCGGCTTGATCGAGATGCCGCCGGTGTCGAACGTGATGCCCTTTCCGACCAGCGCCACCTTCTTGGCCTTCTTCGGGTTCTTCGCCAGTTTCGAGCCGCGGTGTGCCAGCCGGACCAGCCGCGGCGGGCGTGACGAGCCCTTGCCGACGCCGATCACCCCGCCATAGCCGTCGCGCGACAATGCCTTGTCGTCGAGCACCTCGACCTCCAGCCCCACGGATTCACCCAAAGCCTTTGCGCGCTTGGCGAATTCGGCTGGAAACAGGTGACTGGGCGGCGTGTTGACGAAGTCGCGTGCGGTGGCCACCGCGGTGGCCACCGCGGCCGCCCGCTCTGCTTCTGCCTTCGCCGCGCGGGCGGATACAGCGGGTCCGGGCAGCACCGTGATCTTGCGCAGGCCCGCGTCCTTCGGCGCGGTCTTATCGCTGCGGAACTCGGTGAACCGGTAGGCGCCCAGGATCAGGCCCTCGACGGTGGCGCCGGCGAAGTCGACGGCCGACAGCGTTGTGACGACGGATTCGACCTTGTCCAGCGAGCGTGCGGCCACCCCGGCGGCGCGACGGATCACGTCGGCGGTCCACTCGTCGCGCTGGGAGCCCAGGCCGACGGCAAGCACGCTGGCCACCGGCAGCGCCGGGACCACCAGCCGGTGCAGTTGGTCCGTGCCGCCCGTCGCGCCCAGCGCACGCAGTCCCGCCTCGATCTCGCCGACCGCGTCGGCGTCCAGGTAGGGCTCGGCCGCCAACACCTTCGGGGTGTCATCATCACTGATCACCGGAACGATCAGCACGGCGTCGCCGACGCCGCGTTTCGGCAGGGACGAGCTGACGGTGACGTTGGGGGCTTGATAGCCGGGATTCGCGGGGCTCACGAGCGTCCACACTATCCAGGCGAGGACACCGGCGGATTAGGGTGAGGCGTCGTGAGTGAAATCCTGCATGGCCCGCTCGAGGACCGTCATCGTGAACTCGGCGCCAGCTTCGCCGAATTCGGGGGCTGGCTGATGCCGGTGTCCTACGCCGGCACGGTAAGTGAGCACAACGCGACGCGGGGCACCGTCGGCCTTTTCGACGTCAGCCACCTCGGCAAGGCGCTGGTGCGCGGACCCGGCGCCGCCTCCTACGTCAACTCCGCGCTGACCAACGACCTGGGCCGGATCGGCCCCGGCAAGGCGCAGTACACGTTGTGCTGCACCGATTCCGGCGGCGTCATCGACGACCTGATCGCCTACTACGTCTCCGACGACGAAATCTTTCTGGTGCCCAACGCCGCGAACACCGCCGCGGTGGTCGCCGCGCTGCAACAGCGTGCTCCTGCCGGCCTGACCATCACCGACGAGCACCGCTCGTATGCCGTGCTGGCCGTGCAGGGCCCGAAATCGGCCGAGGTGATCGGCGGCTTGGGCCTGCCGACCGACATGGATTACATGGGCTATGTGGACGCCGACATCTCCGGCGTCGGAGTCCGGGTGTGCCGCACCGGCTACACCGGCGAGCACGGTTATGAACTGCTGCCGCCGTGGGAGCAGGCTGCCGTGGTGTTTGACGCGCTGGTCGACGCCGTGGGCGCCGCCGGTGGTGAACTGGCGGGCCTGGGCGCGCGCGACACGCTGCGCACAGAGATGGGCTATCCGCTGCACGGGCACGAATTGTCACCCGACATCTCGCCGCTGCAGGCCCGCTGTGGCTGGGCTATCGGATGGAAGAAAGACACGTTCTGGGGACGAGATGCGCTGCTGGCCGAAAAAGAAACCGGTCCGCGACGGTTGCTGCGCGGGCTGCGCGCCGTCGGCCGCGGGGTGCTGCGGCCCGAGATGACCGTGCTCAACGGGGACGCCGCGGTCGGAGTGACGACATCGGGAACCTTCTCTCCGACTTTGAAAGCCGGGATCGCGCTGGCGCTGATTGACACCGACGCCAATATCGCCGACGGCCAACGCGTCTCGGTGGACGTCCGCGGTCGCCCGCTCGACTGTGAAGTGACCAAGCCGCCGTTCGTGGCGCCGAAAACTCGCTAGCCCGCGGGGATACAATCGCCACATGACAGACGGCCACCTCGAGTTCACGGTTGAGCGCAACGCGAATCCGGTGAGCGATGAGGTACGGGCGTCGATCCTGAATGATCCGCCGTTCGGCCAGTTCCACACCGACCACATGGTGTCGATCACCTACGCCGAGGGCAAAGGCTGGCACGACGCGCGAGTGATCCCGTACGGCCCGATCGAGCTCGACCCGTCGGCGATCGTGCTGCATTACGCGCAGGAGGTCTTCGAAGGCCTCAAGGCCTACCGGTGGTCGGACGGATCCATCGTCTCGTTCCGGCCGGAGGCCAACGCCGCCCGGCTGCGGTCCTCGGCGCGCCGGCTCGCGATTCCCGAACTGTCCGAAGAACTGTTCATCGAGTCGCTGCGCCAGCTGATCGCCGTCGACGGGGCGTGGGTGCCGCCTGCCGGCGGCGAGGAGTCGCTGTATTTGCGGCCGTTTGCCTTCGCCACCGAGCCGGGTCTGGGCGTGCGGCCCGCAACCGAGTACCGCTACCTGGTGATCGGTTCGCCGGTCGGGGCTTATTTCAAGGGCGGCATCAAGCCGGTCAGCGTGTGGTTGTCGACAGAGTATGTCCGCGCCTGCCCCGGCGGCACCGGTGCCGCCAAGTTCGGCGGCAACTACGCAGCGTCTCTGCTGGCGCAGGCTCAGGCAGCCGAGAACGGCTGCGACCAGGTGGTGTGGCTGGACGCCATCGAACGCCGTTATGTCGAAGAGATGGGCGGGATGAACCTGTTCTTCGTGTTCGGCAGCGGCGGCTCGGCGCGGCTGGTCACCCCGGAGCTGAGCGGATCAATCCTACCGGGCGTCACCCGGGATTCGTTGCTGCAGTTGGCAACTGACGCCGGCTTCGCCGTCGAGGAACGCAAAATCGATGTGGAGGAGTGGCAGAAGAAGGTCGCCGCAGGAGAGATCACCGAGGTGTTCGCCTGCGGTACCGCGGCGGTCATCACGCCGGTGTCACACGTCAAGTACGGCGACGGCGAATTCACCATCGCCGACGGTGAGCCGGGCGAGGTCACCATGGCGCTGCGCGACACGCTGACGGGGATCCAGCGCGGCACCTTCGCCGACACGCACGGTTGGATGGCCCGGCTGAGCTAACCTACGGCCAGGCCGACGGCGGCCACCGTCGTGGTGACCTCGATCGCCGCGCCCAGCACGTCGCCGGTGATTCCGCCGAACCGGCGCACACAGTGCGCGACCAGGGCCGCGCCGCAGGCCAGCGCTACCAGCACGGCCAGCGGGCCCTGCCATGGCCGCGGCCCGGCCAGCACCGCCAGCGCCGCCACCGCGGCCGCCCAGCACGCCACCACCGCGACCGGTTGGGTGCCCGCGACCCGGGCGCCGAGCGTGCTGCCGGTCGCGGCCGGCACAGAGCGGCGGCAGGCCAGCACCGCGGCCACCCGGCCGGCGGTCACCGCCGCGATCACCGCGAGCGCACTGGATTCGGCGAACGCCAACGCCTGCGCGATGATCGCCACCACCACGGCGGCGACCCCGAACGGGCCCACCGATCCGTCGCGCATCACTTCCAGCGCCCGCTGCGGCGGTCCGTAGCAGCCCAGGCCGTCGGCGGTGTCGGCCAGCCCGTCGATATGCAGGCCGCGGGTGGCGACAAGCAGCGCCGTGACCGCCAACACCCCGGCCAGCGGACTGCCCGCCCCGAAGGCGCTCGACCCCACCCACATCACCGCGGCGGCCAGCGCGCCCAGCGCTACGCCGACGACGGGTAGCGCGCTCAGCACACCCCGCCCGAGATCGGCGGTGCGGCCGGACGGCGTCGGAAGCACGGTGCCGAACGCGAATGCCCCGGTGACCGAACGGATCACGACGAAATGCCGGCCTCGTCGAACGTGGCCATCGACGCGAGCGTGGCCACCGCGGCCCGCACGAGCGGCAGCGCGACCACGGCGCCGGTGCCCTCGCCCAGTCGCATCCGCATCTCCACGATCGGCTCCAGCTCGAGGGCCGCCAGCGCCAGCGTGTGCGCGGGCTCGGTGGACCGGTGGCCGGCCTGCCACCATTGCCGGGCGCCCGGCGCCAGCCGTTCGGCCACCAACGCCGCCGCGGTCACCACCACGCCGTCGAGCAGCACCGGGGTGTGGCGCACCGCGGCTTGCGCGCAGAACCCCGCCATCGCGGCCAGGTCGGCGCCGCCGCAAACCCGTAGCAGCCCAACGGGATCCGTGGCCACGCCGCGGGCGCGGTACAAGGCGTCGCGGATTGCGGCCGTCTTGCGCGCCCAGCCGGCGTCGTCGATACCCGTTCCGCGCCCGACCACCGCCACCGGTTCGGAATCGGTCAGTGCGGCGATCAAAGCCGTTGCGACGGTGGTGTTTCCGATTCCCATATCGCCCGCGATCAGCAGGTCGGCGCCGGAATCGACTTCCTCGTCGGCGATCCGGCGGCCGGCCTCGACCGCGGCGGTGGCCTCGGCGGCGCTCAGCGCGTCCTCGATGGCGATGTTTCCGCTGCCTCGACGCACCTTGTGCGCGCCGATCGACGCCGACAGCGGCTGGTCGGCGTCCACCGCGATATCGACCACCCGCACGCTGGCGCCGGCCGCATCGGCCAGCACGTTGATCGCCGCACCGCCCGCGTCGAAATTGGCGACCATCTGGGCGGTGACCTCCGGCGGGAACGCCGACACCCCCGCTGCGGTGACGCCGTGATCCCCGGCGAACACCACCACCCGTGCGCGTTGAAACTGCCGCGGCGGGCAGATGCCCTGGCATGACGCCACCCACACCGACAGATCCTCGAGTCGGCCCAGCGCACCTTGCGGTTTGGTCAACCTGTCCTGCCGGGAGCGCGCCGCGGCCGCCGCCCGCGCGTCGGGCGCGGCTATCGGCGCAAACACCGTCACGACGGCTCCTTCAACGCCAGCGGCTGGCCGGCAACCACCAACACCACGCGGTCACACAGCGCGGCCAACCGTTGATTGAGCGTGCCCAGCTCATCGGCGAACCGGCGACCGGCGACCGTCTGCGGCACCACCGTCAACCCCACCTCCGGGCTGACCAGCGCCAGCGCGGAGCCGAAGGCGCAGACCGCGTCGATCAGGTCGTCCACATCGGCGGCCACCGAGCCACCGGTCCAGGCGCCGCGGCGGTCCATCGTCGCCGTCAGCCAGCCGCCCAGGTCGTCGACGAGTGTGGCGGTGGTGGTGTCCGACCGCAATTGGGTTGGCACGTCGACGGTTTCGATCGTCGACCAATGCGCTGGCCGGCGATCCCGGTGTGCGGCCACCCGGGCCGACCAGGCAGTGTCGCCGCCGGGCGCCGCGCCGGTGGCCAGGTAGCGAACCGGCTGCCCGGCGCGAATCGACTCGGTGATGGCCGTCTCCGCCCACTGGGATTTGCCCGACCGGATACCACCGAGCACCAGAATGCGCACCGCTGTCAGGCGACGCGATCGCCGCGGTTGACCCGCGGCCGCGGCGCCCGCATCCGGCGCAACTGCGAGGCGCGGGAGGCGGCGTAAAAGCCGAGCTTCCAGCCACTTTCGGTGTTGTCCGGGAACTTCTCGTCGACCAGTCGGTTCACCTTGCGCCCCACCAGGAACCCGTCGGCCACCATGATCGCCACCAACACCAGCATCGCGGGCGAAAGCAGCCGCTGCACCTCGACCGAGGGCACCGCCAGCATGACGAAGATCAGACCCAGCGCGGCCGGCATGAACAGGCCCAGCACGTTGCGGCGTGCGTCGACCACATCGCGGGCGAACCGGCGCACCGGGCCCTTGTCCCGCGGCAGCAGGTAGTCGTCCTCACCGGCCATCATCTTTTCGCGGCGGTCGGCCATCGCAACGCGGCGCTCGATCTTCTCCGCCTTGCGTTCTTCGCGGGTGAGCTTGGGACCGCCCAGCTCCTTGCGGCGGCGACGCGCCTGGGCGGCGGTCATCGGGGCGGGAGCGACCGGGCCGCGACGGCGGGCGGCCTCGCTCTGCTTCGGGGTCGGCTTGCCCTTGGGGGCGGTGGTGCCGGACTGGGCGGCGCTCGTCTGGGCGCCGAGTTCCCCGGCTTCCGGGGACGCGGCTGAACCGGCGGCCCCGGTTTGCGCATTGTGTTTCTTGCGGCCCAGCAGCTTCACGTCTGCCAGGTTACTTCCGCCGTCGACCCGCCCGGAATGCACCTGTCAATCTCACGCCCTATTCTGCTGGGATGGCCGTCTCGGACGACGCCGTCGCGGCCGGGGCCGGCCGGATCGTTGTCGGGCTGGGCGGCGGTGGCTGCACCGACGGTAGGCGCGGCATGGTGGACGCGCTCGGCGGGCTTGCGGCGGCCACCACGTTGCTGGCCTGCGTCGAACTGATCGCCGCCACCGACGTGGAGCATCCGCTGCTGGGCCCGAAGCGTGCCGCGCGGGTGTTTGGGCCGCAGAAGGGCGCCGATCCGGCGACCGTGCTCACCCTCGAGCGGCGGCTGACCGACTGGGCCGCCGACCTGAACGCGGCGGCGGGGCGGGCGGTCAGCGACGAACCCGGCGCGGGCGCCGCCGGCGGCATCGGCGCCGCACTGCTGGCGCTGGGCGGCCGCCGCGAATCCGGCGCCGCGGTGATCGCCGAACGCACCCGGCTGGCGGATGGGCGCCGCCGAGCTCATCATCACCGGTGAGGGGCGGTGGATGACCAGTCGCTGCACGGCAAGGTGGTCAGCGCGCTGGCGGCCGGGGTGCGGTCGCGGAGCCGCTCGGCCGGCGACATCGGGCCTCGAGCACATCCCCGTGCTGGTGATGGCCGGCCAGGTCACCCTGGACGAATCCGCGCTGCGCGACGCGGGGGTGGCGGCGGCGTAATCGATCTCCGACCACGCCGGATCGGCGCAGCTGGCCATCGGCGACGCGGCCAATCAGCTGGCGGGGCTGGCGCAGGTCACGGCCACAGGACTCGGGAATAGCGGCGTGACAAGGTACCGTTGATGTGGTGGGTCTGTGGCCCACCGACGTAAATGCACGAGGGAGACGGAATGACTGTTCAGGACGAGTCGGCGACCAGCACGGCAACGCACGGCGTAACCCTGAGTGACGCCGCGGCTGCCAAGGCGAAGGCGCTGCTGGACCAGGAGGGCCGTGACGACCTGGCGCTGCGCATCGCCGTCCAGCCTGGCGGGTGCGCCGGGCTGCGCTACAACCTCTTCTTCGACGACCGGTCCCTGGACGGCGACCTGGCCGCCGAATTCGGCGGCGTCACGCTGACGGTGGACAGGATGAGCGCCCCTTACGTCCAGGGCGCCACGATCGACTTCGTCGACACCATCGAGAAGCAGGGCTTCACCATCGACAACCCCAACGCCACCGGATCGTGCGCGTGCGGGGACTCGTTCAACTGAATTTTCTCCGCTATCAGTACTGGCCCGCGGTACGCGGCAGGTAGGAACAGACGAGGATCTCGCCGTCCTGGGCCAGTATCTGGGCGACGGCCTGTTGCTCGTCGTCGGGCGGTTGGCCGCGCGTCGACCCGCGGGCGGGAGTCACGCGCATGGTGAACAGCACCTGAGCCTGGTTCGGCGAAGTCACCACCATCTTGTCGATCGTCCTCACCTCGGCGCGGCTGTATTGCTTGCGGAACGCATCGCTGCTCAGGCCGGCCAGCGCGAGGTCGGATCGGCGCTCTTTGACGTCGTCGTAGAGCCCACACAACGCGTGGCGCGCCACCGTTTCATCGTCACCCTTCGCTAAGGCATCCAGATAGTCCTGGATGGCCGCTTTGGCCGACTGCGAATTCAGGGCGGTGGCGCCGCCGGCGTTGTCGGATCGGGCCAGGAAAACGATCGCGGCCGCGATCGCAGCCAGCACCGCGATCAGCGCCAACGCGATGGCGACGGCCCGCCAGCGCCGTCGTTTCGGGTACTGCACTGGTGGTGGCAGCATGCCGGGATACGCCGACGGGACGTTCTCCGGATATTGCTGGGCCGCGCCGGGCGGCGGGGGAAACGCGTGCTGGGGAAACGATCCGGGGTACATTTGCGGGCCGGCCGGTCCAGCGCCGTATTCGGGCGGGTACGGACCAGCCATAAAGTTGCTCCCCCGAGGTGTGCGTGAGATCGCCTGTCTACAGTGACCGGACGGGTAGTTGTACGCAGGTTAGCGCACCGCCGGCCCGGGTAAGATTATCTAGATGGCTTAATAAAATGAAGGGTGACGTTTCGTGACCATTGCGGTGACCGGCTCGATTGCGACCGACCATCTCATGCGTTTTCCCGGCCGGTTCTCCGAGCAGTTGTTGGCCGACCACCTGCAGAAGGTTTCGTTGAGCTTCCTGGTCGACGATCTGGTCATCCACCGCGGCGGGGTGGCCGGCAACATGGCCTACGCCATCGGAGTGCTCGGCGGCAACCCGACACTGGTCGGCGCGGCCGGAAGCGACTTCGCCGACTACCGCGAATGGCTCGAATCGGCCGGGGTGGACTGCTCTCACGTGCTGATCTCGAAGACCGCCTATACCGCCAGGTTCGTCTGCACCAGCGATGAAGACATGGCCCAGATCGCGTCGTTCTATCCCGGCGCCATGTCGGAGGCCCGCGACATCGCCCTAGCCGACGTCGTAACGCGAACCGGCACACCGGAATTGGTGATCATCGGCGCGAACGACCCCGACGCGATGTTCCTGCACACCGATGAGTGCCGCAAGCTGGGGCTGGCGTTCGCCGCCGACCCGTCACAGCAGCTGGCCCGGCTGTCGGGCGATGAGATTCGCAGGCTGATCGACGGAGCCACCTACCTGTTCACCAACGACTACGAATGGGACCTGCTGCTGAAGAAGACCGGCTGGAGCGAGGCCGAGGTCATGCGCCAGATCGGCCTGCGGGTGACGACGTTGGGTCCCAAGGGCGTGGACCTGGTCAGCTCCGACGGGACGTTCATCCACGTCGGCGTGGTACCCGAAACCCATCGCGATGATCCGACCGGCATCGGTGACGCCTTCCGGGCCGGCTTTTTGACCGGCCGCAGCGCCGGGTTGAGCCTGGAGCGCTCGGCGCAATTGGCATCGCTGGTCGCGGTGCTGGTGCTGGAAGCTCCCGGCCCCCAGGAATGGACCTGGGACCGCGATGTCGCGGTGCAGCGGCTGACCGACGCCTACGGTACCGAGGCGGGCGAGGAGATCTCCTCCGCCCTTGGTGCTACAGCTGCACGGGGTACTGTGGCTCGCTGATCTGCGGGGTAATGCTGTGCTCGACGAAGATCGCGTGCCACAGCATGAAGATCAGCACGGTCCATAGCCGCCGGCTGTGATCGCTTGCGCCGCTGCGGTGTTCGTCGAGCATCTCGCGCACGGCGGCGATGTTGACCAGCTCGCCCGCCTGTGACGAGCCCACCATGGCGTAGGCCCAGTCCAGCAGCTCACCGGCACGCAGCCAGTGCCTGATCGGCACCGGGAAGCCCAGCTTCGGCCGGTTGAGCACATGGGCGGGCACGATCGGTTCCAGCGCGCGGCGCAGCGCGTATTTCGTTGTGGCCCTAGTGATCTTCTGCTCCAGCGGCAACCGCGAAGCCACCGCGAACACCTCAGGATCCAGGAACGGCACCCGCAGCTCCAGCGAGTTGGCCATGGTCATCTTGTCGGCCTTGACCAGGATGTCGCCGCGCAGCCAGGTGAACAGGTCGATGTGTTGCATGCGCGCCACCGGGTCCCAGCCCTCGGAGGCGGCATAGATCGGGGCGGTGACGTCGGTGTGGGTCCAGTCCGGGCGGAATTCCGGTAATACCGCGCGCAGCTGCGCGTCGGAGAAACTGCGGGCGTTGCCGTAGTAGCGCTCCTCGAGGGTGAGCGAGCCGCGGTGCAACAGACTCTTGCCGCGCATACCCTCGGGCAAGGGAGCTGAGACCTTGCTTATCGACTTGCGCAAACGGCGGGGCAGGTAGTCAAAAGGTTTGAGCGACAACGGTTCCCGGTAGATCGTGTAGCCGCCGAACAACTCGTCGGCGCCTTCGCCGGACAGCACCACCTTCACATGCTTGCGCGCCTCACGGGCGATGAAGAACAGCGGCACCAGCGCCGGGTCGGCGACGGGTTCGTCGAGATACCAGACGATTTCGGGCAACGCCGCGACGAACTCGGCCTGACCCACCACCTTGGTCACGTGCCGGGCGCCGATCGCCTCCGCCGACGCGACCGCGACGTCGACCTCCGAGAAGCCCTCGCGCTCAAAGCCGGTGGTGAAGGTGATCAGCCGTGGGTTGTGCCGCATCGCCAGCGCGGCGATCGCGGTGGAGTCGATCCCGCCCGACAGGAAGGCGCCGACGGTGACGTCCGCGCGCATGTGCTTGGCGACCGAATCCTCCAGCACCGCGGTGATCTCGTCGTAACGGCTCTGCTGGTCACCCGCGGCGAACGGCGTGGCGTCGAACCGCGGCGTGAAGTAGCGCGTGACCTCGGGCGGCGTGCCCGGCCGCAGGCGTGCGTAGCTGCCCGATTCCAGCCTGCGCACGCCACGGTGCAGCGTCTCCGGCTCGGGCACGTATTGCAGCACGGTGTAGTGCTGGATCGCACGCTCGTCGATGCCCAGGTCGATACCGACGATGTCGGCAAGTTCCAGGAGGCATTTCTTCTCGCTGCCCACCGCGGTGCCGCCGGCCCCGGTCGCCATGAACAGCGGCTTGATGCCGAACGGATCGCGGGCGCAGAACAATTCACGTTCTTTCGTGTCCCACAGTGCGAACGCGAACATGCCACGCAGCCTGGCCAGCGCGTCGGTGCCCCAGTGGTGGTACGCGGCAATGATGGCCTCGCCGTCGCCGTCGGTGGCGAACATGGCGCCGTGGGTGGCCGACAGCTCCGCACGCAACTCGAGGTAGTTGTAGACCTCCCCGTTGAAAACCAGCACATAGCGGTCCGGCGCTTCCGGCGGACCCCACCGCAGCGGCTGATGGCTGTGCGCGATGTCGATGATCGAGAGCCGGTTGAACCCGAGCACCACATCCTCGTCCGACCAGGTCCCGGGCTCATCGGGTCCGCGATGGCGCATCATGTGCGATGCCCCGGACACCTCGTCGACTACCTCAGAGGGGGCGTGGGAGGAAGAGCCAGCGGACTCGTCACGCAGCAGGGCCAGCAGTCCGCACACCGCGCCAGTATGCCTAATCACCGAGGTGTGTCGAGATTGGCACCGCTGGCATTCCCCGGTCGCTTCGCTCCTGCCCTCCGGAGTGGTCTACGCTGCGTAGTATTCGCCTAGTACTACCGACTTCTAGGAGGCTCCGACGTGACACCTCGCGGACTCCGGGTGGTGGCATTGTCAGTCGTCCTGGGTGGCACGGCGTTGCTGCTCAGCGGCTGTAGCTGGTCGGAGGCGCTGGGCCTGGGCTGGCCGGAGGGCATCACCCCGGAGGCCCATGTGAACCGCGAGTTGTGGATCGGTTCGCTGATCGCGGCACTGGTGGTCGGCGTGATCGTGTGGGGCCTGATGTTCTGGACCGCAGCGTTTCACCGCCACAAGAAATCCGACACCGAGCTGCCGCGCCAATTCGGCTACAACATGCCGCTCGAGCTGGTCCTCACAGTGACGCCGTTCCTGATCATCTCGGTGCTGTTCTACTTCACCGTGGTGGTGCAGGAACGGATGCTGCACAACGATCCCAACCCCGAGGTCGTCGTGGACGTCACCGCGTTCCAGTGGAACTGGAAGTTCGGGTACCAGAAGATCGACTTCACCGACGGCACGTTCACCTACGACGGTGCCGACAATGAGCGCAAGGCGGCCATGGAGTCCCGGCCGGAGGGCGTGGATTCGCACGGCGAGGAACTGGTCGGAGCGGTGCGCGGGATGAACCCCGAGGACCGGACGTATCTGAACTTCGACAAGGTCGAGACGCTGGGCACCAGCAGCGAGATTCCGGTCCTGGTGCTGCCGGCCGGCAAGCGGATCGAGTTCCAGATCGCATCGGCCGACGTCGTTCACGCGTTCTGGGTGCCGGAGTTCCTGTTCAAGCGCGACGTGATGCCCGACCCGGAGGCCAACCACTCCGTCAACATCTTCCAGGTCACCGAGATCACCAAGACCGGCGCGTTCGTCGGCCGCTGCGCCGAGATGTGCGGCACCTACCACTCGATGATGAACTTCGAGGCGCGGGTGGTGGAGCCCAACGACTTCAAGGCGTACATGCAGCAACGCGTCGCGGGCAAGACCAACGCCGAGGCGCTGGTGGCCATCAACCAGCCCCCGACGGCGGTCACCACCCATCCGTTCGACACCCGCCGCGGTGAGCAGGCACCCGAGGCGAGCAGGTAGGACACCGCATGCACATCGAAGCCAGGCTGTTCGAGTTCCTCACCGCGTTCTTCGTGCTGTCCGCGGTGGTGTACGCCGTACTGACCGCCATGTTCGCCACCGGCGGCGTGGAGTGGGCCGGAACCACCGCGCTGGTCATGACGTCGGGTCTGACGCTGATCACCGGCACGTTCTTCCGGTTCGTGGCGCGACGGCTCGATACCCGGCCCGAGGACTACGAGGACGCCGAGATCAGCGACGGCGCCGGGGAGCTGGGCTTCTACAGCCCGCACAGCTGGTGGCCGGTGCTCATCGCGTTGTCGGCCTCGGTGACCGCGGTTGGCGCCGCGCTGTGGCTGCCCTGGCTGCTCGTGGCCGGTGTGTGCTTCGTGTTGGCGACGGCGGCCGGGCTGGTGTTCGAGTACTACGTCGGCCCCGAGAAGCACTGACGCCCGCTTGGGCGACAAGGTAACAATCGGGGCGTCAGTTGTTCGCCGAACCGCGCTGCGAGATTCGCTCGGGACTTTCGGTTGGGTAGTGTGGCCGAGGCAAAGACAACCGCTTATGGCCAGGACAATGCCTGCGCCAATGAAGTAGTCGAGAAGGATAGGCGTAAATGAGCGGGCCGAATCCCCCAGGGCCGGATTCTGCAGGGTCGGATTTGCCGGGGCAGGAACCGGGCGACCAGGATCAACCCACCCAGGAAGCCGCCGGAGCCGCTGAGCCGGCAACATCGAAAACCGGTGACACCGATTTGGGTTCCCAGGCGTACTCCGCGCCGGAGTCCGAGCAGTTCACCAGCGGCCCCTATGTGCCCGCCGATCCGGCGCTCTACGACTACGACAGCTACGAGGCCACCGAACTCGTCGACCAGGCGCCCCCGCCCCGCTGGCCGTGGGTGGTGGGTGTGGCCGCGATCATCGCCGCCATCGCCCTGGTGGCCTCGGTGGCGGTGCTGGTCACGCGGACCGACACCGACAACCTCGCGGTCCCGGAAACCACCACGACCACCTCCGCGCCGCCGGTGCAGGACGAGATCACTACCACGACGCCGCCGCCAGCGCCTCCACCACCGCCGCCGCCGCCCCCGACCGAGGAGCCGCCGCCACCGCCGCCACCGGAAACCGTGACGGTGACCCAGGAGCCGCCGCCCCCGCCGCCGCCCGCCGAGGCGCCGCCCCCGCCACCACCGCCGCCGCCGCCTCCGCCCGTGACGACGACCCCGGCGGGCCCGCGCCAGGTCACCTACTCGGTGACCGGAACGAAGGCACCCGGCGACATCATCACCGTCACTTACGTCGACGCATCCGGTCGCCGGCGCACCCAGCGCAACGTGTACATCCCGTGGTCGTTGACCGTGACGCCGATCTCGCAGTCCGAAGTCGGCTCCGTGCAGGCGTCCAGCCTGTTCCTGGTCAGCAGGCTCAACTGCTCGATCACGACGAGCGACGGAACGGTGTTGTCGTCCAATACCGGCAACGCGGCGCAGACCAGCTGCTGATGCCGTACTCCGTCGACGCCGCGGGCCGCTCGCGGCTGAGCCCTGACACGCTCCCCGGCGCGCTGGACCGCATCGACCGCATTCTGCTCGGTGCGTGTGCGGCGATCTGGCTGGTCGCGCTGGGTGCCGGCGTCGCCGCCACCGTCGCGCTCGTCGACCTGGGCCGCGGCCACCCCATAGCGCCGGAAGGATCCGACACACCGTGGCTGCTGTACGCCGTCATCGGCATCTCCGCGGTCGTCATCGTCGGTGCCGTGCCGTTGCTGCTGCGGGCCCGCCGCACCGCGCTGGACGCGCCTCGGCCGGCCCGGACCACCGGTGAGCGGCCCGCACCCGGGCAGCCGCCGTCGGCACGCGGCGCCGAGGCGCCCACCGAGAAGCTCCGCGCGTTCAAGTCCGTAGCCGAACAGGTCAACCCCCGGCCGGGTTACCCCGCGCCGTCGGCGGCCATAAGGGCCGCCCCGTCGGTGCTGGTGTCCGCGGTGGATCAGCTCTGGCTGCGCTGCGCCGTCGCGATCGCCTGCGCGATGGGTGTCGCGACGCTGGCTATCGGTGTGGCCACCTACCTGATGGCGAGCGACAACAACACCGCGGCCTGGATCCTCTACGGCCTGGCCGGACTCGTCACGCTGGCCATGCCGGCGCTCGCGTGGTTCTACCTGCGGCAGCTACACGACGTGCTCGACGCTTAGTGGTGGCCGTTCGTCTCACCGTTTGACGAGCTGTCCCGCTCCTGGTGTTCGCGCAGCGCGGTGAGCGCCTTGCGTTCGGCGGCGTGCGCGGCCTCGGTGAGCGCCTCGTGCTCGTCCAGCGGATCGGCGTACAGGAAATGACCGGTGCCCGGCGCACCGGCAGAGCCGAGCTTGTTCATCCGGTTGGGCAGCGCGGCGCCCTGGTACTCCAGCGGGATCGGATGCCCGTGCTCATCGACCGGCCCCAGCGGCTGGTGCAGCTCGATGTAGGCACCGTGCGGCAGCCGCTTGATGATGCCGGTCTCGATGCCGTGTTCGAGCACCGCCCGGTCGCTGCGCTGCAGCCCGACGCACCACCGGTAGGTGATGTAGTAGACGATCGCCGGCAGCACCACCATGCCGATGCGCCCGATCCACGTCGTCGCGTTCAGCGAGATGTGGAACTTCAGCGCGATGATGTCGTTCATCGCCGCCAGCGTCAGCACCATGTAGAAGGCGATCGCCATGGCGCCAATTGCGGTGCGCACCGGGGCATCTCGCGGCCGCTGCAATAGGTTGTGGTGGGCGTTGTCGCCGGTGAACTTCTTCTCGATCCAGGGGTAGGCGATCAGCAGCGTGAATATCAGGCCCATGATGAGCGCGACCCCGACCGCGCCCGGGATGGTGTGGCCGAAGGGATAGAACTCCCAGGGCGGCCAGATACGGGCCAGGCCCTCGGTCCACATCATGTAGAAGTCTGGCTGGCTGCCCGCCGAGATCTGCGACGGCTTGTACGGGCCCAGCTGCCAGATCGGGTTGATCTGCAGCAGGCCGCCCATCAGGCCGAGGATGCCGGTCGTCAGCGCAAAGAACGCGCCGGACTTGACCGCGAAAACCGGCATCACGCGCACGCCGACGACGTTGTGCTCGGTGCGTCCCGGGCCGGGGAACTGGGTGTGCTTCTGGAACCACACCATCGCCAGGTGAACACCGATGAGCGCCAGGATGATCCCGGGTAGCAACAGGATGTGCAGCGCGTACAGGCGGGGGATGAGGATCTCGCCGGGGAAGTCCCCGCCGAACAGCGCCCAGTGCATCCAGGTGCCGATCACCGGCAGGCCCAGCGTGATCGACGAGAGCGCGGCCCGCATCCCGATACCCGACAGCAGGTCGTCGGGCAGCGAGTAGCCGAAGTAGCCCTCGAACATCGCCAGGATCAGCAGCAGCGAGCCGATCACCCAGTTCGCTTCGCGCGGACGCCGAAACGCGCCGGTGAAGAAGATGCGGGCCAGGTGCACCATGATCGCCGCCGCGAACATCAGCGCCGCCCAGTGATGGATCTGGCGGACGAACAGGCCGCCGCGGACCTCGAAGCTGATATCGAGCGTGGTCTCGTACGCCCGCGACATCTGCACCCCGCGCAACGGTTGGTACACGCCGTCGTAGGTGACGTGGGCCATCGACGGGTCGAAGAACAGGGTCAGGTAGGTGCCGGTGATCAGCAGCACGATGAAGCTGTACAACGCGATCTCGCCCAGCAGGAACGACCAGTGGGTCGGGAACACCTTGTTCAGCTGCCGGCGTACCGCCGCCGACGGGTGGTAGCGCGAATCGATCGCGTCGCCTTGTCGGGCTGCGATGTCAGCCATTTTCGGACTCATGAGCGCCGCTCCCAGAATGCTGGTCCGACGGGTTCGGCGAAGTCGCCGTTGGCGACCAGATACCCGTCCTGGTCAATGGTGATGGGCAGCTGCGCCAAAGCGCGCGCAGCCGGACCGAATATGGGCCTCGCGAAGTGCAACGCGTCGAATTGCGACTGGTGGCACGGGCAGAGGATGCGATACGTCTGCTGCTCGTAAAGCGAAGAGGGGCAACCCAAATGCGAGCAGACTTTGGTGTAGGCGAACAGGTCACCGAAATTGAAGCTCTCCTGACCCTTGCGCTTGACCACGCGGGACATGTCGCCGGGCTTGATGCGGATCAGCATGACCGGGTTGCGGACGCCCAGCGCGATTTCGGTGAGTTTGTGCTCCGACTCGACGGTGGTGCCGTCGCCGTCGGACTCCCGCCACGGGAACACGGTCTCCATGCCGCCGGCGTCGATGTCCTCCGGGCGCATCTTGACGAACGGTGATTCACCGGTGTTTCCGGTGGCGCGGGCCAGGAAGATGGTCTCGCCGTGGAACCGTGGGGTCCACCCGGACGTCCACAACACGGCCTTGGGGCCCTCGGCGGTCGGCACCACCGGTTTCCACGGGTTCTTGATCAGGCCGCCGGCGAACGCGACGAGCGTGCCGAGCCCGAAGGCGCCCAACCCGATGCCGAGCGACAAGCCGATCAGCTTGCGCCGCTTAAGCGTTGACTCCTCCAGCGTTCCGGTGAGGTTGGCTGCGATGGTCTTGCGCTGGATCTCGGGGGAGCGCCCGTCGTGGCGGTCCTGGATCGAAATCTCTTCGGGGATGAACTTTTTCTGGAACAGCACCGCGCCGATGCCGATCGCCGTAATCGACAGGCCGAACGTCAGCCCGTAGAGCGGGGTGGCCAGGCTGTAGATGAACTCACCCTCCGAGCCGTACGGCTTGAACTCCCACGGCCAGAACAGGAACACCAGCAGCAGTGCCAGCCCCAAAAAGCCGCCCAGCAGAAGCCAATACGCCACCGTCCGCTCGGCGCGTTTTTCGGCCTTGGTGCCCTCCACCGGCCAGCGCGACTCCTTGTACACCGTCTCGACGCCGTCCATCCGGCCGCCAAGCTCGACGAGTTCCTCGCGCGACATCGCGGCCAGTTCCGCGTCGCTGGGCTGCCCGGGAACGCCTTGCTGGCCGGGGGTATCCGTTCCCTTGACGTCTGGGTTCTCTGAACTCATGCTCGCGATCCGATCCACACGGCCACACCGATGATGGCCACCATGCCGATAATCCACATCGCCATGCCTTCGGGCGCCGGACCGAAGCCGCCGAGCCCGTACCCGCCGGGGTTGGGCGTCTCGGCGGCCTCTCGGACGTAGGCGACGATGTCACGCTTCTCGTCGGGGGAGAGCTGGCGGTCGGAGAACTTGGGCATGTTCTGCGGGCCGGTCAGCATGGCGGTGTAGATCTGCTGTGGATTGGCTTCACTCAGGTCGGGGGCGTACTTACCCGACGACAGCGCGCCGCCCTTGCCGGTGAAGTTGTGGCAGGAGGCGCAATTGAGCCGGAACAGGTCACCGCCGCGGGCCACGTCGTCACCGAGCAGCGACTCCTGCGCGATGCTGCCGTCGGGGTCGCGGACCACGGTCGGCCCGCCGCCGTTGGCCTGCACGTAGGCGCCCAGGGCGTCGATCTGCGACTCGTCGAAGATGGGGGGCTTCTCCGGCGCCTGGGCCTCTCCGCGCATCGCGGGCATCCGGCCGGTGGATACCTGGAAGTAGACCGCCGCCTCGCCGACACCGATCAGGCTGGGGCCACGGTCGGCGACGCCCTGCAGGTTGGCGCCGTGGCAGGTCACGCACGAGGTGTCGAACAGCTGCTTGCCGGTGCGCAGCAGCGCCGAGGCCGACTCGTCGGCGACGGCAACTTGCGGCGACGGCGTCAGCGTGGCCGCAAGGCCACCCGCGACTGCCAGTCCGATCAGCAGCAGCAACGCTGCCGACAGGCGCCGGCGCAGCCGACGGCGGGACTTGGTCATCGAACCCCTTCTCATCGGCTGACGCTTCATCGAACGAAGTAGATCGTGGCGAACAGCGCGATCCACACGATGTCGACGAAGTGCCAGTAGTACGAGACGACGATCGCGGCGGTTGCCTGCGCCGGGGTGAACTTGCTCATCCGGGTGCGGGCGAGCAGGAAGATGAAGGCGATCAGTCCGCCGATGACGTGCAGACCGTGAAATCCGGTGGCCAGGTAGAAGACCGAGCCGTAGGCGCTGCCGGAGATGGTGGTGCCGTGGTCGACCAGGTGGATGTACTCGTAGCCCTGACCAAGGACGAAGAAGGTGCCCATCAGGAGAGTGATCACATACCAGCGCCGCAGCCCGAACACGTCACCCTTCTCGGCGTCGAACACGCCCATCTGACAGGTGAACGAGGACGCGATCAGCACCAGCGTCACCGGCACCGCCTGAACGAGGTTCAGTTCGGTCGGGTGTGGCGGCCAGTCGCCACCGGCCTGAGCGCGCGCGGTGAAGTACATCGCGAACAGTCCAGCAAAGAACATCAGCTCGCTGGAGAGCCACACGATGGTGCCGACACTGACCATATTGGGCCGGTTAAGCGAATGTACGCGCGACGTGATGGCGGTTCCCGAGGTCCCTACAGCGCTCGTCACAGGAGCAAGTATGACGCTTTGTAGTTGTCGAGTACCACCCGGGTGGAGCAATTCGTAAGATTCGGCGGGCAGCAGCGAAGCGACTCGGGGATAACATCCTGGCGTGGCATCCCCCCAATCTTCTGGTGACTCGCCCACGTGGCCGCAGATCCTGGGTCGTTTGACGACCGGGCAGGCGCTGGCGCCGGGTCAGGCCGGCTGGGCCATGGACCAGATCATGACCGGCGCGGCTACGCCGGCACAGATCGCCGGCTTCGGCGTGTCGATGAAGATGAAGCGCCCGACGTCGGCAGAGGTCACCGAGATGGCCGACATCATGCTCATCCACGCGCGCCGGGTGCCGACCGACGCGATCGGCAACGACACCGTCGACGTGGTCGGCACCGGCGGCGACGGTTCCAACACCGTGAACCTGTCCACGATGGCGGCGATCGTGGTGGCGGCAAGTGGGGTGCCGGTGGTCAAGCACGGCAACCGGGCGGCCTCGTCGCTGTCCGGCGGCGCCGACACACTCGAGGCGCTCGGGGTGCGCATCGACCTGGGGCCCGACGAGGTCGCCCGCAGTGTCGCCGAGGTCGGGATCGGTTTCTGCTTCGCGCCGCAGTTTCACCCGTCGTACCGGCACGCGTCCGCCGTGCGCCGCGAGATCGGGGTGCCGACGGTGTTCAATCTGCTTGGCCCGCTGACGAATCCGGCCGCCCCGCGGGCGGGTCTGATCGGCTGCGCATGGGCCGAGTTGGCCGAG
This sequence comes from uncultured Actinomycetota bacterium, assembly GCA_963799495.1. GTDB lineage: Bacteria > Actinomycetota > Actinomycetes > Mycobacteriales > Mycobacteriaceae > Mycobacterium. The sequence goes on from CAWCXH010000019.1 coordinate 96,222, forward strand.
GTGATGGCCGGGGTGTTCGCCTCCCGCCGGTCCAGCGTGCTGGTGGTGCACGGCGACGACGGGCTCGACGAGCTGACCACCACCACGACCAGCACCATCTGGCGGGTGCAGGCCGGCACGGTGGAGCGCTTGACGCTCGACCCGGCCGCGTTCGGGTTCGCGCGCGCCGAGCTTTCCGCTCTGGTGGGCGGCGACGCGGAGGCCAACGCGGCCGAAGTCCGTTCGGTGTTGGCCGGTGCGAAGGGCCCGGTGCGCGACGCGGTGGTGCTCAACGCGGCTGGCGCGATGGTGGCCCACGCGGGACTATCCAGCGACGCCAAATGGGTGCCGGCGTGGGAGTCGGGGCTGGCGCGCGCCGCCGAGGCGATCGACTCCGGGGCGGCCGAAAAGCTGCTCGCGCGATGGGTGGGGTTCACCCAGAAGCTGTGAGGCGTCTTCAAGGGTCAGGGCCTGTTCGGCGGCCAGCCGCGCCGAGCGGGCCGACGCGGCCCAGGACGCCCACCGGCCGGCCGATCCGACCGGGGACGCGTACCCGGCTTCGGCGCGCACAATGCGGACCCCGGGCTCGGCCAGCCAGCGCGCGATCAGCGCGGTTTCCTCGACGAGTGCCCCGCCCAACGGCGCGTAGGTCGGCAGAACCGCTTGTGCCGCAGCGCAAATGGCGTCGACCACCGGCATCGGCGGTACACCGCGACGGGCGGTGCCCGCCCCGGCCAGCTGTCCGTGCCGGATCACCGCGAGGTGCCAGCCCGCGTCGCCGTCCGGACGCGCCGCCACCAGCTCGGTGACCGACGCCAGTGCGCGCAGCCGCTGACCCTTCCACAGCACGTCGATTGCCGAGGCGGCGTGATCGCGCAGCCGCGCGGCGCTTTCGTAGCGGTTGCGGCCGGCCAGCTCGGCGATGTGGGCCACCACCGCGGCCAGCGCGCTGCTGTCGTACCCGTCGATCAGCTGGGTGGCGCGCCGGGGCGCCGCGGCGTATTCGGCGGCGGTGACGTCGCGGCGCGCCGGACACGGCGACAGTTCGCGGTCCGGACAGGCCGGGCCGTGCAGCGCGGCGCGGGCCAGCCGGGTCGTGCACGTGCGGACCCCGGTGAACCGGGCCATCAGGTCCGCGGTCTCCACGGCGTCGGCGCGGGAGCGGAACGGCCCGACCGCGCCCTCGTATCGATGTGGCCGCACCGCTGTGCCTGATTGCGGTGCTCGCACCGCGGAAAACCGCGGAAACGCTTCGTCGGTGAGAATCACCCACCACCACCGGTGCGGGAACTTGGACCGCCGGTTGTAGGGCGGTGCGTGCGCGGCCAGCAGCCGCAGCTCGCGCACCCCGGCTTCCAGATCGTGCGCGCACTCCACATGGTCGACGCCGGTGGCAATCGTCGCCATCTCCTTGATGCGGGTTCGCGGGTCGGCGCCGGTGAAGTACTGGGCGACCCGCCGCCGCAGATCCACCGCGGTGCCGACGTAGAGGACTTCGGCGGCGGGTCCGCGGAACAGGTACACCCCCGGCCGGTGCGGCAGGCCTTCGGCGAGAAATCGCTTGCGCCGCTGGGCCTGTGTTACGTCCGGCAAGTACGAGCGCAGGTCGGTGTAGGTGTGCACGCCCTGGTTGCCGACCCGCTCGATCAGGCCGTGAAGCACGTCGACGGTCGCGCGGGCGTCGTCGAGTGCGCGGTGCGTCGGGGTGGTGGCGGCGCCGAATAGCCGCGCCAGCGCGGCCAGTCGCACGCTGGGGGCCTCGTCGCGGGTGAGCACCCGGCGGGCCAGCCGGACGGTGCACAGCACCGGCGGACGGGGCCAGGCGATCTGGCAGCGCCGTGCGGCCGCGCGCAGGAAACCGATGTCGAAGCCGGCGTTGTGGGCGACCAGCACCGCGCCGCGCGAGAACTCCAGAAACGACGGCAGCACCGAATCGATGGTCGGGGCGTTGCACACCATCGCCGAGGTGATACCGGTGAGCGCGATGATCTGTGGCGGGATGCTGCGTCCCGGGTCGACCAGGGTGGCCAGCTCACCCAGAACCGTGCCGCCCCGCACCTTGACCGCCCCGATCTCGGTGATCGCGTCGTAGTCGGATCCGCCCGGCTCGGTGGGGTTGGCCCGCCCGCCCGTGGTCTCCAGATCCACCACCACGAAGGTGGTGTCGTGCAACGACACGTCAGCCAGCGGGTCCACATCGGCGAAGCTCAGCTGGCCCATGGTCATTGACGGTAGGTCGACCGACCGACACCGAAATCTGTCGGTGGCCCCCGATACCCTGCGGGCAACACCGATCGAGAGGACCACCCACATGGGACAGGCCGACGAACCAGGAACGGACACGGGCACGGTGGTCATCGACTGCGACGACTGCGCGGTGCGCGGGCCGGGTTGCAAGGACTGTGTCGTAAGCGTGCTGCTCGGGGTACCGGAAACATTGCTCGTCGACGAGCGCGCGGCGCTGGAGGTGCTGGCCGACGTGGGATTGGCGCCGCGATTGCGGCTGGTGCCGATTCACCGGCACGGCGATTCCGGGTTGCCTGACGACAACGCGGCGGGGTGGGCGCAGAAAAATATGCCCGGATAGCTGTTAAATTTGCGTCTCTTGTTGGACAAGCCCGATGCCGTTTCGTAACCTATCTGAGACCTAAGAGCACTTCGAGGCGGCTCGTCACGGCATTTGAAGGACGCATAATCTTGAGGCTCGACTGCACGCACCGGACCATTCGCGTTGTTCAGCGACCCCTCATAGGTGCGATAGCCGGCTTCACGCTACTCGCGGGCATACTCACAGCAAATGTGCAGGCCGATCCCGCCGCCGACGCGCTGGCAAAGCTGAATGAGTTGTCCCGGCAAGCCGAGCAGACCACCGAGGCCATGCATTCGGCACAGCTGGACTTGAACGGCAAGCTGGCTGTGCAGCGGGATGCCGAAACTGAGCATGCCGCCGACATCGCAGCCGTCGATGCGGCCAAGGCGCAACTGGCAACGTTCCAGTCGGCGGTCGACAAGTTCGCTGCCGCGCAATATATGGGTGGCCGGACCGACGGTATGAGCGCGATGATGAACGCTGACTCGCCGCAGCAGCTCATCGAACAACTCGCCGTGCAGCGGGTGATGGCCTCCGAGATGTCGGCGCAGCTGGCCAGCTACCGCAGCACCGGCATAGCGGCCGCGCGGGCCGTGGAAGCGTCTGCACGATCGGCATCGGAGGCCAAGACCGCCGCCGAGCAGGCTGCCGCGGTGCGCGCCGACCTGCAATCCAAGCAGAGCCAGCTGCAGATCCAGATCGCCGTGGTCAAGTCGCAGTTCCTGGCGCTGACCCCGAATCAGCGGGCGGCGCTGTCGGCGCTTCCACCGGCGCCCGCCGCACCTCCCGCCGCTCCGCCGCAGGCGTTGCCACCGGCAGGTGACCCGTCCATCCTGGCCGCCGCGCCGGGCGGCATCCCCGCCGGCGACGTCGCGCCCCCCGAAGCCGCCATTGCCGCCGCGCCCGGCGGACAGGCCGCCGTCGCCGTTCAGGCCGCGTTGAGCCGAATCGGTTCGCCGTACTCGTGGGGCGGGTCCGGGCCGAACGCCTTCGACTGCTCGGGGCTGGTCATGTGGGCCTACCAGCAGGCGGGCATCTCGCTGCCGCACTCCAGCCAGGCGCTGGCGCAGGGCGGTCAGGCGGTGTCGATGTCGGAGATGCAGCCGGGTGACTTGGTCACCTACTACTCGGACGCCTCGCACGTCGGCATGTACATCGGTGACGGGATGATGGTGCACGCGTCGACCTACGGCACCCCGGTGCGTGTCGTCCCGGTGACCAATGCGCCGATCCATAACGTCCGTCGGTACTAAGCGCCCGCTGCTGGGCCTGCTGCTGCTCGCCGAGCTGATCCTTGCGGTAACTCTCCTCGGCATGTTCACGCCCGGAGGTCCCCCCGCTGCGACCGCCGCGCCGGCCCCACTCACCACGCCCACCGCGTCGCTGCCCGCGTCGAGCATGGTGAGCCTGCCCGACGGGCGCACCGCCCAGTTCATCGGGCTGGGCGAGCACACGGCGCCGCTGCTCACCCGCATCGGCTCGCAGATCGGCGACGCCGCCGAGGCGGTGACCGCGTTCTGGGGCACCGACTGGCGCCGCGATATCGTCATCGTCGCCTCGGGGTCCGATGAGCAGTTCGCGGCCCTTGCCGGCGGTGGGGCGGACATCGCCGCCGCGACCACTGGCGAGCGGATCGTCTTCGCGCCGGGTGCCGCGGCAATGAGCGACTCGGCGCTGCGAATCGTGTTGCGCCACGAGCTCTTCCATTACGCCACCCGCGCCGCCACCGCCTCCGATGCGCCACGCTGGCTCACCGAAGGCGTCGCGGACTTCGTCGCGCGCCCGCCCACGGCCCGGCCGGCATCCCAGCGGGCCGCGTCGCTGGCGGCGCTGCCCACCGACGCCGATCTCGACAGTCCCGGCGCGGCCCGATCGCTGGCGTACGACCGCGCCTGGTGGTTCAGCCGGTTCGTCGCCGACCGGTATGGCACAGCCACGCTGCGTGCGCTGTACCTGAGCGCCTGCGGGGCGGGCCATCCCGACCCGCGAACCGCCATCCACGAGACGCTCGGCGCGGACCCGGACCAGGTGCTGGCCGGCTGGCGGCAGTGGCTGACCGGCTAGCCTGGCCGGGATGACCCGGGTTCTGCTGGTAACCAACGACTTTCCGCCGCGGCGCGGCGGCATCCAGTCCTACCTGGCCGAACTGGTGGACCAGTTGGCACACAATGGGTCACACACGGTGACGGTGTACGCGCCGAAGTGGAAAGGGTGCGAGGACTTTGATGCCCGGGCCCGGGCAACCGGTTATTCCGTGGTTCGGCATCCGGGCTCGCTGATGCTTCCGGTCCCCGCGGTGGCGGCGCGCATGCGGCGGCTGATCGCCCGGCACGACGCCGAAACGGTGTGGTTCGGGGCGGCCGCGCCGCTGGCGCTCCTGGCTTCGCCGGCGCGCAGCGCCGGGGCCGGCCGTGTCGTGGCGAGCACACACGGCCACGAGGTGGGCTGGTCGATGCTGCCGGTGGCGCGAACGGCGTTGCGCCGCATCGGAAACGACACCGATGTGGTGACGTTCGTCAGCCGCTACACCCGGCGTCGGTTCGCCTCGGCGTTCGGGCCGGATGCGGCGCTGGAACACCTGCCTCCCGGTGTTGACACCGAGCGGTTCGCGCCCGACGCCGCGGCGCGCACCGAGCTGCGGGCGCGCTACGGGCTGGGCGAGCGCCCGGTCGTGGTGTGCGTGTCACGGCTGGTGCCGCGCAAGGGTCAGGACATGCTGATCCGCGCGCTGCCCGTGATCCGGCAGCGCATCGACGGTGCCGCCCTGGTCATCGTCGGGGGCGGCCCGTACCGGGCGGCCCTGCGCCGGCTGGCACACCGCCACGGCGTCGCCGATGATGTGGTGTTCACCGACGGGGTGCCCGGCGCCGAGCTGCCGGCCCACCACGCGATGGCGGATGTGTTCGCGATGCCGTGTCGCACCCGCGGCGCGGGCCTGGACGTCGAGGGCCTGGGCATCGTCTACCTGGAGGCCTCCGCGGCGGGCGTGCCGGTCGTGGCGGGCCGATCCGGTGGCGCGCCGGAAACCGTGCGCGACGGCGAGACCGGCCTGGTTGTCGACGGCTGGGATGTCGGTGCGGTCGCCGCGGCCGTCAGCGACATCCTGGCCGACCCCGATCGGGCGGCGCAAATGGGCGCAGCGGGTCGACGCTGGGTGGTCGACAACTGGCAGTGGCGCACCCAGGCGAAGCGGCTCGCCGAGCTGCTGGCCGGCGACGGGGCAGGTTCTTGTAGCTTTCCACCACCGCGGCCGGGTCGAGTTCGGGGCGGGTACCGAGTGCGCAGCACGTAGATGCCATCGAGGGCGGCTTCGGCGTCGATGCCGGCCTGGTCGCGGTGGTAGGTGAAGGTGGTGTCGGTGATGTCGCGGCGAAAGTGCTTGCCCACCTTGCGTTTGACGATGATCCGGCCGATGGCCTCGCCGATTTTGCCGGCTCCACGCAGGCGGCCGGCTGCCACCCGGGCGGCGATGGCGGCCAGGTCGGCGTCGGTGGCGGCCAGCAGTTCGGTGCGTTTGCGGGCCCGCTCGGCGGCCAGGGCGGGGTTGCGGCAGGCGATCAACCGTTCCCCGGGGTAGTCGGGGTGGCTGATCTCGGCGAGGTCTTGGGTGTCGAACAGGCTCATTTGCAGCGGCCCCTGCTCGGCGGCCAGTGTGGCGATATCCGGGGCGCGTAGCGCGGTGATCCACCCGAAAGCCGTTGCGGTGTCCGGGTTGTCGTTGAGCTTGCGCACGCGTCGATGCGCGCGGAGGTGATCATGCCGCGATCCCCGATCAGCACCAGCCGGGTCAACCCGAAGCGGTCGCGGATCACCTCGACGATGTCGCTGAACGCGACCGGGTCGGCGGTGTCCCCGGGCACTACCCGCACCGCCACCGGGCGCCCGGCCGGGTCGGTGAGCACCCCGTATTCGATCTGCGGCAGGCCCTTCTTGCCGTCGCGGGAATAGCCATAGGCGGCCAGCTCACAGCACCGCCCGGTCACCCACGAGCTGGTCAGATCGAACAACGCCATCCGGCTTGGGTTCGTCGCTGGCCCCAGGTGTTGGGCGGCCAGCTTCTTCTCGATGGCGTCCTGGCGATCGGCCAGCCAGTCCATCGCGGCATACACCTCATCGGTAGACGCGCCGGCCACGCCCAGGTCGGGCCCCAGGGTGCAATCGGCCCATCGCGACAGCGTGGACAGTTTGAGGCCGGCGGATCACGGCTAAACGGTCACGGTAAGAACTCCACGCCCGATGCCTTGTAGCTGTCACCGATCTCGTGCACCGTGATGAGTAGCCGCCACTGTCGCGGTGCCTCGGCTGGTCGGCCCGCATTAATGGTCGTGACGGTGAGGCCGACGAACACCCTCGCCACACCGTCGTCGTACGAATCCAGACGCGCCTCGTCGATGGTGCCGGTGGATGTCGACTGGGCGTTGAGGACCACCTGGGTGAATTCCGCAGACTTGCTCTTGAAGTTGTCATAGAACGTGCCGGTGGCGTTGTCGAGTATGCGTTGGACATCCCGGTCCACGGTTCGGTAGTCGACGGTGGTGAGAGCCAGCGCAACGGTCTTGCCGGCGTCGACGTATGGCTGCCAGTCGGGGAGCGCGGACGCGGTGCTGTTAGTGCGGACGGTGCCGAAGCTCGCGAACACCGCCACAAGCAGCACAACGGCCAGCAATGCACGCACCACGATTGCGCCGCGCATGAACGGATCGTAGCCGGATTCTTCAGTCCTTCTCGTAGAGCGCTTCGATATCGGTGGCGAACTTCTGGGCCACCACCTTGCGCTTGACCTTCAGCGTCGGTGTCAGCTCGCCGGTGTCCTCGGTGAAATCCACCGGCAGGATGCGGAACTTGCGGATCGCCTCGGCCTTGGAGACCGCCTGGTTGGCGCCCTTGACGGCGAGGTCGATCTCGGCGACCAGGTCGGGATCTGCGGCCAGGTCAGCGACCGACGCGCCGGCGTCCTTGCCGTTGCGCTGCTTCCACCCCGAAAACGCTTCGGGGTCGATGGTGATCAGTGCGGCCACGAACGGCTTGGCATCACCGACACACATCGCCTGGCTGATGAGCGGATGGGCCCGCAGTTGATCTTCCAGGACGGCGGGGGCGACGTTCTTGCCGCCGGCGGTGACGATGATCTCCTTCTTGCGGCCGATGATCGACAAGAATCCGTCATCGTCGATGGCACCGAGGTCGCCGGTGTGGAACCAGCCGTCGGAGAACACCGCCTTGGTCTCCTCCTCGTTGCGCCAGTAGCCGCCGAATACCACCCCGCCCCGCACCAACAGCTCATCGTCATCGCCCAAGCGCATGCTGTTGCCCGGCAACAACTTTCCGACCGAACCGACCTTCACGTCGCCGACCCGGTTGACCGTGATCGCCGCACTGGTCTCGGTCAGCCCGTAGCCCTCGTAGATGGTCAGCCCGACACCGCGGTAGAAGTGGCCAAGCCGCGCGCCCAGTGGCGCACCACCGGATATCGCGGCGTGGCAGTCGCCGCCTAGCGCGGCGCGCAGCTTGCCGTAGACCAGCCGGTCGAAGACCGCGTGCTTGGCCCGCAGCAGCAGGCCCGGCCCGCCGGTGTCCTGGGCTTCGCTCCACCCGATCGCCGTGTCGGCGGCGATCTGGAAAATCCGGCCCTTGCCGTCGTTGCGGGCGTTCTGCTCGGCGGTGTTGTACACCTTCTCGAACACCCGCGGCACCGACACCACCAGCGTCGGCTTGAACACCCCGAACGTCGGCACCAGGTTCTTGATGTCGCTGGTGAAACCCAACGTCACCTTGTTGGCGAACGCCGCGATCGTGATCGCGCGGGCCAGCACATGGGCCAGCGGCAGGAACACCAGCATGCGCTCGCCCTTGGCCAGCTGGGCCGGGAAGTATGCTTTGGCGCCGCGAATCTCGTACACCAGGTTGGAGTGGGTCAGGTGGCAGCCCTTGGGCCGGCCGGTGGTGCCCGAGGTGTAGATCAGCGTGGCCGGGTCTGCGGCCCGGATGCCGGCGAGTCGCTCGTCGAGCGACGTGGGATCGACCGTCTTACCGGCCTCGGCCAGCGCATCCAGCCCCGAGGGGCCGGACCCGTCGATGCGCAGCACCTTCCGCAGATCGGGCAGCTCTCCCTTGAGCTGCTCGATCGTGTCGGCGTGCCCGTCGGTTTCGGCGAGTACCAGCACCGCACCGGAATCGGCCAGCACAAAGCGAACCTGCTCGGCCGAGGAGGTCTCGTAGATGGGGACGGTGAGCGCGCCGATGGACAGGATCGCGAGGTCGAGGATCGGCCATTCGTAGCGGGTCGCCGACAGCATCGCGACCCTGTCACCGGGCTGGACACCTTCGGCGATCAAACCCAATGCCGCCGAACGGATCTGGCCGGCCGCCTGGGCGCACGTCACGTCGGTCCATGCACCGTCGACCAGGCGCTGGAAGATCACGTGGTCGGGATCGTTGCGTTCGTGTGAAAAGACGGAGCTGACGATGTTGTCGTGCTCGCCGACGCGAAACGATGCGGGAACACTGAACTCACGCACGATCCTGGCCTCCGAGTTCTGCTAGCGACTTTGCCGCACCCAGCCTAGTCGGCCAGGCATGGCCGGCGGAGCCGCATATGTGAAGCTTGTAGGCGATGAACAGCATCCAGATCGCCGACGAGACGTTCGTCGCCGCCGACCCGGTGGAGGTGGGCAAGGCCGTCGCCGATCCCGCGAGCTGGCGACGCTGGTGGCCCGACTTGCGGTTGACCGTCATCGAGGACCGCGGCCCGCTGGGGCATCGCTGGACGGTGACCGGTGCGCTGAGCGGCACCATGGAGGTGTGGCTGGAACCCGCCCTCGACGGGGTGATCCTGCACTATTTCCTGCACGCTGAGCCCTCCGGCGCGGCGGCGTGGCAGCTGGCCCGGATGAACCTGGCCAAGCTCAACCATCGACGCCGGGTAGCAGGCAAGAAGATGGCGTTCGAGGTGAAGCGCACGCTTGAGGCGTCACGTCCGGTGGGACTGTCCCGGCCGACCTGATACTGGGTCAGAGCCATCGGGGGAGAATAGACTTTGCCCGACGGCCTTAGCGAAGCAGGGAAGAGAACACGTGGCGGAAAAGACGGCGCAGACGATCCATATCGATGCGGACCCTTCGACGGTGATGGATGTCATCGCCGATATTGATTCCTATCCGCAATGGGTCAACGAGTACAAGGTGTGCGAAGTACTCGAGGCCAACGCGGCGGGATATCCCAAGACGGCCCGACTCGTGCTGGACGCCGCGGTCCTCAAGGACACCATGGTGCTGGAATACGACTGGCAACAGGTCGACAGCGGCTCGGTGCGCTGGACACTGGTGTCCAGCTCGCTGCTCAAGGCTCTTGACGGCGCATATCACTTGTCGCCCAAGGGATCCGGCACAGACGTCACCTATGAACTCTCGGTCGACCTGATCATCCCGATGATCGGCCTGCTCAAGCGCAAGGCCGAGCGCAGGCTGACCGACACCGCATTGAAGGACCTCAAGAAACGAGTCGAGGCTGAGTGAGCTGAGGGATGCCGCCGAAGCGGTTGCCAACGCCCGGATCAGTCTCTTCGTCGGCAAGGGCGGGGTGGGTAAGTCCACGTTGGCAACCGCAACCGCCGTGCGCGCCGCGCGCGCCGGGCTGCGGGTGCTGATCGTGTCGACCGACCAGGCGCATTCGATCGGCGACGTGCTGGGCACCGCGATCACGCCGACCGGTCTGCGGGAGCCGACCCGGGTGCTCGCCGACGACGCGGACGCCGGCGGCGGATTCCTCGACGCGCTGGCATTGGACACGCTGGCGCTGCTGGAAGCGCGCTGGCGCGAGATCGCCTGCTTGCTCTCCGGGCGATTCCCGGAGTCAGATGTGGGAGACATTGCCCCCGAAGAGCTTTCGGCCCTCCCGGGAATCCAGGAGGTGCTTGGACTGCACGAGGTCGGCGAGCTTGCTTCCGCGGGGGAGTGGGATCACGTCGTCGTCGACTGCGCCTCCACCGCGGACGCGCTGCGCATGCTGACGCTGCCCGCCACGTTCGGCCTGTACCTGGAGCGGGCCTGGCCGCGGCATCGCCGGTTGTCCGCCGCGGCCGACGACGCCCACTCGGCGGCAGTGGTCGGCCTGGCCGAGCGGATCGGGGCCGGGACCGAACAGCTCAGCGCGCTGCTCACCGACGGGTCGCGGGTGAGCGCGCATCTGGTGCTGACCGCCGAACGGGTGGTGGCCGCCGAGGCGGTCCGCACGCTGGGGGCGCTGGCATTGATGGGCGTGCGGGTCGACGAACTGATCGTCAATCAGATTCTGGTTCAAGACGACTCGTATGAGTACCGCAACCTGCCCGAGCATCCCGCGTTCGACTGGTATGCCGAGCGCATCTGCGACCAGCAGGCCGTTCTCGAGGAACTCGACACCACCATCGGCGATGTGCAGTTGGTGCTGGTGCCGCACCTGGCCGGTGAACCGATCGGTGCCAAGGCGCTCGCCGAGCTGCTGGAGTGCGCCCGCCGCCGCGACGGGTCGCCACCGCCGGGGCCGCTGCGGCCGGTGGTGGACCGCGAATCCGGATCTGGGCTCGAAGCCATCTACCGGTTACGGCTAGAGTTGCCGCAGGTCGACTCCGCTGCGTTGATGTTGGGCCGGGTCGACGACGATCTGATCATCGGCGCCGGTGGACTTCGGCGCCGGGTTCGGTTGGCGTCCGTCCTGCGGCGATGCGTCGTGACGGACGCGCAGTTGCGGGGCAGCGAGCTGACGGTGCGTTTTCGACCAAATCCGGAGGTGTGGCCGGCGTGAGTGGGGCTCACCCCGATCTTGGTCCCGAACTGCGGCAGCTGGCGCAGGCGATCCTGGACCGGCTCGACCCCGCGGTGCGGTCGGCCGCCGCGATGGCGACCGGCGGCGGAGCTTCTCAAGGCCCGGGCAAATGTCAGCAGGTGTGGTGCCCGGTGTGTGCGCTGGCGGCCCTGGTGAGCGGCGAGCAGCATCCGCTGCTGACGGTCATCGCCGAACACAGCGTGGCGCTGCTCGCGGTGATCCGCGCGATGGTCGACGACCTAGACACGACGCCAGGACCCCGACAACCGCCGGAGGGGCCCGAGCCGGCAGGACCGGGCCCCGGGCGCTATCAGCACATCCCGGTCACGGTCGAGGAGTGACCGGCGAGCTGTGGTCGCTTTGACAGCGCCTGGGTACAGTTGTCGCAGAGCACCGTCCGGTGCGCCCGATGGGGAGAGGGTCCATGCATGTGGTATTGGCTTTTCAAGTACATCTTCATGGGACCCCTGCTGTCGCTGCTGGGCCGTCCGAAAGTCGAAGGGCTGGACCGTGTTCCGAACTCCGGCGCGGCCATCCTGGCAAGTAACCACCTGGCCGTGGCCGACAGCTTCTACCTGCCGCTGGTGGTGCGGCGACGGATCACGTTCCTGGCCAAGGCCGAGTACTTCACCGGCACGGGGCTCAAGGGCCGGTTCACCCGCTGGTTCTACACGGCGGCCGGACAGGTGCCGATCGACCGCGCCGACGCCGACGCCGCGCAGAACGCGCTGGACACCGCCGAGCGGCTGTTGAAGGAGGGCAGGCTGCTCGGCATGTACCCCGAGGGCACCCGCTCACCGGACGGACGGTTGTACAAGGGCAAGACCGGGCTGGCCAGGCTGGCGCTGCAGACCGGGGTGCCGGTGATTCCGGTCGCGATGATCGGAACCAACGTGGTCAACCCGCCGGGCAGCAAGATGTGGCGGTTCGGCCGGGTCGAGGTCAAGTTCGGCAAGCCGCTGGATTTCAGCCGGTTCGAGGGCTTGGCCGGCAACCGGTTCATCGAGCGGGCCGTGATCGACGAGGTGATGTACGAGCTGATGCGGCTCTCCGGGCAGGAGTACGTCGACCTCTACGCCGCGGACGTCAAGTCCGGTGGCGAGGATGCCGCGATTCCCGCCAAGCCGGCCGCGCGGTTTCCGGAGGTCGCCGCGGGCTAACTGGCCGCGTGTACCGGCGCGGCGTCGACGGCCGGCCGGCTGCGGTTTGCGGCACGCGCCGACACCGTGCCGGACACCACGATCACCGCCAGCGCCCACCAGACATACGATCCACCGGCGACCTGGCGCCACAGCGACGCGGCGGTTTCGTGGTGCTTGGGCATCAGGGTGATCGGCGTCCACACCATCAGCGCCACCCCGGCGAGCGTCACCAAGCCGAGCATCAGGTGCCGTCGTCGCCAGGCCACAACACCGGTCACCACAACCGTCGGCAGCACCCACACCCAGTGGTGAGACCACGACACCGGTGAGACCACCAGGCCGAACATCGCCACACACATCAGCGCCAGCACCGGCTCGGCGGCTTGAAGCGCCCGTCGCGCCGTCCAAACCGTCACGGCCAGCATCGCGAAACAGGCGAGCATCCACAGCACGAAACGCGGACCCTCAGCCAGGTCGAGCCGGGCCAGCGCGCCGGCGATGTTCTGGTTCGTGTTCAGCGTCGCCGTGCCGATCCGGTCGGTGTTGCGCACCGTGTCCGTCCAGTACTCCAGGGAGTCCCGCCAGGCCAGCGCGAACCCGGTCAGCGTGGCCACCACCACCGACGCCGCGGTGACGAGCAGTGCACGGCCGTCGCGGCGCAGCACGAAGTACAGCAGGAACACCGCCGGGGTGAGCTTGAGCGCGATCGCGACGCCCAGCAGCATTCCCCGTGGCCACGGCGTCCTGCGGGGCACACAGTCGGCGATGACCAGCGTCATGAGCACCACATTGATCTGGCCGAAGTCGAAGTTCGAGCGGATCGGTTCCAGGTAGATCACCGCCGGGGCCACGATCGCCGCGGCCAGCCAGCAGCGCCGCAGCCAGGCCGGCTCGGTTGTCACGGTGGTGCGCGGCCACACGTCCAGGCGGGTCAGAACGATCACCGTCGAGGCGATCAGCAGCACCAAGGTGGTCGCCGTGATCGCCACGCTGGCGACCGGCAGCGACAGCCAAGCGAACGGGGCGAAGGCGATGGCCGCCAGCGGCGGATAGGTGAACGGCAGGTCCAGGCCGATGGCGGTGTGGAATATGGCGCCGTCGCTATAGAGCGGCCGGCCGTCGAGCCAGGCCTGGCCCCCCATCCGGTACACCTCGATGTCGATGCGGTAAGGCGTATGCCCCAGCAACCGCCAACCGGCCCAGACCAGGGCGGCGACCGTGAGCAGCTGGAAGAGCCGCCACGCGATGGTTGGCCCCCAACCTGCCCCGCGGGGCGACCGCCAGATACCCATGTCGATAAACAGCCTATCGGGGAGGTCCGGCGCGTCGTGCGGTATCCCCGGCGCGACACGCGCAGGTCGGCGTAAGTTTTCGCCCGTGCACCAGACCATCCAGCTGGATTTCATCACGCGGGGCCGCCTGCCGTTGTTCTGCTGCCTGGTCGCATTCATCCTCACGTTCTTTGTGACCCGCACCGTCGTGCGCTACATCCGCCGGCATGCCGACAGCGACGCACCGCGCAAGTGGTGGCAACCACGCAATATCGGCCACGGCACCATGCACATCCACCACGTGGTGATCGGCGTGGTCCTGGTCATGGTCTCCGGGATCACGATGGTGACGTTGGCGGTGGATGGGGGAGTACCCGAACTCACCGTCGCTTCAATCTTTTTCGGGATCGGCGCGGCGCTGGTTCTGGACGAGTTCGCGCTGATCCTGCACCTTTCCGATGTGTACTGGTCCGAGGACGGCCGGACGTCGGTCGACGCGGTATTCGCGGCGGTTGCGGTGGCCGGGCTGCTGATCCTGGGCTTCAACCCGCTCTCGTTTTTCGATGTCGGCATCTGGCGCGACGATCACCACCCGGTGGCGCGGGCCAGCGTGGTCGCGCTGGCGCTACTGACCCTGCTGCTGGCGGTCGTCGTGCTGCTCAAGGGCAAGGTGTGGACGGGTCTGGTCGGCATGTTCATCACCCCGCTGCTGCTCGTCGGGGCGATCCGGCTGTCCCGCCCGCACGCGCCGTGGGCGCGCTGGCGCTACACCAACCGACCGCGCAAGATGCACCGTGCGTTGGAGCGGGAACGCTGGCTGCGTCGGCCCGTCGTGCAGGCCAAACTGTGGCTGCAGGACGCGATTGCCGGGATGCCGAGATTTCCCGACGATGCGAAGGTCGACGAGCAACTGGACCGCGAAATCCACGCCGCGCCGGCGCCGCCGGAACGAGCGCCCGTCAAACAGGAAGTAGCTTAGGCCCGGCGATGCGCTACTTCTACGACACCGAATTCATCGACAACGGTCGCACGATCGAACTGATCTCGATCGGGGTGGCCGCCGAGGACGGCCGCGAATATTACGCAATATCAACCGAGTTCGATCCGGAGCGGGCCGGTCGCTGGGTCCGCACCCATGTCCTGCCCAAGCTGCCCCCGCCGTCGTCACAGCTGTGGCGCTCGCGTCGGCAGATCCGCAGCGACCTGGAGGACTTCTTCGGCATCGACGGTGACGAGCCCATCGAGCTGTGGGCCTGGGTCGGCGCATACGACCACGTGGTGCTGTGCCAGTTGTGGGGACCGATGACCGACCTGCCGCCGGCGATCCCACGGTTCACCCGCGAGCTGCGCCAGTTCTGGGAGGAGCGCGGTTCGCCACGTATGCCACCGCGACCGCGCGACGCTCACGACGCCCTCGTCGACGCGCGGCACAACCTGCGCCGGTTCGGGCTGATGACCGCCGGCGATGTGGCCGGCGGGCGCGAGCGCAGCGACCAGGGGTTTGGCACTGCGCAGGCCTGACGCGGGCCTCAAAAGCACTGTCGAGCGCCGGTTACCATTGACGGGTGAACTGGACCGTCGACGTACCCATCGACCAGCTGCCGCCGCTGCCGCCGCTGCCGGAGGATCTGCGGCACCGGCTGGACACGGCCCTCGCCAAGCCGGCGGCGCAGCAGCCCAACTGGCCGGCCGATACGGCCAAGGCGATGCGGACGGTTCTGGAAAGCGTTCCGCCGGTGACCGTGCCATCGGAGATTGAGAAGCTCAAGGGCCTGCTGGCCGACGTGGCGCGCGGCGAGGCGTTCCTGCTGCAGGGCGGCGACTGCGCGGAGACATTCGTCGACAACACCGAGCCGCACATCAGGGCCAACATCCGCACGCTGCTGCAGATGGCGGTGGTGCTGACCTACGGCGCCAGCATGCCGGTGGTCAAGTTGGCCCGCATCGCCGGCCAATACGCCAAACCCCGGTCGGCCGATATCGACGCGCTCGGCCTGAAGTCGTACCGCGGCGACATGATCAACGGTTTCGCGGCCGACGCCGCTGTTCGCGAGCACGACGCGTCGCGGCTGGTGCGGGCGTACGCCAACGCCAGCGCCGCGATGAACCTGGTGCGGGCGCTGACCTCGTCGGGCCTGGCGTCCCTGCACCTGGTGCACGACTGGAACCGCGAGTTCGTCCGGACGTCACCGGCGGGCGCCCGCTATGAGGCGCTGGCCGGCGAGATCGACCGCGGGCTGAGCTTCATGAGTGCCTGCGGGGTGGCCGACCGCAACCTGCAGACCGCCGAAATGTACGCCAGCCACGAGGCTTTGGTGCTCGACTACGAGCGGGCGATGTTGCGGTTGTCCGACGACGGGGACGGCACGCCGTCGCTGTACGACCTGTCCGCGCACTACGTGTGGATCGGTGAACGCACCCGGCAGCTCGAGGGCGCCCACATCGCGTTCGCCGAGGTGATCGCCAACCCGATCGGCGTGAAGATCGGGCCGACGATGACCCCGGAGCTCGCCGTCGAGTACGTCGAGCGGCTCGATCCGCACAACCAGCCCGGGCGGCTGACACTGGTCAGCCGGCTGGGCAACAACAAGGTCCGCGACCTGCTGCCGCCGATCATCGAGAAGGTGCAGGCCACCGGCCACCAGGTGATCTGGCAGTGCGACCCGATGCACGGCAACACACACGAGTCGTCCACCGGGTACAAGACCCGTCATTTCGACCGCATCGTCGACGAGGTGCAGGGCTTCTTCGAGGTGCACCGGGCGCTGGGCACCCATCCCGGCGGAATCCACGTCGAGATCACCGGCGAGAACGTCACCGAATGCCTCGGCGGCGCACAGGACATCTCCGATTCGGACCTGGCCGGCCGGTACGAGACCGCGTGCGACCCGCGGCTGAACACTCAGCAGAGCCTCGAGTTGGCGTTCCTGGTCGCCGAAATGCTGCGCGACTAAAGTCCTTTCGCCGATAGTGGTCAGGTGCTGGGTCGGGCGGTGCGGCGCGCCGCTGTGTCGGCCTCCCCTCGGCCCGTCGGTGCCGGTGATGGGTTGGGTAGTCGGGCCGCCAGATCGGCCATCAGCCGATCGGCGTCGACAGGCCGACCGCGGTAGCCGATGTGAGCGTCCGGCCGGATGACATACGCGCTGGCGGACTTGATCCCGTATTGGCGATGTGCGGACCGGGTCGGATCGCCCAGTGCCGCCGGGTGGTCGGCGAAGCGCTCCGCACTGACGACGCGTGCTCTCACCAGCCCGGGATACGACCGCTGGATGCGGTCGGCGAGTCGGCACAACTCCACGGCCGGTCGCGCGCGGTCGTCGAGCCCGGTGAACAGCAGCACGGTGTGGTGCGTGCCGCGGAGCACGTCGTAGAGGCGTCCTTGTTTCCCGTCGATTAGCATGTCGGCCTCCGGTGCCCGGTCGCCCGGTGCGGGTGCGCCCTGCCAGCCGGAGCCGTCCTCGGCGTTGAGCGGGCTTTTCGGGTAATGCAACCGCAACTGAGCCACTGTGCCGACGAACCACCGGCGGATTGCCACGCGAGTCAGCACGCGCGTGGCCACCAGCGGGGCCAGCCGGCCCCGGGCAATCCTCGACAGTGGGTTGCGCCCGTTGATGGCGGAGAACAATCGGTCGGTCGTCTTCAGCAACTGGACGCCCACCGGGTGTCGCTCCGCATGGTAGCTGTCCAGCAGCGACTCGTCGGCGATGCCGCGTTCGACCAGGGCAAGCTTCCACGCCAGGTTGTAGGCGTCTCCGATGCCGGTGTTCATGCCTTGGGCCCCTGCGGGGCTGTGCACGTGTGCGGCGTCGCCGACCAGGAAGACTCGCCCGTCGCGGTAGCGAGGGACGCTGCGGCTGTGCACCCGGTACCGGGTCACCCAATACTCCTTGACGACCGTGGCGGGGAAGGGCAGTCGCTCGTCGAGCAACGCCTGGAACTCTTCGTGGGTTGGCTCGCTGTACTCCGCGCTGGGGCCCTCGGGACGGGGTGGGACGGCGCCGAAGATGCGGAACCGGTTCTTGCCCGGCATCGAGAAGGCTGCGAAAACCCCAGCGGGACTGGGAAACCCGTACAGTTCGCCGTGCGGTAGCGCCCAATCGAGCTCGGCGTCGGCCATGATGAACTCATTGCGATATGTGGACCCGGCGAACGGAATGCCAACCGCCTTGCGCACCGCGCTGTGCGCGCTGTCGCAGCCGATGACCCACTGGCATCGCGCGGTGTCGATCGATCCGTCCTCGCCGCGCAGCGACACCGTCACAGCGTCGTCGTCTTGGGTCAGATCGGTCAGTGCCCACCCACGCTCGATCTCGACGCCGCGCTCGGCCAAAGCCTCGGTTAGCATCCGCTCGGTGTCGTGCTGCGACAAGGTGCGCAGCGCGGGATAGGCGGTGTAGTTCTGCGGTCCGGTCAACAGACCGGCGACGTCAAACCGCACCTTCTTGTTCGTGAACGTGATTGTGATCGCCGTCGCTGGGTTGCCAGCCGCGATCGCGTCGTCGATCAGGCCCATGTCGTCGAATATCTCCAAACTCCGCGGCATGACCACCAGCGCGCGCGAAGTCATGGGAGGCACCGGCGCGCGATCGATGATCCGCACCGTGGCGCCGTGTCGAACCAGCTCATTCGCAATGGTCAACCCCGTCGGTCCAGCACCAACTACAAGCACCGGAATCAGCCGCTCGTTCATCATGACCAACCCATACCCAAATTCTACGACTGTTGAATTTCACTACGATGGTAGTACTACTTCTCGCGTGGATCAATCAGCGGGAATGGCTTGTGTGCGACTAAATGAGACCACCTATATTGCTGCCGACGGTCCACGCGGCCACTGCGACGAGTCCGGTGAACACCAGCACCGCCACCACCCAGAAGAGCAGCACGCGCTTGGCGCGCTGCCGGGCCCAGTGGAACTCGCTCATCTCGATCCCGGCGAATTGCTTTGACACGCCCCGATATTCGTGATCGCCCGGCGGCGACCAGTCGTCGGGCCCGCGGGTGAGCTCCCTGGTGGGCCGGCGCGGGGCAACCACGTCGGTGGTGGCGTGCTGGCGCTCCTCGCTGCGGTAAAGCGCCGCCGATGCGTGCTGGGCGGAATTGCGCGGCGCCGGCACCTTGAAGTCGGGCAGCCCCAGTTCGTCGACGATCGCCTCGAGTTCCTCGCCCATGGCGGCGGCATCCGCGTACCGCTTGGCCGGATCGCGCGCGGTTGCCTTCAATACCAGCTCGTCGAATTGCGGTGGCACACCGCCGATCACCGTGCTGGGCGGGGCGACGTCGTTGTCCATGCGCCGGTAGGCCACCGTGAGCGCGTTGTCGCCGGTGAACGGGGTGCGGCCGGTCAGCAGTTCGTAGGTCAGGATGCCGACGGCGTAGACGTCGCTGCGGGGGCCGGAGTCACCGGTGCCGACCTGCTCGGGGGACAGATACGCGGCGGTGCCCAGAATGACGCTGGTCGAGGTGATCTTGGCTTCCGCGACCGCGCGCACCAGGCCGAAGTCGGCGATCTTGACGTCGCCGTCGTCGGAGATCAGCACGTTCTCGGGCTTGACGTCGCGGTGCACCAGCCCGGCCCCGTGTGCCACCGCCAGACCGCCGAGCACCGGGCCGAGCACGGCAGCGGCCGCGTGTGGCGGCATCGGGCCGCGTTCGTGCAGCAGTTCGCGCAGGGTGCCGCCCTCGACGAGCTCCATCACCAGGAAGGGATGCTGGCCGTCGATGCCCTGGTCGTAGACGGCGACCAGGCCGGGATCCTTCAGTCGCGCGACGGCGCGCGCTTCGCGCTGGAACCGGGTGAGGAACTGGTGATCGCTTGCGTAGCGCGAATCCATCACCTTCAGCGCCACCGGCCGGTCCAGCCGGATGTCGAGCCCGTGGTACACCGTGGACATGCCGCCGGTGGCGATCATGGTGTCGACGCGGTACCGCCCGTCCAGCACGGCGCCGACGAGCGGGTCCGATTGCTGGTAGGCCTCCACCGAAGACATGTTAACGAGATGGCCAGTGCGATTTAGACTCGATGCGGTGAGCAGCATTCCGGCCGCCGACGATGTTCTTGAACCCGGTGAGGCCGTCTACGACTTGCCCGCTGTCGCCTCATTGCTCGGTGTCCCGGTGACCAAGGTCCATCAGCAGTTGCGGGAGGGCCATCTGGTCGCAGTGCGTCGCGACGGGGCGGTGGTGGTGCCCAAGGTCTTCTTCGACGACACCGGCCACGTGCTGAAGAGCCTGCCCGGGCTCCTCGTCGTGCTCCACGACGGCGGATACCGCGACACCGAGATCGTGCGCTGGCTGTTCACCCCCGACGCGTCGCTGACGATAAGCCGGGACGGGTCGACCGAACAGCGGGCCAACGCCCGGCCCGTCGACGCGCTGCATTCGCATCAGGCACGTGAAGTGGTGCGCCGGGCTCAGGCGTTAGCCTACTGACCCCGTGCGGGCCGCGGCGTGGGTGTCCGACCGCGGGCCCGGCGCCTTGTACAGCCAATACCACGCCACCGCGGCGCAGGCCGTGGCCAGGATCACATGCGTCAACGAGTACATGCCGTGTGATCCATCGGGTTTGAAGATCACCATGATCCAGGTCGAGAACCCCGCGATAGCCGCGATTGCGTGCCGGGTCTGGGCCAGCGCCGCCATCACCGCCAGCGGCCAGGTGTAGTACCAGGGCAGCGCGGCGGGGACGAACAGCACCACCACGACCATCGCCAACGCGATACCCATCAGCGCCTCGCGGTCGGTATGGCGAAACCGCCACCACAGCAACGGAAGTGAGATCGCGATGATTGCGATGCCGATGATCCTGGTGACGTCGAGCACCGCGTAGAAGTTGACCGGGATGAACAGGCTGCCAAAGACATTGATCAGGTTCGCCGCGGCCGTTGGCACGGTCAACCAGTTGATGATCTTCACCGAACCGGCCAGCGCGGTAAGCCAGCCCAGGCCGACACCGGCCAGCCACGACAACACAGCGAACACCGCCACCAAGATCAGCACGGACGCCGCTGCGGCCACCACGAACGCCCGCAGCGGGGGATATCCCCGCCGGTCGCGCAGTTGGCGCATCCACACCCACACCATGAACGGAAGTGCCAGTACCGCGGTGGCTTTCACCGCCACCGCGACGGCTATCAGGACGGCTCCCCAGCCCGGACGGCGCTGAAATGTCAGCGCGATCCCGGCCATCATCAACCCGACCATCAGCATCTCGTTGTGCACCCCACCCATCAGGTGGATGATCACCAGCGGGTTGAGCACACAGATCCACAGCGCGGCCGCCCCGCTGGCGCCGATATGACGTGCAACCCGCGGAGCCGCCCAGATGAGCAACGCCAGGCCCGGCAGCATGCACAGCCGCAACACCATGGTCCCGGCCACCACGTCGTTGCCGACCAGCATCGTGACGAACTTCGCCACCAGGATGAACGCCGGGCCGTACGGCGCGGTCGTCGTCGTCCATATCGGGCTGACGTTGTCCAGCAACACATTCTGGTTATCGACGGGGCTGACGACATACGGGTCGTAACCGTCGCGCAGCAGCGCGCCCTGGGCCAGATACGAATAGGTGTCGCGGCTGAACACCGGCACACTGAGCAGCAGCGGCGCCAGCCAGAAGCCGGTGGTGGCGACCATCGTGTATTCGCTGGCCGTGCCGTCGATCACCCGGCGGCCCAGCCGCAGCCACGCGATCAGCATCAGCGCGACGCCGCCCCACAGCAGCACCGACGATGCCACCAGCCCGTGGCCGAACCGCAGCCACGACAGGTGCAGTGACTCCAGAAGCGGATCGTGCAACCGGGTGCTGCCCGCGCCCAGCCCGCCGACGGTGATCAGCACGGAGCCCAGGCAACCCAGCAGGGCCGGCTGCGCCTCCGGGGAGGCGGCGAACGTCGTCAACCGCGAAATGTGGTGCGCCAGCCCGGTTGTCGGGGCCTTCATCGGCGTCGGGGTGGACATGCTCCTAGGCGGACCGGTTCGAAGCCAGCCTGGCGAGCTCGGCGAGCCCCAACTTCGCCTGCACGTCGATCGGGGCCGCGCCCAGGATGTCCAGTGAGCGCCGGGTGAGTATGTCGATATGGTCCTCCACCGCGGCCAGTGCGCCGACGGACTCGATGACCAGGCACACTTCGCGCACCTGCGCGTCGGACAGTTCGGTGCCGATGGATGACCGCAACAGCTTGGCCGCCACCGGGTCCGACTTGTCGGCCAACTCGACCGCCTCGGCCAGCAGCACCGTGCGCTTTCCCGACCGCAGGTCGTCGCCCGACGGCTTGCCGGTCACCGCCGGGTCGCCGAATACGCCGAGCACGTCGTCGCGAAGCTGGAAGGCCACCCCGAGGTCGGTACCGAGCTCGTGGAATATGGCCAGCACATCGGGGCGGTCGGCGGCGGCCGCCGCGCCGAGCTGCAACGGTCGAGACACCGTGTACGACGCGGTCTTGTAGGTGTTGACGGTCATGGCCGAGGCCACCGACTCCGCGCCGCTGGATTCGGAAACGATGTCGAGGTACTGCCCTCCGAGTACCTCGGCGCGGATATCTGCCCACACCCGCTGCACCCGTCGATGCGCGTCGGTCGGCAGGTCTACGGTGGCGACGATGTCATCGGCCCACACCAGGGCCAGATCGCCCAGCAGGATGGCGGCCGACAGCCCGAACTGCTCCGACGATCCGTGCCAGTTGCTGTCGTGGTGCTTCGCGGTGAAGAGGCGGTGCACGGTCGGCAAACCGCGCCGGGTGGCCGAATCGTCGATGACGTCGTCGTGCACCAGAGCGCAGGCGTGCAGCAGCTCCAGGGCGGCGAACAACCGCAGCACGCCCGGGTCGGCCGGAAGATCGGGGTGGGGTGCCACCGCGCGCCAGCCCCAGTAGGCGAACGCCGGCCGCAGTCGCTTCCCGCCCCGCAGCACAAATTCTTCGAGTGCGGCGGTCAGGTCGCCGTAATCGGCGCCGATGTAGGCGTAGTCGCGGCGGCGTTCGGACAGATACATCCGCAGCTGGTCGGTGACGGCGCTGGCCAACTCGACGGCTGACGGTGCCGCTGCATCCACGCTCAGCGAACGCCCCTTTCATGTGCGCGTACTCGCCCCCGAGTGCATTCAGAGTAGAGCGTGCGGCAGGGTTTGTAGTAAGTGCTTCGACAGGCTCACAAACCCGCACCTATGCTTGCTTGGTGACGAGCGCAACTTCCGGCGCGGTGGGGGGACCAGTCACACCAAGTCGGTGGTGGATCGAATCAACGAGATCGGCAAGGATCGGGTGCCGTTCACCGTTGAGTTCTATCCGCCGCGCGACGAGGCCGCCGAGGCGCGGTTGTGGCGCGCAGCGCGGGTTTTCGAGCGGCTCTCGCCCGCGTTCGTCTCGGTGACCTACGGCGCGGGGGGGTCGACGCGGGATCGCACCATCAGGGTGGTGCGTGAGCTGGCGCGCGACACCACGCTGTTGCCGGTCGCGCACCTGACCGCGGTCGGCCACAGATGTTCTTCAATGTCGATGACTACCTTCGGCTGCGCGACAGGGTGGCGGCGTCCGATCCCGAGCAAGGTGCCAAGCCGATCATCCCCGGGCTGATGCCGATCACCTCGCTGCGCACCGTGCAGCGCCAGGTCGAGCTATCCGGCGCGGCCATCCCGTCGGATCTGCTGGCTCGGTTGACGGCTGCGGCGGGCGAGGGCCGGAGGAGAACCGTGATGAGGTCCGCAAGATCGGCATCGAACTGGCCACCGAGATGAGCTCCCGGCTGATCGCCGAGGGGGCGCCGTGCCTGCACTTCTGCACGCTGAACTTCGCAAGGGCCACCAGCGAGGTGTTGACGAACCTGGGGATGACCGTCCCGGCGTGAGCCTTAGCCGCGCTGTGGGGTTTCCTCGCCGATGCGGGGGGAGCGGTCCCGGTTCGCATACGCCAGCGCGGCGATGATCCCGGCGACCAGGAATGACCCCGCGCCCAGCCAGATCGCCGCGCCGGTGAAAGAGCGCGCGCTGGGATCGGTGTAGCGGGCCTGGGCGCTCATCGTGCTGACCACGCCCGGCTTGAGCTTCCACTCGACGACCTCGGCGGCCACCTGGTCGCCGTTGGTGGATGTCACCTCTCCGGGGAACGACACAGTCACCGAGACATCGGCCTCCGGGTCGTTGAGCGACGTGAGGTCGGCACGGCCCTCGAGGATCACCAGGTCTCCGGCGCGCCGCAGCGACAGGTCGACGCCGGCGGCGTCGCGGTTCATGTTCGCCAGCTGCGGCAGCTCGGCGAACGTGAGGTCGGAGAACACCGCCTGCGATCCGACGAAGTCGTCGCGGTTGTACTTCGATACCGCGACCTTGTTGCTGAACGGCAGCGCGTTGAGCAGCTGCGGGCCCTGGTCGTTCGCGTCACGCGGCTTGGCCGCGGCAACGATCTGTCCCGAAACCTTGTCGTCGGGCGACACGGTGATCGACGCCCTGATCCGCACACAGCCGACGGCCATCGGCACCAACAGCAACAACAGCACCCCAAAGGCCAGTAGGCGGTTACGGCGTTCGGCGGCGCGCACGTGGTCATCGTGCCAGACCGGTCGGCTCAAAGCGGCAGCGCCCGCCCGAGGATCGCGAAGGAGCGGGGATCGCCGGCGAAGTGGTAGCCGCGGATGATGTCGGTGAACCCGAGCCGCCGGTAGAGCCGCCAGGCCCGGTTGGCTTCGCCGTTGATCTCCGGCGTGGACAGCAGGACGTGGGACTCGCCGCGGTCGGCGAGCAGCCGTCGGACCAGCGCCTCGCCCAGGCCCCGGCCCTGGGCGAGCGGCGCGATGTGCAGCTCGGTGAGCTCGAAGTAACTCGTCATCAACTCGGCGATCTGTGAGGAGTCCGCGCCCACCCGGTGCAGACCCTGGACCACCTGCTGCTGCCACCACTGGTCGGGGGCGCCGCAGTAGCCGTAGGCCACTCCGAGCATGGGGGCGGCGGCCAGGTCGGCGGCCGGGGATTCCTCCTCCACCGCGGCAACGGCCTTCCATCCTCGCCTGCGGGTGTGCTCGAGCCACATCGACGCGCGCTGGTCCTCGGTCCCGCGCGGATAGCGCATGGCGTCCACGTAGATGGCGAGCGCGTCACCGAGCCGGCGTTGCATGTCGCTCGGCGACAGACCGATGAAAAATGTCGCCAACTGTCCGGTGCCCTTCGCGGTGTCGTGCGGTGGCCGTCAACGCCATTATCGGGTGAACAGGCGCTGGGTCCCAGCCGCGGTGTCCGTCATACAATCGACCTGCGAACTAGGTGGTACCGCTCAGATTGACCTCGTATCATGACTGTTAGTTGCCCGTGAATGCGGGCATACATGAGTTTGAACAAACACGACGGCCGCGGCAGAGGGAGGGACGAATGCCACTCTCCGATCATGAGCAGCGCATGCTCGACCAAATTGAGAGCGCGCTCTATGCCGAGGATCCCAAGTTCGCGTCGAGCGTTCGCGGTGGAAACCTGCGCGCACCCTCCGCCCGGCGCCGGCTGCAGGGTGCAGCACTCTTTGTGATCGGCCTGGCGATGCTGGTCGCCGGCGTCGCGTTCAAGGCCACCATGATCGGAAGCTTCCCGATTCTGTCGGTGTTCGGGTTCGTGGTGATGTTCGGCGGCGTGGTCTACGCGATCACCGGTCCTCGGGTGACCGGCGGCCGCGACCGTTCGGGCGCCGAACCACCGGGACCGCGGCAGAAGCGCGGCAAGGGGGCCGGCGGATCTTTCACCAGCCGGATGGAGGATCGGTTCCGCCGCCGCTTCGACGAATAGCGTCGGGCACGTACTGACGATGGGGTAGCTCCGCAGGGAGCTGCCCCGTTCTTGTGCCGGGACGGCGACGATCTTTCCCCACATCGCCCCACCGCCGGGGAGGGTGGCTGCCACCTGCGCTTTTACGGCGTCTTGCAGCCCCAATGGCATCCCCGCCGGGGAGCGAAGGCCGGTGGTTTGGCGCATAGTGGAACATTACGCCGAGTGTTGCCACCCAATTGGCGTAAAGTGGGGAATTGTGGGGTAAAGTGGCGGACAACGGAGCGACCGGGGCTCCGGAGTGGTAGGAGGTGGCGGGATGTTTCTCGGCACCTACACGCCGAAGCTCGACGACAAGGGGCGGCTGACGCTGCCCGCCAAATTCCGCGACGCGCTTGCAGGAGGGTTGATGGTCACCAAGAGCCAAGATCACAGCCTTGCCGTCTACCCGCGCGTCGAGTTCGAAAAGCTGGCCAGACGGGCCTCGCAGGCGTCGCGGAGCAATCCGGAGGCACGGGCATTCCTGCGAAACCTCGCCGCAGCCACCGACGAACAGCATCCCGACGCCCAGGGCCGGATCACGTTGTCGGCCGACCACCGCCGCTACGCCAATCTCTCCAAGGAGTGCGTGGTCATCGGTTCGGTCGACTACCTGGAGATCTGGGACGCCCAAGCATGGCAGGACTACCAGCAGACCCACGAAGAGAACTTCTCCGCGGCCAGCGATGAGACTCTGCGCGACATCATCTGACGAGCATGCCCGTGCATCGCGGCCTCTGCCCGAACCGGCCCTGGCGTACTTCCCCAACGCCAGGTCCGCGCTCTCGGACAGGGACCTCGGTGCAGGGGCAACCCTCACCCTAGGTGCTGAGATGTCTGATGATCACGGCCACGTCCCGGTCCTGCTCGACCGCTGCGTCGAACTGCTGACGCCCGCTCTGAGAAGGCAACGCCCCGACGGCACCGCAGCCGTTCTCGTTGACGCCACGTTGGGCGCCGGCGGGCACGCCGAGCGTTTCCTGCGCGAGCTGCCCGGGCTGCGGCTGATCGGGCTGGACCGCGATCCCGATGCGCTGCGGATCGCGGGCGAGCGACTGGCACCGTTCGGCGACCGGGTGGTGCTGGTGCGCACCCGCTACGACGGCATTACCGGTGCGGTCGCCGAATCCGGCTTGCGGACAACGGAAGTCGACGGCATTCTGTTCGATCTCGGCGTGTCGTCGATGCAGCTCGACCGGATCGAGCGCGGGTTCTCCTATGCCGCCGACGCTCCGCTGGACATGCGGATGGACCCCGATGCGACGCTGACCGCCGCCGACGTGGTCAACTCCTATGACGAGAAGGCGCTCACCCGGGCGCTGCGCGAATTCGGCGAGGAGCGCTTCGCCGGGCGTATCGCCGCCCACATCGTCCGCCGCCGCGCCCGCCGGCCGTTGCGCACCACCGGCGAGCTGGTGGAGTTGCTGTACGAGGCGATTCCGGCGCCGGCCCGCCGAACCGGCGGACACCCGGCCAAGCGCACGTTCCAGGCGCTGCGCATCGTCGTCAACGGCGAACTGGAGTCGCTGCGCGCCGCGCTTCCGGCGGCGCTTTCGGTCCTGAGCCCCGGCGGGCGAATCGTGGTGATGGCCTATCAATCGCTTGAGGACCGCATCGTCAAGAGTCAGTTCGCCGCCGCGGCGGCCTCCCGCACGCCGCCGGGGCTACCGGTCGAACTGCCCGGGCACGAACCGGAATTCGTGGCGTTGACCCGCGGCGCCGAGCGTGCCGCGCCCGAGGAGACCGAGAAGAATCCGCGCAGCGCCTCGGTGCGGTTGCGGGCACTGGAAAAGGTTGTGCGGAGGGATAACTCATGAAGGCGAAGCGACCTTCACCGGTGCGCGACGGCGATGACCGTCGGCGTCGATCACGCCAGCCCGTGCGCAGCGCGCAGCACCGCCCCTCAGACGCGCCACCCCGCAGGCGCCGCCCGACACGTGAACAGCGACCGCTGCGATCGGCGCCCCAGACCAATCCGATCCCGCGACCCACCGGCAGGCCCGCTCGCCCCAAGAACGCCAGCCAGGCCAAGGCCCGGGCCAAGGCGCGAAAGGCGAAGGCGCCCAAGGTTGTCCGCCCGCCGCTGCGCGAGCGACTGCTCGTCAAGCTGGCGTCGATCGAGCTGAACCCCCGCGCGCTGGCCGCCAGGGTGCCGTTCGTGGTGCTGGTGATCGGAGCACTTGGCCTGGGACTCGGCGTCACGCTGTGGTTGTCGACCGATGCCGCCGAACGCTCCTACCAGCTGGGCAATGCACGCGAGACGAATCAGGCGTTGCTGCAACAGAAGGAAGCACTTGAGCGCGACGTGCTCGAGGCCCAGGCCGCACCGGCGCTGGCCGAGGCCGCCCGCAATCTCGGCATGATCCCGTCGCGCGACACCGCGCATCTGGTGCAGGACCCAGTGGGAAACTGGATCGTGGTGGGCACTCCCAAACCCGCCGAAGGTGCTCCGCCGCCCCCGCTGAACACCGAGCTGCCCGACGAAACCGCGCCGCCGCCGCGATCTGTCGCCGCGGCCACCCCCGCGCCCCGTGTGGTCGACCCGCGCGAGCTGGCGGAACGGGTGCCGCCCGGCGGTGTTGAGACGCCGGCGATGGTTCCGCAGGCCATGCCACTGGCAGCGGCACCGATACCCGATACTCCGCATGGAGTGCCCGGACAACGGCCCGCACTCGGACCGGCCGAACCGCCGGTGGCGCCGCCCGCCGCTCCGCCGGCCGAACCACCGGCCGTCCCGCTGACCGTCCCGCTGGACGCCGCTCCGCCGCATATGCCCTCGTCGCTGGTGCCGACGCAGCCGGGCGCACCGGCCGGCGCCGAGCCGTTCGGCCCGGTCGCCGCGCCCGTCCCCGGTTCGCCGACGTGAGCCGCGGCGATGCTCAGCGCGCCAAGGGCGCGCGGCCGAAGCCCGGCACGAAGGCACGCAAGGAACAGCCGGCCACCCAACAACCGGGCCAGGGGCACTCAGCGCGTGCCCGGCGCACCCGCAAGCCGGCGGCCGAAACCGGTTTGCGCAGTGCGTCGTTCGTGTTACGCCACCGGGCCGGCATTGTCGTCATCTTCCTGCTGCTGATCGTCGCTGCCGCCCAGTTGTTCAACCTCCAGGTGCCCCGCGCGCCCGGGCTGCGCGCCCAGGCGGCGGGGCAGCTGAAGGTCACCGACGTGGAGAAGGCCGTGCGCGGCAGCATCGTCGACCGCAACAACGACAAACTCGCCTTCACCATCGAGGCCCGCGCGCTGACCTTCCAGCCGGTCAAGATCCGCAAGCAGCTCGGCGAGGCCAGGGCGAAGACCTCCGAGGCGCCGAATCCGGAGCGCCGGTTGCGCGATATCGCTTCCGAGGTCGCCGCGCGGCTGAACAACAGGCCCGACGCCAAGACCGTACTGAAGAAGCTCAAAAGCAACGAAACATTCGTCTACCTCGCCCGCGCTGTGGATCCCGCGGTCGCCGCGGCGATCAGCACCAAGTTCCCCGAAGTCGGTTCGGAGCGCCAGGATTTGCGCCAGTACCCGGGCGGATCCCTGGCGGCCAACATCGTCGGTGGCATCGACTGGGATGGACACGGCCTTCTGGGCCTTGAGGATTCGCTCGACGCCGTGCTGGCCGGAACCGACGGCTCGGTCACCTACGATCGGGGCTCCGACGGTGTGGTGATCCCGGGCAGCTACCGCAACCGACACGAAGCCGTCGACGGTTCCACGGTGGTGCTCACCATCGACGACGACATCCAGTTCTACGTCCAGCAGCAGGTTGCCCAGGCCAAGAACCTGGCCGGCGCCGACAACGTGTCGGCGGTCGTGCTCGACGCGAAATCCGGTGAGGTGCTGGCGATGGCGAACGACAACACGTTCGACCCCTCGCAGAACATCGGCCGCCAGGAGGACCGGGAGTTGGGCAACCTGGCGGTGTCGTCACCGTTCGAGCCGGGCTCGGTGAACAAGATCGTCACCGCGGCGTCGGTCATCGAGTTCGGGTTGTCCAACCCCGATGAGGTGCTGTCGGTTCCCGGCTCCATCCACATGGGCGGAGTCACCGTCGGCGACGCGTGGAACCACGGTGTGATGCCGTATACCACCACCGGGATCTTCGGAAAGTCCTCCAACGTCGGCACGTTGATGCTGGCGCAAAGGATCGGCCCGGAGCGCTACGCCGATATGCTGCGCAGGTTCGGTCTGGGCCAGCGCACCGGCGTGGGTCTGCCCGGCGAAAGTGCAGGCATCGTGCCGCCCATCGATCAGTGGTCGGGCAGCACGTTCTCCAACCTGCCCATCGGCCAAGGTCTTTCGATGACCCTGCTGCAGATGGCCGGCATGTACCAGACGATCGCCAACGACGGGATGCGGGTACCGCCGCGGATCGTGAAGGCCACCATCGCCGCCGATGGCACCCGCACCGACGAGCCCCGGCCCGACGGTGTGCGGGTGGTGTCGCCGCAGACCGCGCAGACCGTGCGCAACATGCTGAGGGCGGTCGTTCAGCGCGACCCGATGGGTGAGCAGCAGGGCACCGGGCCGCAGGCCGCCGTCGAGGGCTACCAGATCGCCGGCAAGACCGGAACGGCACAGCAGATCAACCCGGCCTGCGGCTGCTATTTCAGCGACGTCTACTGGATCACCTTCGCCGGCATGGCCACCGCCGACGATCCCCGCTACGTCGTCGGGATCATGATGGACAATCCGCACCGCGCCGCCGACGGCGCGCCGGGAAGCTCGGCGGCGCCGCTGTTCCACAACATCACCTCCTGGCTGCTGCAGCGCGAGGATGTGCCGCTGTCGCCCGACCCCGGCCCGCCGCTGACGCTGCAAGCCACCTGAGCCGCCGGTCGGCCTCCCCCGCAAGCGGGAGGTGCCCCCAGCCCGGCCGGTACTGTGTCATGGCCATGAAGCTGCGTCCCTCGCATCCCGTCGGCCAGGCGCTCGGGTCGCTGGCCGGACAGGTGCGTGCGGTCCCCAGCCAGGGTGCCGAGATTGGCGACGTCCGCGTCACCGGGGTGACGCTGCGAGGGCAGGACGCCGCGGCGGGGGATCTGTTCGCGGCGCTGCCGGGAGCGACGTCACACGGTGGCCGCTACGTCGGCGAGGCGGTGCGGCGCGGTGCGGTCGCCGTGTTCACTGACGCAGCCGGGCGCGAGCACATCGCGGCCGACGTGGGCGTCCCCGTGCTGATCCACCCGGAGCCCCGTTCGGTGCTCGGCGAGCTGGCGGCCACCGTGTACGGGCATCCATCGGAGAAGATGCGGGTCATCGGCGTCACCGGGACGTCCGGCAAGACGACGACCACATATCTTGTGGAGGCCGGTCTGCGCTCGGCGGCCCGGGTGGCCGGCCTGATCGGGACGGTCGGCATCCGGATCGACGGGCGCAACGAGCCCAGCGCGCTGACCACTCCGGAGGCGCCCGAGCTGCAGGCGCTGCTTGCGGTGATGGTCGAACGTGGCGTGGACACCGTGGTGATGGAGGTCTCCAGTCATGCGCTGAGCCTGGGGCGCGTCGACGGGGTGCGCTTCGCGGTCGGCGGATTCACCAATCTGTCCCGTGACCACCTGGACTTCCATCCGACCATGGCTGACTACTTCGATGCCAAGGCCCGGCTGTTCGATCCGCAATCCCGAACGCACGCAAACACTTCCGTGGTGTGTATCGACGACGACGCGGGCCGTGCGATGGCCGCCCTGGCGCACCACCCGGTGTCGGTCAGTGCGGCCGGGCGCGACGCGGACTGGCGGGTCTCCGACATTCGCGCCGTCGAGCGGGGCAGCCAGGAGTTCGTCGCCGTCGACCCCGCCGGCGTGCACCACGGGCTGCGGATCGGGCTGCCCGGCCGTTACAACGTCGCCAACTGCCTTCTCGCGGCGGCCCTGCTCGACGCGGTCGACGTGTCTCCCGAGCAGGCGGCGCCCGGGCTGCGCACCGCAACCGTCCCCGGCCGGCTCGAGTCGATCGTCCGCGGGCAGGATTTCCTGGCGCTGGTCGACTACGCCCACAAACCCGGCGCGCTGCGCGCGGTGCTCGAGACGCTGCGTGAGCAGGCCGGCGCGGGCAGGGTGGCGGTGGTGTTCGGCGCCGGCGGCAACCGCGATCCGGGCAAGCGCGAGCCGATGGGCGGCGCCGCGGCCGAACTGGCCGACCTGGTCGTGGTCACCGACGACAACCCCCGCGACGAGGATCCCGCCGCCATCCGGTCGGCCATCGTGGCCGGGGCGAAGGCCGCCGGTGGCGAGGCGCAGGTCGTCGAGATCGGCGACCGGCGCGAGGCCATCGACTACGCGGTCGGCTGGGCCCACCCCGGCGACGTGGTGTTGATCGCCGGCAAGGGCCACGAAGCAGGTCAGACGGCCCGCGGGCGGACCCGGCCGTTCGATGACCGCGACGAACTGGCAGGGGCTCTCAAGGCCCTGGGGCATGGCGCGTGATCGACCTGACCATCGCGCAGATCGCCGCCATCGTCGGCGGCGAGCTCGCCGACATCTCGCCGCAGCAGGCCGCCGCCACCAAGGTCACCGGAACCGTCGAGTTCGACTCGCGGGCGGTGACACCGGGCGGGCTGTTCCTGGCGCTGCCCGGGGCCCGCTCGGATGGGCACGATTTCGCTCCCGCGGCGATCGGCGCAGGTGCGGTCGCGGTGCTGGCCGCGCGGCCGGTGGGCGTGCCGGCGATCGTCGTGAAGCCGAGCGCAGGCGATCACACCGACGCCGCGGCCAGCGTGCTCGAACACGACACCGGGGGTTCGGGCGCGGCGGTGCTGGCCGCGTTGGCGCGGCTGGCCAACGCGGTGGCTGCCGAGCTGGTGGCGGGCGGCCTGACCATCGTCGGAATCACCGGATCGTCCGGCAAGACCTCGACCAAGGACCTGTTGGCCGCGGTGTTGGCCCCGCTGGGGGAGGTGGTCGCACCGCCCGGCTCGTTCAACAACGAGCTCGGCCACCCGTGGACGGTGCTGCGCGCGAGCGAATCCACCGACTATCTGATCCTGGAACTGTCCGCGCGCCACCCCGGCAATATCGCCGCGCTGGCCGCGATCGCGCCGCCGTCGATCGCCGTGGTGCTCAACGTCGGCACCGCGCACCTCGGCGAGTTCGGCTCCCGCGATGCCATCGCCGCAACGAAAGCCGAACTACCCCAAGCGGTTCCGTCATCCGGAGTGGTGGTTCTCAACATCGATGACGCCGCGGTGGCCGCGATGGCGGAGGCGACCGCGGCGAGGGTGGTGCGGGTCAGCCGCACCGGGCCCGCCGACGTGTGGGCCGGTCCGGTCACCCTCGACGAGCTGGCCAGGCCGCGCTTCACGCTGCACGCCGGTGACGCCGAAGCACACATCGCGCTGGCGGTGCACGGCGACCACCAGGTGTCCAACGCGCTGTGCGCGGCCGCCGTCGCGATCGAGTGCGGGGCCAGCGCGCAACAGGTGGCGGCGGCACTGGCCGCGGCCGGGCCGGTGTCGCGGCACCGCATGCAGGTCACCACCCGCGACGACGGCGTGACCGTCATCAACGACGCCTACAACGCCAATCCTGATTCCATGCGGGCCGGGCTGAAGGCGCTGGCCACCATCGCGCGATCGGGCGGGCCAAAGCGGCGCAGCTGGGCGGTGCTGGGCGAGATGGCCGAGCTGGGCTCCGACGCGATATCCGAGCACGACCGCATCGGTCGACTGGCCGTGCGATTAGATGTGTCTCGACTTATCGTCGTGGGAACCGGGAGGCCTATGAGCGCCATGCACCACGGGGCGGTCATGGAGGGGTCATGGGGCGCGGAGGCCACCATGGTCGCCGATGCCGATGCCGCGCTGGAACTGCTGCGGTCCGAACTGCGGGCGGGGGACGTGGTGCTGGTGAAGGCATCGAACGCGGTCGGGCTGGGCGCATTGGCCGACGCCCTGGCCGACGCGCTGGCCGGTGACGACCGGGACGCTCCCCGATGAGACAGATCCTCATCGCCGTCGGCATTGCGCTGGCGGTGTCGATCCTGTTGACGCCGGTGCTGATCCGGCTGTTCACCCGGCAGGGGTTCGGTCACGAGATCCGCGAGGACGGGCCGCCCAGCCACCACAAGAAGCGCGGCACGCCGTCGATGGGCGGGGTGGCCATCCTGGCCGGCATCTGGGCCGGCTATCTGGGCACCCACCTGGTCGGGATTGTGTTGGACGGCGTGGGTCCCTCGGCGTCCGGGTTGCTCGTGCTCGGACTGGCCACCGCGCTTGGCGCGGTCGGGTTCGTCGACGACCTGATCAAGATCCGACGGTCCCGCAACCTGGGCCTGAACAAGACCACCAAGACCGTCGGACAACTCCTCGCTGCGGTGATCTTCGGCGTGCTTGCACTTCAGTTCCGCAATGCCGACGGGCTCACCCCCGGTAGCGCCGAGCTGTCCTATGTCCGCGAAATCGCCACGGTCACACTGGCTCCGGCGCTGTTCGTGGTGTTCTGCGTCGTCATCGTCAGCGCCTGGTCCAACGCGGTGAACTTCACCGACGGTCTCGACGGGCTGGCGGCCGGGGCGATGGCGATGGTCTGTGCGGCCTACGTGCTGATTACGTTCTGGCAGTTCCGCAACGCCTGCGCGACCAGTCCGGGGCTGGGCTGCTACAACGTGCGCGACCCGCTGGACCTGGCGCTCATCGCCGCGGCGACCACGGGCGCCTGCATCGGGTTCCTGTGGTGGAACGCCGCGCCGGCCAAGATCTTCATGGGCGACACCGGCTCGCTCGCGCTGGGCGGCATCATCGCCGGGTTGTCGGTGACCAGCCGCACCGAGGTGCTGGCCGTGGTGCTGGGTGCCTTGTTCGTCGCCGAGGTCACCTCCGTCGTCGTCCAGATCCTGGCGTTCCGCACCACCGGGCGCCGGGTGTTCCGGATGGCGCCGTTCCACCACCATTACGAATTAGTCGGCTGGGCCGAAACCACGGTCATCGTCCGGTTCTGGCTACTGACCGCCATCGCCTGCGGCCTCGGTGTATCGCTCTTCTACAGTGAGTGGCTCGCCACGGTCGGGGCTTAGGGTGACCCAGCTCGCGCCGCTGACCGACGGCGCAGCGGTGTTGGTCACCGGCGCAGGCATCACCGGCCGGGCCCTGTTGGCGACGCTGCAACCACTTGGCGCGCGCGCAACGCTGACCGATGACAGCCCCATCGCGCTGCAGCAGTTCGCGCAGTCCGGCGTGGCCGTCATCGACCCCGCCGCCGCCGTTGACCACATCGCCGACTATGACCTCGTCCTCACCAGTCCCGGGTTTGCGCCGAGCGCACCGGTGCTGGCCGCCGCGGCTGAAGCCGGCGTGCCGATCTGGGGTGATGTCGAGCTGGCCTGGCGGCTGGACGCCTCGGGCCGCTTCGGTCCGCCGCGGCGCTGGCTTGTGGTGACCGGGACCAACGGCAAGACCACCACCACCTCGATGCTGCACGCGATGTTGGTGGCGGCCGGCCGGCGCGCCCTGCTGTGCGGCAATATCGGCAGTCCGGTGCTCGACGTGCTGGCCGAGCCGGCCGACCTGCTGGCCGTCGAACTGTCGAGTTTCCAACTGCACTGGGCGCCGTCGCTGCGGCCGGAGGCCGGGGTGGTGCTCAATGTAGCCGAGGACCACCTCGACTGGCACGGTTCGATGGAGGCCTACGCCCGGGACAAGGCCCGCGTGCTGGACGGCCGGGTAGCGGTCGTCGGGCTCGACGACCCGGTGGCCGCCCGTCTGCTGCACACCGCCGCCGCCCCGGTGCGGGTCGGCTTTCGGCTGGGCGATCCGGCGGCCGGCGAAATCGGCGTGCGCGGGGGTGTGCTCGTCGACAATGCATTCGGTGACGGGGTGGCGCTGGCGGAGGCCGCGTCGATCCCGGTGGCCGGTCCGGTCGGCGTGCTGAACGCGTTGGCCGCCGGGGCGCTGGCGCGGGCCGTCGACGTGCCGCCCGATGCCATCGGCGATGCGCTCGCCGCGTTTCACGTCGGTCCTCACCGTGCCGAGGTGGTCGCGGTGGACGACGGGGTCACCTACGTCGACGATTCGAAGGCCACCAACCCGCACGCCGCGCAGGCCTCGATCGAGGCCCACCCGCGGGTGATCTGGATCGCCGGGGGGCTGCTGAAGGGCGCCTCGGTTGACGAACTTGTCACCCGGGTGGCAAATCGGCTGGTCGCAGCGGTATTGATCGGGCGCGATCGGGCGCTGATTGCCAACGCGTTATCGCGACACGCCCCGGATGTCCCCGTCGTCCAGCTTGTGACGGGGGAGGATTCTGGGGTGTATGGGACAACTGGGCCAGGTGTTAATCCTGTGACTCGTGTGATCGATGTGGCCGGACGGCCGGTCTCCGACGCCGTGATGGCGGCGGTGGTCGAAACTGCCCGCGGATTGGCCCGGCCCGGCGACACCGTGCTGCTGGCCCCCGCCGGCGCGTCCTTCGACCAGTTCAGCGGCTACGGCGACCGCGGCGACGCGTTCGCGGCGGCCGTGCGCGCCGCTACCCGGTAGCCGGCCGTGAGCAACATCCTGACCCGGTTGAGGCACCGGCGAAACGGCGCTGTCGACGACAAGCCGGCCGATGCCACCGCCGAGCAGTCCACCCGCGGTACGCGCACCCGGTTCGGCGCCTGGCTGGGCCGGCCGATGACGTCGTTTCACCTCATCGTCGCGGTCGCCGCCCTGCTCACCTCGCTGGGCCTGATCATGGTGCTGTCCGCCTCCGGGGTGCACTCCTACGACGAGGACGGGTCCCCGTGGACGATCTTCGCCCGGCAGGTGCTGTGGACCGTGGTGGGCCTTATCGCGTTCTACGCGGCCTTGCGGATGTCGGTAGCGATGATGCGGCGGCTGGCGTTTTCGGGGTTCGCGCTCACGATCATCCTGCTGGTCCTGGTGCTGGTCCCGGGAATCGGCACGGAAGCCAACGGTTCTCGCGGCTGGTTCGTCGTCGCGGGCCTGTCCATGCAGCCCTCGGAGCTGGCCAAGATCGCGTTCGCGATCTGGGGAGCCCACCTGTTGGCGGCCCGCCGCATGGAGCGGGCGTCGCTGCGGGAGATGCTGATCCCGCTGGTACCCGCCGCGGTCATCGCGCTCGCGCTAATCGTCGCCCAGCCCGACCTCGGGCAGACCGTGTCGCTGGGCATTATCCTGCTGGCGCTCCTGTGGTACGCGGGCCTGCCGCTGCGGGTGTTCGTCAGCTCTCTGTTGGCAGTCATGATCTCCGCCGCCGTGCTGGCGGTGTCGGAGGGTTACCGCTCCGACCGGGTGCGGTCCTGGCTCAACCCCGGCGCGGATCCGCAAGACTCCGGATACCAGGCCCGCCAGGCCCGGTTCGCCCTGGCCAACGGCGGTTTCTTCGGTGACGGGCTGGGCCAGGGCGCCGCCAAGTGGAACTACCTGCCCAACGCCCACAACGACTTCATCTTCGCCATCATCGGCGAGGAGCTCGGCTTTGTCGGGGCCGGCGGGCTGCTGTGCCTGTTCGGCCTGTTCGCCTACACCGGCATGAGGATCGCGCGCCGGTCGGCCGACCCGTTCCTGCGGCTGCTGACCGCGACCGCCACCATGTGGATTCTCGGCCAGGTGTTCATCAACGTCGGATACGTCGTCGGGCTGCTGCCCGTCACCGGGCTGCAGCTGCCGCTGATCTCTGCCGGTGGAACCTCAACGGCCACAACGCTTTTGATGATCGGCGTGATTGCGAACGCGGCACGTCACGAACCCGAGGCGGTGGCTGCGCTACGGGCCGGGCGCGACGATCCGATGAACCGGATGTTGCGGTTGCCGCTTCCGCAGCCATATGCGCCGACCCGCACCGAGGCGCTACGTGACCGGTTGCGGTCGCGCCCGGCCACCGGCAAGGCCGAGAAGAAGGCCACGCCGCAGCGCAAGTCGGCGCGCCGGCCGCGTGTCGAGAAGCGGCCAGTCCGACGCGCAGCGCAGCACAGCACCCGTCAGCGATACGCTAGCCAGCGCAATCCGGGCCATCAGGCCCGCACACTGGAAGGTCAGCGTTACGGGTGAACGACGATGAGACCATCTCGGTAGTCCTCGCCGGCGGCGGCACCGCGGGCCACGTCGAACCCGCGATGGCCGTCGCCGACGCCCTGACCGCGCTCGACCCTGCGGTTCGGATCACCGCGCTGGGCACCGAGCGCGGGCTGGAAACCCGGCTGGTGCCCGAACGCGGCTACCACCTCGAACTCATCGCCCCGGTCCCGCTGCCCCGTAAGCCGACCGGTGACCTGCTGCGTCTGCCGTTGCGGGTGCGCCGGGCGGTCCGGCAGACCCGCGCCGTGCTCGACAATGTCGGGGCCGACGTCGTCGTCGGCTTTGGCGGCTACGTCGCGCTGCCCGCGTACCTGGCCGCGCGCCGGTGCCGCGTC
This sequence comes from uncultured Actinomycetota bacterium, assembly GCA_963799495.1. Taxonomy (GTDB): domain Bacteria; phylum Actinomycetota; class Actinomycetes; order Mycobacteriales; family Mycobacteriaceae; genus Mycobacterium. The sequence continues at coordinate 134,121 of CAWCXH010000019.1, forward strand.
CCCGTGGTGATCCACGAAGCCAACGCCAGAGCGGGCTGGGCCAACCGGGTCGGCGCCCGCTCCGCGCGGCGGATCCTGTCGGCCGTCCCGGATCCGGGGCTGCGCCGCAAGACCGAGGTCGTCGGCGTGCCGGTGCGCGCGGCGATTACCTCATTGGAGCGCAACGCGCTGCGCGCCGAGGCCCGGGCACATTTCGGATTCCCCGACGACGCGCGGGTGCTGCTTGTCTTTGGCGGGTCTCAGGGCGCGCAGTCGATCAACCGTGCCGTCGCAGAGGCCGCCAAAAACCTTGCAGCAGCGGGCATTTCGGTTCTACACGGGTACGGCGCGAAGAACACGCTCGACCTTCGCGAACCGGCCGACGGCGACCCGCCCTACGTCGCGGTGCCCTACCTGAACCGGATGGACCTTGCCTATGCGGCGGCCGACGTGGCCATCTGCCGCTCCGGCGCTATGACGGTGGCCGAGGTGACCGCCGTCGGCCTGCCCGCGGTCTATGTGCCGCTGCCGATCGGCAACGGCGAGCAGCGGCTCAACGCGCTGCCGGTGGTCGAAGCCGGCGGCGGGCTGATCGTCGACGACGCCGACCTCACACCCAACTTCGTCGCCGACACCGTCGCCGGTCTGCTCACCGACTCCTCCCGGCTTCAGGCGATGACGGCGGCCGCCGCGCTGGCGGGGCATCGCGACGCCGCTCAGCGGGTCGCCGAGGTCGCTCTCGACGTTGCACGCGGTAACGGCCGAAAGCGCGCGCGGTGAACGCCAAGCCGCTACCCGACGAACTGCAGCGGGTGCACATGGTGGGCATCGGGGGAGCCGGTATGTCGGGGATCGCCCGCATCCTGCTCGACCGCGGCGGGTTGGTGTCGGGATCGGATGCCAAGGACTCCCGCGGACTGGTGGCGCTGCGCGCGCGCGGCGCGGTGGTCCGCATCGGCCACGATGAGTCGTCGCTGGACCTGTTGCCGGGCGGCCCGACGGCCGTGGTCACCACCCACGCCGCGATACCCAAGACCAATCCCGAACTCGTGGAGGCGCGCCGGCGCGGCATTCCGGTGATACTGCGGCCGGTGGTGCTGGCCAAGTTGATGGCCGGGCACACCACGCTGATGGTGACCGGAACGCACGGCAAGACCACGACGACGTCGATGCTCATTGTTGCGTTGCAGCACAGCGGTTTTGATCCGTCGTTCGCCGTCGGCGGCGATCTCGGCGAGGCCGGCACAAACGCCCACCACGGCAGCGGCGACTGTTTCGTCGCCGAGGCCGACGAGAGCGACGGATCACTGCTCGAGTACACACCCGACGTGGCGGTCGTGACGAACATCGAGGCCGACCACCTGGACTTCTTCGGCAGCTCGGAGGCCTACGGCGCGGTTTTCGACGACTTCGTCGAGCGGCTGTCGCCCGGTGGCGCGCTCGTGGTCTGCACCGACGACCCGGGCGCGGCCGGGCTGGCCGAGCGCACCGCCGCGCTGGGCATTCGGGTGCTGCGGTATGGCAGCGATGAGCCTCTTGGGCGAAGAGCAGACGGCAGCGCGGGCGATGGGCCGGCCGGCGCGCTCCTGAGCTGGGAGCAGCAGGGCACCGGGGCGGTGGCGCATATCCAGCTGGCCGGCGAACACCATCCCCGGGTGATGCGGCTCGCGGTGCCGGGCCGCCACATGGCCCTCAACGCGCTGGGCGCGCTGCTGTCCGCGATGCAGGTCGGCGCGCCCACCGAAACGGTGCTGGACGGGCTGGCCGGTTTCGAAGGCGTGCGTCGTCGCTTCGAATTGGTGGGCACCGCCAACGGCGTGCGGGTTTTCGACGACTACGCCCACCACCCGACCGAGGTCCGCGCCACGCTGACCGCGGTGCAGGCGGTCACCCAGCAGGGCGGTGACGGTCTCCCGCACGCGGAGGGTACCCCCAGGGCGATTGTGGTGTTTCAGCCCCATTTATATTCGCGGACAAAGGCTTTCGCGCGCGAGTTCGGGCAGGCGCTGAACGGCGCCGACGAGGTGTTCGTGCTCGACGTGTACGGCGCGCGCGAACAGCCGATCGCCGGGGTGAGCGGCGCGACCGTCGCCGAACACGTCAGCGTCCCGGTGACCTACGTGCCGGATTTCTCCGCCGTTGCCGACCGCGTCGCCGACGCCGCCCAACCGGGCGATGTCGTGGTCACCATGGGCGCCGGCGACGTCACCATGCTGGGTCAGGAGATCCTGGCGTCGCTGCAGGTGAAGGCCAACCGCAGCGCACCGGGGCGGTCCGGGTCGGGATTCCGGTGAGCGAGCCGGTGCCCAGGGAGCCGGCCGAAGCGCCCGCCGAAGAGACCACGCTGCCGCTGGCCGCGTCGGCCGATTTCGAGGGACCGCGGCGGCAGGCCCGCCGCGAGCGCGAGGAGCGCCGGGCCGCCGAGGCCCGCGCCACCGCCATCGAGCAGGCTCGCCGCGAGGCCAAACGCCGTGTGCTCGGCGGGCCCGCAGACACGACGAAAACCCCTGCCCGCGGCACGGTTCGGGGCCTGACGGTCCTGTTGTTGTCGGTGGTTGTCGGTGTGGTGGCCGTCGGCATGGGCCTGCTGCTCTATTTCACGCCGATCATGTCGGCCCGTGATGTCGTCATCACCGGCCTTGGCGCGGTGCCCCAGGACGAGGTCGTTGCGGCGGCCGCGGTCCAGCCGGGGACGCCGCTGCTGCAGATCGACACCGACGCGATCGCCGAGCGGGTGGCGACGATCCGGCGGGTGGCCAGCGCGCGGGTTCAGCGCGAATATCCGTCCACGCTGCGGATCACCGTCGTCGAACGGGTTCCGGTGGTGGTCAAGGACTATCCCGACGGACCGCACCTGTTCGACCGTGACGGCGTGGATTTCGCGACCGCGCCGCCGCCGTCGAACCTGCCGTACCTCGACGCGGACAATCCCGGTCCGAGCGATCCGCCGACCAAGGCCGCGCTGGCTGTGATGACGGCACTGCGGCCGGAGGTGGCCGGGCAGGTCGGTCGCATCGCGGCGCCATCGGTCGCGGCCATCACCCTGACCTTGGCCGACGGCCGGGTGGTGGTGTGGGGGACCACCGACCGTACCGAGGAGAAGGCGATGAAACTGGCGGCGCTGCTCACCCAGGCCGGCAAGACCTACGACGTTTCCAGCCCGGATTTGCCGACCGTCAAGTAGGCCCCGGCATCCACCCCGACGCGGAAATCACCGAAATTCTTCACGTCGGCTTCGGCGCGCCTGCATGGATACGTCCCTGGGTCCCCTTACCGTTCTGTTTGCGCGGAACTACTTGACATAACTCTAAGCCTATTGTTGAGGTTGAGAGTTTGCCCAGGGGTTCGGCCGCAGCCAAGGCAACCAGGGAGGAAGGCGATCGATGACCCCCCCGCACAACTATCTCGCCGTGATCAAGGTGGTCGGCATCGGCGGCGGCGGCGTCAACGCCGTCAACCGGATGATTGAACAGGGCCTCAAGGGCGTCGAGTTCATCGCCATCAACACCGACGCGCAGGCGTTGTTGATGAGCGATGCCGACGTGAAGCTCGACGTCGGCCGCGACTCCACCCGCGGGCTGGGCGCCGGCGCCGACCCCGAGGTCGGCAGAAAGGCCGCCGAGGACGCCAAGGACGACATCGAGGAACTGCTGCGCGGCGCCGATATGGTGTTCGTCACCGCAGGCGAGGGTGGCGGCACCGGCACCGGCGGCGCGCCCGTCGTCGCGACGATCGCGCGCAAGCTCGGCGCGCTGACCATCGGGGTGGTCACCCGGCCGTTCTCCTTCGAGGGCAAGCGGCGCAGCGACCAGGCCGAGGCCGGCATCAACTCGTTGCGGGAAAGCTGCGACACCCTGATCGTCATCCCCAACGACCGGCTGTTGCAGATGGGCGATGCCGCGGTGTCGCTGATGGACGCGTTCCGGAGCGCCGACGAGGTGCTGCTCAACGGTGTGCAGGGCATCACCGACCTGATCACCACACCTGGCCTGATCAATGTCGACTTCGCCGACGTCAAGAGCATCATGAGTGGCGCGGGCACCGCGCTGATGGGTATCGGGTCGGCGCGCGGCGACGGCCGCGCACTCAAGGCCGCGGAAATCGCGATCAACTCGCCGCTGCTGGAGCAGTCGATGGAAGGCGCGCAGGGCGTGCTGATGTCCATCGCCGGCGGAAGCGATCTGGGCCTGTTCGAGATCAACGAGGCCGCCTCACTCGTGCAGGACGCCGCCCACGCCGAGGCCAACATCATTTTCGGCACGGTCATCGACGACTCGCTCGGCGATGAGGTCCGGGTCACCGTCATCGCCGCGGGCTTCGACGCCGCCGGGCCGAGCCGCAAGCCCGTGGGAGGAGGCGCGCACGCCGCTGAGCCGATCGCGCCCGGACGGGCAGGCAGGGTGACGTCGCCTCTGTTCGAACCGGCCGACGCCGTCAGCGTGCCGGTGCACACCAACGGCTCGACGGTGAGCATCGGCGGTGACGACGACGACGATGTCGACGTGCCGCCCTTCATGCGCCACTAGTCCCGCGGCATACCCTCGCACCGTGACCGTTCGGATACGGCGCGTGACCACCACCCGCGCCGGCGGCGTTTCGGCGCCGCCGTACGACACCTTCAATCTGGGCGACCATGTCGGCGACGATCCCGCCGCGGTCGCCGCCAACCGGAAACGGCTCGCCACGGAGATCGGGCTCGGTGAGGACGGCGTGGTGTGGATGAACCAGGTGCACGGCGATCGGGTGGTCGTGGTCGACGCGCCGATTGACGGGTCGGTCGATGCGACCGATGCATTGGTGACCACTACGCCGCGATTGGCTTTGGCGGTGGTAACGGCCGATTGCGTTCCGGTATTAATGGCCGACGCCCGGGCCGGTGTCGTCGCGGCCGCACACGCCGGGCGAGTCGGCGCGCAGAAGGGCGTCGTGGCCCGCGCGGTCGAGGCGATGCTCGACGTCGGCGCGCACGTCGAGGACATCTCGGTGCTGCTCGGCCCCGCGGTGAGCGGGCGCAACTACGAAGTGCCCGCGGCGATGGCCGACGAGGTGGAGGTCACCCTTCCTGGCAGTCGCACCACCACGGCACGGGGGACGCCCGGCCTTGATCTGCGGGCCGGAATCGCCCGGCAACTAACGGGATTCGGCGTCACGGCCATCGACGTCGACCCGCGCTGCACGGTCTCCGACCGCACCCTGTTCAGCCATCGGCGGAACGCCCCGACCGGCCGGCTGGCGTCGTTGGTGTGGATGGAATGACCACCGTGGCGACCACCCGGGAAGTCGAGCTGGCCGATGCGCTGGCGGCCGTACGGTCACGACTTGCGCGCGCCGCGGAGGCCGTCGGCCGCAATGCCGGCGAAATTGAATTGCTGCCGATAACGAAGTTCTTTCCGGCAAGCGATGTATTTATTTTGACGCGTTTGGGATGTACCGCATTTGGCGAATCGCGCGAACAAGAAGCTTCGAATAAGGCCGCGGAAGTTGGCGCCATGTTGCCTTCCCAGCCGGTTCGCTGGCACATGGTCGGCAGGATCCAGCGCAACAAGGCGCGGTCGATCGCGGGGTGGGCGTATGCCGCGCACTCCGTCGACAACGCGAAGGTGATGGGCGCGCTGGATCGGGCCGCAACGCGGGCGCTTGCCGACGGCCGGCGCCGCGAGCCGCTGCAGGTCTACATCCAGATCAGCCTCGACGGCGATGTCCAGCGCGGCGGGGTGGATATCGGCCGCCAGGACCTCGTTGACGACATCTGTGCCGGCGCGCAGGCGGCCGAGGGGCTGGAGTTCGTTGGATTGATGGGCATCCCGCCGCTGGATTGGAATCCCACCGAGGCGTTCGCCCGTCTTCAGGCCGAGCGGCAGCGGGTGCAGCGCGCCTACCCGCAGACGCTGGGGCTGTCGGCGGGCATGTCCGGCGATCTCGAGATCGCCGTAAAACATGGTTCGACGTGTGTGCGTGTCGGTACCGCGCTATTGGGACAACGACCGCTAACGTCACCATGAGTAGTCACTCCAGTCACATCTTCATCACAGACACCCCAGTCACCAGTAGTCACAAGAAGGGTCGCGCGATGAGCACACTGCACAAGGTCAAGGCCTACTTCGGTATGGCGCCGATGGAGGACTACGACGACGAGTACTACGAGGACGAGGACCGCCCCTCGCGCGGCTACTCCCGCCGCGGTGACCGGTTCGGCGACGACGGCTACGACCGATTGGCTGGCCGCTACGACGAACGGGTGGCCGGCCCCGACTACGAGGGCGATGACGGCCCCGGTGGCTACCGCGGCGGCTATGCCGATGAACCGCGGTTCCGGCCGCGCGAGTTCGACCGCCCGCGGTACGGCTCGATGCGGGGCGCCACCCGCGGCGCGCTGGCGATGGATCCCCGCCGGATGGCGATGCTGTTCGACGAAGGCAGCCCGCTGTCGAAGATCACCACGCTACGGCCCAAGGACTACAGCGAGGCCCGCACCATCGGCGAGCGCTTCCGCGACGGCACCCCGGTGATCATGGACCTGGTGTCGATGGACAACGCGGACGCCAAGCGCCTGGTCGACTTCGCCGCCGGGTTGGCGTTTGCGCTTCGCGGCTCCTTCGACAAGGTCGCCACCAAGGTGTTCCTGCTGTCCCCGGCCGACATCGACGTGAGCCCCGACGACCGTCGGCGCATCGCCGAAACCGGCTTCTACGCCTACCAGTAGCCGGGCCGCACTCACGGCGGCCGGGTAGGCTGGCGGCGTCGCGCTGGCGGGATTGACAACCGGCTTCGAGCGATACCTGTCGTCCTATGTGTATTGAATGTCACACGTCTGGTTGTAGTGAGGTCGGCTCAGTTGTCGCTGTTCTTCGAGATCCTGGGTTTCGCGCTGTTTGTCTTTTGGCTGCTGCTGATCGCCCGGGTCGTGGTCGAGTTCATCCGCTCGTTCAGCCGTGACTGGCGTCCAAAGGGTGTGACGGTGGTGATCCTTGAGGTCATCATGACGGTGACCGATCCGCCGGTGAGACTGCTGCGTCGAATCATTCCGCAGCTCACGATAGGCGCGATCCGGTTCGACCTGTCCATCATGGTGCTGCTGCTCGTCGCCTTCATCGGCATGCAGTTGGCCTTCGGCGCCGCGGCGTGACACCGGTTCGCGCAACGCGATCGGCGACCAACCTTGCCGCCGATGACGGTTTTGCCGGGACCATTGTTGGCCGTGAGAAGATTTTAATTCGCTCTTGATTATTGGCCTCGCCTGCAGCCGCCGGGGTCTGCTGTGACAGGATGGGCGCCAGTTACTACCCGCTAAGGCTCTACCCGCTAAGGCTCTACACTTTCAGATCGGTTGACAGTCCAGACTCCAAGGGGGCAGACAATGCCGCTCACACCAGCTGACGTCCACAATGTCGCGTTCAGCAAGCCACCTATTGGTAAGCGCGGCTACAACGAGGACGAGGTCGACGCCTTCCTCGATCTGATTGAGAACGAGCTGACCCGGCTCATCGAAGAGAACGCCGATCTTCGTCAGCGGGTCGCCGAGTTGGACCAGGAGCTGGCCACCGCCGGGGCCGGCGGCGCGGCGCAGCCCACCCAGACCATCCCGACGGACCAGGAGCCCGAGCCGGAGCCGGTGCAGGACGCGTACGAGGCGCCGCCACAGCCCAACGGGACCAACGAAGATCACGCCCTCAAGGCGGCGCGCGTGCTGACCCTGGCCCAGGACACCGCCGACCGGTTGACCAGCACCGCCAAGGCCGAGTCGGATAAGCTGCTCGCCGACGCCCGTGCCCAGGCTGACACCATGGTCAGCGAGGCCCGGGAGACGGCCGAGACCACGGTCGCCGAGGCCAAGGAGCGCGCCGACGCCCTGTTGGCCGACGCGCAGACCCGTTCCGAGGAGCAACTGCGGCAGGCGCAGGAGAAGGCGGACTCCCTGCAGGCCGACGCCGAGCGCAAGCACTCCGAGATCATGGGAACCATCAACCAGCAGCGCACCGTGCTGGAAGGCCGCCTCGAGCAACTGCGGACCTTCGAGCGGGAGTACCGCACCCGGCTCAAGACCTACCTGGAATCCCAGCTCGAGGAACTCGGCCAGCGTGGTTCGGCCGCACCGGTCGACTCCAGCGCCAACGAGGGTGGGTTCAATCAGTTCAACCGGGGTAACAACTAACCGTCGGCTTAGGGTTGATCAATGCTGATCGTTGCGCTTGTTCTAGCCGTCATCGGGCTGGCCGCGCTGGTGACCGCCGTCGTCACCGGCAATGAGCTCATCGCCTGGGTCTGTATCGCCGCGAGCGTGATCGGGGTGCTGCTGCTCATCGTCGATGCGCTGCGGGAACGCTCCAGGGGTGACGTCGGCGAGCAAGCGCCGGCGGAATTGAGTGAGGCCGAGGCGGAACCCGAATTCGACGCCGACTATCCCGACGACGGTCGCCTCGCCGATGAGCCCGAAGTAGAGGCGACGACCGAGGCCGACACCACCGCGTATCCCGCCGAGCAGCGCGACGAGGTCGCCGGCGACGATCGCAACAGCCGTTAAATAGCGCGTCACCAACCTACCTATTTCGTCGGCGTGGCCAGAAGTTCTCGCACTTCGTCGTCGGTGACCTGGTGGAAGTCGGCGAACACCTGACCGACCGCTTCAAACCCCGGCGGCATCGTCGCGCACACCACCTCGTCGGCCTCCTTGCCGAGTTGGCGGCATGCCGAGGCCGGTCCAACCGGCACCGCGACGACGACGTGTGCGGGTTTGGCGGCCCGGATTGCGCGCACCGCGGCAAGCATGCTGGCACCGGTGGCGATTCCGTCGTCAACGAGGATCACCGTCTTGCCTTCCACATCCACCGGCGGCCGGTCGCCACGGTAGGCCTGCTCGCGGCGGTTTAGCTCCTCGGTCTCGCGGTCGATCGCTTCCTGTAGCTGCTCGTCAGAGATTCCCAGGTTCTGCACAAGGCTGTCATTGATGACCATGCCACCGCCGCTGGCCAGCGCGCCCATCGCCAGTTCCTGCCACTGCGGCACTCCGAGCTTGCGTACCAGGAAAACGTCCAGCGGCGCTTGCAGGGCGGCCGCGACCTCCCACCCGACCGGCACGCCGCCGCGGGCGAGGCCCAGCACCACAAGGTTGTCCTCGCCGCGATAGGGCGTCAATGCCTCAGCCAGGACTCGGCCGGCTTCTCGGCGGTCCCGGAACGTGCGCCTCGCGTTTCGGCGTGCGAGCCCGCTCCATCCGGTCATCGTATTCGTTTCGATATCGGGAGCATCCCCAGCCTACGACGGTATTCACGACTCGGGCAGCGTCTCGGCCAGGTGTGCGTCGACGAATTCGGCCGTCAGCCGGTGCCAGCGCCGCCAGTCGCGAATCATGGAGTGTCCCGCGGCGCCCATCGGCACCCAGTGTGCGTCGACACCGCGCTTCTGGGCGCGGCGGGTCTGTGCCCGAGACGCGCCGGGGTCGGTCCGAAGGTCTGCGGTGCCATGCAGCACGAGCAGCCGGCAGCTGGTCGGCACCAGATCGGCATCGTTTCGCGGCCACCACGGTGCCAGCGCGACCACCGCGCCGACGTCGCCGCTCGCCGACAGGTGCGCCGCCACCCGGCCGCCCATCGAATGGCCGACGACCACGATCTTGGTGGGATCGAACTCCTCGCGCATTTCGTCGACTGCGATCTGGCCATCGCGCAGGGCGTCGAGTTGGTCGCTGTTCCAGCCGCGCAACCGGTACTGCACCAGCCGGACAGCCACGCCGTCGCCGAGCCGGTGCCGCAGCGATCGCTCCAGTAATGCCATCCGTTGATTGGCCAGCTGCCACGGACGGGACGCCACGCAGCTCTCCGGCTTCCCGCCGGGCAGTATGAGCACGCCGCCGCGGAGTGTGTTGTCCACGTTCACCTCGGTAATTCGGAGCCGACCGCGTCGCGGTGGGTACCCATACCCAATCGAAGGCAATCCGGCAGGGCAACAACACCGAATACTCAGTTAGCGACCGCGGCGGGAAGAAGGCATGGGCATCGAATACGAAAGCATCGTCGACCATCCGTTGGGCGAGGTGTTCGCCTGGCACACCCGGGCCGGGGCGATGACCCGGCTGGTGCCGCCGTGGCAGCCGATGACGGTGCTGTCGGAGACCGAATCGCTGGCCGACGGGCGCGCGGTGCTGGGTCTGCCGGGCGGCTTGCGATGGGTGGCCCAGCACGATCCGGCGGGCTTCGATCCGCCGAATCGCTTCGTCGACGTGCTGTCCTCGGCCGGCCCGACGTCCTGGCCGGCCCGTCTCGTCGGCTGGTGGCGCCACACCCACGAGTTCGGCGATGCGCAGGGCGGCACCCTGGTGCGCGATCGCGTCGACACCTCGGTGCCCGCGGCGGTGCTGCGCGCCACCTTCGTCTACCGCCACCGACAGCTCGCCGACGACTTGAGCGCACACCGCGACGCCGCCGCGGCCGGCGCGCAGCCGCTGACCGTTGCCGTGACTGGCGCGTCCGGGCTGGTCGGCTCGGCCCTGACGGCATTCCTGACCACCGGCGGGCACCGGGTGATCCGCCTGGTGCGCCGCCCCGCGCGCGGCAAGGATGAGCGGCAATGGAATCCCGAGGGGCCCGCGCCGGATCTGTTGGCGGGGGTCGACGCCGTGGTCCATCTCGCCGGCACGTCGATCGCCGGACGCTTCACGCCCGAGCACAAGGCCGCGATTCGCGACAGCCGTATCGAGCCGACACGCCGACTCGCCGAACTTGCGGCCGGCGGCGGTCCGCGCACCTTCGTCGGCGCATCGGCCGTCGGTTACTACGGTTTCGACCGCGGCGACGCGGTGCTGTGTGAGGACAGCCTGCGCGGCGACGGCTTCCTGGCCGACGTCGTCGCCGACTGGGAGGCCGCGACCGCTCCCGCCGCCGAGGCCGGGCTGCGGGTGGTCACGGTACGGACCGGGATCGTGCAGGCCGCCCGCGGCGGCACACTGCGGCTGATGCGCCCGCTATTCGCCGCCGGGCTCGGCGGGCGCCTCGGCAGCGGGCGGCAGTGGCTGTCCTGGATCGGGGTCGATGACCTCGTCGACGTGTATCACCGCGCCCTCTACGACGCCCGGCTCACCGGTCCCGTCAACGCCGTGGCGCCGACGCCGGTGCGCAACCGCGACTACACGAAGGCGCTGGCGCGGGTGCTGCACCGCCCGGCGGTGCTGTCGGTGCCATCGTTCGGGCCGCGGCTGCTGCTGGGCGGGCAGGGGGCTCGTGAACTGGCCGAAGCCGATCAGCGGGTGGTCCCGACCAAGTTGCAGGCGCTGGGCCACCGCTTCCGTCACCCCCGCATCGACGACGCGCTGGCTCACCAACTCGGGTACGGCTGACGGGCCACCTGGGACAGGAACCCGCGGACCAACTTGCGGATTCTCTCGGCCGCACTCTTTTCGAGTTCAGCTGTGCGGGAACGTAATTCGTCGTGCCCGGCGACCTCGCCGTCGCGATCGTCGGCCAGCCACAGCTCGAGCAGTTCGGTGATCCAGTTCCGGATGGAACTGTAGCGCAAGCGCACGGCCGAGCACGAAGGCCTGCGACGAGTTGGCGGTGCGCGCGATCTCGACCGCTGCGGGCGGCAGTGTCCAGCGATCGAAGTGCCACTGGAACCACGGGCCGTCCGGCACCAGATCCGGGTTGTCGCTCTCGACGTCGTACCAGCCGATCTCCGGGGTGTCCGATCGCGCGACGGACCCGCCGAACGCCTGCGCCAGCAGCTGGCCGCCGAAGCAGACACCGAGCGTGGGCACGCCGGCCTCGGCTGCGTCCCGCACGAACTGCATCTCGGCGCCCACCCAGGTGCGGCGCAGCGCCTCGTCGTACACCGGCCACCTGGCGCCCAGGGGGACGATGACGTCATAGCGGGCCGGGTCGGGGAAGGTGACCTCGACCGCGGGGTCGTCGACACGATCGGCGGGCACCACCCCGAATATCTCGACGTCGAACCCGCAGTCGGTGAACGCCTCGCCGAGCAGTGCCTCGGTCGCGAGATGCTCGTTGTGGAGGAACAGCACCGTGGACACCATGCGCTTATTGTCCCGGCGGCATCGGCGGGGCGTCGTCGGGAGCCAGTTCGGCGCCGATCTTGCGGAACAGCGTCTCGGCCTCGTTGGGGCAGTTGCCCTGGTCGTCGAAGGCTTCGGGAGCGTAGGTGACGGCCACGGCGATCGCGATCTTCTGCGCGGGCAGGTAGGCCTCGGCCGCGGCGTACCCGGAGAACATCGGGTTCTGCAGCAGCCAGTTGCCCGAGATCACGATTCCCAGACCGTAGGTGTAGCCGTCGTTCTGGGCGGAACACGTAGCGCAGCCGGGCTGCGCCCGGGTCTTGCCGCGAAGATCGGTGGACACCAACTTCTTGTGTGAGTCGGGCGTCAGCAGCCGACCCGAACCGATACCCACCGCGGTGGCCTCGAGGTCGTAGATGTTGGACGTCTGAATCGCGCCGTGGGTGATCGTCCACGACGGATCCCAATATGTGGTTTCCTCGTAGAACGGTGTGCCGCCGGGAATTTTGAGCGTTTCGCGGCGCTCTGAGCTGAAGGCGTGCAGCACTGGCGACGGGATCTCCGCGGTCAGTGAACCGACGGTGTTGGTCAGGCCCAGCGGACGAAGCACCTTGTCGGACAACAACTTCGACATGTTCTCACCGGTGGCCTTCTCCAGCGCCAGTCCCAGCAGCACATAGTTGGTGTGGGCGTAGTTCCAGTTGGTGCCCGGCTCGTAGAGCAACGGTTGCGATATCGCGAAGCTCAGCAGGTCATGGGTTGTCCACCGGCGGAAGGGGTTTGCGTAGAGTGCGGCTTCGAACTCGGGATTTCCGATCACGTAGTCCCGGTAGCCGGACGTCATCTGGGCGAGCTGACCCAGGGTCACCCGATCGGCGTTCGGCACCTCGGGAAGCCAGGTCGACAGCTTGTCGTCGAGGCTCACCTTGTTCTCGTCGACGAGTTCTAGCAGCAGCGTCGATACGTACGAGATGGCCACCGCGCCGTTGCGGAAGTGCATGTCCGTGGTCGCGGGCACACCGGTCATCGATTCGCCGGCCGCCTGGGTGACGACCTCCTTGCCGTCCACGGTCACGCGCACGATGACGGCCTTCAGGTGGGCCTGCGCCATGGTGTCCCGCACGATCCTCATCACCGCCTCCGCCTTGGCGGGATGGGTGCTGGGAGCCGGGGATTGGGGCGGCAGAGCGGCCGGGGTGCAGCCGGTCAGCATGACGAGGGCGGCGATCACGGCAAGCAGGTGCCGTAACAGGAGCATGATGAAGGATCTTGGCAGAGCGTCCGGGCCGGTGTCGCCCTTTATCCGGGAGGGTTGCGTGGTGGAGTTGGCCGAGTGGTTCCTCACCACGGAAGAGCGGGGTAACCCCGCGTCAGACCTGCCCGCCTGGTGCGAGGGCAACCGCGCGGAGCCGCTGATCCACGGCGCGACCTACTTCGACCAGTTGGTGACCGAGGTCGAGGCGCTCAGTCGGGGCGACTTCCTGTTTTTCACCGACTGGCGCGGCGACCCGGACCAGAAGGTGCGTGACGGCGGCCCGACCATCGCCGAGTTGTTCTGCAATGCCGCGCAGCGCGGTGTCGTCGTCAAGGGGCTGATGTGGCGCTCGCATCTGGACAGGTTCGCCTACAGCGAGGAGGAGAACCAGCATCTGGGTGACGCGATCGAGCGGGCCGGCGGTGAGGTGCTGCTCGATCAACGGGTCCGGCTCGGCGGATCGCATCATCAGAAGTTTGTCGTCATCCGCCACCCCGGCGAGCCCGAGCGTGACGTCGCGTTCGCCGGCGGCATCGACCTGTGCCACTCGCGCCGCGATGACGCATCGCACCGCGGCGATCGGCAGGCGGTGCGGATGTCCCGGCGCTACGGCGAGCACCCGCCGTGGCACGACGTTCAGCTTCGCCTGCAGGGGCCCGTCGTCGGTGCGCTGGACAGCACATTCCGGGAACGCTGGAACGACCCGGCGCCGCTGGACATGCTGTCGCCGATCGCGTGGATCAAGGACAAGCTGCACGGCGCCGACCTCCAACCCGGCCGGCTACCGGAGCAGCCGACCGATCCACCGTGGTGCGGCACCCACGCCGTGCAGGTGCTGCGGACCTATCCCGACGCCCATTTCGAATACGACTTCGCGCCGCACGGTGAACGCAGCATCGCACGCGGCTACACCAAGGCGGTACGGCGGGCCAGGCGGCTGATCTATCTGGAAGACCAGTATCTGTGGTCGCGGCAGGTTGCCGACCTGTTCGCCCGCGCGCTGGCCGAGCACCCCGACCTGCACCTGGTTGCGGTGGTCCCGCGCTATCCCGATGTCGACGGCCGGTTGGCGTTGCGCCCCAACATGGTTGGTCGCCAGCAGGCCATCGATGCGTGCCGGCAGGCCGGCCCGGACCGTGTTCACGTGTTCGATGTGGAGAACCACGCGGGCACGCCGGTCTACGTGCACGCCAAGGTCTGCGTCGTCGACGACGTCTGGGCGTGCGTCGGTAGCGACAACTTCAACCGCCGGTCGTGGACGCATGACAGCGAATTGTCCTGTGCCGTCCTGGATGACACCCGTGACGACCGCACACCGCGGGATCCGGCCGGACAGGGCGACGGCGCGCGGGTGTTCGCTCGGGACCTGAGGCTGCGGCTACTGCGCGAACACCTGGACCGCGCCGCCGACGGCAGCGAGGACGACGGCCTCGTCGACCCGGACACCGCGATCGACGCGCTCAACTCGGCCGCCCGGGCGTTGGAGAACTGGCATGCCAACGGCCGCAACGGTGCCCGGCCACCGGGCCGGCTGCGTCCGCACCAACCCGAACGGCTGGGCCGCTACACCCGACTGTGGGCGGTGCCCGCCTATCGGATGGTCTACGACCCCGACGGGCGGTCGTATCGCGCGCGGCTCAAGAGCCGTTGGTGATCGCGGTCAGCGCCCGGCGTCGAACGCGATGGGCAGGGTGACCGGCCCGGTGATTCCAATCATCGGTTTCCATGGCGCCACACCGGCGCGGCGCGGATTGGGCATCCGGCGGGTGATGACGGTGAGGGCCTCGGCGAGTTCGATTCTCGCCAGGTGCGCGCCGAGGCAATAGTGGATGCCGCCGCCGAAGGTCAGCATGGCCGGCGGACTGTCGCGGGTGATGTCGAGGCGCTCGGGCTCGTCGTATACCGCCGGGTCGCGGTTGGCGGCGGCCGTGTTCGGAATGACGAGCGTGCCGGCCGGGATGGTGAACCCGGCCAGTTCGACGTCCTCGACGGCCACCCGCATCGTGCTGAAGATGATCGGCGAAAAGCGCATGAGTTCCTCGACCGCGCCAGGCGCGAGTTCGGGGTTCTCGGCCAGCAGCGCCCACTGGTCGGGATGGTCGCACAGCACCTGCACCGCGGCCGCCAGTTGGTTGCGGGTGGTGTCCGTGCCCGCCATCAGGATGCCGCCAGCCAGCATCAGCAGTTCCTCGTGGGTCAGGCGGTCGCCGTCCACCTCGGCGCGGATGAGATCGGAGAGCAGGTCGTCGGTCAATGCATGACGCCGGCGGGCGACCATGCCGTCGAGGTAGGCGTCGAGCTCCTCCCACGCGCGCAGGATGTCCGGCGCATCGTTGGCGACGTTCCAGGCGAAGAGCTTGAAGATGTCATCGGCCCAGTCCGAGAACTGCTGCCAATGCTGGTGCGGCACACCGAGCAGAGCGCAGATGATCGCAATCGGATACTGCCTGGCGATATCGGCGACCATGTCGCAGTGGCCCGCGCTGGTGTGTTGGTCGACCAACTCGTTGATCACCTCGACGCATGTGGTGCGCAGCCGTGCGGCGGCCTTGGGGGTGAACGCCTTTGAGACGAGCCGGCGCAGCCGGTGGTGCTCGGCACCGTCGAGGCTCAGCAGGCCTTTGACCGCTCGGTCCCACACGGGTCCGGAGGTAATGCCCTGTGCGGCAAGGCCGATTCCCTTCGGCATCGCGAACCGGTCGTCCCGCAGAAGGATGCGCACCAGGTCGTAGGTCAAAACCTCCGGCCCGTGCGCCCCGAATGCGATCGGCGACTGCTCCCGTGCCTTCCGGATGAGCCGGTGCGCGTCGTCGGGATCCTGGACCTGCTCATATTCGACGACGGGCAGCGCGGCTTCCAGCACGTTCGGGCTGATCTGGTCGATGACGTCGACGGTCATGGCGGTCTCCCTGTCGTCGTGAGAGTGGAGACACCCTCGCCACGATCCTCACGCTGCGAGCTACGCGAGCGATGAGTAGTCCACTACTCCATTTTTGGCGAGTCGAGATCGCGCGATGTGGCCCAGGAAGGAGCTCGGCACGACTGACGGCACTTGTCACACCGCTGATGTATCTTCGCAAGTATGTTCGATCTAGCCGGTCTATTCGCCGTGGATCCGCGCGCCGAGGAGGCGGTGTTGATCGAGCAGATCGCCGGGCTCGAACGGCTCAAGTCCGCCGCTGCGGCGGGTCAGGCGCGGGCGGCCGCGGCGCTGGATGCGCGGCGGCGGGCCGATGAGGCGGCGGCGGGGGTGCCGGCGCGGCAGCGCGCGCGTGGGGTGGCCAGCGAGGTGGCGTTGGCGCGGCGGGATTCCCCGGCGCGCGGCGGCCGGCACCTGGGGTTGGCCAAGGCGCTGGTGCACGAGATGCCGCACACCCTGGCGGCGTTGGAGTGTGGGGCGCTCTCGGAGTGGCGCGCGACGTTGATCGTGCGGGAGTCGGCCTGCCTGGACCTGGAGGACCGGCGGGTGCTGGATGCCGAACTGTGCGCCGAGGTGAGCCGGCTGGAGGGGATGGGGGACGCGCGGGTGGCCGCGGCGGCCAAGGAGGTCGCCTACCGGCTGGATGCGCAGGCGGTGGTGGACCGGGCGGCCCGGGCCGCCGCGGACCGGACGGTGACCATCCGGCCGGCCCCGGACACCATGACCTATGTGACCGCGCTGCTGCCGGTCGCACAGGGGGTGGGGGTGTATGCGGCGCTGCGCCGCACCGCCGACACCACCTTCGACGACCGTTCACGCGGGCAAATCATGGCCGACACGCTGGTGGCCCGGGTGACCGGCCGGCCCGCCGAGACCCCGGAACCGGTGGCGGTGCACCTGGTGATGTCGGATCAGGCGCTGCTGGGCGGGGGTTCCACGACGGCCGTCGTCGAGGGGTATGGTCCGATCCCGGCCGCGGTGGCGCGCGGGCTGGTCAGCGCCGCGGTCACCGATAAGCGGTCGCGGGCCACCCTGCGCCGGCTGTACCGGAACCCGAAGAGCGGGGCGTTGGTGGCGATGGAATCGCGGTCGCGGTGTTTTCCGCGCGGGCTGGCCGGGTTCATCGGGCTGCGTGATCAACGCTGCCGCACGCCCTATTGTGACGCCCCGATCCGGCACCGCGACCACGCCCAACCGCACCACCGCGACGGGCCCACCAGCGCGCTGAACGGGCTGGGGGAGTGTGAGCGGTGCAACTACGTCAAGGAATCCCCGGGCTGGCAGGTGACGGCCGGTGACCACAACGGGGTGCACACCGCCGAATTCGTGACACCCACCGGTGCGCACTACCGCTCCACCGCGCCGCCGCTGCCCGGCCCACCACCACTAGCGGTCAGCGAGGTCGAGATCAGGATCGGCATCGCCCTCACCGACCTGCACGCCGCGTAAGCACCGGCCCAGCAACTCGTCAGCGCGCGAAGCGGTAGCGGCGCTCGGGCCGGCCCGTTCCGTACTGCAGCCGGATCTCCAGTGCGCCGGTGTTCAAGTAGTGCTCGAGGTAACGACGCGCGCTGACACGCGAAATCCCGACCCGCTCCGCGCATTCGGCCGCCGACACCTCACCCGCCTGCCGCACCGCGTCGAGCACCAGGCGGCCGGTTTCGGCGCCCAGACCCTTGGGCAGGACTGCTTGCGCCGGCGCGGTCCCGGGCTGGCCGAACAGCGAGTCGATCAGGGATTGGTCGACGCCGCGGTCGGATTCCAGGGCGTTGGCGCGCGCCGCGAACGCCTCGAGCTTGGCGCGCAGCTGGTGGAGTTCGAACGGCTTGATCAGGTAGTCGGCTGCACCGCCGTCCAGCGCGCCGCTGACGGTGTCCAGCTCGCGCGCGGCGGTGATCATGATGACCCCGACCCGATCACCTCCGGATCGCAGCTGCTGCAACACCTCCAGGCCGGTCATGTCGGGAAGATAAACGTCCAGCAGGATCAGGTGCGGCCGCAGGTCGCGCGCGGCCGACAGCGCATCTGCGCCGGTGCGGGCGACACCGACCGCCCGGAAGCCGTCGACCTGGTCGACGAACCGGCGGTGGATCTCGGCGACCATGAAATCGTCGTCGACGATCAGGACGTCACGCATGGGCGGCCCGTTCGGCTGGCACGGCGGGTCGGCTTTCGGGCAGCCGCACCATGAACTGCGCACCGCCCGACGGGCCGTCGGTGACCTCGACGGTCCCGCCGTGCTGGGCGGTGACCAGGCGCACCAGCGCCAAGCCGATGCCGCGTCCGCCCGGCACGTCGGGTTTCGAGGTGACCCCGCGGGCAAAGATGGCGTCCCGCAGGTGTTCCGGAACACCGGGGCCGGAATCGGCCACCGAGATCAGCAGGCCGTCGGCATCGTCGATTCGCACCGTGACGTGTGCCGCGGCCGAGCCCACCGAAACGTCGACCGCATTGTCGATCAGGTTGCCCAGCAACGTGATCACGTCGGTCGCCAGCGCCGGATCGCAGCGCGCCGAGGTGCGACTGGGGCGCGATCTCAGTGACACCCCACTTTCGGCGGCCAGCGTCGTCTTTGCGATCAGCAGCGCCGCCACCGCAGGATCGGAAATATGTTGTGTCACAGCATCACTGATCTCAGCTCGACGCCGTGTCAGGGTGCCGACCAGGTCGCGTACCGAGTCGAACTCGCCCAGCTGGACCAGCCCGGAGATGGTGTGCAGCTGGTTGGCGAACTCGTGGGTCTGCGCGCGCAGCGTGTCGGTCACGCTCTTGTGCGAGGACAGCTGGCCCTGCAGTGCCGCCAATTCGGTGCTGTCGCGCATCGTGGTGACCGTCCCGATCCGCTGACCCTGACTGGTGGCCGCCCGCCGGTTCAGCGCCAAGACCCTGGTGCGGGTGGAGATCACGACATCGCGCCCGTCTTCACCGGACAACAGGAACTCGACCACGGCCGGATCGAGGCCGACGCTGTCCACCCTGCGGCCGACCGCCGCACCGGTGAGGCCGAGCAATTCCTGCGCGCTGTCGTTGAGCAGCGTGACATCGCCCTCGTTGTTCACCGCGACCACACCCTCACGGATGCTGTGCAGCAAGGCTTCCCGATGATCGGCCAGGCCGGCGATCTCGGCGATCTCCAGCCCGCGGGTATGTCGTTTGATTCGCCGCGACAGCAACCATGAGGCCAGTAGGCCGAGGGCGGCGCCGAGTCCGAGGTAGAAGAGCAGCCGTTCGCCGGCGCCACTGAGCAGTTCCCACACCGATGGGTAGGGTTCGCTGACCGATGCGATAGCCACCACTTCGCCGGTGTTGGACAGGATCGGCACCTGGCCGACGAGATTGTGCGCACCGTCGATATCGGTGTCCCCGAACCAGGCCCGGCCCTCATCGGCCCTACTGACATCGAGGTTCATCTGCTGGCCGATGCGGGAGGGATCCGAAGACACCCGTACCACGCCGCGGGGATCCAGCACCTCCGCGAGCCTGGCACCCGATAACGCGACCGCCCGGTCTACGTCGGGTGCCAGCAACCTGGCGGCGAACGGGTCGCCGTAGCGGTCCCGCACGAGCGGTGTGGAGCTCAGGTTCTCGGCAACCGCAATCATCCGCTGGCCGCGCACATCGCGGAACTCGCGGCTGGACTGCGCCACCGAAACCGCGGCCACGGCGACCAACACCACGACGACCACCAGCAACTGGAAAGCCAGGAACTGGCCGGCCAGGCTGCGGAAGCTACGAGCGAGTGACCACAACGACCAATACGTCCTTTGCGTCCGAATCGGTGACCTACGTCACCCTCAGGGTCCAGTATTGCTGAGCATCACAAATCAGTGATTGGGGACGAGGATGTTAGAACGAAACGGGCGCCGAATGGTCACTGGGTTGGTGATCGCCCTGGTCGCGGCGCTGCTGCTGAGCGCCTGCGGTGTGACGCGCGGCGAAGAAGCAAGCGGATTGCACCGGCTGCGCATGATGGTGCCGAACAGTCCGGGTGGCGGCTATGACCTCACGGCACGCACGGCCGTGAAGATCATGGAAGACGACGACATCACCGGTCGGATCGAGGTGTTCAACGTCATCGGCGCCGGCGGCACGGTGGCGATAGCCCGGTTGATGAACGAAAAAGGCAACGGCGACCTCATGATGATGATGGGGCTGGGCGTGGTCGGGGCCACCTACACCAATGGATCCAAGGCACGCGCGTCGGATGCGACGGCGCTCGCGAAGATGATCGAGGACCCGGGAGCCATCTTCGTTCCGGCGGACTCGCCCTTCAAGACGGTGCAGGACTTCGTCGCAGCGTGGAAGGCTGATCCGTCGAAGGTCACCATCGGCGGCGGTTCGTCACCGGGCGGGCCCGACCACCTATTCCCGATGGAAACGGCCGAGGCCGTCGGCGTCGACCCGAAGGCGGTCAACTTCGTCTCCTACGACGGTGGCGGCGATCTGCTGACCGCGCTGCTCGGCAACAAGATCACGGTTGGCACGTCGAGCCCGGGTGAATTTATCGACCAGATCGAGGCCGGCCAGTTGCGGGTGCTCGCGGTGTCCAGCAATGAACGAGTCGAGGGCATCGATGCCCCGACACTGAAGGAGGCCGGTATCGACCTGACCTTTGCCAACTGGCGCGGAATCCTGGCTCCGCCGGGCATTTCCGATGAAGCCAAGCAGGCGATGGTGAAGGTGCTCGAGGAGTTGCACGGCACGCAGCAGTGGAAGGAGGCGCTGGTGAAGAACGGCTGGACCGACGCGTTCGTGACCGGTGCGCAATTCGAGCAGTTCCTCAAGGACCAGGACAACCGGGTCTCGTCGACCCTGACCGATTTGGGGCTGGTATGACCACCACCAACGAGCCGCAGGAACATGCGGTCGAGAAGACCGTGGATAAGGCGCAGTACCTCGTCTGCGCGGTGCTCGTCGCGGTCGGCGCATTCCTGATCTACGATGCGACGTCCCTGGAGGCTGGTTTCGCGAAGGTGGATCCGGTCGGGCCGCGGATGTTCCCGATCGCCGTCGGCATCGGCTTGATCGTGCTGGCGATCATCTTGGCTCATCGTGATTCCGCGCGGCTCGACCGGTGAGGAGGAGGGGGGCGAGGACATCGACACGAGCACGCCGGCCGACTGGCGCACCGTGGGATTGCTGGTGGGGTTGTTCGTGGCGGTGATCGTGTTGGTGGTGCCGCTGGGTTGGGCGATCACCGGGACCCTGTTGTTCGCCGGGGCCGCAACGATTCTGGGCAGCAAGCGATACGTTCTCAACGTCATTATCGGCGTGGTGCTGGCGGTCGCCAGTTTCTACGCGTTCTATTCCGGGCTCGGAATCCCGCTGCCCGCAGGCATTCTGGACGGGATTCTCTGACATGGACAACCTGAACTGGCTGCTGCAGGGCTTCGCCGAGGCGGCCACCCCGATGAACCTGCTGTACGCCGTGATCGGTGTGCTGCTGGGGACCGCGGTCGGTGTGCTGCCCGGTATCGGCCCGGCGATGACGGTGGCGCTGCTGTTGCCGATCACCTACAACGTCCCCCCCAGCGCGGCGTTCATCATGTTCGCCGGCATCTTCTACGGCGGCATGTACGGCGGGTCGACCACCTCGATCCTGCTCAACACCCCGGGTGAGTCGTCGTCGGTGATCACCGCGATCGAGGGCAACAAGATGGCCAAGGCGGGCCGCGCGGCCCAGGCCTTGGCGACCGCGGCGATCGGATCGTTCGTGGCGGGCGCCATCGGCACCACCCTGTTGGCGGCGTTCGCGCCGTCGATCTCGCGGTTCGCGGTCACGCTGGGCGCCCCGTCCTACCTGGCGATCATGCTGTTGGCGCTGGTGATGGTGACCGCGGTGCTGGGCTCCTCGCGGCTGCGCGGCGCGATCGCGCTGCTGTTGGGGCTGGCGATCGGCATCGTGGGCATCGACTCGCTGACCGGGCAGCCGCGCGCCACCTTCGGGCTGCCGCTGCTGTCCGACGGCATCGACATCGTGGTGATCGCGGTGGCGATCTTCGCCGTCGGTGAGGCGCTGTGGGTGGCCGCGCATCTGCGGCGCCGCCCGGCCGAGATCATTCCGGTCGGCCGGCCGTGGATGAGCCGCAAGGACTTCGGTCGGTCGTGGAAGCCGTGGCTGCGCGGCACCGCCTACGGGTTCCCGTTCGGCGCGCTGCCGGCCGGCGGCGCCGAACTGCCGACGTTTTTGTCCTATGTCACCGAGAAGAAGCTCTCCAAGCACCCCGAGGAGTTCGGCCATGGCGCGATCGAGGGGGTGGCCGGCCCGGAGGCGGCCAACAACGCCTCGGCGGCGGGCACGCTGGTGCCGATGCTGTCGCTGGGTTTGCCCACCAACGCCACCGCGGCGGTGATCCTGGCGGCGTTCGTGTCCTACGGGATTCAGCCCGGCCCCACCCTGTTCGAGAAGGAGCCGCTGCTGATCTGGACGCTGATCGCCAGCCTGTTCATCGGCAACTTCCTGCTGCTGGTGCTCAACCTGCCGTTGGCGCCGCTGTGGGCCAAGCTGCTGCGTACCCCGCGGCCCTTCCTGTATGCGGGCATCCTGTTCTTCGCCACGCTGGGCGCGCTCGCGGTCAACGTGCAGGCGCTGGACCTGGCGCTGCTGCTGGTGTTCGGTCTGCTCGGGCTGATGATGCGCCGCTTCGGGCTGCCGGTGTTGCCGCTGATCATCGGTGTCATCCTGGGCCCGCGCATCGAGCGGCAGCTGCGCCAAAGCCTGCAGCTCGGCGGCGGTGACTGGGCCAGCCTGTTCACCGAGCCGGTCGCGATCATCTGCTACATCCTGATCGTCGTGCTGCTGGTCGCCCCGCTGATCCTGCGGCTGTTCCACCGCCCCGAACCCGACCTCGTCCACCCCCCTGACCTGGAGGAGCTGGAAGAAGAACAGCGCGCAGAAAAGGCGGGAGCATGATCGTCGTCGGATACTCCGCGGACCGCTACGGCACCGCGGCCCTCGAACACGGCATCACCGAGGCCAAACCGCCGGAACACGAATCTGCTGGTCATCAACGCCACCCGCGGTGATTCGTTGGCCGACCCCCGCTTCGCGCAGTCCGACGAGGTGCACGACGTCGAGGAGCGGCTCAACCGGTGCGGGGTCGAGTTCGAACTCGCCCAGCCCGTCGGGGTAGACCCGGCCGACGAGCTGCTCAAGGCGATGGAAAACGACGATGCCGAACTCTTGGTGGTCGGTGTCCGGCAACGCAGCCCGGTGGGCAAGCTGCTGCTGGGCAGTGTTGCCCGGCAGGTGCTGCTGGAATGCCCCAAGCCGGTGCTCGCCGTCAAGCCAAACGAACCGTAAGAAGGGGCCGAGATGTCCACAACTGAGACTTCTCAGGTCCCCACCAAACGCAGTAGGCCGTTCCTGCTGACTGGGGAGGGCTGGCCGTATCTGCTGGTGCCGTTGATCCCGGTCGCGATCGTGCTGGAGTTCATGCATGCCGACGCGGTGGCGGTGTTCGCCGCGTCGGCGCTGGGAGTGATCCCGACGGCGGCGCTGATGGGCCGGGCGACCGAGGAGCTGGCGGCCCGGTCGGGTCCCGGGATTGGTGGTTTGCTCAACGTCACGTTCGGCAACGCCCCGGAGTTGATCATCGCGCTGTTCGCGCTGGCCGCCGGGCTGCACGAGGTGGTCAAGGCCTCGGTCGTCGGGTCGATCCTGGGCAACATCCTGCTGGTCCTCGGGGTGTCGATGCTGGTGGGCGGCAGGAAACGGGAACGGCAGCGCTTCGAGCTGCGGGCGGCCACCGCCCAGTCGCTGATGCTGCTGCTGGCGGCGGTGGCGCTGGTGATGCCGGCGATATTTCAGCTGGTGGCCGGCGGCGGGCTGCCCGATCCGGTGGCCAAGGCGGTGGCATTCCCCAGCTGACCTGCAGGCGCTGTCGGTCGGCGTTGCCGTGGTGCTGCTGGCCTCCTACGCGGCCGGGTTGGTGTTCTCCCTGAAGACCCACGCGCACCTGTTCAACCCGTCCCATGACGAAGAAGAGCACGGCGGCGAGCCGTGGTCGGTGCGCAAGAGCGTGCTGATGCTGGCCGGTGCGGGTGCCGCGGTGGGCTGGATGTCGGAGATCCTGGTCCACTCGATCACCGAGGCGTCGGCGAGCCATCGGGCTGTCCCCGTTCTTCGTCGGCGTGATCGTGGTGGCGATCGTGGGCAACGCCGCCGAACACTGGGTCGCGGTGTATTTCGCCTCCCGCGACAAGATGGACATCGCCGTCAACATCGCGGTGGGCTCGGGCGCCCAGATCGCCCTGTTCGTCGCACCGGTGCTGGTGCTGGCGTCGTTCGTGATCGGCCCTTTCCCGATGGCCCTGGTGTTCAACGGGTTCGAGCTCGGCGCGGTCTTCCTGGCGATCATCATCGCCAACGAGGTCACCCAACGCGGCGAGTCCACCTGGTATGAAGGCCTGCAACTACTGGCCATCTACATCGTCCTCGGACTCACCTTCTTCTTCGTTTGACGCACATGGATTACCGGGTGGCACCAGACAGAATCGGTGGATCGTCTTGCGGTGCAGCAGTTTTCTCGATACGGAGGGTGAGATGACATTGCTTGGGGAAGGCGCCGACCGGGAGGACGTGGCCGGGCCAACGAGTTTGGGTGAGGGGGAGCGCATCGGGTCCAACCCGCCGTTGACGGGGACCCGCGTGTTGGATGTCAGCACGGTATACGCCGCACCTATCACCGGGATGCTGTTGGGCGACTTCGGTGCCGATGTGATCAAAGTTGAGCATCCGCAGGGAGATCCCGCGCGGACTCATGGTTGGAACCACGAGGGACATGGCTTGTGGTACAAGGTCATCGCCCGCAACAAGCGCACGATGACGCTCAACTTCAGCAAGCCGGCCGGACAAGACATCCTGCGCCGACTGATCTCGGATACCGACGTACTGATCGAGAACTTCCGTCCGGGCGTGATGGAAAAGTGGGGGCTCGCTCCGGCACAGCTGCAGGAAATCAACCCGCGCCTGATCATGCTGCGGGTCACCGGGTTTGGGCAGGATGGCCCCTACGCGGAGCGGCGCGCGTTCGGCACCCTCGCCGAAGCCATGAGTGGGTTTGCCCACCAGACCGGGCAGGAAGACGGGCCGCCCACGCTGCCGCCATTTGGCCTGGCCGACGGCGTGGCGGGGATCACCGGCGCATTCGCCGTGGTGTCCGCGCTCTATGCCCGTGACGCCCGCGGTGGTACGGGGCAGGTCATCGACCTGTCCCTGTTGGAGCCGCTGTTGGGCATCCTTGGACCGGGCCCGACCGTGTTCGATCTGCTCGGCGTCATCGCCGGACGACACGGCAACCGATCCCCCAACAATGCCCCACGCAACGCCTATCTGACCCGAGACGGACGTTGGGTCGCCGTGTCCGCCAGCGCCACATCAGTAGCCGAACGGGTGATGCGGCTCGTCGGGCGACCCGACGTTGCGGAAAAGCCGTGGTTCTCCTCGGCCGGCGAACGCAGCCGCCGCAGCGAGATGCTTGACGGGGCGGTGGCAAAGTGGATCGCCGCGCGCGACTTGGAGGAAGTGGTGAAGGCGTTCGAAGAAGCGGGCGCAGCGCTGGCCCCTATCTACGACGTGGAACAGCTCATGCAAGACCCGCAAGTGCTATACCGCGACACCATCACCACCGTCGAAGACGAAGACCTCGGCCCGATCAAGATGCAAAACGTGATGGCGCGCCTCACCGGAACGCCGGGCACAATCCGGTTCCCCGGCCGGCGGCTCGCCCAGGACAACGAGGAGCTGTACCACGAACTGCTTGGCATCGGTGCCGAAGAACTCGACAAACTTCGGGCCGAAGGCGTCCTCTGATGGACCGCAGCTACTTGTTCGCCCCCGGACACAACGAGAAGCTGCTATCCAAGGTCTTCGACGCCGGCGCCGACGCCGTGATGCTCGATCTCGAGGACGCCGTGCCTGCAGACCACAAGGACACTGCGCGACGACTTGTCGCCGAGATTCTCGTCGACCATCCGGCGTGGGTCCGTGTCAATGCGGCCGGAACCGATTTGTGCGCCGCCGACCTCGAGGCCGTGGGTGCGGTTGCGCACGGAATCCGCATCCCCAAGACCGAGTCGCCCGATGACGTCCGCTGGGTGGCCGAGCGGGCACCCGGCAAGCCGATTATCTGTGCGATCGAAAGCGCCCGCGGGGTGTTGGCGGCGTACGACATTGCCCGGGTTCCCGGGGTGCGGCATCTGGCCATGGGCGGTGTGGACCTGCAGCGCGACCTGCAGCGCGGGCAACGGGAATCTCCAGACGCTGTACGTCCGGTCCCAGCTTGTTGTCGCCTCACGTGCGGCAGGCATCGAGCGGCCCATCGACAGCGTGTACCCGCAACTCGACGATGAGGCCGGCTTACGGGAGCAAGCGCAGTTTGCGTTGTCGCTAGGGTTTTTTGGCAAGTCAGCGATCCATCCCCGCCAGCTGAGCGTGCTGCACGAGGTGTTCACGCCGAACGACGAAGAGATCGCCTGGGCGCAGCAGGTGGTCGCTGCGTTCGATGCCGCCGGCGGTGCCGCCCTACGATTGCCGAGTGGCGAGTTCGTCGACGTACCCGTCGCTGACCGAGCCAAACGAGTCTTGGAACTGGCCGCAAGCCTCCGCAAGCCACGAAGCTGATGCAGTGGCTTGGCACCAAGACAACCATGTGACGCGCCGCCGCCGAAACTGTAGACATGTCCGCGTCCGGTCTCACCAGAGTGTCAGCGGAAGTCCAGCGATTTCGGCGGCACGGATCCGTTTCTCGATGCTGGCCGGGTCTTCGTGCTGTCTTAAGCCGGTTTGCCGCGGCGATGGCGCGGGTGCCGCCGGCGCCGCCGCGCACATCGGCTAGCGGGCTGGCCAGGTTGTTTCGTCGTGAGAAGTATCCGGCCTTGTAGGTGGCGTTGGTACCCAGCCGCATGTGCGCAGGGTTGGTGCAGCCTGCGAATTCGCACTGTTGCATCGAAAGGGTCGAGTTGGCCAGTGCCGAATGTGTGCCCTGGTTTGCAACCAGGAACGCTGCACGAAGCCCTCGGCTGCTTACCCCCAGCCGAGTACGAGGACGCCCTCACCGGGCGCCCCGAACCCTGCGAGCCAGTTAATCCCGGCCCCCGTGACCGCAAAGGAACCAAACCTGGCGTAGTTCAGTTGGCTTCGTACGCCACCGCGGTGCCGACGTACGAAATCGCACAGTCGCGGGCGGGACCCATTGGGAACTCTTGCTAGGTCATGATCCGGATGGCGCCGCCGACGGCTCACACCGGGTAGCTGCGCACCGACATCGCGCCGCCCGCTTCGGATCCGATGCACATGTCAAACGTGTAGCCGTTTGGCGGGCAGACCACCACCCGCTCGTCGGCGAGCCCGTCGCCCAGCGGACCGCCCTTGTGCGGGCAGACGGCGTCGATGGCGCGCAACGACCCGTCTCGCAGCCGAAAGACCGCGATCTGCGCACCGTCGACGGCGAATGTGCGGCCTTCGCCGACCGGGATATCAGCGTCCTTGCGTCATGGCCTCGCCTCAACTTCTCCCCCCGACCTCGGGAGAGGCACTTTCGATCGCGGCCATCCCCGGGCCTGTTCGTCGGCAATACGGAGCCTTAGTGAGGTGCTGGGGTAGGCCTGTCGAGCCGCCGCAGCTCGCTCCGGGTCGTGCGCACGCCGCGCTGCAGCTTGCGGAACGGGCGCATCTTGGTGCGCCACGAGTACGCCGCGCCGGCGATGAACAACAGCGCTGAGGAGCAGCTAAAGAGCCACACGACCGCGTCAGCGCCCATCGCGTGCAGCTGCGGCATGAGCGCGTTGGCGAGGCCGGCGACGCAAGCTGAGGAACCCGCACACCGACCCGACGATGTACATGTCGGCGGTCAGCCGCGACCGCTCATCCTGGCGCAGGATCAGTAGCTCTCGCGCGGCGTACATGAACAGGTACATCAACATTCCGTTGATCAGCAGCCAATACACGGCCAGCCAGGTATCGACAGGCACGTCGTACATGTCGGGGTGATAGCCGCGGTTGGTATCGCTCATAGCCAGCGCCGCAAGCATCGCCGTGACCACCAGTATCGCCGGCAACTCGAGCCGCCTGATGCTCGTCCGCAGGGATGTGTCGTCGTCGACGAGCCGGGAGAGCGCGGCGTACACGATCGCCCCGGCGGCCCCGATGTAACAGATATGACCGAGGTAGTCGTTGAAATGCCAGATCCCGGTGACCGTGTGCAGCGCCCGCCCGGTGATTGTTGTCGCCAGTGGTGAGGTCAGGACGGCCCCGACGCTATACAGGGCGATGCCGAGTGTCGGGGCAACCTCCCACGGGCAGCCCCAGGTAAGTCGCCGTGTCCACAGCGACGCGGCGGCGCAGGCGACCGTGAGCGCAATCAGTGTGTGGATCACGTTATTACCGAGCTTTGTTCGGGCAAAGTCGCAATACCCCCTGGGGTGGTATGACCATGGTGTCAGCAAAGTCGTATGGAGCTGACAGCAAAGTTACCGGCAGGTTAACGTAGCCGTAAATAGGGCGAGAATGTGATTTGCGTCACAGCGGGGGTTTGCCACGGAGCGGGTTTACCTCACACCGGGGTTTGCCTCACAGCGGGGGTTTGCCACGGCGGGGCGCCTTTTTGGGCCGGGGGCGTGCCATCGCTGCCCTCGCCGTCGCCGCCGTTGTCGCCGCCCCCCTCCTCGGGGGCACCGCAGGGTAAGCGAGAGTGTCCTCGACATACTCGGCTGCCGACTCGATGGTCACGAGATCGTAGCGGGCCAGCAGGTCGACCTCGTTCAACCCCAGGTTGCGGGCCGCGCGGATCAGGTTGTCGGCAGTGATGAGCCGCCCCTCGTCGCGCTGCAGATAGTACGTGGACCGCGACATTTCGAGCGCGTCCAGAATCTCGGACATGCGCAAGCGCCGTCCTGCAAGGTAGGACAGCACCGCGTCTAATTGCTTCTCGCTGTCAGACATAGCAAAGGACTTTAGTCCTACTTTCTGGAGGACACAAACTGCCACGACCTGGGCAAACGTAACGATCAGGTTTCATTCAGTCCGATTTTGTGGATTGCTATTCCAGTTTGCTGGACAGTCGTGATAGCGTCCTGCGCTGTGACAGTTCAGAGGCACAAAGTTTGCTGGATACCAGAGGCCATCGCTAACCTTATGGGCCGGAACGGCATTCGCGACCGCGCCGAGCTAGCAAATGTGCTGGGCATCAGCCGATCGCACGCCTACTCGGTATTCAACTCCGACTGGTCGGGCACGGCCACAACGACGGTGCTAGCGCAGCTAGCAGGGGTTTTCGGCGTCCCGGTCGGGCAACTCGTCGACGTGTCAGTGTCGCGTACTGCCCGAGAAACGGAGCGCTGCGCATGAGCGCCGAAGCGATTGAGAACGTCGAGCAGCCCTACCCGGTAACCGTTGTTGTTGCACGCCGGTACCCGGTGCTGACGATCACATCCCCAGGACGTGCGGGCGGGGAGGTCTTGTCCTCTTGGACTCCCCGTCCCGCCCAAACCAAGCAATCCAGGTAAAGGAACACAGCATGAAGGTACGAAAGGTAGTCACGGTCTCGGCTGTTGCGATCGCCATCGCGAGCGGCCCGGCGGTGGCGGACGTGGCCCAGGCCGCTCCCCCGCCGACTCCCAGGCCACCACCCAGCCGCTGCCGGGTACAAGATACCCCCCAGCGGGATCACCGAGGACGCCCACTTCACCACGGGCGGGGACACGTGCCAGGAGATCGTCGAAGGCGCACCTCGCCCCCGGGCACGCCGTCGACAACAACGGGCAATGGAACCTTGGCCAACCGGTCTGTTCTGGTCCAGCGCCGTGGACTTCACCGTGGCCAAGGCGTGACCGAGAGAAGTCCCACATAAGGCTGAGTGGCCCGCTCCGGGCAAGGTAACGGGCCACCCACTCACTCGAAACCTCGGGTGAGAAACCGGACGGGGAAGACCTTCGTCCACCTTCATAGTAAGGAAATTGCGACATGAAAACTCGCAAAGTAGCACCCGCCACGGTGACCCTCGGGGCCATGGTGGCGGCGGCATTCGCCACACTGCTGGGCGGGGCACCGTCCGCCAATGCGGCCTGTGCCTCGTTCTGGGGCATGGGCGGTGGTAACGGGCAGTGCTCGTCCACGTTCGGCAACACCGCCATCGCGTTGGGTGACACCGAGTCCGCATCGGCAGTCGGCGGGTTCGGCAACACCGCCATCGCGTCGGGTGTGGACGCCGAGGCCAGCGCGAACGGTGGGCTGTTCAACACGGCCATCGCACTGGGTGACCGCTCCACGGCGGTCAGCGCCGGGTTCGTCAGCACCTCGTTGGCGGTGGGCAAGAACACCACTGCCGTCAGCAACGGGGTCGGTAACCTGGCTGCCGATATCGGTGACAACACCGACAAGGGCACCGGTTCGGCTGCTGCGACCGGCTGGCTCAACCGGGCGATCAACATCGGTGGTGACAACCAGCGCTCTTGCGTCCAGCGCGGCCATCCCCGTGGTGGATCTGGAGAATCCGGAGACGCTGAGCGTCGGCGGCAACTCGGTGATCAATGTCGGCAAGGGCAACGTCGGCCTCGCCCAGGACGGTCTCGCCAACGGTGTCTTCAACATCGGCAACGAGAACCGGGGCATTGCCCTCGGTGCGCTGTCGAACGTGATCAACATCGGTGACAGGAACGACAGCTTCGCTGCCGGTCTGGGTGCCGAGTCGCTGGTGGTCGGCAACGACAACTTCAACACCGCCGCAGGGCAACCTGGTACTCGCCAACACCTTCGGCAACGAGAACGTGAACGAGGTCTTCGGTGCGCAGCCGGAGCCGGATGCCAGCCCGTTCGCGCCCAACCTGAGCATGTCCAACGTGTTCGGCAACGGCAACAAGGTGCGGTCGAGCGGCAACACCAACCTCACCAACACGTTCGGTGACGAGAACAAGGTGGACGTCGAGGGCAACAGCAACCTCACCACCACTCTCGGCAACGAGAACAAGGTGGGGGTCAAGGGCGACGGCAACGTCACCACCGTCCTCGGCAACCGGAACCGGATCACCGGGAAGAAGTCCTGGAAGCCCGGTGTGGTCGGCAACAACAACGTCACCACGGTGATCGGCGACGGCAACAAGGTCGTGCCCAAGAAGCACGACTACCACGGTGCAGGGGTGAAGGGCGATGGCAACATCACCACGATCATCGGCACCGACTCGCATGCCAGCGCCAAGGGCAACAACAACATCACCTCGGTGTTCGGGAACCGCTCCGGTGCCCACTCCAAGGGTGACAACAAGGTGAGCACCGCTGTCGGCGATGACCAGCACGCCGAGAACGGCACCAACAACGACAACGACGAATAGTCGCTGCTGCTCGGAAGGGGCGGGGAAGTCTTGAGTACATGGATACCCCGCCCCTTCCAACACCTCCCAACCCAAGGAGATTTACATGCGAAAGACACTCATTCTCAGCACGGCCGTTGCAGCCGGTGCGCTGATCCTGGCCCCGGCAGCGGCTGCGGCCATGCCGTCCGGCGACTACGACTTCAATCTGCCCGGCCTGCAGTCCATCCCGGTCCACGTCGAAGAGACCGGGTTCGAGACCATCAAGCTAACCACTCCCAACGGGTTCAAGGTGAACATGGCCGTCAACCGCCGCGGCGACCGCTACGAGGGCAAGGCGACCGACCCGCACGGGGCCATGTGTGGCGACAAGCCGATGCTGGCCGACGTGTTCTACAGCGTAGGCATCGACGGTATGAACGGAGTAGTCAAAGTGACCGGCCAGCCGTGCGGCCCCGAAGCACCGATCGCATCGCTGGTGTTCGCGCTAGCACCGGCATCGTAAACAACGACAACTGAACGGGGGATCGGGTAGGCGGGGAGTCTCTTCGGAGGCTCCCCGCTTCTGGTGCCCGGGAATAACCAATAAACATAGACATCAGCGAAAAAGTTGGTCACTGGGTTGGCCATCGCCGCAGCGGTCGGGGGAGCAGGGCTGGCCAGGGCCGGGGCAGCCCATGCCTTCACCCGGAACAAGACTCGTTCCCAATCACCTGGCGGAAGCGGATCACTTCCACCAGCGGGCCGCACTCCATCATCAACACCGGGTACGTGGTCTGTGAGAATGAGATCCGGCAGAGAGCCTCCTACCTTTCGCACGTCAAGATGCTGATGGCTGCTTCCCAGGCTTGGTTTCGAGGCTGGGCGCGAGAGTGTGCCTTCGACCAACGAACAGGCGGCGACTGTGACCTATTGGGCCGCAAGACCTGTGCCCAGGGGCGGATGGCCTGAGCTAAACCCCTACCGGTTCGGGCGAACGGGGAGTCTCTGGATCCGGACCCATCCGCCGGATCGACCTCGAGCCCCGATGCCGAATCTGCGGTAACGATCAGCTGCGGCGGATTCGTCGTCGTCTGTTTCGGGGGCTTTGACACCCATCGCCGCGACGTCGACGCCGGCGACCTTGAGCTTGGTGGCGGTGCGCGAACCGTGATAGGCCGCGCTCGAGTCGGTTTCGGTGATGTGGTCGGCCAGCACCCTGGCCTGCTCCCAGAGCGGCGCCACCAGGCTGTAGACCTGGCCCCGCTGTTGGGCGCACTCACCGACGACGTAGACGTCTTCGTCGTCGACCGAACGCATGTGATCGTCGGTGACGATCGCGGGTTCCACGGTCAGCCCCGCCCGCTGCACCAGCCCCACGTTGGGCCGGATCCCGGCCGCGATCACCAGCATGCGCAGTCGAGCCGCTCACCGTCGGCGAACGCGATGCCGGCCAGCCGGCCCTTATCGTCCACGATCGCTTCGGTGGTGCGTTTGTCGACGTGCACCCCGATGCCCAGGCTTTCCACCGATCTGCGCGGAATGGCGCCGGCCACGCCGTCGAGTTGGGTGTTCATCAGCGTCGGGCCGGCATGCGCCACGTCCACGGTCAGGCCGCGGTTCTGCAGCCCGCGGGCGGCCTCCAGGCCGAGCAGCCCACCACCCAGAACGACGGCTTTGGAGCGGTTGGCGGACTCGGCCACCATCGCGGGCGGTGTCGTCAAGGGTGCGGAAACCGAACACCCAGTCGGCCAGGGTCTTGTCGTCGGCCCACAGTCCGGTCATCGGCGGGAAGAACGACCGGCTCCCGCAGGTCGATACCGTTCTCGGCGTACCAGTCCGGTGTGTTGAGGTAGATCTCGGCCGGATCATCGCTGCCGGCAAGCACATTCGACAGCAGGATGCGATTGTAGTTGCATCAGTGGCACACGATGACCAAGAGGGACGTCGATGCCGCGCTGACGTCGATCATCAAGACGCACGGTGACATGTCCGACGAAGAGGCACACGACTACAAGCGTGAGCTGGTGGCCTCCAAGCGTTACGTGCGCGACGTGTACTGACGGTTCGCACGCCGAATGTGGCGTTTGTTGCGGCAAAACGGGCTCGCGACCCAACAGCCGACACAGTGGAGCAGCTCGCGCGGAGAAACGTGGTGTCCGAGGGGGGACTTGAACCCCCACGCCCGTTAATAGGGCACTAGCACCTCAAGCTAGCGCGTCTGCCATTCCGCCACTCGGACCTGCTCTGGGCAGCTAAGGCTATCGGATTCGCGTGCCCGAACCCAAACCCGCCAAGCGTGTCAATGGTAGGAAAGGTGACTGTGACTGAACCCGTCGACGAGGTCATCGACCTCGTCAGCGCGCTGATCCGGTTCGACACCTCCAACACCGGCGAGCCCGAGACCACCAAGGGCGAGGAAGAGTGCGCCCGCTGGGTCGCCGAGCAGCTGGAAGAGGTCGGGTATGCGACCGAATACGTCGAGGCGGGCGCGCCGGGACGGGGCAACGTGTTCACCCGGCTGGCCGGCGCCGACCCGTCCCGCGGCGCGCTGCTGATTCACGGCCATCTCGACGTGGTGCCCGCCGAACCGGCGGACTGGAGCGTGCACCCGTTCTCCGGCGCGGTGGAGGACGGCTATGTGTGGGGCCGCGGCGCGATCGACATGAAGAACATGATCGGCATGATGATCGCGGTCGCGCGGCACTTCAAACGGGCCGGCATCGTCCCGCCGCGCGACCTGGTGTTCGCGTTCCTCTCCGACGAAGAGCACGGCGGCACCTACGGCGCGCAGTGGCTGGTGGATCACCGGCCCGACCTGTTCGAGGGTGTGACGGAGGCGATCGGTGAGGTCGGCGGCTTCTCGCTGACCGTTCCGCGCCGCGACGGCGGTGAGCGCCGGCTGTACCTGATCGAGACCGCGGAGAAGGGCCTGTCCTGGATGCGGCTGTCGGCGCGCGGGCGGGCCGGACACGGTTCGTTCGTGCACGACGACAACGCCGTCACCACCCTCGCCGATGCGGTCGCCCGCCTGGGGCGTCACCGGTTCCCGTTGGTGCTCACCGACGCGGTCGAGCAGTTCCTCACCGCGGTCGCCGAGGAAACCGGGTACACGTTCGACGTGGACTCGCCGGATCTCGAGGGTGCGATCGCCAAACTGGGCACGATCGCGCGCATCGTGGGGGCCACGCTGCGTGACACCGCCAACCCGACGATGCTCAAGGCCGGGTACAAGGCCAATGTCATCCCGGCAACGGCGCAGGCGATGGTGGACTGCCGGGTGCTGCCGGGCCGCAAGGAAGCCTTCGAGCGCGAAGTCGACGAGCTGATCGGGCCGGACGTCACCCGCTCCTGGGAACGTGACCTGCCGTCCTATGAGACCACCTTCGACGGCGATCTCGTCGATACGATGAACGCCGCGCTGCTGGCCACCGATCCGGATGCGCGCACGGTGCCCTACATGCTCTCCGCCGGCACCGATGCAAAAGCGTTCGCGCGGTTGGGGATTCGCTGCTTCGGGTTCATCCCGTTGCGGTTGCCGCCGGATCTGGACTTTACGGCGCTGTTTCACGGTGTCGACGAGCGGGTGCCCGTCGACGCGCTCGAATTCGGCACCCGGGTGCTGCAACATTTCCTGACCCATTGCTGATCAACCGAAAGGACAGACCATGGCATTTCCATACAACCCGTATGAGTTCCTGCCCGAGTTGCCGACGTTCACCCTGACCTCGGAGTCGGTCACCGACGGGCAGGCGCTGTCCGACGATCAGGTCAGCGGCATCATGGGCGCCGGCGGGTCCGATGTCTCTCCGCAGCTGAGCTGGTCCGGCTTTCCCGAGCAGACCCGCAGTTTCGCGGTGACGGTGTACGACCCGGATGCCCCGACGGCGTCGGGGTTCTGGCACTGGGCGGTGGCCAACCTGCCCGCCACCGTCACCGATCTACCCGCCGGGGTCGGCGACGGCAGCGGATTGCCCGGCAACGCAATGACTTTGGCCAACGACGCGGGCCTGCAGCGCTACATTGGCGCCGCCCCGCCGCCCGGCCACGGCCCGCACCGGTACTTGATCGCCGTGCACGCCGTCGACGTCGAGAAGCTCGACCTGCCGGAGGGCGCCACCCCGGCGTATCTGGGCTTCAACCTGTTTCAGCACGCGATCGCCCGCGCGATCATCCACGGCACCTACGAGCAGACCTAACCGCCCAACGTGCGGTCACTGCGAAAATTCGCGCGAAATCTCGCAGTGACCGCACGCTCGGCGCACACCGGAACTAACGCAGGGCCGAGCCGACGGCGTCGGCCAGCGACGCGAACCCGCCGTCGTGCAGGCGGCGGGCGATCCCGTCGTGAATGTGCTTGGCCCACAGCCCGCCGCCGTAGATGAAGCCGGTGTAGCCCTGCAGCAGTGAGGCACCCGAGGTGATGCGGTCCCACGCGTCGTCGGCGGTCTCGATGCCGCCGACGCTGACCAGCACCATCCGGTCACCGACACGCTGATACAGCCGGCGCAGCACCTCGGCGGACCGGTGCGCCACCGGCGGCCCGGAAACCCCGCCCGATCCCAGCTCGTCGACGCCGGGGGTGGCCAGGCCGTCGCGGGAAACCGTGGTGTTGGTCGCGACGATGCCGGCCAGCCCCAATTCGACGGCCAGGTCGGCGATCTCGTCGACGTCGGTGTCGGACAGGTCGGGCGCGATCTTAACCAGCACCGGTGTCGTCGTCTCGGCCTTCACCGCGGCCAGGATCGGCCGCAACGAGGAGACGGCCTGCAGGTCGCGCAGCCCCGGAGTGTTCGGTGAGCTGACGTTGACCACCAGAAACGCCGCCATCGGGCCGACCAGCCGGGCACTCTCGGCGTAGTCGTCGACGGCACGCTCCGGCGGGGCGGCCTTGGTCTTGCCGATGTTGACCCCGATCGGCACGTCGGGGGTGTGGTGCGCCAGTCGCAGCGCCAGCTCACCGGCCCCGTGGTTGTTGAAGCCCATCCGGTTGAGCAGCGCGCGGTCGTCGGGCAGCCGGAACATCCGCGGCGGCGGATTGCCCGGCTGCGCCTGCGCGGTGACGGTGCCCACCTCGGCGAATCCGAAGCCCAGCGCGCCCCAAGTGTCCAGCCCACTGCCGTCCTTGTCGAACCCGGCGGCCAGACCCAGCGGCCCGGCGAACCGCACCCCGAACATCCGTGCTGGCCAGCACCGGGTCCGTGGGCGCCAACCAGCTGCGGAGCGCGTGCCGCAGCGACGGGGTCGCGGTGACGGCGCGCAACAGCGCGAAGACCCAGGTGTGGGCGCGTTCGGGGGCGAGCAGGAACAGCACCCGCCGCAGCGCGCGGTACATCAATTTCGGGTCTTCGCGCAAGCGCTCATCGCTACAACGATGGGTGATCCGGGATGTCCAGCGAGTCGGCGGCGGACTTCTTGCGCCGCAGCAGCACCCGACGACTGCCGTCGGTGTACAGCCGCACACGGGAGAGCTCCCATCCGCGGTATTCGGCCTCGATCGAGAGCCGCGTGGACGCGCTGATCCGTGTCACGTCCGGCGACAGCCGCAGCGGCACCCACTCGTATTCGTCGGACAGATCGTTATCCCATCCCGGTGGCATTCGCCCGCGCTGCACTGCCGTCACTGACTCACCGCCGCACCGGAAATAATCTGCACACCTTCTCCCGTGCCCGACACCACGTACAGCGTGCCAGAAGCTTCGTCGAAGGCCAGGGTGTTTGGTTGCTGCACGGTTCGATAACGCACCTTCTCGACGGGTATACCGGTGGCCAGATCGTAACCAACCACCGTGTTGGTTGCGGTCTGCGACACCCACGCCAGCGCCGATGACCCGACCAACCCGAACGGGGCATCGGCCACCGGGTAACGCTGACGCAGGATCAGCGGGTCGGTGCCGAACACCAGCAGTGCGCCGCCGCGGGTGTCGGCGATCAGCACCCGACCGGCGGAATCGGCCGCCAGGGTGGTCGCCCCTTCGCCGGCCCGCAGAGCGTGCTCGGCATTGGCTCCGCTGGCGTCGATGGTGGTCACCGAGGTCTGTCCGCGGTCCAGCACGACGGTCGTATTCCCTTGTGTGACAAGGGCATCCACGCGAGCGAAAATCTTCAACTGTGCGGCCACCCCACCCTCGGAGCCCAGCGTGTACACCGCACCGTCGGCGCTGCCCAGGACCAGCTTGTCATCGGCACGGCGGGCGATCGCGGTGAACTCGGTCGCCTGCTGGCCGTCGACGTCGACGCGGGTGGACGTGCCGGAGGCGACGTCGAACCGGAAGTAGCCGCCGCGCGTCGACAGGTAGACCCGACCGTCGTTGTCACCCGTCATCGCCGTCGCGGCGCCGGGCAACGGCACGGTCCGGGCGGCCCCCGAGACTGGAACGGCGGTGAGGTCCGGCTGCCCACCCGGCCCGGGGTGCAGCACCACCAACGAGGCGGTGGCCGCGTCGAAGAAGGCGGCCTGCGCATCGGCGCCCAGCGGCAGCACGATTCCGGGCGGCACGCCGGTCACCGGGGGAGACACGGCCGCCTGAGCGGGCGCGATCGTCGGGGGCGGTGCGTCGACCGGGTTCGACGAGCACGACGCGACCGTCAGCACCAATGCCAGAACCACGCCACCACGAGCCAGCTGACCTGCGGGTTTTAGCGATGGCGGCAAGGGGTAGCTCTCGGACGTGCGAATGGAACCTCGATCGACCAGCCAGTCTATGCATCCGCAGAACAAATTGACCGCGTCTGCCCCGCCCGCGGCCCGTACCGGCGGTATGGTTCGAGCATGACCCTTGCCGCGGATGAGGATTTGGCCGGTCAGGAGTTTGCCATCGAGGACATTTCGACTGGTGTTCACGCCAGCGGATTTGGCCACGTCGGCGATGGACGTAGTTTCGCATTTCACATCGAACGGCAGATGCTGGTGGTCGAGGTGTACCGGCCACGGCTGAGCGGCCCGGTGCCGCAGTCCGAGGACGTCGTCGCGGTGGCCACCCGCAAGCTCATCGACATCGACCTCGCCGACGAGCGGAGTCTGTCGGCGGCCGTGCGCGATGCGGTGGCCGGCGCGCAGCCGGTTCCGCGCCCCGCCCGATAACCGCCCCCCGGTACGGTCGTCGACGTGACGGACGCGCCGGCGATGACGTGGTGGCAGGTTGTCGTCCTGGCGGTGCTGCAGGGGCTCACCGAATTCCTGCCGGTGTCCTCGTCGGGCCACCTGGCCATCGCGTCGCGGCTGTTCTTCGCCGACGACGCCGGGGCGTCGTTCACCGCGGTGACGCAGCTGGGAACCGAGCTGGCCGTCCTGGTGTACTTCGCGCGCGATATCGGCCGCATCGTGCGGGCCTGGGTCGGCGGTCTGTTCGCCGCTTCGCACCGCAACGTCGACTACCGGCTCGGCTGGTACGTCATCATCGGCACCATTCCCATCGGGCTGCTCGGTCTGTTGTTCAAAGACGAGATCCGCACCGGCGCACGCAACCTGTGGCTGATCGCGGTCGCGCTGATCGGGTTCTCGGCGGTCATCGCGGCCGCCGAGTATTTCGGACGACAGACCCGCCATGTCGAGCAGTTGTCCTTGCGTGATGCCGTCACCGTCGGCCTGGCGCAATGCCTGGCGCTGGTGCCCGG
Source organism: uncultured Actinomycetota bacterium (assembly GCA_963799495.1). GTDB lineage: Bacteria > Actinomycetota > Actinomycetes > Mycobacteriales > Mycobacteriaceae > Mycobacterium. The sequence goes on from CAWCXH010000019.1 coordinate 173,178, forward strand.
CGTCTCCCGGTCCGGTGCGACGATCAGCGCCGGGTTGTTCCTGAACCTGGACCGTGAACTGGCCGCGCGGTTCGGCTTTCTGCTGGCCATCCCCGCGGTGTTCGCGTCCGGTCTGTTCTCGCTTCCCGACGCCTTCCATCCCGTCGGTGAGGGCATGAGCGCCAGCGGTCCGCAGCTGTTGGTGGCGACGATGATCGCATTCGTGGTCGGGTTCGCCGCGGTGGCATGGTTTTTGCGGTTCTTGTTGTCGCACAGCATGTACTGGTTCGTCGGCTACCGGGTGCTGCTGGGCGCCACGGTGCTGATCCTGCTTTCGGCCGGTGTGGTGGTGGCGACATGACGGTGATCCTGTTGCGTCACGGCCGCTCGACGTCCAACACCGCGCACACGCTGGCCGGCCGCACCGACGGCGTCGACCTGGACGACAGGGGACGCGAGCAGGCGCTGGCCCTCGTCGAGCGGATCGGGTCGCTGCCGATCCGCGCGATCGTGCGTTCGCCGCTGCTGCGCTGCCGTCGCACCGTGGAACCGCTGGCCGCCGCCCTGGGGCTCGAGCCGATCGTCGACGAGCGGATCTCCGAAGTCGACTACGGCCAGTGGACCGGTCGCAAGATCGGCGATCTGGTCAAGGATCCGCTGTGGGCGGTGGTCCAGCAGCAGCCCAGCGCGGCGGTGTTCCCCGGCGGGGAGGGGCTGGCCCACGTGCAGGCCCGCGCCGTGGCGGCGGTGCGTGAACACGACCGCAGGCTGGCCGAACGACACGACGGTGACGCGCTGTGGGTGGCATGCACGCACGGCGATGTGATCAAGGCGGTGGTGGCCGACGCGCTGGGCACCCATCTGGACAGCTTCCAGCGCATCACCGCCGACCCGGCGTCGATGAGCGTGATCCGCTACACCTCGCTGCGCCCGTTCGTCATACACGTCAACCACACCGGTGCCCAGCTGACGGCGGGTCTGATGGCCGCGCCTGCCAAATCCGATGACGGCCAAGCCGACGACGTGCCGCCCGGGGACGCCGTGCCGGGTGGCTCCACCGACTGACCACGCCGGCCGGGCAATTACGGCTGAGGTGGCAATGCCGGTATTTTGGGGGGTGCCATGGCCCGCGCAATCCACGTCTTCCGCACACCCGACCGCTTCGTGGCCGGGACCGTCGGGCAACCCGGCAACCGGACCTTTTACCTTCAGGCTGTGCATGACAAACGGGTGGTGTCGGTGGTGCTGGAGAAGCAGCAGGTCGCCGTTCTCGCCGAGCGGATCGCTGCGCTGCTGCTGGAGATCAACCGCCGATTCGGAACCCCCATCCCGCCCGAGACCGAGATCGACGATCTGAGTCCCCTCATCACGCCCGTCGACGCCGAATTCCGGGTCGGGACCATGGGTCTGGGCTGGGATTCGGAGGCGCAGACGGTCGTCGTCGAGCTGCTGGCGGTCTCGGAGACCGAATTCGACGCATCGGTGGTGCTCGACGACGCCGAGGAGGGCCCCGACGCGGTCCGGGTGTTCCTGACGCCGGAGTCGGCGCGGCAGTTCGCGACGCGCTCCAACCGCGTCATCTCGGCGGGCCGCCCGCCCTGCCCGTTGTGCGACGAGCCCCTCGATCCGGAGGGCCACATCTGCGTGCGCACCAACGGCTACCGGAGGGGCGCCCTGGCCGGGCCCGACGATGACGCCGAAGAATAGCGATCTGCCCGACGACTGCGAGGTGTTGCGGCGCGGCGAGCTGACCGTCATCGGACGTATTCGCTCCGCGAGCAACGCCACCTTTCTCTGCGAGGCGCACCTCGGTGAGCTGCAGGCACACTGCGTGTACAAGCCGGTCGCCGGGGAGGCGCCGCTGTGGGACTTTCCGGACGGCACACTGGCGGGCCGGGAACTCGCCGCCTATCTGGTGTCCTCGGCGTTGGGCTGGAATATCGTGCCCTACACCATCATTCGTGACGGGCCCGCCGGTAACGGCATGCTGCAGCTATGGGTGGACCAACCCGGTGACGAGGTCGGCGACGAACCGGAGCCCGGGCCCGACCTCGTCGACCTGTTGCCCGCCGGCCACGTCCCGGCCGGTTATCTGCCGGTGCTGCGGGCCTATGACTACGCCGGCGATGAGGTCACGCTGGTGCACGCCGACGACATCCGGCTGCGCCGGATGGCGGTGTTCGACATCCTGATAAACAACGCCGACCGCAAGGGCGGTCACGTGCTCAGTGGTGTCGACGGACACGTCTACGGGGTCGACCACGGCGTCAGCCTGCACGTCGAGGACAAGCTGCGCACCGTGCTGTGGGGCTGGGCCGGCAAGCCCGTCGACGATGAGACGTTGGAGGCGGTGGCGCGGCTGGGTGAGCGGTTGCGGGGCGATCTCGGTGAGGATCTGCGCGAACACATCACCGGCCGCGAGGTCGACGCGCTGCGCCGCAGAACCGTTGGGCTGCTGGACAATCCGGTGATGCCGACACCCGACCGGCGTCGGCCCATCCCGTGGCCGGCCTTCTGAGATTCCTACGCAGGCTCCCACGTCAAGATGCCGGCGTCGGCCATTAGCGACATGTGAAGCTGACCATCCTTGATCAGATAGGTCCGTACATAGCTCAGCGCTGTCGAGACGCGCTGATCCAGCGACGGCTGCGGGCACATCATCCGGGTGACGGCGATTGGCCCGAATGTCAGTGTCCCGGAGCCATCCTCGCCGCCCGTGGCCTCCCACGAGCCGTTGCCGCGGTTGCAATCGATCTGGAAGGCGGCGCGCCCATCTTCCCCGAAACTCACGGTGAACTTGCTCGGGTCTGGTACCGGGGTGGTGCCCTGCACATCGTCCGACGACTCGATCGAAACGAGCCGCCAACTGGTTCCGGCCAGCGTGGGCGAGGCGTTCACAGTGGCACAGCCTACGAACAGCAGTGCGAGCACGGCCAGGACGGGTGCGACGGTCTTCGGCATGGGTCAACCTTCCCCCACACCAGGGCCGGTCTGCCGGCAAACGCGTCACACCGGATACTGAACCGGTGAGCCTGTCCGATGCGGCGTTGGCCGCCGAGGCGGCCCGAGACGCCGGTGAACTGCTGTTGGCGGTGCGCGAGGAGATCGGCTTCTACGACCCCTACGACCTCGGCGACGCCGGCGACAAGAGGGCCAACACGCTGATCCTCGACCGGCTGCAGTCCGATCGCCCCGACGACGCGGTGCTCAGCGAGGAAGCCGTCGACGACCTGTCCCGGGTGCACGCCGACCGGGTCTGGATCGTCGACCCGGTGGACGGCACCCGCGAGTTCTCCTCACCTGGTCGCGATGACTGGGCGGTCCACATCGCGTTGTGGCAGCGCAACGGCGGTCCCAACGGCGCGATCACCGACGCGGCGGTGGCGCTCCCGGCGCGCGGCGAGGTGTACCGCACCGACACCGTCACACCGCCGGCGCCACGACTGGGCGGCCCGATCAGGATCACGGCCAGCGCCAACCGGCCACCCGCGGTGCTGTGGCGGATGCGCGAGGCGCTCGATATCCACATGGTGCGGATCGGGTCGGCGGGCGCCAAGGCGATGGCCGTGGTCCGGGGCGACGTCGACGCCTACATTCACGCCGGTGGGCAGTGGGAATGGGATTCGGCGGCGCCGGCCGGCGTGGTGCTGGCGGCCGGCCTGCACGCGTCCCGGCTGGACGGCTCCCCGCTGATCTACAACCGACGCGACCCCTACCTTCCGGACCTGCTGATGTGCCGCGCCGAGCTGGCCGACCTGCTGCTTGACGCCATCCGGTCGGCCTCCTGACCGGCCGGTTCGAGCCGACACCTTAGAGTCGAGGGTATGAATTCGTGGCCGGCGGCGAACGTCCCGGCGGTGCCGGGACGCGGCCCGCAGCTGCGGCTCTACGACAGCGCCGATCGCCAGATCCGACCGGTATCGGCCGGGCAGACGGCCACCATGTACGTCTGCGGCATCACGCCGTATGACGCCACCCATCTCGGCCACGCCGCCACGTACCTGGCATTCGACCTCATCCACCGGATCTGGCTGGATGCCGGCCTGGCGGTGCATTACGTGCAGAACATCACCGACGTCGACGATCCGCTGTTCGAGCGGGCCGAACGCGACGGCGTCGACTGGCGGGAGCTCGCCGACCGCGAGATCGAATTGTTCCGGCAGGACATGACCGCATTGCGGGTGCTGCCGCCGCGCGACTACGTCGCGGCCACCGAGGCCATCGCCGAGGTGGTGGAGTTGGTGGAAAAAATGCTGGCCTCGGGTGCGGCGTATGTGGTCGACGACCCCGACTACCCCGACGTCTACTTCCGCGCCGATGCCAACCTGCAGTTCGGTTACGAGTCGGGATACGACCGCGACACCATGCTGAGGCTGTTCGGCGAGCGCGGCGGTGACCCGGACCGCCCCGGCAAGAGCGACGAACTCGACGCGCTGATGTGGCGGGCGCAGCGGCCCGGCGAGCCCAGCTGGAACTCGCCATTCGGCCCCGGCCGGCCCGGGTGGCATGTGGAATGCTCGGCGATCGCGCTGAGCCGCATCGGCACCGGGCTGGACATCCAGGGCGGCGGGTCGGACCTGATCTTCCCGCATCACGAGTTCTCGGCCGCACACGCCGAATCCGTCACGGGGGAGCGGCGATTCGCCCGTCACTACGTGCACGCCGGCATGATCGGCTGGGACGGGCACAAGATGTCGAAGAGCCGCGGCAACCTGGTGTTGGTGTCCCGGTTGCGGGCCGACGGCGTCGATCCGGCGGCGATCCGCCTCGGTTTGCTCGCCGGTCACTACCGCGCGGACCGGTCGTGGAGCGCCGAGGTGCTCGACGAGGCCAACGCCCGGCTGCACCGGTGGCGCACCGCCACTGCGCTGCCCGCGGGGCCCGACGCAACCGATGTCGTCGCGCGGGTGCGCCGCTACCTCGCCGACGACCTCGACACCCCGAAAGCGATTGCCGCACTTGATGGTTGGACCACCGATGCGCTGGAGTACGGCGGCCATGACGCCGAGTCGCCAACGGTTGTGGCGACGGTCATCGACGCGCTGCTTGGCATCAAGCTGTAGAACGGCAAGACCCGCCCGCCGGGCACACGCCTCGGGTAACGTTTTGCGCCTATGGGTTCAGTGAACGGAAAAGTCGTCTTCATCACCGGCGGAGCGACTGGTATCGGTGCTGAGGTGGCCCGCCGCCTGCATGAAAAGGGTGCCAAGTTGGTTTTGACGGACCTGGACGGGGGCCGGCTCAAGGAGGTGGCCGCGGCGCTGGGCCCGGATCGGGTGCTGACAGTGGTCGCCGACGTGCGCGACCTGGCAGCCACGCAAGCCGCCGTCGATAAGGCCATCGAACGGTTCGGTGGTATCGACGTGGTGATGGCCAACGCCGGGATCGCCACCTACGGGTCCGTGCTCAACGTCGATCCGCACGCGTTCAAAACGCTGATCGACGTCAACGTTATGGGCGTGTTCTATACCGTGCGGGCCGCGCTGCCGTCGGTGATCGAGCGGCGGGGCTATGTGCTGATCGTGTCTTCCATGGCGGCGTACGCACCGGTCCCGGGCTCTGCGTCGTACAGCCTTTCCAAGGCCGGCGTGGAGCATTTCGCGAACACCTTGCGCCTCGAGGTCGCCAGCCACGGCGTCGACGTCGGGTCCGCCCACATGTGTTGGATCGATACGCCGATGGTTCGTGAAGGTAAGGCGGACCTCACGTCCTACGACGAGATGATCGCCGGGCTTCCTGGTCCGTTGAGCAAGACGACATCGGTAGAAGCGTGTGGTGAAGCGTTCGTGAAGGGCATCCAGCGACGCAAACGCCAGATCAACTGCCCCGGCTGGGTCGCGCTCTTCCGCTGGCTCAAGCCCCCGCTGACCACTCGCGCCGGCGAACGGGCGCTCGCCAAGGCACGGGATCTGGTGCCACAGGTGGATGCCGAAGTCGCCGCGCTGGGCCGCGCGATGAGTGCGCGCACCGAAGCGCTGGAAAAGCATTGATCGGCCGTATCGTCGCCGTCCTGGTGCTTCTCCTTGTGCTGGCTGGCTGCGACAGCGATACGTCGGGCGACACCGCCACCACCACGCCGTCGACCGTGGCACCGGCGACCGTCACACCAGAGGATGCCCGCGCCATCGCCAAGGAGGCCTACATCTACGGCTTCCCGATGGTTGACAACTACCGCATCCAGTACGCCTACTTCGTGAACAAACAGGATCCCGAATACAAGGGCGGATGGAACGAGATCCACAACACCGCACGGGTTTATACCCCGGAAGACAAGGCGATCCAGTCGCCCAACTCCGACACCCCGTACTCGTTCATCGGCGCCGACCTGCGCGCCGAGCCGCTGGTGCTCACCGTCCCACCGGTCGAGGACGGCCGTTACTACTCGCTGCAATTCATCGACGGCTACACCTACAACTTCGCCTACGTCGGCAGCCGCACCACGGGCAACGGCGGCGGCAAGTATCTGCTGGCGGGTCCGGGCTGGCAGGGCGAAAGACCCGAAGGCGTCGACGAGGTCATCCGATCCGACACCGAGCTGGCGTTCGTGCTGTACCGCACCCAGTTGTTCGGTCCGGACGACCTGGAGAACGTGAAGAAGATCCAGGCAGGCTACCAGGTCACACCGCTGTCGGTGTTTCTCAACCAGCCGTCGCCGGCGCCGGCCCCGGCGATCGATTTTGCCCCACCACTGACGCCGGACCAGCAGAAGACCTCCCCGCAGTTCTTCGAGATCCTGAACTTCGCGATGCGTTTCGCGCCGACCCTGCCCGCCGAGCAGCAACTGCGGGACCGGTTCGCCACCATAGGCATCGGGCCCGACGGCACGTTCGACGCCGACGAGCTGACGCCCGAGATGCGGAAAGCGATCGAGGACGGGATGGCCGATGCCTGGGCCGAGTTCGACACCCTGAAGAAGGACAAGGTCGACACCGACCAGGTTGGCGCCGCGGACTTCTTCGGAACCAAAGAGGACCTGGACGGCAATTACCTGTACCGGATGGCCGGCGCGGTCCTCGGCATCTACGGCAACACCAAAGAGGAAGCGCTGTATCCGGCGGCGACGGTGGACTCCGCGGGCGCGCCGCTGACCGGCGCGAACAACTACACGTACCGATTCGAGCCAGGCCAGCTGCCGCCGGTCAACGCGTTCTGGTCGCTGACCATGTACCAGCTGCCGGAAAGCCTGCTGGTGGACAACCCGATCGACCGGTACGTCATCAACTCGCCGATGTTGCCCGACCTGGTCAGGGACCCCGACGGGGGGATCACCCTGTACCTGCAGAACCAGTCACCGGGGCCGGCGAAGGAAGCCAACTGGCTGCCCGCACCGAAGGGTCCGTTCCTGGTGGCGCTGCGGCTGTACTGGCCCAAGCCCGACGCGCTCGACGGCCAGTGGCAGGCCCCGAAACCGGTGAAGGCCTAACTGCACTTCCCGCGAGCGTGCGTGTCTGCTGCGCGAAACGCCGTTGAGGGCCAGCATTTTGCGCACGCTCGCGGCTGGCGAGCGAGCAGTCAACTCCGGAACCCCGGGCCGCGGCGGCGCAGATAGCGCTCGAACTCGGCGGCCAGCGCGTCGCCGTCGATCTTGCCGAGCGCCTCATGCATGTCGACCTCGGCGTCGCCGCGTTGCTCGAGCGACTGGACATACTCGGCGATCTCGTCGTCCTCGGTGGTCATTTCGGTGACCGCCTCCTCCCACTCCTCGGCCTGGGTGGGCAGGTCGGCCAGCGGCACCTCGATGTCGAGGACGTCTTCGACCCGGCGCAGCAGCGCCACCGTCGCCTTCGGGTTCGGCGGCTGCGACACGTAGTGCGGCACCGCCGCCCAGAACGTCACCGCCGGGATGCCGGCGGCCACGCAGGCGTCCTGGAACACCCCCGCGATGCCGGTCGGGCCCTCGTAGCGGGTCTCCTCCAGCCCGAAGACCTTCGCCGACTCGGGGGAGTAGGCGGCGCCGGACACCGGCACCGGCCGGGTGTGCGGCGTGTCGGCGAGCAGCGCGCCCAGGATGACGACGGTGTGCACGTTGAGCTTGTCGGCGATGGCCAGCAGCTCGGCGCAGAACGTCCGCCAGCGCATGTTGGGCTCGACGCCGTGCATCAGCACGATGTCGCGGTCGGAGCCCGGCGGGCGGCAGTGCGAAATGCGCATCGACGGCCACACCAGCTCCCGGGTGACGCCGTCGATCTGACGAATCACCGGGCGGTTCACCTGGTAGTCGTAATAGGCCTCGTCGTCGATTTCGACGATCAGATCGGCCTCCCAGATCGCGTCCAGGTGCTCCAGCGCGTCACTGGCCGCGTCACCCGCGTCGTTCCAGCCCTCGAACGCGGCCACGACGATGCTGTCCTGCAGTTCAGGCAGGTCGGGGCGTTTCGCGCCGTTCGCATCCGACGGGGTCACTAGGCCAGCGTAAGGCCTGCTCGGTCCCTATGAGCCCGCATAGAGCAACAGGTCGGTTTGCCTAGACCGACTACTCTGTCGTTGTGACTGCTGCCAACGATCGTGCCTACGACACCGACCTGCTGAACGCCTTGTCGCAGCGCGTCCTGGTGGGCGACGGTGCGATGGGCACCCAGCTGCAGGCGGCCGACCTGAGCCTCGACGACTTCAACCACCTCGAGGGCTGCAACGAGATCCTCAACGAAACCCGCCCCGACGTCATCGAGCAGATCCACCGCAACTACTTCGAGGCCGGCGCCGACGCCGTCGAGACCAACACCTTCGGCTGCAACCTGTCCAACCTCGGTGACTATGACATCGCCGACAAGATCCGTGACCTTTCGCAGAGGGCGACCGCGATCGCGCGCCGGGTCGCCGACGAGATGTCGACCGCCGATCGCAGGCGGTACGTGCTCGGGTCGATGGGCCCGGGCACCAAGCTGCCGACGCTCGGGCACACCGAATACGTCGTGATCCGCGACGCCTACACCGAGGCGGCGATCGGCATGCTGGACGGGGGTGCCGACGGGATCCTCGTCGAGACCTGCCAGGACCTGCTGCAGCTCAAGGCCGCGGTGCTCGGATCGCGCCGCGCGATGGCCCAGTTCGGCCGGCATATCCCGGTTATTGCCCACGTCACCGTCGAAACCACCGGCACGATGCTGCTGGGCAGCGAGATCGGCGCCGCGCTGACCGCGGTCGAGCCGCTCGGGATCGACATGATCGGGCTGAACTGTGCGACCGGACCGGCCGAGATGAGCGAGCACCTACGCCACCTGTCCCGCCACGCCCGCATCCCGGTTTCGGTGATGCCCAACGCCGGGCTGCCGATGCTGGGCGCCAACGGCGCCGAATATCCGCTCACACCAGACGAACTCGCCGACGCGCTGTCCGGATTCATCAGCGAGTTCGGCCTCTCAATGGTCGGCGGCTGCTGCGGCACCACGCCGGAACACATCCGCAAGGTCGCCGAGGCGGTGGCCGGGGTCGACCGCGCGCAGCGCAGCGTGACCTTTGAACCCTCGGTGTCCTCGCTGTACACCGCCACCCCGTTCGCCCAGGACGCCTCGGTGCTGATGATCGGTGAGCGGACGAACGCCAACGGCTCCAAGGCTTTCCGCGACGCCATGATCGCCGAGGACTACCAGAAGTGCCTGGACATTGCCAAGGGGCAGACCCGTGACGGCGCGCACCTGCTGGACCTGTGCGTGGACTACGTCGGCCGTGACGGCGTCGCGGACATGAACGCGCTGGCAAGCCGGCTGGCGACCGCGTCGACACTGCCGATAATGCTGGACTCCACCGAAACCGCCGTATTGCGAGCGGGTCTGGAGCATCTTGGTGGGCGCTGCGCGATCAACTCGGTGAACTACGAGGACGGCGACGGGCCGGAATCGCGGTTCCACAAGACCATGGAACTGGTGGCCGAGCACGGCGCCGCGGTGGTGGCGCTGACCATCGACGAGGAGGGCCAGGCCCGCACCGCCGAGAAGAAGGTCGCCATCGCCGAACGGCTGATCGACGACATCACCGGCAACTGGGGCGTCGACGAATCCTCGATCCTGATCGACACCCTGACGTTCACCATCTGCACCGGTCAGGAGGAGTCGCGCAAGGACGGCGTCGAGACCATTAAGGCGATTCGCCTGCTCAAGCAGCGCCACCCCGATGTGCAGACCACGCTGGGTCTTTCGAATATCTCTTTCGGCCTCAATCCCGCCGCGCGCCAGGTGCTCAACTCGGTGTTCCTGCACGAGTGCCAGGAGGCGGGCCTGGATTCGGCGATCGTGCACGCGTCGAAGATCCTGCCCATGAACCGCATCGACGAGAAGCAGCGCGAGGTCGCGCTGGACCTCGTCTATGACCGCCGTCGTGAGGGTTACGACCCGCTGCAGGAACTAATGGGAATGTTCGAGGGTGTGTCGGCGGCGTCGTCGAAGGAGACCCGCGCCGCCGAGTTGGCCAAGATGCCGCTGCTGGAACGGCTGGCGCAGCGCATCGTCGACGGCGAGCGCAACGGGCTCGACGCCGACCTCGACGAGGCGATGACGCAGAAGCCGCCGCTGGCCATCATCAACGAGAACCTGCTGGCCGGCATGAAGACCGTCGGCGAGCTGTTCGGATCCGGACAGATGCAGCTGCCGTTCGTGCTGCAGTCCGCCGAGGTCATGAAAGCCGCTGTGGCATACCTGGAACCGCACATGGAGAAGGCCGACGACGACGCGGGCAAGGGCCGCATCGTGCTGGCCACCGTCAAGGGCGACGTACACGACATCGGCAAGAACCTCGTCGACATCATCCTGACCAACAACGGCTACGAGGTCGTCAACATCGGCATCAAGCAGCCGATCGCCAACATTCTCGAAGTGGCACAGGACAAGAGCGCCGACGTGGTCGGCATGTCCGGGCTGCTGGTGAAGTCCACCGTGGTGATGAAGGAAAACCTGCAGGAGATGAACACCCGCGGCGTGGCCGACCGGTTCCCGGTGCTGCTCGGCGGGGCGGCGTTGACCCGCAGCTACGTCGAGAACGATCTCGCCGAGGTCTACGAGGGCGAAGTTCATTACGCGCGTGACGCGTTCGAGGGCCTGCGGCTGATGGAAACCATCATGGGCGCCAAACGCGGCGAGGCGCCCGACACCGACAGCCCGGAGGCCATCGCCGCGCGGGAGAAGGAGGCCGAGCGCAAGGCCCGTCACGAACGGTCGAAACGCATTGCCGCCGAACGCAAGGCGAAGGAAACACCGGTAGAGGTCCCGGAGCGGTCCGATGTCGCCGCAGATGTCGACGTGCCGGTGCCGCCGTTCTGGGGAACCCGCATCGTCAAGGGTGTCGCGGTTGCCGATTACACCGGACTGCTTGACGAGCGGGCGTTGTTCCTGGGGCAGTGGGGCCTTCGCGGCGTGCGCGGTGATCAAGGCCCCTCGTATGAGGATCTGGTGGAGACCGAGGGCCGCCCACGGCTGCGGTACTGGCTGGACCGGCTGTCTACCGACGGCATCCTCGCCCACGCCGCGGTGGTGTACGGCTACTTCCCGGCGGTGTCGGAGGGCGACGACGTCGTCGTGCTCGACCGAGGCCAGACCCGATGCGGCCGAACGGTTCCGGTTCACGTTCCCGCGCCAGCAGCGGAGCCGGTTCCTGTGCATCGCCGATTTCGTCCGGTCCCGGGGCCTGGCTACCGAGCGCGGCCAGGTTGACGTGCTGCCGTTCCAGCTGGTCACCATGGGTCAGCCGATCGCCGACTTCGCCAACGAGCTGTTCGCGTCGGACTCATACCGGGATTACCTCGAGGTCCACGGCATCGGCGTGCAACTCACCGAGGCGCTCGCCGAATACTGGCACCGGCGGGTTCGCGAGGAACTGACGTTCGCCGATCACGTGATGTCCGCCGAAGATCCCGACTCGGTGGAGGACTACTTCAAGCTCGGTTACCGCGGGGCCCGGTTCTCGTTCGGCTACGGCGCCTGCCCGAACCTCGAGGACCGCGCAAAGATGGTGGAGTTGTTGGAACCCGAGCGGATCGGCGTGACGCTCTCCGAGGAACTGCAGCTACACCCGGAGCAGTCCACCGACGCGTTCGTGTTGCATCACCCCGAGGCCAAGTACTTCAACGTCTGAGGTACTTCAAGTCTGAGCCTCAGCGGAACGCATCCGCGTTTTCGGCCGCCCACTGCGCCACCGATATCGCCGGTGTGCCGGTCAGGTCGGCGACCAGCTGATTGGCCTGCTGCGGCTGGTCGACCGCGGCCTGCAGCCCGTCGAGATACCACCGCGCATCGGAGCCCATGATCGGCCGCAATGCCGCTTCCGTCTCGGCCCGATCGCAGCGCTCGAACGTGACCCTGGCACCGATGCCCACACCGATCTGCTCGGCGATCTCGGCCCGCGTCAACGACTGCGGGCCGGTGATGGGATACATCCGCCCGTAGTGCGACCGATCGGTCTTCACCAGCAGCGCCGCTGCCACCCGGGCGATGTCGTCCATCGAGATCGGCGCCTCGACCACCGACGGATAGGGCTCGCGCACCGTGCGCGTCGCCTTGATCTGCTGCGACCAGATGGTGAAGTTCTCCAGAAACTCACCCGGCCCCAGCTGGGTGTTGACCAGGCCGGAAGCGGCGATCGTATCGGCATGCTCCTGCCAGTGCGCCGCACCCGACAACGCGACCACGTAGTCCACGCCGGCCCGCTCGACCAGGTCGAGGGTGGCTTGCAGCGTCGAGGGCAGCGGTGCGAGGTACATCCGGTCCACCCCGTGAAGCGCGGCCGGCAGCGACTCCGGATCACCGAGATAGCCGGTGACGGGTGTCACGCCGTCGGGCAGTCTGGCCTTGGCGGGATTCTTGGTCAACGCACGAATATCGCTGGCGCCCAGGTCGATCAGGTGATCGACAATGCGGCGGCCGATGTTTCCAGTGGCACCGGTCACAAGAATGGTCATGACCCCAAGTTAATCGAGCCCGCCGACAACAAACCGATGTGACTGACGCCGCCCCGGCGTGACACAATCGCCGTCATGGAGGCGGTGCTGTGGGATATGGACGGCACCCTGGTTGACTCCGAAAAGCTGTGGGATATCTCGCTGGCCGCGCTGTACGCGGAACTCGGCGGCGAGTTGCGTCCCGAGGTCCGGGCGTCGATGGTCGGCAGTTCGGCGGAGAACACCATCCGGACCGTCTACACCGACCTGGGTCTGGAACACGACCCGCGGGCGATGGCCGAATCCGACCGCTGGCTGCACACCTACACCGCGGAACTGTTCGACGGTGAATTGCCGTGGTGCGAAGGTGCGCACGAACTGCTGGAAGCGCTTGCGGCCGAGGGCACTCCGATGGCACTGGTGACCAACACCCAGCGCGCTCTCACCGACCGTGCACTGCATTCCATTGGCCGTCACTACTTTTCGGCAACCGTATGTGGCGACGAGGTGGCGCGCGGCAAGCCCGCGCCGGATGCCTACCGGCGGGCGGCCGCGTTGCTCGGGCTGCCACCGGCGGGGTGTCTGGCGATCGAGGACTCGGTTACCGGCACCGCGGCCGCCGAAAGTGCCGGGTGCCCGGTGTTGGTCGTACCCAACGATGTAGCAGTGCCCGCCGGCCCGCGGCGACTGCAGATTTCATCCCTGGCGGAGGTCGACATTGCGGCCCTGCGTGCCATTCATTCGCAACTGATTTCGCAGGTCGGAGAACGCACCGCCTGACCTAACGTGTGATTGAATGTGATTCTGATCACGCAATGCTGCGGAAAGGTCGTCACATGACTCACGGACCCGTTGGCGATTCCTCTTCAGGTTTGGATTACGAAGAAACCGAGCACCCCGGTCGCGTCGTTCGGATCGCGTCGGTAGCGGCGCTCGGCGGGCTGCTGTTCGGCTACGACAGCGCGGTGATCAACGGCGCGGTGTCGGCGATCGAGGACGAGTTCGGTGTCGGCGGTTTCAAGCTGGGCTTCGCGGTGGCGTCGGCGCTGCTCGGGGCGGCCGCCGGCGCGCTCACCGCAGGCAGGCTCGCCGACAAGATCGGCCGGATAGCCGTGATGAAGATCGCGGCGCTGCTGTTCTTGATCAGCGCGATCGGTGCCGGCCTTTCCTACAACTTCGTAGGCACCAACGACGACTTTTACCTTGGACTGCCGAGCGGCGTCTGGATGCTGGTGGTGTTCCGGATCATCGGCGGTATCGGCGTCGGCGTGGCCTCCGTCATCGCGCCGATGTACATCGCCGAGACCTCGCCGCCGCGCATCCGCGGGCGGCTCGGCTCGCTGCAACAGCTGGCGATCGTGACGGGCATCTTCCTGTCGCTGGCGATCGACTACCTGCTGGCGGAATTGGCCGGTGGCTCCGGCGAAGAGTTATGGCTGGGGCTGGAGGCCTGGCGCTGGATGTTCATCATGATGGCGTTGCCGGCGATCCTCTACGGTGTGCTGGCCTTCACCATTCCCGAGTCGCCGCGCTACCTCGTCGCGAAATTCCGCATTCCCGAGGCCCGCAAGGTTTTGTCGGTGCTGCTCGGCGAGAAGAACCTCGAGTTGACGATCACCAGGATCCAGGAATCGCTGAAAGCCGAGAAGCCGCCGTCGTGGAGCGACTTGCGCAAGCCGACCGGTGGCATCTACGGAATCGTGTGGGTGGGATTGGGACTGTCCGTATTCCAGCAGTTCGTCGGCATCAACGTGATCTTCTACTACTCCAACATCCTCTGGGAGGCCGTGGGATTCGGCGAAAGCGCGGCGTTCATCATCACGGTGATCACGTCGGTGACCAACATCGCGACCACGCTGATCGCGATCGCGCTGGTGGACAAGGTCGGCCGTAAACCGCTGCTGCTGATCGGCTCGGTCGGCATGGCGGTCACGCTGGGCACGATGGCGGTCATCTTCGGCATGGTGGCAGAACTCCAACCCAACGACGAAGGTGAGCTGGTTCCGATCCTCCCGGGCGCCTCCGGTCCGATCGCCCTAATTGCCGCCAATCTCTTCGTGGTTGCGTTCGGCATGTCGTGGGGGCCGATGGTGTGGGTGTTGCTAGGCGAGATGTTCCCGAACCGCATCCGGGCAGCCGCCCTCGGCCTTGCCGCGGCGGGTCAGTGGGTGGCCAACTGGTTGATCACCGTGACCTTCCCGGGGTTGCGTGACCACCTGGGCGCCGCCTACGGCTTCTACGCACTGTGCGCGGGGTTGTCGTTCGTGTTCGTCTGGCGGTGGGTGGAGGAAACCAAGGGCATGCACCTCGAGGACATGCACCGCGAGGCCTACCATCACGAAACCCACCCCACCCCGCATTGACCGACGCCCACGTGTAACCCACGTGACGGCTGTGGTCGCCGCGTGGAACAATCGCGTGCCGTGAAGACCTTCGACGCCTTGTTCGCCGAACTCAGCGATCGGGCGCGCACCCGGCCCGACGGCAGCGGCACCGTCGCCGCGCTGGACGGCGGCGTGCACGGGCTGGGCAAGAAGATCCTCGAAGAGGCCGGCGAGGTGTGGCTGGCCGCCGAGCACGAGAGCGACGACGCGCTGGCGGGCGAGATCGGCCAGTTGCTGTACTGGACCCAGGTGCTGATGATCTCCCGGGGCCTCACCCTCGACGACGTCTACCAAAAGCTGTGAACGGCATACTGCGGGTCGCCGTCCCCAACAAGGGCACGCTGAGTGAACCGGCCGCCGAGATCCTGTCGGAGGCCGGCTACCGCAGGCGCAGCGATCCGAAGGACCTCACGGTCATCGACCCGGTGAACAATGTCGAGTTCTTTTTCCTGCGGCCCAAGGACATTGCCATCTATGTCGGGTCTGGGCAGCTGGATCTCGGCATCACCGGCCGGGATCTGGCGCAGGAATCCGACGCGCCGGTGCGGGAACGGCTGGCGTTGGGTTTCGGGTCGTCGACGTTTCGCTATGCCGCCCCGGCGGGGCGCGACTGGACCGCCGACGACCTTGCGGGCAAGCGGATCGCCACCGCATTCCCCAATCTGGTGCGAAAAGACTTGGCGGCACGCGGCATTGAGGCCACGGTCATTCGGCTCGACGGTGCCGTCGAGATTTCGGTGCAGCTGGGGGTCGCCGACGCCATCGCCGACGTGGTCGGCTCCGGTCGCACGCTCGGTCTGCACGACCTGGTGGCGTTCGGGGAGCCGCTGTGCGATTCGGAGGCGGTGCTGATCGAACGCGCTGACCCCGGCGGCCAGAACGCCGCCGCCCGCGAGCAGCTCGTGGCGCGCGTTCAGGGTGTGGTTTTCGGCCAGCAATACCTGATGCTGGATTACGACTGTCCACGCACTGTGCTCGACGAGGCGACCGCCGTCACGCCGGGACTGGAATCGCCCACCATCGCCCCGCTGGCCGATCCGGCGTGGGTGGCGGTGCGCGCGCTGGTGCCGCGCCGCGATGTCAACGCCATCATGGACGAAATCTCAGCCATCGGCGCCAAGGCAATCCTGGCGTCCGACATCAGGTTCTGCCGCTTCTGATTCGACGGGATTCGCCGCGCCGTGCGTGTTAGCGTCCGGGTGTCCTTTCCACCGGTCGGAGGTTCGCATGACGCATTTTCTCGTTCTGCTGCTCGCCCTGCTGATCGGTATCGTCGCCGGTCTACGGGCCCTGACAGCTCCGGCGGTGGTGGCCTGGGCCGCGTTTCTCGACTGGATCAACCTAGACGGAACGTGGGCGGAGTGGGTCGGGCATCCGATCACCGTGACCGTGCTCACCATTCTGGCGCTGGGTGAACTGGTTACCGACAAATTGCCCAAGACGCCGAGCCGCAAGATCCCGATGCAGTTCGGCGCCCGGCTCGTCACCGGTGGCTTCGCCGGCGCGGTCATCGGAACCGCGTGGGGCTATACCTTCGGTGGGCTCGGCGCGGGCCTCGTCGGCGCCGTGCTCGGCACGCTAGGCGGAGCTGAGGCCCGCAGGCGGCTGGTCGCGGCCAACGGCGGAAATGATCTGCCGATCGCGCTGGTCGAGGACGTCGTCGCCGTTCTGGGCGGGCTTGCCGTCGCGGCACTGACAGCCGTCGTCTAAATGGCAAGCGAAACGCAGAAATTCGACGCCATCATTGTCGGGGCCGGTCAGGCCGGGCCACCGCTGGCCGGCAGGCTGACCGCGGCCGGGCAGACCGTTGCGGTGATCGAACGCAAGCTGATCGGCGGCACGTGCGTCAACTCCGGGTGCATCCCCACCAAGACACTCGTGGCCAGCGCGCACGCGGCGCATCTGGCCCGCCGCGGCTCCGAATACGGTGTCGGCACCGGGGATATCACCGTGGACATGGCTAAGGTCAAGGCCCGCAAGGACAAAGTCATGCTCGACGACCGGAACGGCGTCGAGTCGTGGTTGGACGGCATGGACGGCTGCGCGCTGATCCGCGGTCACGCCCGCTTCGAAAGTCCGCGCACCATCCGGGTGGACGGGCAGGTCCTCGAGGCCGACAAGATCTTTCTGAACGTCGGTGGCCGGGCGGTGGTACCCGACCTGCCGGGGCTGTCCGATATCGACTATCTGACCAACGTTTCGATCCTCGAACTCGACACCGTGCCAGAACATCTCGTCATCATCGGCGGCAGCTACATCGCGCTGGAGTTCGCGCAGATGTACCGTCGATTCGGCGCCCGCGTCAGCGTTATCGAGAAGGGTCCGCGGCTGGCGTCGCGGGAAGACGAAGACGTCTCGGCCACAATCAAAGAGATCATGGAGGCCGAGGGCATCGACGTGCACGTCGGCGCTACCGGGATCCAATTCGCCAAGCGCGACAACGGTTTCGAGGTGATTCCGGGTGCGGGAGCAACGCCGATCGCGGGCACGCACCTGCTGATGGCGGTCGGGCGGCGGCCCAACACCGACGACCTCGACCTGGAGCGGGCGGGGGTTGAGACCGATCGCCGCGGCTACATCGTCGTCGACGACCAGTTGCGCACCAACGTCGAACACATCTGGGCGATGGGCGACTGCAACGGACGCGGCGCGTTCACCCACACCTCGTACAACGACTTCGAAATCGTCGCCGCCAACCTGCTCGATGACGACCCGCGCCGGGTCAGCGACCGCGTCCCCACCTATGCGCTCTACATCGACCCGCCGCTGGGCCGGGCCGGGATGACGGTCGACCAGGTGCGCGCGTCAGGCCGAAAAGCCCTGGTGGGTAAGCGTCCGATGACGCGGGTCGGTCGCGCCGTCGAAAAGGGGGAGACGCAGGGCTTCATGAAGGTCGTCGTCGACGCCGTCACCGAGGAGATCCTGGGCGCGGCGATCCTCGGCGTCGGTGGCGACGAGGTGATCCACGCCATCCTCGACATCATGTCCGCCAAGAAGCCCTACACCGCGATCTCGCGCACCATGCACATCCACCCGACGGTCAGCGAGTTGGTGCCGACGATGCTGCAGGAATTGACGCCGCTGGACTAGCGGACCGGCCGACGTTGAGCTGGCGCGTCACCAGAGCGACCCGCCGGCCGAGGTGGCGGCAGGTCCGCACATCGGCCGGGTGGACCTGGTCGGGCGCGGCGTCGACGTCGGACTGCGCGCCCGCCCCGAGAAAGAACCCGAGTCGGTTGAGGTCGTGCTCGCTACCCGCCGACGTGTTCCAGCCGGCGACCAAACCCAGGTTCACCCAATGCATGTGGTGTTGAGCGGCGAAGACCGCAAGCGAGAAGAGGGCCGCCAGTTTGTCGCCACTCTTGGCCCCGGAGTTGGTGAATCCCGCCGCCACCTTGTCCCGCCACGTGCCGTCCTGGCATCGCCGTCCCGTGCGTTCGGCGAACGCCTGGAAGCCGGCCGAGACGTTGCCCATGTAGGTCGCGCTGCCGAAGACGATGCCGTCGGCGCCGTCGAGTGTGTCCCAATCCTCATCGATGACGCGGTCGACGACGATCACACGCACGTCGGCCCCGGCTTCCCGTGCGCCTTCGGCGACGGCGTGGGCGAGTACTGCGGTGTGACCAAAGCCCGAGTGGTACGCGATCGCCAAAGTGGGAGCGGCGATATGAGAACCATTGGGCGACATGTCAATTAGGCTCCGGTCGTGATGATTCGACGACTTGCCGAGAACGGTTCGTCCACTCCGGCAACTCGTCATTGGCTAGGTAGGCCTCCAGGCGATCCAGGAACGCGTGCGTGCCCCCGAGGAACCCGGTCGCGTTGCGCACGCCCAACCCGCGGTGGCTGAATCGAAGAAGGGTGCCGGTACCGTCGGCACTCAGTTCGTATCGCACCACACCGTCCTCGACGATCGGCTGCTTCCACTCGTGTTCGAGCACGTGCGGCGGATCCCAGACCAGGATGCGTCCCGTCATGCGCTTGCGCTGGGGTGGCAGTGGCGGACCGGTTGCGACCATTTCGATCGTCCCGCCTTCGCGGGCATCGATCGTCGTCTCGCCGAACCACTGTCCGCGTTCGTCCGGATCGGTGATCGCCAACCAGACCACCTCGATCGGAAAGGGCAGGCGGCGTTCGAAATTCAACACCGCCCGGTCGCCGTCGATCGTGAGTCGCCCTTCGCGCTCGGTCATTTCGTCTCCTCACGAGTCGATTCAAGGTGCCGCTCGAGGGCGTCGAGGTGGTCGGCCCAGCTGCGGCGGTATCGGTTGATCCACTCGTCGATCTCGACCAGGCCGTCGGCCCGCAGCGCATAGATGCGGCGCTGGGCATCCGGGCGGACCTCGACGAGTCCGACCTCGCGCAGTACCCGCAGATGCCGGGACACGGTGGGCTGGGTCAGCCCCGGCAGCGTAGCCACCAATTCGCCTGCGGTGCGCTCACCTTCGGTGAGTGCGTCGAGCAGCGCGCGCCTGCTGGGTTCGGCGACCGCTTCGAAGACGTCCATGCACGCCAGTATTCCAAATCATCTATATAGATGCAAGCGCATATACTCGTACTAACCCTGCGCTGCGGCGCGGAGCAGGCGCAGCTGTCCGATCTCGGCGACGTTCTTGGTGAGCTCGATATTCACCCACAGCACGGTGTGTGCCACGGTATAGCCGCTATCGGAACCCCACGGAAACGGCGACGGCTGCTCCAGATCGGCGGGCGACAGCCCCGCCAGCAGTTCCCGCCACTGGCCGCGCAGTTCACGCAGGCGCGACACGGCTGCGACCCCGGTGCCCGCCCAGGTGACGTCGGTGCGCACGCGCGGGGTGCGGCCACTCAGATGGTCGATGGTCTCCGACCACCACCAGGAGATGTGCCAGGTGAGCCAGCCGATCGTCGGCACCGGCAGCGGATCGGGTTCGGTGTCGGACCAGTCGGGCTTCCACGCCCCCGACGAGTCGGGCCGCACCGTCCAGCTGATCGGGGCCGGCTGCCAAAGAAAGTCGTCGTCGACGAGTGCCGACAAGTGCAGCTCGGCCAGCTCCCAGGCGAGGTCGAACTGCCAAAGCGACTCGTTGGTCATGGCCGGCGCTGGACCAGCAGTGTCTGCGCGCAGGTTCCGATAAACCCTTGCCGGTCAAAGATTTCCGCGGTGGTCACGCCGATACCATCGGGGCCGATCGACCCGCGGGCCCGTAACGCGAAGTCTGATCCGGTCGGCAGCCGGTGTACGTGTACCACGGTATCGGTGTTCATGAACATGAACCGCTGGGGGTCCAGCGCCGCGCCGGCGCCATTGGCGCAATCGACCACCTGCGCCAGCCGCTGTATCCCTGTCGTCTCCTCGGAATCCACCACCGGCACCAACGGAGCCAGCCATACCTCGGCCGCCTCGCCTTCGGCCGTCGGCTGCGTTCGCCAGCTCACGGTCTCCAAGTAACCCGGCGCGCCTTCCCAGGCGTGGCTGATCCCGGTCGCCTCACCCTCGACCAGCGGCGGGTATCGGTCGGTCGTGACGTCGGCGGTGTCACTCACGGCCAGCAGCCATGCCGTCACCCGCGCCACCGCCCGGTCGGGACCGCCCGGACGCGGGGCCAGCATCTCAGCGGCCATCATCGAAATCCGGGAGCCAGGGCGCTCCACCCACGCCCGAACCCGCACCGGCGCAACGGGTATCGCGCCCAGGATTTCCAGCGACAGCCGGCCGATGCGCAGCGGTGAATCGCCCGCGAGCTCCTCGATGAGCTTTGTCATCAGGGCCAGCGGCGGCGAACCATGCTGGATGTCGGGATTCCAGTTGCTGCCCGTGTCATCGGTGGATTCGAACATCTGGTACTCGCCATCGGCAGGTAACCGGCGGTAGTGGCAGCCGATCACGCAGCCGGCTCCGATGAGCGCACGTCGGTCGGCAGCTCCGCGTCGTCGTCACCCTCGTCCGGGCGCTCCGGCCACCCCGGGTACGGCGGCGGGGTACCGCCGAACACCGGGCAGTGGGCGTGATGAGCGCACCAATCGCACAGCCGTGACGGGTGCGGGCGGAAATCGCCTGTGGCCCCGGCGGATTGGATGGCCCGCCAGATCGCCATCAACGTCTTCTCGAAACGCAGCAGCTCGTCGAGATCGGGAGAGTAGTCCAATACCTGACCGTCGGCGAGGTACAGCAGCCGCAGCCGGGCGGGCATCACGCCCCGCGAGCGCAGCAGGGCAACGGCGTAGAACTTCATCTGGAACATCGCCTTGAATTCGGCCAGCCCGCGCGCCTCCGGCGGCGCCTTGCCGGTCTTGTAGTCGACGACCCGCAGCTCGCCGGTCGGCGCGACGTCGATGCGGTCGACGAACCCACGCAGCAGCGTGCCGTCTTCCAGCTCGACCTCGACGCGTTGTTCGCAGCTCTGCGGGTCGAACCGCCTCGGATCCTCCAGCCGGTAGTACCCCGACAGCAACGCCCTGGCCTCTGCAACTAACTCCGCACGCATCGCCGGTTCGATGTCGCCCGCCAACCGGGGCTGCGCCGCGATAACCCGCTCCCAGGCCGGGTCGACGAGCGTCATGGCGGTGTCCGGGCCGCGCTCGGCCGCCGGCAGCGCGTAGAGCTGCTCGAGTGCGGCGTGGACGATCGATCCGCGCAACTGCGCCGTCGACGTCGGCTCCGGTAACCGGTCGATCGCACGGAAGCGGTACAGCAGCGGGCATTGCTTGAAGTCGCTGGCCCGCGACGGTGACAGCGCCGGACGCCGCGTCGGCGGAGCCGACTCGACAGGCACAGCTGGCGGGGCCGGCTGGTCGGTCATAACCGCAGCCTAAGTCCCATCACCGACAACCCCGCGCACCGCTGGCGGCGCGTCTACTGGCACGCTGGACAGCTGTGCCACGTACCGGTCCATTCGCCGTCGGTGATCGCGTTCAGCTGACCGACTCGAAAGGTCGGCACTACACGATGGTGCTGGCCACCGGCGGCGAGTTCCACACCCATCGCGGTGCGATCGCCCACGACGGCGTGATCGGGCTACCGGAGGGCAGCGTCGTCAAGTCGAACAACGGCGACCCCTTCCTGGTGCTGCGGCCGCTGCTCATCGACTACGTCCTGTCGATGCCGCGTGGCGCGCAGGTGATCTATCCCAAGGACGCCGCCCAGATCGTGCACGAGGGCGACATCTTCCCGGGCGCCCGGGTGTTGGAGGCCGGCGCCGGCTCCGGGGCGCTGACCTGTTCGCTGTTGCGCGCGGTCGGCCCCGACGGTTGCGTGCTGTCGTACGAGGTGCGCGACGACCACGCCGACCACGCGGCGCGCAATGTCGCCACCTTCTTCGGTGAGCGGCCCGCCAACTGGGAGCTGGTGATCGCCGACGTCGCCGACTACACCGGACCCGAAGTGGACCGGGTGGTGCTCGACATGCTTGCGCCATGGGAGGTGCTCGACACGATCGCGCGCGCGCTGGTCGCCGGTGGGGTGCTGATCGCCTACGTCGCCACCGTTACCCAGTTGTCGCGCACCGTCGAGGCGCTGCGCGAACAGCAGTGCTGGACCGAACCGCGGGCGTGGGAGACGATCCAGCGCGGCTGGAATGTGGTGGGGCTGGCGGTGCGGCCGCAACACAGCATGCGCGGGCATACCGCCTTTTTGATCAGCGCGCGCAAATTGGCGCCGGGGGCCGTGACGCCGACACCGTTGCGCCGCAAGCGGCTCACCTAATCGTCGTCGCTGCTGCGCCGCAGTCCGCGCCGGGCGGACAGCAACTCCACCTCCGGACGCGCTGCCACCAGCCGTTCGGCGGCGTCGAGTACCTCCACCACGTGAGTGCGATCGGCCGACACCACGGCGATGCCGATACCGGCACGGCGGTGCAGGTTCTGCGAGGCCGTTTCGGCCGCTGACACGGCGAACCGGCGCTGCAATTCGGCGACCACCGGCCGGATGGCGGAGCGCTTCTGCTTGAGCGAACGCACGTCACCGAGCAGCAGGTCGAACTCCAGCCACCCGATCCACATGCCGGCGTGCTCAGCGGGGTGGCGTGGCAGTCGGTGTCTGGCCCAGTTGCAGCAGGAGATCCGCGGTCTGCCGGGTCAGTTGCCAGGTGTTGCGCAGCGGGTTGAACTCCATCGGGTAGGTGAAGTTGCCTCCGGACGACCGATTGGCGGCCTTGACGGCGATGGTGGCGACCACATTGCCCGGATCCGACTGCGACCACACCAGATCGGTGGCCTCGAAGGTCAACGGCGTGAACCCGCTATCGGCAAGGGCGCGGCCGAACTTGTCCAGCGCCTCGGCGTCCGCGGCGGTGCCGTGCTCGACGAGGCCCACCTTGTCCGCGCCCGGCACCGACGCGTCCGCGAGCCGATACAGCACGTCGGTGAGCGCGGTCGGCGGCGGCAGCGACGCCGGCGGCGGGGCCGCGGGCGCCGGCGTGCGGAGCGTCGTCACCACTGGCGTCGACGTCGCCGCCGGATGGGTTTCGTCACCACATCCGCTCAGCCCGAGCGCCGCCACAATCGCGGCGGCGCTCAGGACTGCGACGCGGGTGCGGTGCACCGAGGGACGGTTTACGCCAGCGCCGCCTGCAGCAGCGATGTGGCCGATGCGCGGGACAACCTCCAGCCACCCTGGTTCACGAACGTGACCGTCTGGGTGGTTGGGGCAAGCGCCGGACCGGAGGCGGTCACAGTGGCCGTCGCCAGGCCGGGTCCCGCCGGCGCAATGCCGTCGATGACGAACGAGTTCGGCAGCGTGCCATCCTGGGCGGCGCTGGCCATCACTTTGTCGGCTGCCTTTCCCTCGACAATGCCGACGCCGCCTTCCACCAGGCCGTCCTTGCTCCGAAACGGAACGTTCGGATTGGCGAGACCGTTCAGCACGGCCATCAGCTGATCCGTGCTGGGCACATCGGCAGCCGGCTGTAGGGGCAGCGGAATGTCGAAGACGACCGGCTGCACGGCCGGCATGGCCGTTAGCGGGCCGGATGCAATGGAAGTCACACCCGCCGCGGCAGCGCCCACCATAGCGGCTGCTGCCACGCCGGTAACGAGGGTTTTCAGGGTCACGGCTGTCCTTTCGATGGGCCCAACTCACCTCAGAGGTTAACAGTGTTGCTGGTGTGTCGAATTCCTACACCGCACACAAAGGCTGAATCGCCGGTAGCTTTGAAGTTGTTACTGCACCAACTTCCGGTGCGGGAGGGAGCGCAGCATGAGTGAGTCAGAGCGTTCTGAAGCCTTCGGAACCCCGATGTCCAGCGATGATGCTGCCGAACTAGAAGAGTTGCGCCGGGAGGCGGCGATCCTGCGCGAGCAGCTGGAGAATGCGGTCGGTCCCCAGAGCGGACTGCGTAGCGCCCGTGATGTGCACCAGCTCGAGGCGAGGATCGACTCGCTGGCGGCCAGGAATTCCAAGCTGATGGAAACCCTCAAGGAGGCCCGTCAGCAATTGCTTGCACTGCGCGAGGAGGTCGACCGCCTCGGTCAGCCGCCCAGCGGATACGGCGTGCTGTTGGGGACGCACGACGACGACACCGTCGACGTGTTCACTTCGGGCCGCAAGATGCGCCTGACCTGCTCGCCGAACATCGACGTGAACGTGCTGAAGAAGGGCCAGACGGTGCGCCTCAACGAGGCGTTGACGGTCGTCGAGGCCGGCCACTTCGAATCGGTCGGCGAGATCAGCACGTTGCGCGAGATCCTGGCCGACGGCCACCGCGCGCTCGTGGTCGGTCACGCCGACGAGGAACGCATCGTGTGGCTGGCCGAGCCGCTGGTCGCGATCGAAGACCTGCCCGCCGAAGTCGTAGAGGCGCTCGAGGAGGATGAGCGCCCGCGCAGGCTGCGCCCCGGTGACTCGCTGCTGGTCGACACCAAGGCCGGGTATGCGTTCGAGCGCATCCCGAAGGCCGAGGTCGAGGACCTGGTCCTGGAAGAGGTTCCCGACGTCAGCTACAACGACATCGGCGGCCTGGGCCGGCAGATCGAGCAGATCCGCGACGCGGTCGAGCTGCCGTTCCTGCACAAGGAGCTCTACCGCGAGTACTCGCTGCGCCCACCCAAGGGTGTGCTGCTCTACGGCCCGCCCGGCTGCGGCAAGACGCTGATCGCCAAGGCGGTGGCGAACTCGCTGGCCAAGAAGATGGCCGAGGTCCGCGGCGACGATGCCCGCGAGGCGAAGTCGCTACTTCCTCAACATCAAGGGCCCGGAGCTGCTGAACAAGTTCGTCGGCGAGACCGAACGCCACATCCGGCTGATCTTCCAGCGGGCGCGGGAGAAGGCGTCGGAAGGCACCCCGGTGATCGTGTTCTTCGACGAGATGGACTCGATCTTCCGCACCCGCGGCACGGGTGTGAGCTCGGATGTGGAGACCACGGTGGTCCCGCAGCTGTTGAGTGAGATCGACGGTGTCGAGGGCCTGGAGAACGTCATCGTCATCGGCGCCTCCAACCGCGAGGACATGATCGACCCGGCGATCCTGCGGCCCGGCCGCCTGGACGTCAAGATCAAGATCGAGCGGCCGGACGCCGAGTCGGCGCAGGACATCTTCTCCAAGTACCTCACCGTGCACCTGCCGATCCATTCCGACGACCTGGCCGAGTTCGGCCGCGACCGCGCGCTGTGCATCAAGGCGATGATCGAAAAGGTCGTCGACCGGATGTACGCCGAGATCGACGACAACCGGTTCCTGGAGGTCACCTACGCCAACGGTGACAAGGAAGTCATGTACTTCAAGGACTTCAACTCCGGCGCGATGATCCAGAACGTCGTCGACCGGGCGAAGAAGAACGCGATCAAGGCGGTGCTGGAGACCGGCCAGCCCGGTCTGCGCATCCAGCATCTGCTCGACTCGATCGTCGACGAGTTCGCCGAGAACGAGGACCTGCCCAACACCACCAACCCCGATGACTGGGCACGGATCTCGGGCAAGAAGGGCGAGCGGATCGTCTACATCCGCACGCTGGTCACCGGCAAGAGCTCGAGCGCGTCGCGCGCCATCGACACCGAGTCCAACCTCGGTCAGTACCTGTAGCGGCGTAATTCCGCGCACATTTTGTCGCCGCGGCGGCTTCGTGGATGCAAGCTGAACCCATGACTAGCAAGGTCGTTGTCATCACGGGTGCCAGCAGCGGAATCGGTCAGGCGACTGCGATCAGGCTCGGCGGTGAAGGACACCAAGTCGTCCTCGCGGCCCGGCGGACGGATCGGCTCGTTGACATCGCCGGAAAGATCAACGCCGACGGCGGAACGGCGGTCGCGCGCGCGGTCGACGTCACCGACCGCGCCGATGTCGCGGCGTTGGTCGATGGAGTGGTCAGCGAGTTCGGCAAGCTGGACGTGTTTGTCAACAACGCCGGAGTAATGCCGCTGTCGCGACTCGACGCGCTTCTGGTGGACGAGTGGAATCAGATGATCGACGTCAACATCAGGGGCCTGCTGCACGGCATCGCGGCCGCATTACCGCATTTCAAGCGCCAGGCCGGCGGACACTTCGTCACGGTCGCCTCGATCGGGGCGCATGAAGTGGTGCCCACCGGCGCGGTGTACTGCGCCAGCAAGTACGCCGCCTGGGCAATCACAGAAGGGCTGCGGCTCGAAAGCGATCCAAGCATTCGTGTCACGACCATTTCGCCCGGCGTCGTCGAATCCGAACTCGCCGATTCAATCAGCGATCCCACCGCGCAAGAGGCGATGAGAACGTACCGGGCCATCTCCATTCCCGCCGACTCCATAGCCAACGCGATCTCTTACGCGATTGGGCAGCCACCCGATGTCGACGTCAACGAAATCATCGTGCGCCCGGCCGGGCAGCGCTAGCCGAAAGCTGTGCGGCCGGGCGGCAGTTCGAGGTAGGCCACGCACCTCGTCGCGAATCGTGGTGAGCATGAAGATGATTGCGATGACGGACAGGAACCCAACTGTCTGCCAGAGTCTTTCGGAAATCTGAACGTCCACAACGCGATTGCGCCGAATCCAGGCATGTCGGACGCGGGCAACATTCTGCGCGAAGCGTATCGCCGTGAACCGCTAGTGCGCCGTAAGCGTCCGATATCGATTGCGGGCGAGCAGGGTCAGCTGCAGGTCGTCGATGAGCGGGTCGACGAACCGCTTCCGGTAGTCCGCGTCGCCTGCGGCGCGCGCACTGACGTACATGAAGGTCAACGCGCCCAGGAACAGGCTGGTCTGGATCAGCGCCTGCGGCACGGGAAATGTCATGCCCAGAATCTGCCCGTCACTAGACCCGTTCCGGGTCCATTCGGCCAGTAGCTGGGGGCTCAGCAGGATCAGACCGAGCACGAAGAAGATTCCCGCGGTCATGATCGCGACGATCCCGACCTGCACCGTTTGCGACATGGCGAGTACGAACACTACGTTCCACCGTTCGCCGCGTAACAGCCCACGGCGGGCGGGTCGTTCCGGGACGGCAGCAAACGGTGTGTCGGCCAGCCGCTCGTCGGACGCGGCGAGCTGGCCGGTGGCCGTCAGCATCGGGCGGACCCGTTCCACGGTGCTGGAGACCACGAATGCTACTGCGATCCCGGCGAGAAAGGCGATGGCCACCCAGAGCCGAGGGCGGCTCACGGTCGCCGCCATCAGCCAGACATAGGAGTTGAAGAAGACCAGCACGGTCAGCAGTACGACAGGCAACGCGCGCCCGATCAGGGTGCCCACCAGGGCGAGGTTGGACAGGGTCATCTGCACGGCCCAGCCCAGGATCGAACCCACGCCCGTTGCCGTCAGTGCGAGCACGACGGCGACCGCGATACCGACGACCAGAAAGTTCACCAAGACCCGCGAACTCGGGCCGCCGAAGACCGCCCCGAGGACTGTAATCGCGACGGACACCGTCGACACGAGCGCCCGGCTGCCGTCGCTGCGGATGCGGGACACCAGCCAGCCGGCCAGCGCTGCGGACGGCAGCACGAGCACCGCCGCCCCGAGGACGAACCACTCGGTCCTGGTGGGGCGCCCGTCGATGTCGATGGTGTGCTTGCCGGTGATGAGGACCACGATGATCGAGAACGCCATCATTACCGCGAACCCGGCCAGGGCGGGGGCCGACCGGGACCACACCCGGCCCACCAGGGCGCCCGGGCGCAGCACCGACGGCAGGCCACGGTCGAGGAACCACTGTTCGGCCTCGGCCCGCTGCGACGCATCCACTGAGGTCATGGCCTCACCGCGCGTTCCACCTCCGACAACTCGGCAGCCCTCGGCCGACGGCGACCCGACGTCGTCACCTAGGGTTGAACATATGCAACGGATTATCGGAACCGAGGTCGAATACGGCATCTCGTCGCCGTCCGACCCGACCGCGAATCCGATCCTGACGTCGACGCAGGCGGTGCTGGCCTACGCGGCGGCCGCGGGCATCCAGCGGGCCAAGCGCACAAGGTGGGACTACGAGGTCGAATCGCCGCTGCGAGACGCCCGCGGGTTCGACCTCAGTCGGTCGGCGGGCCCGCCCCCGGTGGTGGACGCCGACGAGGTTGGCGCGGCCAACATGATCCTGACCAACGGCGCGCGCCTGTACGTCGATCACGCACACCCGGAGTACTCGGCGCCGGAGTGCACCGACCCGCTGGACGCCGTGATCTGGGACAAGGCAGGCGAGCGGGTGATGGAGGCCGCCGCGCGCCACGTCGCGAGCGTGCCCGGGGCGGCCAAGCTGCAGCTGTACAAGAACAACGTGGACGGAAAGGGCGCCTCCTACGGTTCGCACGAGAACTACCTTATGAGCCGTCAGACGCCGTTCTCGGCGGTGATCGCGGGCCTGACGCCGCATCTGGTATCGCGGCAGGTGATCACCGGTTCGGGCCGGGTCGGGATCGGGCCGTCGGGCGATGAGCCGGGTTTTCAGCTGTCCCAGCGTTCCGACTACATCGAGGTCGAGGTCGGGCTGGAGACCACGCTCAAACGCGGGATCATCAACACCCGCGACGAGCCGCACGCCGACGCCGACAAGTACCGGCGGCTGCACGTCATCATCGGCGACGCGAACCTCGCCGAGACGTCGACCTATCTCAAGCTGGGCGCCACGGCGCTGGTGCTCGACCTGATCGAAGAGGGCCTCGACCTGACCGACCTGGCGCTGGCCCGGCCGGTGCATGCGGTGCACGTGATCAGCCGCGACCCGTCGCTGCGGGCCACCGTCGCGCTGGCCGACGGCCGCGAGTTGACCGGCCTTGCGCTGCAACGGATTTATCTGGACCGGGTGGCCAAGCTGGTGGACACCCGCGACCCCGATCCGCGCGCCGCCGACATCGTCCAGACCTGGGCGCACGTACTGGATCTGCTCGAGCGTGACCCGATGGAATGCGCCGACCTGCTGGACTGGCCGGCCAAGCTGCGGCTGCTCGACGGGTTCCGGCATCGGGAGAACCTGAGTTGGTCGGCGCCGCGGCTGCACCTGGTCGACCTGCAGTATTCCGACGTCCGGCTGGACAAGGGTCTGTACAACCGGCTCGTCGCCCGCGGCTCGATGAAGCGGCTGGTCACCGAGCAGCAGGTGCTCGACGCCGTCGAAAACCCGCCGACCGATACCCGGGCGTACTTCCGCGGTGAGTGTCTAAGGCGCTTCGGCGCGGACATCGCCGCGGCCAGTTGGGACTCGGTGATCTTCGACCTGGGCGGGGATTCGCTCGTCCGGATCCCAACGTTGGAGCCGCTGCGGGGCAGCAAGGCGCATGTCGGCGCGCTGCTGGACTCGGTGGACAGTGCCGTCGAGCTGGTCGAACAGCTCACCACCTGAACGATGTGACCGGTGTTACGCCGGGCAATTCGTGCGTCGACCGGTACTGTGGAGGAACCGGCGGGCAGCTGTGAGCCGCGCCGATGACATATGCAGGAGGCAGCGATGGCTCAGGAGCAGACCAAGCGTGGCGGTGGTGGCGGCGAGGACGACGACCTCACCGGCAGCACGGCCGCCGGGCAGGAGCGTCGCGAAAAGCTGACCGAGGAGACCGACGACCTGCTGGACGAGATCGACGACGTTCTCGAAGAGAACGCCGAGGACTTCGTGCGCGCGTACGTCCAAAAGGGCGGACAGTGACCTGGCCGCATCGCGAGCAGCAGGCCTTTCCCAAACCCCTCCCCGGAGCATTCTCCGTACCGATGGACCTGTCGTCCTTTTCTGATCTGCTGCGCCGCCAGGCGCCCCACCTACTTCCCGTCGGCGGCTCCGGCGTGGACGCGGGTGTCGCGCCGTCGGGTGCACTGCCGCACGGCACCACGATCGTCGCGCTGAGGTACCCCGGTGGCGTGGTGATCGCCGGGGATCGGCGCTCCACCCAGGGCAACATGATCGCCGGTCGCGACGTCAAGAAGGTGTACATCACCGACGACTACACGGCGACCGGGATCGCGGGCACCGCCGCTATCGCTGTCGAGTTTGCGCGCCTGTATGCAGTCGAGCTGGAGCACTACGAGAAGGTCGAGGGTGTGCCGCTGACCTTCCCGGGCAAGGTGAACCGGCTTTCCACCATGGTTCGCGGCAATCTGGGCGCGGCCCTGCAGGGGTTCGTGGCGTTGCCGCTGCTGGCCGGCTACGACCTGGATGACCCCGACCCACAGGGTGCGGGGCGGATCGTGTCGTTCGACGCTGCAGGCGGCTGGAACATCGAGGAAGACGGCTACCAGGCGGTCGGCTCGGGATCGGTCTTCGCCAAGACGTCGATCAAGAAGCTGTACTCGCAGGTGGTCGACGGCGCCTCCGCGCTGAGGGTCGCGATCGAGAGCCTGTACGACGCGGCCGATGACGACTCGGCCACCGGCGGTCCGGATTTGGTGCGGGGCATCTATCCGACGGCGGTGACGATCAACGCCGACGGCGCCGAGGAGGTGCCGGAGGAGCGCATCGCGACGCTTGCCCGCGAGGTCATCGAAAGCCGTTCCGCTGAAAGCACTTTGCGGTCCGGTTCTGGGCCGTCGACGGACGCGCGGGGAGAGTCGTGAGCTTTCCATACTTCATTTCGCCCGAACAGGCGATGCGGGAGCGTTCGGAACTCGCGCGCAAGGGTATTGCCCGAGGGCGCAGTCTGGTGGCGTCTGACGTACGCCGGTGGCGTGTTGTTCGTCGCCGAGAACCCGTCGCGGTCGCTCTACAAGATCAGCGAGCTCTACGACCGCGTCGGTTTCGCCGCAGCCGGCCGCTTCAATGAGTTCGACAATCTGCGCCGCGGCGGCATTCAGTGGGCCGACACCAAGGGCTATGCATACGACCGCCGCGACGTGACCGGCCGGCAGCTGGCCATACGTGTACGCGCAGACGCTGGGCACGATTTTCACCGAGCAGGCCAAGCCGTATGAGGTGGAGCTGTGCGTGGCCGAGGTCGCGCACTACGGCGAGACCAAACCGCCGGAGTTGTACCGCATCACCTACGACGGGTCGATCAACGACGAACCACATTTCGTGGTGATGGGTGGTACCACCGACCCGATCATCGCGAAGCTCAACGACTCCTACACCGAGAACGCCAGCCTGTCGGAGGCGGCCAAGATCGCCGTCGATGCGCTGAAGGCCGGTGGCGGAAACGGCTCGGAGACAAGGACACTCGGCCCTTCCACTCTCGAGGTGGCCATCCTCGACGTGAAACGGCCGCGGCGGGCGTTCCGCCGGATCACCGGCTCGGCGCTGGAAGCGTTGCTGCCGGAAGGGGATTCGGTTTCGGACTCGACGAAGCCCGGGCACTAGGCGGCGACTAACCCGACTGTGCGCTTTGCGACGCGGACGCGGCGTGTCAAGTAGAAATCCGCACTGTCGCGGTGAACGCTCAGTTTCGCGACATTCGGCGAATGTCGGCGCGCGGTTACAGTGCCGATATGACGGAAGCGGTCACAGCGGAGGCGCCGAACCTGGGCAGGCCGTGGATCTTGCGCCAGGATTGGGTGAATCTGTCCTTCCTGCACTGGGCGGTCGAGCCGACGAGCATCGCGCAGTTCTATCCGCCCGGCACCGAACCCGACGTCTTCGAGGGCTGCAGTTATGTGGGGCTGGTGCCGTTTCAGATGGCCAACACCGGCCTGGCGCACGGCCCGGCGCTGTTCGGCACCTTGCTGGAGACGAACGTGCGACTCTATTCGGTCGACGGGACCGGCCGTCGCGGGGTGGTGTTCCTCAGCCTCGACACCAACCGGCCCGACGTGGTGGCCGCGGCCAGGACGGTGTTCGGTCTTCCGTACCGCTGGGCCCGCATGAGCTACCAGCAGCGGAGCGGCCGTCACACCTATACGTCAATCCTGCGCTGGCCCCGAGTAACCGCGACGAGCAGGATTGAGGTGCAGGTAGGGGAGGTGCTGACACCGGGACCGCGGGAGCACTTCCTGACCGCCCGCTGGGGACTGCACGTGGCGCGAGCCGGCCACACCTGGTATCTGCCGAACGACCATCCGGCGTGGACCCTGCGAACCGCCGAACTCATCTGCTTTGCGGACGATGGCCTGTTCGCCTCCGTGGGAATGCCGGATCTTGGCGAGCGTCCGCCCGATCACGTGGCGTTCAGCACCGGCGTAGCGGCCCGATTCGGTTGGCCGGTGCTTGCCACGACGCCACGACGGCCGGCATAGCGACGGCGGCTGACGGCCGCCTCAACGGCGACTCTAGATGGCCGATGCGGGGTTTCACGCAGCCACCGCGTTCACAACGGCTTCCGCGTCGGTGCGCTTGTTGTACAGCTGCCAGACGTCCTCGGCGAGGTCGTCAGGATTCAGCGTTGCCGCGGCCACCCCGCGGAAGAGATCGGGGTTGCTCGCCATCGCTTGGTGAATGTCGCCGCGTGCGATCAGTCCGCCGATCGTCATCGTGCCGGCGTAGATCCCGGCTGGCGCGAGCGCCGCGTGCAGGGTGATCGCGTAATTGCGCAGCGCCGCCGAAGCCAGCGCCAGGCCGCCCAGGGGCGGCATCGGGATCACGCTGCTCAGGCCGCCGGCGAACAGCAGGCCGCCGTTGCCGCGCTGCGTCAGTTCGGGAAGCAACAACGATGCGAAGTCGACGGCGGCCACGGCACCGCGCAGTGCGGCTTCGGCGCCCGCGGCGTCGAGCTGGGTGATGTCATCGGCAAACGATCCGAGGGCGGCCGGGCCGTAGTAGCCGACGTCGATCCGGCCGAACCGGTGCCGCACCGCGTCGACGGCCGCGCGCAGGGCCACCGGATCGGCGGCGTCGGCGATGAAGGCCGCGGCCTCGACGCCGGCGCTCGGCCAGGGACCGCAGGTAGTCGGGGTGTCGGTCGGCGCTGCGGGAGACCAGCGCGACGGCGTAGCCCTCGGCACCGAATCGGTGCGCCACGGACATGCCGAGGCCGGGCCCGGCGCCGAGGACGACGAGAACTGGACGGTGATAAGTTGAGGTCATACTCAAGTTCTAGCATAACTTGAGGGAAACCTCGACTTAGCTAGAATGGGTCGGTGTCTCCGACCATGCGTGCGGATGCGGCTCGCAACCGCGACCGGCTGGCGACAGCGGCCGCCGAACTCTTCGCCCAGCGTGGGGTGGACGTGCCGCTCGAGGAGATCGCGCGCCAGGCCGGGGTGAGCATCGGCACGCTGTACAACCACTTCCCGAATCGGGGTGCCCTGTTGGACGCGGTGCTGCCGGAGCGGCTTGCCGAACTCGACCGGCTGGCTGAGACCGCACTCGCCGACCCGGATCCGTGGCGGGGATTCGCCGGCTTTCTGGACGGGATGTTCACTATGCAGGCCCGCGACCGCGCGATCAACGAAGCGATATCACGCAACCCCGTCGGCTCTGTCGACGTCGCCGCCGAGTGCGGTCGGGCTGGGGGAGTACTGGACAGTGTCGTCGGGCGGGCCAGGGATGCGGGCGTGCTGCGGTCGGACTTCGGCCCCGACGATCTGGCCACCCTGGTGAGTGCGATGTCGAACGTGATCGCGATGTCGGACGGTGACGACGCCGTGTGGCGCCGGCACCTCGGATTCGTGCTCGACGGTCTGCGTGCCTCGGCCGAAACCTAACCCGAGCGTCGCTCTACGGACGCGTAGGTTCTCACCGGGGGTGGCCATTCACGACCGCCACGACTGGCGCTTTTCGAATTTGTCTCACGACGATGGCGAGCCGGTTGCCCGCTCGCCATCGATGTGGTGACGATCATCGACAAGATCTTGGGTGAATCCACGTTGACGCCGGCGGAACGGGCGCGACTAGTCAGCCGTTAACGCCGGGCGATCCGTCCGCCGTTGGCGTCCTGTGCGGTAGTAATCGTTGGGAGCGCGTGTGCACCGCCTGGGTGCCGGAACACACCTGCGGCTGAGCACTATCCGCGAGCAGTACGACCCCAAGGGCATCTTCGCCGTTGCCGCCCGCTGTTGGCGAAGCGGCTACTCGCCCCACCGCCACACCGCGTCCCGTCCGGTGCGTGCGGGAGCGAGCTCGGGGGCAAGCATGTCCGGCTCCGGGGTGGAAAGGGCAAGCCGCAGCAGATGCCGTGCAGGCGGCGCGGGCGGTTCATCGCGACGCCGAACAAGTGCGGTTTCGACCACCGGCACGTGCCGGGCAAGGGGCAGCACCGCGACCTTGTCGCCGCGGACGGCTCGCACTGATGACGGCAGGATCGAGACGCCGAGGCCGGCACCGACCAACGCCACCACTGTGGGGACGAGTTTGACATCGCGTACGTTCGGTTCGAATCCGGCCTGCCGGCACGCCTCGACGAGGTGCCGTTGCAGCCCGCCCCACGCCCCGGGTGCCGGTGCCAGAAATTGCTGCTCGGCCAGCGCTGCGAGGTCGGCCCGCTCGCCGTGCTGCGTGGCGAGCGCCGCGGGCAGCACCGCAACCAGCGGCTCGCGATGCACAACTGCGAAGTCCAGCTGCGGGTCCCGGGTCCGCGCAACCGTCGGTGGCGGCAGGTGCACCAGCCCAAGGTCGGTGCGGCGCAAGCGAACTGCCTCTAGCACGCCGTCCGCGGTCTCCTCGCTGACGTCGAGCACCACATCGGGACGATCGACCTGAAAGCGTTCCAGGAGTTGCGGCAACACCGCCCAAGCGGTCGCCGAGTCGAACGCGAGCGCAAGCCGCCCGCTGCGCCCTTCCCCCAGTTGTCGGACCGACTCCGCGAGCGCGTCGACCTCGCCGAGCAGCCGTCGCGCTTGGGTCGAAAGGTACCGGCCGGCGTCGGTCAGGTCGACGCCGCGGCGATGCCGAATCAGCAGCGGGACCCCGAGCTCGCGTTCCAGGCGGGACAACTGCACCGTCAGTGGCGGCTGTGTCAGGTGCAGCCGTGCGGCGGCCCGGGTCACCGAATGCTCCTCGGCAACCGTCACGAAGTACCGGAGTTGGCGCAGGTCCATACCAAAGTATATGGCTGAGGCAGCAAATAGATATTGGACATATACCTCGGAGCGGCGAAGTGTGAACGACATCACGAAGCCGAACTGAGATCGGAGGTCGACGGTGCTGGAGTTCAGCTACGACGCGCTGCCCGGACGGATCGTCTTCGGCCGGGGCGCGGCGCGGCAGCGGCTTAGCGGCGAGGTGGATCGGCTCGGGAGTTCCCGGTTGCTGCTGATCACGACCGCCTCCGAACAGGCGACGGCACGGGAGCTTTTGACGCCGGTTGCCGATCGTATCGTTGCGACGTTTGCCGACGTCCGCCCGCACGTGCCGGTGGCGGTCGCCGAGGCGGCCCGCGCGATGGCGGCCGAGGTCGGCGCGGATGCGCTGCTCAGCGTCGGCGGAGGTTCCACCACCGGGACCGCCAAGGCGGTCGCGCTGACCACGGGGCTGCCCGTCGTCGCCGTTCCCACCACCTACGCCGGCTCCGAGGTGACTCCGGTGTGGGGTCTCACCGAAGGCGAGCGCAAGCGCACCGGCAGCGATCCGGTGGTGCTGCCGCGCGTGGTGGTTTACGACCCCGAACTCACGGTGTCATTACCCGCCGGGCTGTCCGCCGCCAGCGGCTTGAACGCGATGGCGCACTGCGTGGAGGCGTTCTGGGCGCCGCGACGAAATCCGATCAGTTCGCTCGCCGCCGAAGAAGGGATCCGCGCCCTGGCGAACGGACTCCCCGCGGTCGTCGTCGACGGTAGCGACCTGGATGCCCGCTCGGATCTGCTCTATGGGGCCTATCTTGCGGGCAGCGCGTTCGCCGTCGCGGGTTCGGGACTGCATCACAAGATCTGCCATGTGCTCGGCGGCGCCTACGACCTGCCGCACGCCCAAACGCACGCGATTGTGCTGCCGCACGTCCTGGCTTTCAACGCACCCGGCGCGACCTCGGCAGCGGCACGCATCGGCCGCGCCCTTGGTTTTGCCGACCCCGTTGCCGGCCTGCAGAGCCTGTCGAAACGGGTCGGTATCCCAACGGGGCTGCGCGACATCGGATTACGCCACGACCAATTGGACGAGGCGGTTGCCCTGATCGAGCCCGCGGTCCCGGCCGACAACCCAGTTCCGGTGACCACGTCCGCGCTGCGTTCGCTGCTCGAAGCGGCGTGGTCGGGCGAGGCGGAGGAGGAAAACCCATGAGCATGCAGCAGGTTCGAGAACAGGCCGTCACCGACGAGGTGATCGCGAGTTTCGCCGGCGCCCCCTCGCAACGCTTGCGCGAGGTGATGAGCAGCCTGGTCCGGCATCTGCACGATTTCGCGCGCGAGGTCCGGCTCACCGAGGCGGAATGGCAGCGCGGCATCGACTTTCTCACCAGAGTCGGCCATACCACGACGGACAAGCGGCAGGAGTTCATTCTGCTGTCTGACGTGCTCGGCCTCTCCATGCTCACCGTCGCGGTCAACGCGCCGTCCACAACCGGCGCCACCGAATCCACCGTCTTCGGACCGTTCTTCGTCGAGGACGCGCCCGAAGTGCCGCTGGGCGGCGACATTGCCCGCGGCGCAAAGGGCAGCCCCTGCTATGTCTCCGGGACCGTCCGCTCCGCCGATGGCACGCCGCTGCCGGGAGCGCGGATCGAGGTCTGGGAAGCCGACGAGGATGGCTTCTACGACGTCCAGTACGACGACGATCGCAGCGCCGGCCGGGCCTGGCAGCGCGCCGGAGCCGACGGCGAATACCGCTTCTGGTCCGTGCTACCCGCGCCCTATCCGATTCCCTACGACGGACCGGTCGGCGATCTGCTGCGAGCCGCCGACCGCAGCCCGATGCGGCCCGCGCACCTGCACTACAAGGTCGACGCGCCGGGGCACCGCGCCCTGATCACGCACATCTTCGTCGCGGGCGACAAGTACCTGGCGTGCGACGCGGTATTCGGCGTCAAGAACAGCCTGATCGTCGACGCCACCGAACATCCCGCGGGAACCGCGCCCGACGGGGGTCCCATCGACCATCCCTACCACCAGATCAACTTCGACATCGTGCTTGCACCAATAGACACCGTACTTACACCACAGGAGCATCCCTCATGACCAACCCGTCCGACGCCGCGGCCGGCGCCCCGCTCGACACCGCTCCAGCGGTTCCCTCCGGAGATCTGAAAACCGATGTGCTGATCATCGGCAGCGGCCCGGCCGGCGGCGCTGCCGCGCTGGCGCTCGCCACCCTCGGGGTCGAGCACATGGTGCTGACCAAGTACCGGTGGACGGCGAACACGCCGCGCGCCCACATCACCAATCAGCGCACGATGGAGGTGTTTCGCGATCTCGGCATCGAGGAGGACGTGCTGGCCCAGGCCGCGCCGCACGAGCTGATGGGCGAAACCGTGTTCTGTACCAGCCTCACCGGCGACGAGTTGGGCCGGGTGCGGGCGTGGGGGACGCACCCGGCGCGCGAGGCGGACTACATCCAGGCGAGCCCGACCCTCAACTGCGATATCCCGCAAACGCTGCTGGAGCCGATCATCGTGGGGCACGCGGCAACTCGCGGCAGCCGGATCCGTTTCGACACCGAGTATCTGGGCCTCACCCAGGACGCCGACGGCGTGGACGTGCAGGTGCGTGATCGAATCACCGGCGCCCGTTCGACAATTCGCGCCAAGTACGTCATCGGCGCCGACGGTGGGCGCAGCAAGGTGGCCGCGGACATCGGGCTGCCGTTCGAGGGACAGATGGACATCGCGGGCAGTATGAACATCGTCTTCCATGCCGACCTTTCGCACCTCGTGGAGCACCGGCCCAGCGTCCTGTACTGGGTGCTGCAACCCGGCGCGGACGTCGGCGGCATCGGTCTGGGGCTGGTCCGGATGGTGCGGCCGTGGAACGAATGGCTGATCGTCTGGGGATACGACATCAACCAGCCGCCGCCGGACGTCGACGACGAACTCGCAACCCGGATCGTGCATCAGCTGGTCGGCGACGACACCATCCCAGTGACCATCCGCTCGATTTCGTTGTGGGGCAACAACAAGATGTACGCCACGTCGTACCGATCCGGGCGGGTGTTCTGCGCCGGCGATGCGGTGCACCGCCATCCCCCGTCGAACGGACTGGGATCAAATACCTCCATCCAGGATGCCTACAACCTTGCCTGGAAGCTTGCCTACGTGCTGAAGGGCAAGGCCGGCGCGGGGCTGCTGGATTCCTACGACGCCGAGCGGGCGCCGGTCGGCAAGCAGATCGTGTTGCGGGCCAACAAGAGCATCGAGGAATTCGGCGCCATCCTCCAGGCGCTCGGGTTCGACGACACCAGCGATCCGGAGACGATGCAGGCGCGCATCGCAGACCGTGTAGACAACACCGCGGAGGCAGCTCGCAAGCGTGAGGCACTGCGTAAGGCGTTGGAGCTGAAGGACTATGAGTTCAACGCGCACGGTGTCGAACTCGGGCAGCGCTACACCTCGGCGGCAGTCGTAGCCGATGGCACACCCGAGCCGGCCTACACCCGCGATCCCGAACTCTACTACCACCCGACCACCTGGCCGGGCGCGCGATTCCCGCACGTCTGGCTGGGTAAACGGGACGGTCGCACGATCAGCACGCACGATCTCGCCGGGCACGGAAGGTTCTGCCTGCTCACCGGAATCAGCGGCGACGCGTGGGCCGAGGCCGCCGCAGCGGTTGCCGACAAGCTTGGCATCGACCTGGCAGCCCATGTGATCGGCCCCGCCCGCGAGTATCAGGATCTCTACGAGGACTGGGCGCGGGCACGCGAGGTCGGCGAAGACGGCTGCGTGCTGGTGCGGCCCGATATGCACGTCGCCTGGCGGGCGAACGGTATGGCCGACGACCCGGCAGCGGAATTGCTCGGCGTGATGAGCCGCGTTCTCGCGCTGCCGATCTGAAGTGCTACAGGACCTTGCTGCCGTACATCTCCCCGAGCGGATCGGCGATCAGTTCGATGCGGGCCCCGTCCGGGTCCCGGAAATAGAGCGAGACGTCGCTGTGCTCGGCGAACTCCACGCCGGCCGCGGTGAGCTTGTCCCGCAACCGCTCCCAGCGCGACGGCTCCACGCTGATCGCGAGGTGGTGCAGCCCGCCGAGCACCTCCTGGTACGGGCCCTGATCGAGGCCGGGAAAGTCGAAGAACGCCAGCAGGTTGTTATTGCCGATGTCGAAGAAGAAATGCGACGAGCCGGGATAGTCACGGTTCTCGATCAGTTCGGTCAGTGGGAACTCGAGCAGATCCTGGTAGAACCGGACGGTCTGCTCGACGTCGCTGCTCACCAGGGCGGTGTGGTGCAAACCCCGTGCCGACGAGGCCGGGCGCTCGTCGGCGGGACGCAGGTACTGCTCGCGGATGCGCTGCCGTTGCGCGTCGAACCGCTCGGATCGCTCCTGATCAGACGTTGTCGCCATGGCAGAAACTCTATCGAAGGCCGCCCTCTGGGTTCTCAGTTCCTATGAACATCTGGCGCACGCGATGGCCTCGGGTTTCACGGACCTCCTGATCCGACAGGCGGTCGAAGCGACCCACGCGGGCGCGGCCAACATCGTCGTGGGTACGCACCCGTCAATCGACACAAACCTCGCACATGACCTCCTTGGCTCGATCACACGACATTAGGCAATTGTTCGGAGTTGACGTTCGTCGTTGAGCGGAGAATCATTGTTGCGTCCAGCAGCACACCTTGCGTCATTCGCAACAGGAGGAGCGGGCGGCCCTATGCCCAAGGCTGTCGTGATCGGTGCCGGCATCGTCGGCACCTCACTGGCCGACGAACTGACCACAAGGGGCTGCACCGACGTCACCGTGGTCGACCGCGGACCCCTGTTCGCGACCGGCGGGTCGACGTCACACGCGCCAGGCCTGGTGTTCCAGACCAACCCGTCAAAGACGATGAGCCAGTTCGCGAGCTACACCGTCGAAAAGTTCAGTGAGCTCGAGCATCCCGATGGATGGGCGTTCAATCCGGTCGGGGGCCTCGAGGTCGCCACCACACTGCAACGCTGGGAAGACCTACACCGCAAGGCCGGCTGGGCCCAGGCGTGGGGGATCAAAGGCCGTCTGCTGACGCCAGCCGAATGTGTGGAGCTGCATCCGTTGTTGGACCGCGACCGCATCCTCGGCGGATTTCATACACCCGCCGACGGCCTGGCGAAGGCGGTGCGCGCCGCCGAAGCCCAGGCCTCGCGGGCGCGCGCCCTTGGCGCGACCTTCCGGCCGCACACCGAAGTGCTCGGAATCGTGGACAAGGGTGGCCGTGTCACCGGCGTGCACATCAACAGCGGGATCATCGACGCCGACATCGTGGTCTGTGCGGCCGGGTTCTGGGGCGCCCAGTTCGCCAGGCAGGTCGGCCTGGTCGTCCCGCTGGTGCCGATGGCGCACCAGTACGCGCGCAGCGGCCAGATCGGCGCGTTGGTGGGACGCAACACCGAGTTATCGGAGGCGGGGCTGCCGATCCTGCGCCATCAGGATCAGGATCTGTACTTCCGCGAACACGTCGACCGCATGGGCATTGGGTCCTACGCCCACAAGCCCATGCCGGTCGACATGTCGACCCTGATGGCCGACACCGCGGGCGAGCCGATGCCGTCAATGCTGCCCTTCACCGAGGAAGACTTCGCACCCGCCTGGCACGAAGCCCGGGAACTGATTCCCGCACTGGGTGATTCGAAGGTCGAGGAGGCGTTCAACGGAATCTTCTCGTTCACCCCGGACGGCTTCTCGATCATGGGCGAGCATCGGGACCTGAGCGGCTTCTGGGTTGCCGAAGCGGTCTGGGTGACGCATTCCGCGGGCGTCGCCAAGGCAACGGCCGAGTGGATCATCGACGGGACACCGTCGATCGATGTCCACGAGTGCGATCTGTACCGCTTCGAGGATGTGGCCCGCAGCCCTAAGTTCATCGAGCAGACCAGCTCGCAGGCCTTCATCGAGGTCTACGACATCATCCACCCCTACCAGTTCCGCACCGCCCTGCGGGGGTTGCGGACCAGCCCGTTCTATGCGCGCCAGCGCGAACTCGGTGCCGTCTTCTACGAGGGCGGCGGCTGGGAACGCCCGGCCTGGTTCGAGGCCAACGCCGAACTGGCGCAGCGACTTCGGTCCGACGGTCTGGTGTTCCCGGAGCGCGACGACTGGTCGTCCCGGTTCTGGTCCCCGATCTCTATTGCCGAGGCGCACTGGACCCGCACGCGGGTCGCGATGTATGACATGACGCCGCTGACCCGCTACGAGGTGGCCGGCGCTGGTGCGGCCTCGTTTCTGCAACGCATGACGACCAACAACGTCGACAAGAGCATCGGCTCGGTCACGTACACCCTGCTGCTCGACGAAACCGGCGGCATCCGAAGCGATATCACCGTCGCCCGCCTCGGCGAGGGCGTGTTCCAGGTCGCCGTCAACTCGCCGATGGACTTCGACTGGTTCAGTCGCCACCTGCCCGGCGACGTCACCCTGCGCGACATCACCGGCGGCACCTGTTGCATCGGCGTGTGGGGGCCGCTGGCCCGCGACCTCGTACAGCCGTTGTGTCCCGACGACCTGTCCCATGACGCCTTCAAGTACTTCCGGGCCATCCAGACCTACCTCGACGCAATCCCGGTCACCATGCTGCGGGTCTCCTATGTCGGCGAGCTCGGTTGGGAGATCTACGCCAGCGCGGAATACGGTGCGGCGCTGTGGGACCTGCTCGCGGAGGGCCATGGCGTGATCGCGGCCG
Source organism: uncultured Actinomycetota bacterium (assembly GCA_963799495.1). GTDB lineage: Bacteria > Actinomycetota > Actinomycetes > Mycobacteriales > Mycobacteriaceae > Mycobacterium. Next base: position 215,379 of record CAWCXH010000019.1, read on the forward strand.
GACGGATCGCGTTCAACAGTTTGCGGATCGAAAAGGGATACCGGCTGTGGGGGACAGACATGACCGCCGAACACCAGCCAGCAGCGGCGGGTCTGGATTTCGCGGTGCGGATGGACAAGGACGAGTTCATCGGCAAGTCCGCGCTGGCGCAGTCACCGCCGCCGGAGCAGGTGCTGCGCAGCATCGTATTCGACGATCCCTCCGCGGTCGCGCTAGGCAAGGAGCCGGTGTACCTCGACGGCGACTGCGTCGGTTACGTCACCAGCGCCGGCTATTCGCCGACGATCGGGCGCAGCATCGCCTACGCGTGGTTACCGGCCGGCGCTTCGATAGGCGAGACAGTCACCGTCGACTACCGCGGCACCCGTCACACAGCCGAAGTCCACGCCGAACCCGTGGTCGATCCTGAGATTTCACGGATCAAGAGGTAGCGCAATGGGTTACGACGTCATCGTCATCGGGGTCGGCGGAATGGGCAGCGCCGCCGCGTATCACCTTGCCGCGCGCGGACAGCGGGTGCTCGGACTGGAGAAGTTCACCCCCGCCCACGACAAAGGATCCAGCCACGGCGGCTCCCGCATCATCCGGCAGTCCTATTTCGAAGACCCCGCCTATGTACCGCTGCTGCTGCGGGCCTACGAGCTGTGGGAGAACCGCGGCGAGCGTTTCGGTGGATCACCGGCTCCGCGCTGGAAGCGCTGCTGCCGGAAACGGATTCATAGCCGACGGTCTTCTGCGCTGGCCGTGAAACGGTTAGAGGACCGCACGCACCGCCTGTTCAAACCCTACGACGTGTTCCAGGGCCAGCTTGGCCGCCAGGTCGGCGTCACCGTCGACGATCGCGCGCAGCAGCCCGACGTGTTCGACGATGTGCTCGGCTACGTTCGCCAGTCGGTCGAGGAACAGGCACCAGATGCGGGTGGCGTGGGCGTCCTGGCACACCAGCACGTCCTCCAGGTACGGATTGCCGGAGGCCTTGTAGATCGCGGAATGGACCCGCACATCGACTCGTAGCAGGCTGCGCGGGTCGTCAGCGGGGTCGAGCTTTGCGATCTCTTCGGCCAGCGCGGACAGTTTGACCCGGGTTTCCAGCGGCGCGGTGCGTGCGGCTCGGGCCGCGACCAGCGGTTCGAGCTGCTTTCGGATCTCCTGGATGTGCGCCAGATCGGTGATGTCGACCGTGGTCGCGAACGTGCCGCGGCGGGGATACGCGATGACCAGCCGGTCACGCTCGAGCCGCTTGAGCGCCTCGCGCACCGGCGTTCGCCCGAACCCCAGCTGACGGGCCAGGCCCTCGTCGTTGATCGGTTCGCTGGGACGAATGTCGAGCATGACGAGCCGCTCGCGAATCATCTGATACGCAAGATCGGCGTTGGACGGGGTGGGGCCGTCGCGGGTCTCGGCGAGTTCCACGCTCATCGCTCGTCTCCCGTCCGACGTTCTCTCTTGACCGCGCGTATCAAAGTACCATACGCTGCTCGACAACTGATATATCAGTTCCCTAATGACTGTTCGATGGAGGGTCACCGTGAGTCCACAGGCGCCGGGCGCGCACCTGCCCGATCATCCCGACTTTCTCTGGCGCAATCCGGAGCCCAAACGGTCATATGACGTTGTCATCATCGGCGGGGGAGGGCACGGCCTGGCGACCGCCCACTACCTCGTGAAGAACCACGGGATCACCAACGTCGCGGTGCTGGAGAAGGGCTGGCTCGCCGGCGGGAACATGGCTCGCAACACGACTCTGATTCGGTCGAACTATCTGTGGGACGACAGTTCGCGGATCTACGAGCACGCGTTGAAGCTGTGGGAGGGCCTCGAGGACGACCTCGGCTACCCGATCCTGTTCAGCCAGCGCGGCGTGCTGAACCTCGCACACAGTCTGCAAGACGTCCGCGACAGCGTGCGCCGGGTGGAGGCCAACGTGCTCAACGGCATCGACGCCGAGTGGCTGGAGCCGGACGAGGTCAAGAAGCTCTGCCCGATCGTCAACATCTCGTCCGACAATTCGCTATCCGGTGCTCGGCGCCACCTACCAACCCCGCGCGGGCATCGCCAAACACGACTATGTCGCTTGGGGTTTCGCGCGCCGTGCGGATCAGGCGGGAGTGGATCTCCTGCCAGGCTGCGAGGTCACCGGGTTCATCACCGACGGCGACCGGGTGACCGATGTGCGCACCACCCTCGGCGACATCGCGGCCGGACAGGTCGCGATGTGCGCGGCCGGACACACGTCGGTGCTCACCGACATGCTCGGGATTCCGGGTGCCGCTGCAGAGCCATCCGCTGCAGGCGCTGGTCTCCGAACTACTCGAACCCGTGCACCCGACGATCGTGATGTCCAACGCCGTCCACGTCTATGTCTCGCAGGCTCACAAGGGCGAACTGGTGATGGGCGCGGGGATCGACTCGTACAACGGCTACGGGCAGCGCGGCGCCTTCCACATCATCGAGCGACAGATGGCCGCGGCTGTCGAACTCTTTCCGATCTTCGCCCGAGCGCATCTGCTGCGGACCTGGGGCGGGATCGTCGACGTCACCCCGGACGCCTCGCCCGATCGTCGGCCACACCCCGTACCGCAATCTGTACCTCAACTGTGGTTGGGGCACAGGCGGATTCAAGGCGACGCCCGGTATCGGCTGGTGCCTGGCCGACACCATCGCCCGTGACGAGCCGCACCCGTACGTGCAGCCGTTCAGCCTGGACCGCTTCGTCACCGGCGCGCTGGTCGACGAGCACGGCGCCGCCGCCGTCGCACACTGACTCGCCCACACGAAAGAGCTGGAGCAACAATGCAACTGATCGAATGCCCGTGGTGCGGGCCGCGTGAGGAGACGGAATTCCACTACGGCGGACAGGCACACGTTGCCTACCCAGACGACCCGGCCACACTGACCGATGAGGAGTGGGCACACTACGTGTTCTTCCGAGCCAACCCCAAGGGCATGTTCGCCGAACGGTGGTGCCACAGCGTCGGATGCCGTCGCTGGTTCAACGCCGTCCGCGACACCGCCACCTACCGATTCCATGGCGTCTACCGCACGGGCGAGACCGCGGCCGGTGATCTCGTGAACGCTCCGTACCGCACCCCGGCCGGTGGCCGCATCGACCGTGATACCCGTTGCGACTTCACCTTCGACGGGCGCACTTTCACCGGACACCCCGGTGACACGCTCGCCTCGGCGCTGCTGGCCCATGGCGTGCACAAGATCGCGACGAGCGTCAAACTTGGCCGCCCGCGGGGAATTTCGGCGGCGTGGGCCGAGGATACTGGCGGTTTGGTGCAGATCGAGGCGCCGTTTCCGGAGCCGATGCTGCTCGCCTCGACGGTCGAGCTGCACGACGGGCTCGCCGCGCGCGGCATCCCCGGGCAGGGCCGCCTGGCCGATATCGCCGATTCCGCCCGCTACGACGCCATGCATGCGCACGCCGACGTGCTCGTTGTCGGCGCCGGACCCGCAGGTCTGACCGCGGCGTTGGTCGCCGCGCGTGCAGGCGCGCGAGTGGTGTTGGTCGACGAGCAGTCCGAAGCCGGCGGCACTCTGCTCGGCGGCACCGAACGCATCGGCGGCAGTGCTGCCACCGAGTGGGTGCGCGCCGCGGTCGCCGAGTTGGCGACCTTCCCCGAGGTACGGCACCTGCAGCGCACCACCGCGTTCGGTCACTACGACGACGGCTTCGTACTGGCGCTCGAGCGGCGCACCGACCATCTCGGCAGCGCGGCCCCTGCCCGGCTGTCCCGTCAGCGGGTATGGCGGATCCGCGCCCGCCACGTGCTGGTTGCGACCGGCGCTCACGAACGCCCGATCGTGTTCGTCGACAACGACCGGCCGGGAATCATGCTGGCGCACAGCGCAAGAACGTTTCTGCACCGCTACGGCGTGTTGGTCGGCCGCGCGGCGGTGGTGTTCACCACCAACGACAGCGCCTATGCGGCGGCATTCGATCTCGCCGACGCGGGGGTGCGGATCGAGGCGGTCGTCGATGCCCGCGAGCAGATACCCGACGCCCTGCGGCACGAGTGCGAGCGACGGGGCATCGCGGTGCGTGCCGGCGCGGTGGTCACCGGTACCCGGGGAACCGAACGGATCACACACGCCCTGATCGCCGACTTCGACGGGGTGAATGTCGCTGCCGGCGAAGCTGTTTCATGCGACGTATTACTGGTGAGCGGCGGCTGGAATCCGGCGGTGCACCTGTTCAGTCAGGCCCGCGGCGTGCTGCGCTACGACCCGGCGCTCGGCGGCTTCGTCCCAGGCGAGCACCTCTCCGGGGTCAGCGTCGCCGGCGCGGCCAACGGCGTCATGGATCTGGCCGGTTGCCTGCGCCGAGGCCGGGACTCCGCGCGGGCGGCGCTGGCCGAGCTCGGTCTGCCACCGGATGAATCCGCCCCACTTCCCAAGGTTCCGGGCGCCGCGGCCGGCCCGGGTCTGGTGCTGTGGCGGGTGCCCGGCCGCGAGCAGGACCAGTTCGTCGACGTGCAACGCGACGCCACGGTCGCGGACGTCGCGCGGGCGGTCGGCGCGGGCATGCGGTCGGTCGAACACATCAAGCGCTACACCACCATCGGCACCGCGCACGACCAGGGCAAGACCTCCGGGGTGATCGCCTCCGGCATCACCGCCGAACTGCTCGGCGTGCCGATCGAGACGTTGGGCACCACCACGTTCCGGCCGCCCTACACCCCGGTCGCGTTCGCCGCGCTGGCCGGGCGCGACCGCGGCGCGCTGTTCGACCCGGAGCGCACCACGGCGCTGCACGACTGGCATGTCGCCCGGGCGCGGTGTTCGAGGACGTCGGGCAGTGGAAACGTCCGCGGTATTACCCTCGCCCCGGCGAGGACATGGACGCCGCGGTGTTACGCGAGTGCGCCGCGGTGCGCGGCGGTGTCGGCATTCTCGACGGTTCCACGCTCGGCAAGATCGACGTGCAGGGTCGCGACGCCGCCGAGCTACTCGACCGGATCTACACCAACCTGATGAGCAGCCTGAAGGTCGGCGCGGTCCGTTACGGGGTGATGTGCGGCGTCGACGGCATGGTGATCGACGACGGCACCGTGATGCGGCTGGCCGAGGACCGGTTCCTGGTGCTACACCACCACCGGCGGCGCGGCGAAGATCCTTGACTGGATGGAGGAGTGGCTGCAGACCGAGTGGCCGCAGCTGCGGGTGCGTTCTCACCTCGGTGACCGATCACTGGGCGACGTTCCCGGTGGTCGGGCCGCGATCCCGCGACGTGATCGGCGCGGTGTTCAGCGACGTCGACGTTGCCAACGAGGCCTTCCCGTTCATGACGTGGCGTGACACCAGCCTCGACGGGGTGCCTGTCCGCGTCGCGCGGATCAGTTTCTCCGGTGAGCTCGCGTTCGAGGTGAACGTGAACGCCTGGCACGCGCCCGCGGTGTGGGAGCGGCTGATGGCCGCCGGCCGCCCCTACGGCATCACCCCATACGGCACCGAGACGATGCATGTGCTGCGCGCCGAGAAGGGCTACCCGATCGTCGGGCAGGACACCGACGGCACGGTCAGTCCGCATGATCTCGGCATGGCGTGGGCGGTGTCGAAGAAGAAGCCCGACTTCATCGGCAAGCGCTCGTTCAGCCGGAGCGAAAACCAGAACCCGCTGCGCAAGCAGCTGGTCGGGCTGCTTGCCGGTCGATCGGGCTACCCGGCTGCCGGAGGGCTCGCAGATCGTCGAGTTCTGCGAAGACGACATGCTTCCGCCGCCACCCGTTCCGATGCTGGGCCACGTCACCTCGAGCTATCGCAGCGCCGAGCTCGGGCGGCCCTTCGCGCTGGCGCTGGTGAAGGCCGGTCGATCCAGGATCGGTGAGACCCTGCACGTGCCCGTCGACGGGACGCTCGTCCCCGTCGAGGTCACCGGCTCGGTGCTGGTCGACCCGGAAGGAGAGCGCCGCGATGGCTGACACCTCGGTAGGCACGAGCCCACTGCAACCCTGGGCCGCACGGTTCGCGAAGCTGCCGGATTCCGTCGTTCTCGAGGAGGAACCGTTCGTCACGATGGTCGACCTGCGCTTGGACCCGTCGGGCCCCGGTGCGGCCGCAGTGGCGGAACTACTCGGTGTTGAGCTGCCGACCAAGGTGTCCACCTACGCGAAAAACGCTGACACCACGGTGATCTGGCTGGGTCCCGGCGAGTGGCTGGTGACCGACACCGCGCTGGCCGGACCCGAGTTGGAAGCACGGCTACGCGAGGCGGTCGCCACGCACGGCGGCGTCGCGATCGACGTGTCGGGGCAGCGCACCACGCTGCGACTGCGCGGGTCGCGTAGCCGCGATGTGCTGGCCAAGGGCTGCGCGCTGGATCTGCACCCACGGGCCATTGTCGAGGGAACCGCCGCGCAGACGATGCTCGGCCAAACCGGCGTCATCCTGTTGGCGGTCAACGTAACCGGTGGCGATTATCGGATTCTCGTACGCTCCTCGTTCGCCCGATATCTGGCCGACTGGCTGCTCGACGCGGCGGGGGAGTACGCACCGGACGCACCATGATCTGATGTACCCTGACGGTCGACTGACATGTCAGTGTCGGTAAGGGTTCGAAGGGGCGCTCAGGTGTCGACACCGCGACGTGCGGCGGGTAAGCCGGCCGCAAGCAGCCAACTGCTGTCGGATCTGGCGTACGAGGCGATCCGCGACAAGCTGGTGCACCTCGACATCGCGCCGGGCGACGCCATCGACGAGGTCCAGCTCGCCACCGAACTCGGGCTCGGTCGCACGCCGGTGCGCGAGGCGATCAAGCGGCTGGCCTACCAGCGACTCGTCGTCGTGTACCCGCGCAGCGGAAGCTACGCGGCGCAGGTCGACGTAGCCGAACTCGCGTCGCTGTGTGACATTCGTGAGCGGTTGGAGGGCCTAGCCGCCGAGCGAGCCGCCAGCGAGGCTCGCTACGAGGAGCGCCAGGAGCTGCGTCAGCTGCTCGACGAACTCGAAGGTGACTGTCCGCCAAGCCGATTGCTCGAACTGGACACCGCAGCGCATCGGGCGGTGCACCGGCTGTCGCACAACGAATATCTCTTCGACACCCTTACCCAGACCCTGGATCTGTCGCTGCGGATCTGGAACCTGGCCCGTGAGCGGCTGCCGCACCTGGAGCACCACGTGCACGGTCAGGTCGGCCATTCTGCAGGGCCATCCTCGATCGCGACCCGGCGAAGGCCCGCGAACTCGCCGAACGCCACGTGCGCGAGTTCGAGGACGAGGTCAAGGAGATGTTTTAGGCGTTCACAGCGCCAGGCACAGCCGGAATGCGTCGTACACCGCGGCGTGAATGTTGCGGCTGGCCACCGCATCTCCGATGCGGAACAGCTGGTAGCGGCCATCCGGGTTGCGCCGCACGTCTTGCGGGCGCAGATCCAGCAGCGCCTGTTGATCCACCTCGCCGAGGTTGGATGAACCGGGCACCAGCGCGAAGTACAACTCGTCTGAGGGCAGCGTGCCGTGTTCGACGACCACCTGGTCGACGATGCGTTGCCGGGTGACGTGTGCGTATTCGTTGTACAGATCGACCTCGAGCCGGCCATCCTTGCGTCGCACCGCGGTCAGCCGCTCGTTGAGCGTGATCCGCACTTCGTGCTCGGCGAACACCTTGAAGTAGCCGGGGTAGTTGACCCCACCGACATCGGGGGCCAAAATCCGTTCCGGCGTGACGAATTCGATGCTCGCCCCGGCCCGCGCCAGCACCTCGGCGGCGTCCAGGCCAGGGTGCTGGCCGTTGTCGTCGTAGAGCAGCACGTCGCCCTTGGCCCGGAACGAGCCGCTCAGCACGTCCCAGCCGTCGGATACGAGATGTGATCCCTCGGTGAGGAATTCGGTGTTCGGGATGCCGCCGGTGGCGACAACGACAAGGTCGGGGTCCTCGGCGAGCACGTCGCCGGCCTCGGCGTAGGTGTTGAACCGGATGTCGACGTCGTGATGTTTGCACTCGGCCAGCCGCCAGTCGACGATGCCGATCAAATCCCGCCGCCGTGGGGAGGACGCGGCGAGCCGGATCTGGCCGCCCGCCGCGTCGCTGGCCTCCAGCACGACCACCCGATGCCCGCGCTCACCGAGCACCCGGGCCGCCTCCAGCCCCGCCGGGCCGGCACCCACGACCACCGCTTTGCGCGGTGTCCCGGTCGCGGCGGAAACCTTGTGCGGCAGCCGGTTCTCGCGCCCGGTTGACGGGTTGTGGATGCACTTGGCGTCGCGGGCCTGGTAGATCTCGTCCAGGCAATAGCTGGCCCCGACACAGGGCCGGATCCGATCCTCGTCGCCCGCTTTGATTTTCGCGACGATGTGCGGATCGGCGATGTGGGCGCGGGTCATCCCGACCAGGTCCAGCAGCCCGTCGCGGATGGCGTGCCGGGCGGTGGCCACATCGTTGATCCGGCTGGCGTGCATCACCGGCACACCCACCGCGCGTTTGATCTCGCCGGCGAATTCCAGGTGCGGCGCAACGGGGGTGCCCATCGGCGGGATGACGCGGGAGAGCGCCTCGTCGCTGGCCATCCAGCCGCGGATCACGCTGATGAAGTCGACGCCCTCGGCGACGACCCGATCCGCGATCGTCAGCGCCTCGTCGCGGCGAAGTCCCGCCGGGGGTGTCCTCGTCGAACGACATCCGGATGCCGACGATGAAGTCGGGGCCGGCGGCCTCGCGCACCGCGCGGATCACCCGTAGCGGGAAGCGCAGCCGGTCCTCGAGGCTGCCGCCGTACTCGTCGTCGCGGTGGTTGGTCAGCGGGGACCAGAAGGCGTCCAGCAAATGGGTGTAGGCCTCGAGCTCGATCCCGTCCAGGCCGGCCTCGCGGCACCGGGCGGTGGCGTCGGCATAGGCCCGCACGATGCGGTCCATGTCCCATTCCTCGGCCACCTTCGGGAAGGCCCGGTGCGCGGGCTCGCGGATCGGTGACGGAAAGACCACCGGCAGCCAGTCCCCGTCGTAGTTGCTCGTGCGACGGCCCAGGTGGGTGATCTGGCACATCACCCCGGCACCGTGCTCGTGCACGTCGTAGGCCAGCTGGTGCAACCACGGCACGATCTCGTCCTTGTAGACGTGCAGGTTGCCGAACGCGGCCGGGCTCTCCGGCGCGACCACCGCCGAGCCGCCCATCATCGTCAGCCCGATGCCGCCTTTGGCCTTTTCCACGTGGTACAGCCGGTAGCGGTCCTTCGGCATCCCGTCCTCGGTGTAGGACGGCTCGTGCGAAGTGCTGACCACACGGTTGCGCAGCTGCAGGTTCTTCAGCGTGAAGCTTTCGAGCAGCGGGTCGATGATCTGACGGCTCATGACGATCCTGATCTGAAATATCTGACGTGCGATCTGACACATCACTGTTAGAAAGAATGTATTCCAGGACACAGCCGGCGTCAAGGTGTGGCGGGGCCTTGACCGGGCAGGCCGCAACCCCTATCGTGCTGTGATATATCAGTTGTCGCAGACTGTTCGTCTGATCATTCCTGCGGTCCACGCCCCGAATTGCGAGGTCTTCACATGCCACAACAGGTCCAGGGCGTCATCGCCCGCAGCAAAGGTGCGCCCGTCGAACTCGCCGAGATCAACATCCCGGATCCGGGCCCGAACGACGTGGTGGTGCGGATCCAGGCATGCGGGGTGTGTCATACCGATCTGACCTACCGCGACGGCGGCATCAACGACGACTTCCCGTTCCTGCTGGGCCACGAGGCGGCAGGCATCGTTGAGTCGGCCGGGACCGCGTCACATGTCGAGGTCGGTGACTTCGTCGTGCTGAACTGGCGCGCGGTCTGCGGTCGCTGCCGGGCTTGTCGCCGCGGCCGGCCCCTGGTATTGCTTCGACACCTTCAACGCCAGCCGGCCGATGACGCTGGCCGACGGCACGGAGCTGATCCCGCGCTCGGCATCGGCGCGTTCGCCGACAAGACCCTGGTACACGAGCGCCAATGCACCCGGGTCGATCCGAACGCCGACCCCGCGGTGGTCGGCTTGCTTGGCTGTGGTGTGATGGCCGGCCTCGGCGCCGGGGTGAACACCGGCAATGTCTCGCGTGGGGATTCGGTCGCGGTGATCGGGTGCGGCGGAGTGGGCGACTGCGGCGATCGCCAGCGCCCGGTTGGCCGGCGCGTCACCGATCATCGCCATCGACCGCGACCCGAAAAAGCTGCAGTGGGCAACGGAATTGGGCGCCACCCACACGATCGACGCCTCGGAGGCCGATCCGGTGGAGGCGGTGCAGGAACTCACCGGTGGGTTCGGCGCCGACGTCGTCGTCGACGCGGTGGGCCGTCCGGAAACGTGGAAGCAGGCCTTCTACGCTCGCGATCTGGCCGGCACTGTCGTGTTGGTCGGCGTGCCCACTCCGGAGTTGACATTCGAGATGCCGCTCATCGACTTCTTCTCCCGCGGCGGCGCGTTGAAGTCGTCGTGGTACGGCGACGCCTGCCCGAGCGCGATTTCCCGGCGCTCGTCGAGCTCTACCAGCAGGGTCGCCTGCCGCTGGAGAAGTTCGTCAGCGAGCGCGTCAAGCTGGATCAGGTCGAGGAGGCGTTCACGACCATGCACCGCGGCGAAGTGCTGCGCTCGGTCGTCGTCCTGTAAATCAAAGCGGCGCAGCGGTTTTCAGCTGCGAGGAACCGGCTCCTGGTCGTTCGCCTGCTGCTTCGGTTGGTGCCGGTAGAACGGCACCGCCGCGGGCGCCAGCGGCTCGTTGCCGAGAATGAGGTCCGCGGCCTTTTCGGCGACCATCATCACGGGCGCGTAGATGTTGCCGTTGGTCACGTACGGCATCACCGACGCGTCGACCACCTTCAGACCCTCGACGCCGTGCACGCCCATGGTCTGCGGATCGGTGACCGACATCGCGTCGGTGCCCATCTTGGCGGTGCAGGACGGGTGCAGCGCGGTTTCGGCGTCGCGAGCGACCCAGTCGAGGATCTGCTCATCGGTTTCCACACTTGGGCCAGGGGAGATCTCGCCGCCGTTGAACGGTGCCATCGCAGGCTGATTGAGGATGCGGCGCGCAACGCGAATGGATTCCACCCACTCGCGGCGGTCCTGATCGGTGGACAGGTAATTGAACCGCAGCGCCGGATGGACTTTCGGGTCGCGGCTGACGACCTTCAGGGTCCCGCGGGCGTCGGAGTACATCGGGCCGACGTGCACTTGATAGCCGTCGCCGCCCTCCGGTGACGACCCGTCGTAGCGCACCGCGATCGGCAGGAAGTGGAACATCAGATTCGGATAGGCGACGTCGTCGTTGCTCCGGGCGAACCCGCCGCCCTCGAAGTGGTTCGTCGCGCCAGGGCCGCGGCGCAGGAACAACCAGTTGGCGCCGATCCACGGCCGGTAGCGCCACTTCAGATACTTCTGCATGGTCACCGGCTGCTTGCAGGCGTATTGGATGTACACCTCGAGGTGGTCCTGAAGGTTCTCGCCGACACCGGGCAGGTCATGCACAACGTCGATGCCGAGCGCCTGCAGATCGGCGGCGTTGCCGACGCCAGAGAGCTGCAGCAGCTGCGGGCTGTTGATGGCGCCGCCGCACAGCACCACCTGGCCCGCGTTGACCCGCTTGGCGGAGCCGAATCGCCGGTACTCGACTCCCACCGCGCGCTTGCCCTCGAAGACCACCCGCTCCACGAACGCCCTGGTGACCACGTCGAGATTCGGGCTGTCCATCACCGGATGCAGGTAGGCGCGGGCGGCCGAAAGTCGGCGGCCGTTGCGGATGTTGCGATCGAACTTCGCGAAACCCTCTTGGCGGTAACCGTTTACGTCATCGGTGCGCGGGTAACCGGCTTGCTCGGCCGCGGTGAAGAACGCCTCGAACAGCGGGTTGGTCGCCGGACCGCGCTCGAGGGCAAGGGGACCGTCGTGCCCGCGATAGGGGTCGTCGGGCGCGGCGGCCAGGCAGTTCTCCATCCGGTTGAAGTACGGCAGGCAGTGCGCGAAGTCCCAGTCGCCCATGCCGGGGTCGGCACCCCAGCGCTCGTAGTCCATCGGATTGCCGCGCTGGAAGATCATCCCGTTGATGCTGCTGGAGCCGCCGAGCACCTTGCCGCGGGCGTGGTAGATACGGCGGCCGAACATGTGCGGCTCGGGTTCGGACTCGTATTTCCAGTCGTAGAAACGACTTCCGATGGGAAACGGCAGCGCCGCCGGCATGTGCACGAACACGTCCCACAACGAATCGTTGCGGCCCGCTTCGAGCACCAGAACCTTGTTACCCCGGTCGGCCGACAAGCGGTTGGCGAGCGCGCACCCTGCCGATCCGCCGCCGACGATCACGAAGTCGTACCGCGCCGATGTCATGGTGTCCTCCTGCGAATCGTGGAAAAAAGGCTATCGCGATGAAGCGTGATACGCATCACGTTTCCCCATATGCAACAGTGGGCCTTATAGTTGCGTCATGAGCAACGCGCGAGGTGAGAGCGCCGGCGGTGTCCAGTCGGTCGACCGCGCTGTGAGCGTGTTGGAAATCCTGGCCCAGCGGGGTGAGGCGGGCGTCAGCGAGGTCGCCGCCGATATCGGCGTGCACAAGTCGACGGCGTTCCGGTTGCTTGCCGCGCTCGAGGACCGCGAACTGGTCGAGCAGACCCAAGAGCGCGGCAAGTACCGCCTGGGCTTCGGCATCCTGCGTCTGGCCAGCGCGGTGCCGGGACGTCTGGACGTGACCCAGCAGGCCCGGCCGGTCTGCGAGCAGCTCGCCGCGCAGCTCGGCGAAACCGTGAACATCGCAGTGCGGCGTTCGCATTTCGTCGTCAACCTCGACCAGGCTCGCGGGCCGAGCGCGGTCGGCACGCACAACTGGGTCGGTGAGCTGACACCGTTGCACGCCACCTCCAGCGGCAAGATCCTGCTCGCATTCATGACCTACGAAGAACGGCGGGCGGTGTTGGCCTCCTCGGGGCTTACCCGACTCACCCCGCACACGATCACGTCGGACCGGGAACTCGACGCGCAGGTCGAGGCGGCCGCGCGGGACGGATACGCATTCTCCGTCGAGGAACTGGAGGAGGGACTCAACGCGATCGCCGCGCCGGTGCGCGACCACACCGGCGAAGTGATCGCGGCCCTGTCGGTATCCGGTCCGGTCTATCGATTCACCGAACGGCGGCTGCACGAGGTGGTCCCCGATGTGATCGCCGCTGCGGCGGCGATCAGTCATCGGATGGGCCACCTCGACTGACCACAGGCGGATGCGGTCATTTGGTCAGCTTCGCTTGCAGCCAGTCGTGGAACTCGCCGATGTGATGCTCGCTGGGTACCAGCACTCCGCCGTCGCGGTAGATGCGTGAGTTCATGGTGGGCTGGCAGCGCTCGCAGGCGGCGAAGTCCTGCTGATTGACGCGGTGGAACAGCTCCACCGAGCGGCTGACGTCCTTGCCGGAGTCCACCACGAGGGCAGGTACAGCCAGTCGCATTCGACGATGGTGTGGTCGGCGGCCAGCGGGAACATCCGGTGGATGATCACGTGGTCGGGCACCAGGTTGACGAACACCTGCGGCCGGATCGTGATCGCGTAGTAGCGCCGGTCCTGATCGTCGGTGACACCCGGGATGTGGTCCAGCCCCGCCGAGCCGTCGATGGTGAACCCCTCGACGTTTTCCCCGAATTCGGCGCCGTGTCCGACGAAGAACTGCGCCGCCAAGCCGTCGGCGAACTCGGGCAGCACCTCGGTCAGTTCCGGGTGGATGGTGGCGCAGTGGTAGCACTCCATGAAGTTCTCGATGATCAGCTTCCAGTTCGCCTTGACGTCGTAGCGAATCCGGCGACCGACGCGCAGGTGCGCGACGTCGTAGTGGTCGATCAGGTCGAGCGTCGCCGAGACGATCGAGGACGTCCTTGCGCACCGTGTCCTCAAACGACGGCGGGTCCTCGGCGAGGCACACCCAGACATAGCCCAGCCACTCGCGCACCGCGATCCGGTGCAGCCCGTAGGCCACCCGGTCGATGTCGGGCATTTTGGTCAGGTTGGGCGCCGCGACCAGCTTGCCGTCGAAGTCATAGGTCCAGGCATGGTAGGGGCACTGAAAGGCGCGCTTGGCCTCACCGCTGTCCTCGGTGCACAGCTGCGCGCCGCGATGCCGGCAGACGTTGAAGAAGGCTCGTATCTCGCCGCCGCGGGACCGGGTGATCAGCACGCTCTCGCGTCCGATCTGAACGGTCTTGAAGGCACCGGGCTTGTCGAGGTCGGCGGCGCGCACGGCGCAGAACCACATCGACTCGAAGATCTGGTCCTGTTCCATCGCGAAGATGGTGGCGTCGGTGTAGTAGCTGCCGGGCAGTGTCGATATCAGGCTCTCGGGCAGGCTGACGGTGGTCACCGCTATCTCCTCTGCTGGTCGCCGGGTAAATGTGGAACGGATTCAGGCTGGGACCGGGACGGCCGCCAGTTGGCGACGCCAGCGGGTGAACAGCCTCGGCTGGTTCACGCCGAGCACTGCGACCGGTTGACCTTCGCGGCGGTACACGGCCAGGAAGCTGGCATCGTGCACGCTGCCGACCTCGACGGTGATCTCGTCGCCGGGATCGGCGATGCCGGCGAACTGGATCCTGCAGTCGTACTGGTCGGACCAGAAGTAGGGAGGTCTGGCCGGCGTGCCGTTGTGGCGTCCGCCGGCCAGCAGCGTGGCGACCGCGATGGCCGGGCGCTCCAGCGCGCCGGTCCAATGTTCGACGCGGTGTGGCCATCCGACACACGGCTCATGCCAGGCCGCACAGTCACCGACCGCAACCACGTTCGGGATCGACGTTGCCCCGCCCGCGTCACACACCACACCGTTGGCCAGTTCGAGCGGGCTGTCGCGCAGCCACTCGACGTTGGGCACCGCGCCGATGCCGACCACGACGACGTCGGCGGGCAGCTGACGCCCGTCGGCCAGTTGCACGCCGGTGACGCGGTCGCCGCCGGTAAGGCCCGCAACCGGGGCCCCGCACAACAGCCGGGTTCCGTGCTCGGCGTGCAGTCGCGCCACTGCGGCGCCGAGCTGTACGCCAAGCGGGCCGGCCAGCGGTGCCAGCGCGGCCTCGACCACCGTCACGTCCAGCCCCAATTTTGTTGCGGTGGAAGCGACTTCGGCGCCGATGAAGCCGGCGCCGATCACCACCAGCCGTGCACCCGGGCGCAGTTCGGCGCGCAGGGCCACCGCGTCATCGACTGTGCGCAGCACGTGCACACCGGCGAGGCGCTCCGAGCCGGGCCATGACCGGGCCCGCGCACCGGTAGCCACGACGACGCCATCGGCATGGACCGTGGTCCCGTCGTCGAGTAGCACGGCGCCGGCGGCCGCGTCGAGCCGGGTCGCGTGCACTCCGAACAGCCACCCGGCGTCCAGGTCCTCGTCATCGGTTTCCAGGGCGAGCGCGTCCTCGCCGACATCACCGGCCAGGAACTCCTTCGACAGCGGGGGACGGTCGTAGGGCCGCCGCGTCTCGCCGCCGACGATGGTCAGCTCGCCGTCGAAACCCTGCGCGCGCAACGCCCGGGCCGCGGACAGCCCCGCCAGCGAGGCGCCGATCACCGCAACGCTTTTCACGGTGCCGCCTCGCCGGCCGCCCGGGTGCTGACGCCGGGCGGAAGGTTGGGCACGGCATCGTCGAGGACGACGTTGATCACGCCGTCGACAATGACCACTTCGTGGGTGCGCACCGGAAGCTTGGCCGGGGGCTCATCGACCGCACCGGTACGCAGGTCGAAACGCGAGGCGTGCAGCGGGCATTCGATCTCGCAGCCCTCCAGCCAACCGTCGGCGAGTGACGCGTCCTGATGCGTACAGGTGTCGTCGATCGCGAACACCTCGCCGTCGTCGGTGTGGAAGACCGCGATCGGTGGATCGGTTTCGACCCGCCGCGCCTCACCGCGGGGCAGGGCCGCGAGTGGGCAGATTTCGAGCACGACGTTGACCTTCCCGGTTGGTTATTTTGTAGCGAATAACGAAACGTAGTTCGTAATATGCAACAGCCTGCTGGAGATCGCCGGCCTTGTCAAGGCCTGCAGCGGGCGAAATTTTGCCGACGTACGCGCATCTGACCGGCACGCGTCACCGCCGCGCGCAGTGCCGGTGTCGCGGCGCATCGTCCGGCTTCGACTAGGCCGGCGAGGTCTTCGGCTCCGGTGCCGGCCAGCCACTTGGCGACGAGCTCCGGGTGAGCATCGATGAACTTCTTGGCGGCCTCGTCGTCGCTCATCCCGTCTGCGATCGACCGGGCGACGGAGTTCTGGTCCTCCGCCGTCCACTGGAAGTTCTTCACCAGCGTGTAGGCCGGGCTGCCGGATTCGGCGAACTTGGTCGAGACGATCTTGTCCAGGTCGTAGTCCGGATAGTCGCAGGCAACCTTGGCCGGGTCGGCGTCGCATCCCGCCGTGTAGGGCGGCAGATCGATCTTGACCATCGGTACCTCACTCAGCAGCCACTGCGGCGAGTAGAAGTACGCGAGCAGCGGGGTGCGTTGTCGCTGTGCCTGACGAATGCTGGAGATCAACGCCGTTTCGCTGCCGCCCTGCACCACCTTGTAGTTCAGGTCCAGATTGGCCACCAGTGCGTCGTCGTTGGTCACGTAGGCCGGATCGCCGTCGAGCAGTTGCCCCTTGTCACCGGATTCGGAGGTTTGGAACAGGTGGGCGTACTTGTTGAGATTGCGCCAATCGGTGATGTCCGGGTATTCCTCGACCATCCACGGCGGCACGTACCAGCCGATCTGGCCCTTGATGTCGGTGGAGCCGGCGCTCTGCGCGACGCCCATGTTGTCGATGTACTGCTTCCTGAGGTCGTCGTGACCCCAGTTCTCCACGATCGCGTCCACCTGCCCGGTCGACATGCCCTGCCAGGAGACCTGCTCGGCGATGTGTTTCTGTTTGACGAAGCAGCCCAACACGTTCTCCGCGAGATACGTGATCACTGCCGCATTAGCTTCGTACCCGACCCACGAGTTGATCGCCAGATTGAAGGTGCCGCACGGCCTGCTGCCTGGCTTCAGCTCGCCGCGGCTTTGCAGGTCCGACACCTTGGTGGCGTTGCAGCCCGATAACACCAGCACCAGCGCTGCGGCCGCCGCGATGGCAATTCGTCTCATTCGCTTGTCCGTCCTATCCGTTTCGCTGCGGCCGCGGTCGTGCGGTCGAGGATCGTGCCCAGTAGCACGATCGCCAGGCCTGCCGCCAGGCCCTTGCCGAACAGGCTGGTCTGCGCGAAGCCGGCCACCACCAGGTAGCCCAGCGCGCCGCCGCCGACCAGACCGGCGACCACCACCATGGAGAGCACATAGATAAGGCCCTGGTTCGTGGCCAACGTCAGGGACCGAACGGCCATGGGCAGTTGCACCTTGCTGATGACCTGCCAGGTGTTCGACCCGACGGACCGGGCCGCCTCGACGGTCTCGGGCGACACGCCGCGGATCCCGTCGGCCATGATCTTGATCGACACGGGCGCGGCGTAGACGATCGCCGCCACGATGCCGGTGAACCGCGACGCTGAGAACAACGCCAGGAACGGAACCAGGTACACGAATGACGGCATGGTCTGCGCGGCGTCCAGGAACGGTCGCACGATCTTGTCCGCGGTCGGGCTGCGGCCCATCCACACGCCGACCACGACCCCGAGCGCGACGACGACCACCGTGGCCACCAGCACGGCGGCCAGGGTGTCCATGGTGGCCTGCCAGAGCTCGAGCGGCCAGCGGATCAGGCCGAGGCATATGACCGTGATGAGCGCGGAGATCCAGCCCCCGATGATCGCCGCGATCGCGGTGATCGCCGCGAAGGTGAGCCACCACGGTGAGCTGTCCAGCAGCGTCTGCAGCGGGTCGAGGGCCAACGCGGTGACCACGTCCTTGATGCCGTTCGTCACTCCGGAGAAACTTGTTTGCGCCCAGTTGGTCACGGAGTTCGCGGCGTTGATGATGGGCGTGCCGACATCGAGTCCGATGTGAACTGACCCGATCTGCAACGATGACGGGAAGAGCGCCACCAGCTGGTAGGTGTAGGACAGCCAGATCGCGATCGCCGTCACGACGGCGCCGATCACGAGTCCTGGACGCCGATACTTGTTGGGCTCGGCCGACTTTCGCCGTTGGGTCTCCACTCGCTCACTCGCGGCCGTGGTGGTCCGGTCCAGGATGATGGCCATGATCACGATCGCCAGGCCGGCGTTGAATGCGGTGCCGACGTCTTGGGTCGACAACGCCTGGATCACCACCTGGCCGAGGCCGGGTGCCGCGATCAGCGCGGCGATGGTCACCATCGCCAGCGCAGCCATGATGGTCTGGTTGATGCCGAGCACGATGGTGCGCTTGGCCATCGGCAGCAGCGCCCCGAACAGCTCCTGGGACCTCGTGGCACCGAGTGACTCGACCGCCTCGCGCGACTCCGAGGGCACGGACCGAATGCCATGGGCGGTGAGCCGGATGACCGGGGGAGCCGCGTAGATCACTGTCGCGATGATCGCCGCGGCCGGGCCGATCAGGAACGCCAGCGTCAGCGGCGCGAGGTAGACGAACGACGGCAGGATCTGCATGAAATCCAGCACCGGGGTGATCAGGCGATTGAATCCGTCCGACATGCCTGCCCAGATGCCCAACGGAATTCCGATGAGCAGCGATATCGTCACCGCCGCGATGGTCAGCGCCAGCGTCTCCATGCTGTCCTGCCACAGGCCCTGCAGGCCCATGAACAACAAACCGCACAGGGTGAGCAGCGCGACCTTCCAGTTGCCGAGCACCCAGGCCAGGAACGTGAACAGCACCACGACACCGAGCCAGCCGATGTAGGGGACCGGTCGCCCGTCGACCGGGTGCGCGATCAGGTCGGCGATCGCGGTGCCGAACGCGTCGATCACCGACCGGATCGGATTGAAGAAATAAGTGAAGAGTGGGTTGGTGTTGCGGCCCTCGCCGACGCGGGTCTGCAGGTCGGACAGCCACACGTGTAGCGGTCTCGTGTCGGCCGGGGCCAGAGCCAGGGTGTTGCGGCCGCGCAGGAAGAAAAACAGCACGATCCAGACACCCAGGACCGCGGCGATGGCCGCAAAGTACTGCGCCGGCCCACGTTCGGCGAACCATGACGAGACACTCCGCCGTGCCTCCGGGGCCGGCGGTGCCGGGGGAGCCCCGACCGCGATCGTGGCCATCACGCGCCGCCCTGGTCGGCCCTGCCGCCCTCGTCGACCTTGCCGATCACCGCGAGGATCTCACTGCGGCCCACCATGCCCACTAACTTGCCGTCCGAGACGACCTTGATCGGCTTGTCGGCGGCGAGCACCGGGTCGACGGCATCGCGGATCACGGTGTCGGGCGCCATCTCGGGTCCGTCGAGCGCATCGTCGGGCCGCTGCTCGCGCATGATCCACTTCAGGGTCAGCACCCGCGAACGTGGTACGTCACTGACGAATTCGCGCACGTAGTCATCGGCCGGGGCGCCGACGAGCTCGTCACCGGT
This sequence comes from uncultured Actinomycetota bacterium, assembly GCA_963799495.1. GTDB lineage: Bacteria > Actinomycetota > Actinomycetes > Mycobacteriales > Mycobacteriaceae > Mycobacterium. The sequence goes on from CAWCXH010000019.1 coordinate 234,794, forward strand.
GCCGACCTGGACCATCGCTCCGTCGCGCATGATCAGGATCCGGTCGCCGAGCTTGAGCGCCTCGGCCAGGTCGTGGGTGATGAACACCATCGTCTTGCCCATCTCGTGGTGCAGCCGGATCACCTCGTTCTGCATGTCGCGCCGGATCAGCGGATCCAGTGCCGAGAACGGCTCGTCGAACAGCAGCATGTCGGGATCGCTGGCGAGCGCGCGCGCCAGCCCGACCCGCTGCTTCATGCCGCCGGACAGCTGATCCGGGTAGGAGTTCTCGTATCCGGCCAACCCGACCAGCTCGGTGACCTCGCCGGCCCGCTTCATCCTGTCCTTCTTGTCGGTGCCGCGGACCTCGAGGCCGTATGAGACGTTGTCCACTACCCGCCGGTGCGGCAGCAGACCGAAATGCTGGAAGACCATCGAGACCTTGCGGCGGCGCAGTTCGCGCAGCTCTTTCTCGTCGGCGGCCGTGATGTCGGTGCCCTGGAACACCACCTGACCCTTAGTCGGCTCGATCAGCCGGGTCAGGCAGCGCACCAGCGTGGACTTGCCGGAACCGGACAGGCCCATCACCACGAAAACCTCGCCGCAGCCCACGTCGAAGCTGACGTCACGCACGGCGACCGCGCACCCCGTCTTCTTCTTGATGTCCTGCACGCTGAGCCTCTCCATGCTTTCGTCGCATGCGATGTCGGAGGCCTTGGTGCCGAAGACCTTCCACAGTCCTTGGACGCTGAGCTCCGAGTCGCTGCGGTCTGGGGTCGGCGGGGCGACCACGGCAGTGGGCGCGCTCTGTGTCGGGGTGGCCACCGGAATCTCCTAACTACTCATGCGAACGATCAGTCGGGTGCGGCGGGTCCGCGGGTTATCCCCGGAACCACCGCTGGGGCTGTGGATCAGTGTTCTGCCAGATGTGTTTGATTTCGCGGTATTCGTCAAGACCGGCCCGACCGAGTTCTCGGCCGTTGCCGGAACGCTTCATCCCGCCCCACTCGGCCTGCGGCACGTACGGGTGGTAGTCGTTGATCCAGATGGTCCCGTGCCGCAGCCGGTGCGCGACACGCTGGGCCTTGCCCGCGTCCTGCGTCCAGACCGCCCCGGCCAGCCCGTAGTCGGTGTCGTTGGCCAGGCGTACCGCGTCGTCTTCGTCGGTGAATGTTTCGACGGTGAGCACCGGACCGAACGACTCTTCCTTCGTCACCGACATGCCTGAGTGGCAGCCATCCAGAATGGTGGGCCGATAGAAGAAGCCGTCGCGCAGGTGTTCCTCGTCGGGTCGGTGGCCGCCACAGCGCAGCACCGCGCCCTCGGCCAGGCCGGCGGCGACGTAGGCCTCGACCTTGTCGCGGTGCGCCGCGGAGATCAGCGGACCGGTCTCGGCGTCCGAGTCGAACGGTCCGCCAAGCGTAATTCGCTCGGCACGCCGGACGACTTCATCCATGAACCGATCGTGCAGTGACTGCTCGACGATGAGCCGCGCGCCCGCCGAACACACCTGTCCGGAATGCAAGAACACCGCGGTGAGCGCGAAGTCCACCGCGGTCTCGAAGTCGGCGTCGGCGAAGACGACGTTGGGATTCTTTCCGCCCAGTTCCAGCGCGACGCGTTTGACGGTCGACGCGGCTGCGGCCATCACGCGGGTCCCCGAAGGGACACCACCGGTGAACGAGACCATGTCCACGTCCGGGTGCTCCGACAACGGCGCGCCGGCGGCGGGTCCGGCACCGAGCACCAGATTGGCAACGCCGGCCGGCAGGCCCGCCTCTTCCAACGCCCGCATCAGCAGGACTGCCGTGGAGGGCGTCAGCTCACTCGGCTTGAGCACGATCGTGTTGCCCGCCAACAGCGCGGGGGCCACCTTCCAAATCGCCTGCAGCAGAGGGTAATTCCATGGTGTGATCAGCCCACAGACGCCGACCGGCTCGTACACCAGGCGACTGATCGCATCCGGCCTGCCGGTGTCCACCACCCGTCCAGCCTCGGTACCGCCGATTCCTGCGTAGTAGCAAAGGCACGCCACGACGTCGTCCATGTCGTACTCGGCTTCGACGATCCGCTTGCCGGTGTCGAGCGCCTCGGCGCGGACGAAATCCTTGCGATCGCGGTCGATTAGATCGGCCGTACGGCGCAGCACGTCCGCCCGTTCGCGTTCCGGCGTATGCGGCCACGAGCCCCCGTCGAAGGCTTGGCGCGCCGCGGCGATCGCCGCGCGAGTGTCCTCGGTGGACGCCTCGGCGGCGGTCGCGACCAGCTGACCGTCTGCGGGACATCGGATCTCGCGGCGAGCCCCGTCGAGCGCAGGGCGCCATTCACCCGCGATGTACAGATTCAGGTGCTCTGCCACCGGCACGGCCTCTCGCCCAGCCACGTTAACGTTGCGTATCACGCAATCAAACCCTCTACATGCAACAGATTGAACCGTAGGGATAGCGCTGTCAAGAGCAAGAGCACAACCAAATTCGCAGGTCGTACCCTGCCGGGTCGGACTCTTGACCTCGAAAGCGCATCGTGGTTATGATGCGCGTCGCATACTGATATATCAGTTACTGCCAATCTGGTATTCATAGTTTGAAGCCCTGACGCGGGTGAGGAGGGGGTCGGTGATTGGGACGCACCACGCCGACGCCACTGACAGCCACGCAGTATGCGGCCAAGTACGCCCGAACGAACGGAGTGCCGCAATGAGCGTCCTGGACCAAGGTCTCATCGATTTCGATCCCGAGGTTGCCGAGCTGATCGGTAAGGAACTCGAGCGCCAGCGCAACGGCCTGGAGATGATCGCGTCGGAGAATCACGCGCCGCTGGCTGTCATGGAGGCGCAGGGTTCGGTGCTGACCAACAAGTACGCTGAGGGCTACCCGGGTCGGCGCTACTACGGTGGCTGCGAGCATGTCGACGTCATCGAGCAGATGGCGATCGATCGCATCAAGGCGTTGTTCGACGCGAAATTCGCCAACGTGCAACCACACTCGGGCGCACAGGCCAACGCGGCGGTCATGCACGCGCTGTTGTCGCCCGGAGACACCATCCTGGGCCTCTCGCTCGACTGCGGCGGCCACCTCACGCACGGGATGCGGCTGAACTTCTCGGGCAAGCTGTATCGGGTCGCCGCGTACGGAGTTTCCCGCGACGACTACTTGATCGATATGGACCAGGTGGCCGAGGCTGCCCGCGAGCATCGGCCGCAGTTGATCATTGCGGGCTGGTCGGCCTATCCGCGTCATCTGGACTTCGCCCGGTTCCGTGAGATCGCCGACGAGGTGGGCGCCTACCTGATGGTGGACATGGCCCACTTCGCCGGTTTGGTCGCGGCCGGGCTGCATCCCTCGCCGGTGCCGCATGCCCATGTGGTCACGTCAACCACGCACAAGACCCTCGGAGGTCCGCGCGGCGGCTTCATCCTGACCAACGATGCGGACATCGCCAAGAAGCTCAACTCGGCGGTGTTTCCCGGTCAGCAGGGCGGACCGCTCGAGCACGTCATCGCCGGCAAGGCAGTGGCCTTCAAGATGGCCGCCCGGCCCGATTTCGTTGAGCGTCAACGGCGCTGCCTCGACGGCGCGAAGATCCTCGCCGAGCGGCTCGGTCAGCCCGATGTCCGCGATGCGGGGATCGCGGTACTCACTGGCGGTACCGACGTGCATTTGGTGCTTGTCGACCTGCGTGACGCGGACATCGACGGTCGGCAGGCGGAGGATCGGTTGGCGGGGATCGGGATCACCGTGAACCGCAACGCAGTCCCGTTCGATCCTCGCCCGCCGATGGTGACGTCGGGTCTGCGCATCGGCACGCCGGCGCTCGCGGCTCGCGGAGTCGTAGCGGAGGATTTCGGTGCCGTCGCCGATCTGATCGCGCAGTGCCTGATCGCCGCGCCGGACGCGGACACCGCGAAGCTGGCCCGGGCGGTAGGCGACCTCGCAGAGCGCTATCCGCTCTATCCGCAGCTGCAGCCCCGAAAGGACTTTCAGTGACCATCAGTGTGTTCGAGCTCTTCAAGGTCGGCATCGGACCGTCCAGCTCGCATACAGTCGGCCCGATGCGCGCGGCCGCGAACTTCGTCGGCGAGCTCGAGGTGATGGGTGTGCTCGCCCGGGTTGTCGATGTCCGAGTGGAGCTGTACGGGTCGCTCGCGGCCACCGGACGTGGCCATGGCACGCTGCCCGCGGTGCTGCTCGGGCTCGAAGGGTATCGCCCGGAGACCATCGAGTCGGAGGAGATGGAAGCCGGGCGGGAGCGGCTGCGCAGCACCGGCAAGATCCTGCTGGGCGGACGAGTGCCAATCGCCCTTTCCGAGGACGACATTGCGCTGTACACCGCGACGGTGCTGGACTTCCATCCGAACGGCATGACGATTATCGCGACCGGCGGCGACGACACCACGCTGCACCGGCAGACCTACTTCTCCGTCGGCGGCGGATTCGTCATCACCCAGGGCGAGGCTGTCGCCGCCGACTCCGTTACCGCCGGCGAGGACGACACGTCGTTCTCCTCGGCCGCGGAATTGCTCGCGCTCGCATCCGGCACAGGCAGGTCGATCAGCGAGGTGATGCTCGCCCGCGAGTGCCGCACGCACGGCGCCGAGCAGGTGCGCGCCCAGCTGCTACATCTCCGCGACGTCATGGTCGAATGCGAGCAGCGCGGCATCGGCCGCACCGGGCTGTTGCCCGGTGTCCTGCAGGTGCGTCGCCGGGCAGGGCAGTGGTACGAACGCCTCAATCAGGAAGACCCACAACGTGATCCGCGGTTCGCCGAGGACTGGGTGAACCTGGTCGCGCTTGCCGTCAACGAGGAGAACGCGGCCGGAGGGCGCATCGTGACCGCACCGACCAACGGGGCCGCCGGCATAATCCCCGCGGTGTTGCACTACGCCGTGCACTACACCGAGGCTGGCAAATCGGACCCGGACGACGTGGCGGTGCGCTTCCTGCTCACCGCCGGGGCCATCGGATCGCTCTACAAGGAGCGGGCATCGATCTCCGGGGCCGAGGTCGGCTGCCAGGGCGAGGTCGGCTCCGCGTCTTCCATGGCGGCCGGCGGGCTCGCCGAAATCCTGAGCGGCACGCCGGAACAGGTCGAGAATGCGGCCGAGATCGCGATGGAACATAGCCTGGGGCTGACTTGCGACCCCATCGCCGGGCTGGTTCAGATCCCGTGCATCGAACGCAACGCGATATCCGCCGGCAAGGCCATCAACGCGGCGCGCATGGCCCTACGCGGCGACGGCACCCACCGCGTCAGCCTCGACGAAGTCATCGCCACCATGCGCGCCACGGGACGCGACATGAGCTCGAAATACAAGGAGACCTCGACCGGCGGGCTCGCCGTGAACGTGTCGGTGAACTACGTCGGTTGCTGACCCGTACCTTCGGTCAACGTGATCAGCAGGCGCCTCGGCTGGGTCGACCTCGGTTGAGGACGAGGTCGGCGAACGTCTCCGGGCACTCCAGCGGCGTGAAATGCCCGACGCCGTCGGCGAAGTGGAGTCTGACATCGACGAAGTAGTCCTCCAGGCGATCGGCCCACTCGCGCGGGAAGAGCGGATCATGCTGCGGCCACAGGACATCCGTCGGGGCATGAATCTTGATGGCGCGCCCAGGCGGTAGTTCGGTGAGTGATTGAGCGATCGTCCCGGCACCGGCGCGGTACCACGCGATCGATGCCTTGAACGCGCCGGGCAAGGCGTAATCCGAGACCAGCCGGTCCAGATCGTCCTCGCTGACGGTGAAATTGGGACCGGACCAGTGATTCCAGAAGTGGCGCAGGTATTCCCGGACCGCCTCGGGGTTGCCGTCGATCAACCGGTCGGCGAGCGGCAGTTGGTGGTACGCCTGATACCAGAATTCGTGCTGGGCCCGTGCGGTCAGGACACGGTCTCCGGCGCCGGGCAGCGGCGGAGACAGCACCAGCGCTTCGACCAGATCGGGATGCATGCGGGCCACGCTCTGGGCGACGCGGCTGCCGACGTCATAGCCGGCGAGCACGACATGCGTCAGGGCCAGTTCGTTGATGAGTCCCAGTACGCTGCTGGCCTGGGCGGAGGCGCTGTAGAAGTGGCGCACGTCGACCGCGTGTTTGTCGGAGGCACCGAAACCGCGTAGGTCGGGGACGACCACGTCGGCGGCATCACCGAGCAGGGGGACAATCCGGCGGTAGTCGTGACGGTTGCCCGGCCAGCCATGGAGCAGCACGACCGGCGGAGCGCCCCGCGTGCCGAAGCGGTCAAAGGCCAGCCGGAACCCGTCGACCGGGGCGCTGCGCGACCACATGCGCCTATTCTCGCCACTTGCCGAGGCTGGGCGGGCAAGTTCCCCGCCACTCTGCGGATTTGTACACCCCTGGGCGGTGTCGCGCACGAAATCGCACAGCCGCGGCGTCAGCCGGCCACGTCATGCAGCCGTTCGCGGTCACCCGTGATGACCGCCAGGATGTTGCGCCACGAGTCCGACGGCCAGTTGAGCATGTCGGAGTGCGCGGCCGGGCCGGCCATCGGTCGACCGTCGTCGTAATGACCTGTCGCCAAATTGATTACGCCGGGCATCTCGTCGGGGTCCGCGCCGTGCGGACCGCCCGGAATGCCCTGCACGGCTTCGATGAAGTCGCCGGGCGCGGTCATCGAAAAGCGCAGCACATGCGGGTTGCGGTTGTGCCAGTCACCCGGATCGTCGACGCCCACGCCTGCGCCGGCCGCGGCCAGGTAGAGCGTGCGGTCGGCGGTCAGGCCGAGCGCCTCGGCGGTGCCCATGATGGAGCCGCCGTAGGAGTGCCCGATGTAGGTGACCGGGATACTGCGGCCGCCGGCGTCGACGGTGCGGTCGACGTCCTCGCTGAAGGCCGCCAGCCGCGGCGCCATGTCGAGGGCATAGCGCGGATTCGCCGCATCGGCCAGCGCCGTCGCGACGTTGCCGCCCTGCGGGAACGGGCCGCCCAGGTAGGTGATCATCGCGACGTCGCCGCGGGTGGCCGAGACGAAGCGCCGGGCGGTCTGGGCGGGGGCGGCCGACCCCTCCATCGTGGTGTTCAGACCGGGTACCAGCACCGCCACGCTCGTCGCGGTGGCCAGGTTGCCGTGCAGTTCGACCAGCGACGCCCGATTCGGGTCGAACGCCAGGATTTGGCGGTCAACGCGGCGGCCGCTGCCTGCCGGGTCGTCGATCTCGGCGAGCAGGCTGCGATAGAAAGCCTTGCGCCCCTTGGCATCTGGATCGTCGCCGGCTTCGTCCAGGATCGCCTGGGCGATATTGACCCGGTTGGCGCCGACCCGCATGTCCCACGGCACGCCGTCGGTGTTGCCGACCTGGCGGGGGAACTCGTCGGCCAGTTGGTGGCGCTGGGCGGGTGTCATCGCGGCGATCTGGGCGGCGATCCGGTCCTGGCTCATCGCCGGCCAGCCCGCCACGATGTCGGCGGGCTGAACGGGCCACGCCCCGGCAGGCACCGTCGGTTCGGCGCGCGGCAGCGGCGGCGCGGCGAACCCTTCGTCAATGTCGCGGGCCGCGTCGGCGTCGGCCGCGCCCAGCCGGTCCAGTGCATCGACGATCAGCCGGGTCAGCTCGGCGGACCGCAACGCCAGCAGGTCGTGCGCCAGGCGCGAGTTGCCGCCGCAGACCGAGACAAGCAGCGGCGACGGTTCAGCGGGCGGTGACGCGCTGCCGTCGTCACCCACCACGAAGCCTTCGGCGCGGGCGCCGGCCACCCGACCGAGCACATCGGCTTGGGCCTCGGCGATTTCGTCGGCACCGTCGCGCGCGGCGACGGCCGCGGTGACCAGGGTCCGGGCCACCGCGTCGGCGGCGGCGACCATCGTGCCGGCATCTTCGTGCGCGCTGTCGGCGGCCGAGCCGGTCCAGAAGTCGCGGCTGGCCTTCACTTCGGACACGACGGCGTCGACGTGCGCCAGCAGGTATTCGCGCCGCCTCATCCCAGTCGTCGGCCAGTCGGCGCAGCGCGTCCGGGTGCCACCCCTCGGCCTGCGCGACGGTGGGTCGGGTCACCACTGGGTGAAACGGTCGCCGTTGCGAATCTCGGCTCGCTCGAAGGCAGTGGCCGACATGCGCGCCGCGGTGGCCCACCCACGCATGTTCGCGATGACGTCGTTCAGCCGCGCGGCGATGAGCACCTGTGCCGCGATGCCGCCTACCGCCGACCCGCGCAGTTCGTCGGGATCCAGTGTCGGCCAACTTATTTCGGAGATGTCGGTGGTCGCATCCATGACGCGGTCGGCGACCGCGCGCAACTGCGTTAGATCGACGTGTGTGTTACCCCCCATGCCTCATGATGGCAGATTCCTGCGCGACGGCGCCGAGGTTATCCACAGGCGACCTCCAGCCGACATAGGTGCGTGGCCAAATCTCATCTGTGATGGCCACTGTCTGACCAATCGGGCCCGCTTTCCCACCAGGCGAGTACGCGGGTCCCGAACAAAGTCAGCCACTTCGATGGTTCGCCGGCCGGTGCATCGACCTCGAACCACACGCGTCCGAGGTGACGGCCGGCCTGGAGCCAGGTGCCGTCGGGCTGTTTGGCGGCGCGGATGAGCTCGATTGCGTCCGTCATGCGCGGGTCCGGCGCCACCCCGTCGAGCAGCGAAGCCTGGCGGAAGTACTCCGCTGCGTTGGAGCACGTTGTAGGTCCAGCGGAAGGGGTAGACGAATTGGTCCACCCAAGGGGCCACAGGTTCGGCCGTCGACAGGCGGCGGAAGAGTCCGCGCCGCAGTAGGTATTCCTGCCCGGAGTGCCTTGCCGCCCGTGTGGCGTGCGTGCCGCCAGTGCCGGCGTCGTAGGCAAGCAGTCCCTTGAGGGAGTTAAGCGTCGAGTGAAACGACGATCGGGTCGAGCCTTCGACCCACTCGCAGTTCCAGCCGCCGTCGGGCAGTCGATGCTCGAGGAACGAGTCGACGATGCCGGTGATGTCGGCGCCGAGCCACACACCGTTGGCCACCGTCCAGGCGTTGATGCAGCAGTCCACCTCGCCGCTCCAGAACGGCAGGTTGTTGTAGTCCCAGCGGCTGTTCTCGGCGAGAAGCTCAGCCGTGCGGCGCTCACGCAGGACACCGGGGTCGAGACCCCACTCCCGCAACGAGTTCAGCGTCCAGGTCGTGGCTGTCCAGGGCTGCCCACCTTGAGTCGCCTCAGAGCCGTGAAAGTCGAAGTCTGCGGGGAAGAATGAACCGGCAGCCCATTGGCCGTCGGGGTCCTGGAGCGCGAGAAGGCGCGCGCCGAAGCCTTCGGTCGCGATCTGTGCACGTGTTGCTTCCCAGACCTCTGGCGGTTCACGCACGAGGTCGCGCTCGACCTGCCAGCGCAGCGTCGGATCAGAGTCCAGGAGCCAGGCGATCAGGGGCTCGGCCACCATGGAGCGACTCTAGCCAGACGCATAAGCGCCCGTCCCGACGACTTCTAGGAGTGCAATGAGACAAGCCGGAAAACCGGTAGCCAACGGACGCAGAGGATGTCACCGCAAGCGAGAACCTTCAGCTGCGACGATGTTTTCTCTTCCACTTTTGTCCAGGGCTAGAGAGACGTGGCTGCGCTCAGCCAGGTGGCAACCGGATCTGCAGGTAGCGGGTGAAGCCCTCAACCCCCGCGGCCACCGCTTCAGATCCGTCGAACTGCACGGTTTCCGCGGCTCCGATCGACTGGTACAGGGCAATGGCCTGACGCATGAAGTCCATCGTCTCAAGCCTGACCATCGCGAATCGCTCCGTGCGCGCATCGTCGAGCAGCCGAGCCATGATCGCGCGGGCGATGCCTTGGCCCCGGGCATCCGGCCGCACATAGACGCGCTTGATCTCGGCAATGTCGTCGGTCACCGGTTTCATGGTGCCCACGGCGACGATCGTATCGCCGGCTCGGGCCACGATCACACGACCCCGCGGGCCGAGCATCTTCGGCAGCTCGGCATCGTAGGCTCGATGGTGGCGCTCCGTCACCACCTCGGCTGGCTCGTCGAACACAATCCCATGGTTGTCCCGGAGCTGCTCTGCGACCCAGGTCAGGTACTCCTCGAACAATGGGCGTAGAACAGTGCGGCTGTCGGTGCCGGTGAGACGTTCAATCGTCCAGGGGTTGGACCGTTGAAATGCCATGCTCGAACAAAACCTCCTTGTTGCTCGGTTATCCGGTGGTGAGGGCGGGCCAGGCGGCAATCGCGCCGTCGACTGCCGCCATCAAGGCCTTTCGGGACGCACCATCGCCTGCGCGGATCGCCAGGCCGTGCAGGACCGTGGCATAGAACGACGCGATCGCAGAGATGTCGGCCGATGGCGGTAGGTCGCCGTCGTCCATGGCGCGCCTGAGCCGCCGCTTGAGCACGTTCGGTGTCTGCCGGCGGATCGATTGCAGGTAGTTCTGTGGCCCGGCGTTGGCCGGCGTGCACTTGGTGGCGCCGAGGACCAACATGCATCCGTGGGGTTTGCCTGGGCGGCAGAAGGATTCGGCCGTTAGCCGAAGCATTTGGTGGACGGCTTCGCGCGCGGTGGGGGATTCGTTCAGCGCTCTGAGAGCGGGACCGCCGACTGTGTTTTGATATTTCTCGACGGCCTGACGGAACAGGGCTTCCTTCGAGCCGAAGGCGTGGTAGAAGCTTGTCGGGCTGATGCCTCCCATCGCGGCCTGAAGGTTCTCGAGCGTCGTGCCCTCGTAGCCGCGTTCCCAGAACATCTCCATAGCGCGCTCCAGCGCTTCGTCGCGGTCAAAACTCGCGGGCCGCCCCCTTTTGGCCATCCTCGAGACCCCCTTCTGTAGTACATGCTACAGAAAGGGGGCCCAATAGCGGAACGCAGGTGCGGGTATCTGGCGGACATCAGTTTGGCCTGCTTGAGCACGCGGGCGTCGCCGCAGAGCTTGCGCCAGTTGGGCCAGTAGCCCGGCGTCTGGTCGGCGGCCGCGGCTTCCACCTCGCGGGCGAACGGGCTGTCGGGGCCGTGGGTCGATGTCCAGGTCCCCGACCACGGAGGTGCGGGACACCGACCGGATGCGCCGGGCAAGATACTGCGCTTGACCCCGTCGCTACCGCCCCCGATAGCCGGAGCCGTTCCCGCCACGTGAGGACGCCGTTGGAGCGCTGCGCCCACCGCAGGCCGCCGAGCCTGTTGGGATCGGGCTGGCTCGTAATACCACGGCCTTAGTAATGCCGGCCAGCTGCTTGAGCGTTCGATGTGCTGCCCGCGCATACGCCTCTTCCTGGATGTAGATCGAATGGCCTTCGGTTTCGAGATGGCGCACCCCGCCGAGAAGCTCCGGCTTGGTGCGCTTAACGGCGCGTAGCGCGTTGTCACCGGCGCGGGAGTCGCAACTCGCGCGGAGTGCGGCCGCGACCAGTCTGCCCTGCAGTGACAGCGTCGGATTGACGCTTGCATCGATCTCGAACAGGCCCACGACGAACAGGTCGGGGTAGTCGCGGTGCATCAGTCGCAGGAACAGGTCCGGAGCGCCGTCGCGGACGGGAAGATGCCGCGGTGAGAGGAACGGAATGGCTGCTTGGTAGCCGGTGGCCCACACGATCATGTCGAAGCGCTCGCTGCTTCCGTCAACGAAGCGTACGGTGTCGCCGCTGAGGCGATCGATGTCGGGTTTGGCTGTGACTTCGCCGTGCTGCAGGTGGTGGACCAGTTGGCTGTTCACGATGGGATGGGTGGCCATGATCGGGTGGTCGGGAGGCTGCAGGCCGAAGCGGCGAAGATCGCCCACCAACAGACGCACCAAGCCGCCGAACAAGCTGAGCTTCAGGCGATATGGCAGCCAGGGGCCGCCATGGCCGAAGACATCGGTTGGCACACCGAAGATGTGCTTGGGCACCAGGTGGTATCCGCGACGCATGGAGATGGTCACCGATTCGGCGAAAGTCGCTGCGTCACAAGCGATGTCCACTGCTGAATTGCCGCCCCCCACCACCAGCACCCGCTGACCGGCGAACTGCTCCCTCGACCGGTAGTCGACCGCGTGCATGGCCGTGCCCGAGAAAGTCCCGGGATACCCGGGAACGCGGGGCTGCCACAGATGGCCATTGGCGACGACGAGAGCGCCCGCGGTCACGGTGCGCCCGTCTCGCAGTGACAACGCCCAGCCGCCCTGTTCCCCCCGCTCTGCCGAAACCACCTCGCTACCGAACTGAATGCGGTCGTACAACCCTCGCGCGCGGGCGAACCGGCGCAGATAGGCCAGCTGTTGGGGACGCGACGGGTAGTCCGGATAGTCGGCCGGCATGGGAAACCCGGCGAACCCCGAGCGCCCTCGCGAACTGATCAGGTGCGCACTGTCGTACATCGGTGAACCGGGATTCTCAATGTCCCACACCCCTCCGACGTCGTCGTGGCGTTCGTAGATCACGACATCGAATCCCTCGGCGATCAATTCGGCCGCCACCGCAAGGCCCGCGGGTCCCGCGCCCACGATCGCCACGGTCTGATTAAACATGAACATGACTCACCTCCGTCTTATGTCAACCACTCCGCGCCATTTCTGTAGGACAGACTACAAAAGTTGACACCGACCTGTCTACCGGGCTAGTTGTGTAGTTGTAACTACAAAATATGCATCGCCACACCCCGTCGCCGTGGTGACCGGCGGCACTACCGGCATCGGCCTCGCGACGGCACAGGAGTTTCACAAGCGTGGCCACGCGGTGCTGGTGACCGGCAACAACCCCACCACGCTTGCCGCTGCCCGTGACCGCCTGCCATCAGAGGTGATTGTTCTGCAGGCAGATTCGAGCAGGATCGCCAGCGCGGACACGGTCGCCAGCGAACTACGCACACGGTTCGGCAAGGTCGACGCCATCGTCCTCAACGCAGGGATCGGACGGATGCTGCCGGTGGAGGCGGTCGACGAGGCAACGTACGACGAGCACTTCGCCGTCAACGTCAAGGGTCAGTTCTTCACTCTGCAGAAGCTTCTGCCCCTGATCGAACCCGGCGGGTCGATCATCTTCACCACCTCGGTCGGCAGCCACATAGGCACCCCGAATTGGTCGGTGTACACCGCGACGAAGGGTGCGCTGATGGCAATGGTGCGCGCACTGGCGGTCGAACTGGCCCATCGACACATCCGGGTCAATTCGGTGAGTCCGGGCCCGATCGACAACGCCTCGTTCGAGAAGCTCGGCCTGCCGCCTGAGGAATTGGACCAGTTCAAAGCCCTGATCCCCCAACGTGTCCCGCTGGGCCGATTCGGCTTCGAAGAAGAGATCGCTCGCGGCGTCGCATTCCTGGCATCGCCAGACGCAAGCTTCATCACGGGGGCTGACATCCGGATTGACGGCGGCATGGCCGCCGCTCTTTGAGCAGAGTGAGATACAGATGGCGGGTTTAATCCTGGTGACGGGCGCGACCGGTGAATTGGGCGCGAGCTGATTCCGAACTGGTGGCGGCCGGTCAGTAGGTGCGTGCGCTAGTGCGCGACCCTGGCCGCGCCGAGTTCGACCCGGTGGTCGAGGTAGTGCGTGCCGATCTGCAGCATCCGGACACCCTGACGCCGCGTTCGCCGGTGTGCAGAAGGCGTTCGTGTTGGTCAACGGCCCCGACATCGCTGCGCTGGAAGGCAATGCCTTCGATGCGGCCCGGCGGGCCGGGGTCGAGCACATCGTCATAATGTCTGCGCTCGAGGCCTTTCAAGAGCACATGTCCGGGACCGTAACTGCGCGCGCACACCAGGAAAGCGAAAGACGGCTACGCCAGACCGGCGTGGCGTGGACGATGCTGCGCCCGGCGTTCTTAGCGTCCAACTTTCACACGTAATTCCTGCGGAAGTCATCGGCCGGAGCGGCGATGTTCCTGCCCTAGTGGTGATGGCAAGGAAGCCACGATCGATCCCCGTGACGTCGCCGCCGCCAGCGGGTTGCGGTGCTGACCTCCGATGGACACAAAGGGAAGGTCTACGAACTGACCGGCCCGGAGCTAATCGGCTTCGCCCAGGTCGCGGACCAAATGTCGAGGGTCACCGGCGTCTCGATCGAGTACGTCGACATCACTGAGAACGACGCTTACGCGCGTCTTCTGGCCGACGGCTTCTCATCCGCGTTCGCCGACTATGTGGTCCGACACCACTTTGCCGCCGTCAAGTCCGGAAAGATGAGGCTAGCTTCGGGTATCCCTGACTTACTGGGCAGGCCCGCGACGCCGTTTGCCGAGTGGCTCGAGCGGAACAGCGCAACGCTCAACGCTTTCCTCCAGGGTGCCCTAGCTACGCGGATCCTGGGGGCACCTGCGGGCTCGCTCACGGCCGCCGCACCATCTAAACGGGTTGCTCCCTAACCGTTTTCGATGACTCGCCGACCCGCGTATCCGGCAGTTCGCCCCGCTTGGTCCAGAACACAATCGCCACCACCGCGACGACGATGACCAACGCCAACCCCAGATCGCCGGCGATCCATTTCGTGTAACGGTCCTCGGTGGTCAACGGCGTGAAGATCGACTGCATCCACAGGTTGTGGCTCGCATGCAGAAAAACCGCAGGCCAAAGGCTGCTTGTCTGCAACCGCAGCCACGCGAGCGCGAAGTTGACTGCCACCGCGGAGAAGGTGAACGACAACAGCCAGAACCAGGCCGGCAAGCCGGCATCACGGTAGACCACCGACGTGATCGGGTAATGCCAGGACGCCCAGATCATTCCCGACAGCAGCGCCACACCCGTGAACGGGAGCACATTGGCCAGTTCGGCACCAGAAAGCCACGCCAGCCGATCTCCTCACGGCCGCCGCTCCGACCCCCGTCACCATCCCCGCCGTGCCCGGCACCACCACGAACACGGCGATGACGACCCAGTCGGGTGCGCCGGCCAGCCCCGGCGCCTCGGCCGCCTGATGGGCGGCGTCCGTATTGGGAAATCCGCCGAAACCGAAGATCCAGATGCCGAGGGACGCTGCCAGGCAGTAAATGATCGGGATGAGATAGCCGATGAGGACGTAGCGCCAGTTCCACGTCCAGCCCAAAGTGCTCAGCGGCCGTCGCAGGATCCGGCACGTCAACAACGCGCTGATGCCGGGCATCCACATCAACAACCAGATGTAGTACGGGCTAGGCGTCCGGGTCGCTGATCAGCGTCCAGAAGATGGTGCTCAAGCCTGCGGTGAGCAAGACGAACAGACCGACCGCCTGCCAAGGGGAAGCGTGCCGCTCGCCTCGGTCGGTTACCCCGGCCCGCTTGGACATGCTCGGATCGTAGGACTCGAATGGGGCCTTGGCGCGGCTTGCGCGCCGTTACTGGAAACCAACCCGTAAGCTCGATGACGTGCAGCGGCGAATCATGGGCATCGAGACCGAATTCGGTGTCACCTGCACGTTCCATGGCCATCGCCGGCTCAGTCCCGACGAGGTCGCCCGCTACCTGTTCCGGCGGGTGGTGTCATGGGGCCGCAGTTCCAACGTCTTCCTTCGCAACGGCGCCCGGTTGTACCTCGACGTGGGCTCACACCCCGAGTACGCCACCGCCGAGTGCGACAGCCTGGTGCAATTGGTCACCCACGACCGCGCCGGCGAGCGGGTGCTGGAAGACCTGCTGATCGACGCCGAGCAGCGGCTGGCCGACGAAGGCATCGGCGGGGACATCTACCTGTTCAAAAACAACACGGATTCGGCCGGCAACTCCTACGGCTGCCACGAGAACTACCTGATAGTGCGGGCCGGCGAGTTCTCCCGCATCTCCGATGTGCTGCTGCCGTTCCTGGTCACCCGCCAGCTGATCTGCGGCGCCGGCAAGGTGCTACAGACGCCGAAGGCCGCGACGTTCTGCCTGTCCCAGCGCGCCGAACACATCTGGGAGGGTGTGTCGAGCGCGACGACCCGCTCGCGTCCCATCATCAATACCCGCGACGAGCCGCACGCCGATGCCGAGAAGTACCGCCGCCTGCACGTCATCGTGGGCGACTCCAACATGTGCGAGGCCACCACGATGCTCAAGGTGGGCACCGCGGCGTTGGTGCTGGAGATGATCGAATCCGGGGTGCCGTTCCGTGACTTCTCGCTGGACAACCCGATCCGCGCGATCCGCGAGGTCAGCCACGACCTGACCGGCCGGCGCCCGGTGCGGCTGGCCGGCGGCCGGCAGGCCAGCGCGCTGGACATCCAGCGTGAGTACTACAGCCGCGCCGTCGAACATCTGCAGACCCGCGAGCCCAACTCGCAGATCGAGCAGGTCGTCGACCTGTGGGGTCGCCAGCTCGACGCGGTGGAGAGCCAGGATTTCGCCAAGGTCGACACCGAGATCGACTGGGTGATCAAGCGCAAGCTGTTCCAGCGCTACCAGGACCGCTACGACATGGAGCTGTCCGACCCGAAGATCTCCCAGCTCGATCTGGCCTATCACGACATCAAACGGGGTCGCGGCGTGTTCGACCTGCTGCAGCGCAAGGGGCTGGCCGCCCGCGTCACCACCGACGAGGACATCGAGGACGCCGTCAACCAGCCGCCCCAGACCACCCGCGCCAAGCTGCGCGGTGAGTTCATCAGCGCCGCACAGGAAGCCGGCCGCGACTTCACCGTGGACTGGGTGCACCTCAAGCTCAACGATCAGGCCCAGCGCACCGTGCTGTGCAAGGACCCGTTCCGCTCGGTTGACGAGCGGGTCAAGCGGCTAATCGCCAGCATGTGACCGACCCGTTACCTGAAATGTGTGGCTGGGCATTTCAGGCAGCTTCTCCTTGCGGAGTTGCGGTCCCCGTACCCGGGTGAGTGGTGTGCGGGGTTGACGCTTCGTCGCCTCCTGCCGTCCCCACCACCTCAAACCGCGCCATCACCACACCCCGATGGCTGAGTGGCCAGTTCGCCGATTCGCCGTGCATGACCCAACCATCTCAGACCGCACCGACATCAAACGCCACACTCACCAACGCTCACAAACACACCCGATCACGCACTTTTCGCCCAGCAGCTCTAAACCCCTAGGCTAAGCCGAGTGGCGACCTCCAAAGTCGAACGGCTGATGAATCTCGTTATCGCCTTGCTGTCCACCCGCACCTTCCTCACCGCTGAGCGGATCCGCAAGGTCGTCGCCGGGTACGCCGACAGCCCTAGCGACGAGGCGTTTTCCCGGATGTTCGAGCGCGACAAGAACGAACTGCGCGACCTGGGCATCCCGCTGGAGACCGGCCGGGTGTCGCAGTTCGACCCCACCGAGGGCTACCGCATCAACCGCGACGCCTACGCGTTGCCCGCCGTGGAGCTCACGGCCGACGAGGCCGCCGCGGTGGCGGTGGCGACGCAGCTGTGGGAATCGCCCGAGCTGATCACCGCGACCCAGGGCGCGCTGCTCAAGCTGCGGGCGGCCGGCGTGGACGTCGACGCGTCCGACGCCGGCGTCGCGATCACGTCGACGGCAGCGCTGCCGGGCCTGCGCGGCTCCGAGGATGTGTTGGGAATTCTGTTGTCCGCCATCAATTCCGGACGGGCCGTCCAGTTCCCGCACCGCCCGGCGCGCAGCGAGCCCTACACGGTGCGCACCGTCGAGCCGTGGGGCGTGGTCACCGACAAGGGCCGCTGGTATCTCGTCGGCCACGACCGCGACCGCAACGCCACCCGCACGTTCCGGCTTTCGCGCATCGGCGCCGAAGTGACGCCCATCGGCCCGCCCGGCGCGGTGCGGCGGCCCGACGGGCTCAACCTGCGCGAGATCGTCGCCCGGGTGGTGGAAGACACTCCCACCGGAACTCAGGCCAGGGTGTGGGTCGCCGACGGCCGCGCCACCGCGCTGCGGCGCCGCGCCACCGTCGTGGGCCAACGGAAGCTGGGTGGGCGCGACGGTGAGGAGATCACGCTCGACATCGGCATGACCGACCGGCTGGCCCGCGAAATCGCCAGCTACGGCCAGGACGCCGTTGCGCTGGAGCCGCAGTCGCTGCGCGAGGACGTGCTGGCCCGGCTGCGAGCCCAGGCCGGCCAGTCCGATGGGGTGCCGGCGTGACCGCCGTGTCGACGCGGCTGGTCCGGCTGCTGAACATGGTTCCGTACTTCCAGGCCAACCCGAAGATCACCTACGCCGAGGCCGCCTCCGACCTCGGCGTCAGCGTCAAGCAGCTTCAAGACGACCTCAACCAGCTGTGGATGTGCGGTCTGCCCGGCTACGGTCCCGGCGACCTGATCGACTTCGAGTTCTCCGGCGACACCATCGAGGTCACGTTCTCGGCGGGCATCGACCACCCGCTGCGGCTGACGTCGCCGGAAGCCACCGGGGTACTGGTTGCGCTGCGGGCGCTCGTCGATGTGCCCGGAATGGTCGACCCGGAGGCAGCGCGCAGCGCGATCGCCAAGATCGAGTCGGCCGCGGGCACGGTCGGCCAGGACCTCGAGGGCGCCGTGGCGGCGGTCGACGAACCCGCCCCGGTGGAAAGCGAGGCCGCCGCGGCGGTGCGGGCCGCGGTGCGCAACGCCCACGCGCTGTCGATCGAGTACTACTCGGCGTCGCACGACATGCTGACCAGCCGCGTCGTCGACCCGATCCGCGTGGTCCTGGTGGCCGACCACAGTTACCTGGAGGCGTGGTGCCGCTCCGCCGAAGGCGTGCGGCTGTTCCGGTTCGACCGCATCGTCGACGCGCACGTGCTCGACGAGCCGTCGACGCCCCCGGAGCCCGCACTGCAGGCGCCACCGGACACCTCATTGTTCGACTCCGACCCGGCGCTGCCGTCGGCGACGCTGCTCATCGACCGGTCGGCGTCCTGGATGTTCGACTACTACCCGCTGCGGGTGTTGCGCGAGTTGCCCGGCGGCGCCTGTGAAGCCGCGATGACCTACGCCTCCGACGACTGGATGGCCCGGTTCGTGCTGGGCTTCGGGTCGGCGGTGCGGGTGCTGGCACCCGAATCGCTGGCCAGCCGGGTGCGGGATTCCGCCGCGGCGGCCCTGAAAGTCTACGAAGCCCGCGACGGGGACGCGGACAGGTAGACTCGGCGCAGACGTCTGGAGGTGACCAAATTGGGCGGTCTACAACCCTGGCACTGGGTAATCGTCATCGCGGTGTTCGTCCTGCTCTTCGGTGCCAAGAAGCTCCCGGACGCGGCGCGTTCACTCGGCAAGTCGATGCGGATCTTCAAATCCGAGATCAAGGAGATGCAGGCCGACTCCAAGCCGGAAGCCGAAGCGCCGCCGGCCACCCCGATCGCCTCCGAGCGCGTCGATACCGCGGGCCCAGCCCCTGCCCCCGAGCACCCCACCGACAAACGCCCGGCCTGATCCACGGCGACCCGTGGACCGCGGCATGATGCCGCGTCGTTAGGCCGCGTTCTCAGGCATGCCCGTGCAGACCCCCGGATTCCTCAAGAAACTCGATCCCCGCCGCCGTCGTTCGCGGCTCAACCCTGACGGCACCATGTCGCTCGTCGACCATCTGCGGGAGCTGCGCACCCGGCTGCTGATCGCGATGGCGGCGATCGTGCTCACCACGATCTTCGGGTTCGTGTGGTATACCCACGGGTACTTCGGTATGCAGAGCCTGGGTGACTGGCTTCGCGGCCCGTACTGCGCGCTGCCGGCGTCCGCGCGGGCCGACATCAGCGCCGACGGCCAATGCCGACTATTGGCAACGGCGCCATTCGACCAGTTCATGCTGCGGCTCAAGGTCGGCCTGACAGCGGGTATCGTGCTGGCCTGCCCGGTGTGGTTCTACCAACTGTGGGCGTTCATCACGCCCGGGCTGTACAGGAAGGAGCGCCGGTTCGCGGCGGCCTTCGTGGTGTCGGCGGCGACACTGTTCGTCGCCGGTGCCGTGCTCGCCTATCTGGTCTTGGCCACCGCGCTGGACTTTCTTTTGACGGTGGGCAGCGACGTCCAGATCACCGCGCTGTCGGGTGACAAATACTTCGGCTTCCTGATCAACCTGTTGCTGGTGTTCGGCGTCGGCTTCGAGCTCCCGCTGCTGATCATCATGCTCAACGTGGTCGGCGTGCTGAGCTACCAGCGCCTCAAGGCGTGGCGGCGGGGCCTGATCTTCGGGGCGTTCGTGTTCGCGGCGTTCTTCACCCCCGGTTCGGATCCGTTCTCGATGCTGGCCCTGGCTCTGGCGTTGACGCTGCTGCTGGAGCTCGCCATCCAGGTCGCCCGCATTCACGACAAGCGCAAGGCCAAGCGTGAGGCCGCCGCGATCCCTGACGATGCGGCGTCACCGATCGAGCCGGCACAGCCCATCGAACCGCCGTCGGCAGTGCCCACCGCCTCGCGGATCGTGCCTCATGACGACGTCACCTAGCACCCAACTGGCCAGCTTCACCGAGCAGCTGCCATTCCAGCTCGACGACTTTCAGCAGCGGGCGTGCCAGGCGCTGGAGAGCGGACACGGCGTGCTGGTCTGCGCACCCACGGGCGCCGGCAAGACGGTGGTCGGGGAGTTCGCCGTGCACCTGGCACTGGCCGCGGGCCGAAAGTGCTTCTACACCACGCCGATCAAGGCGCTGAGCAATCAGAAACACAATGACCTGGTACTCCGCTACGGGCCGCAACGAATCGGTCTGCTCACCGGCGATCAGTCCATCAACGGCGACGCGGACGTGGTGGTGATGACCACCGAAGTGCTGCGCAACATGCTGTACGCGAATTCGCCTGCACTGGAAGGTCTTTCCTATGTCGTCATGGACGAAGTGCATTTCCTCGCCGACCGGATGCGCGGCGCGGTGTGGGAGGAAGTGATCCTGCATCTGCCCGAGGATGTGAGCCTGGTCAGCCTGTCGGCGACGGTGAGCAACGCCGAGGAATTCGGCGGCTGGATCCAGACCGTGCGCGGGGACACCACGGTGGTGGTCGACGAGCATCGCCCAGTTCCGTTGTGGCAGCACGTCTTGGTGGGTAAGCGGCTGTTCGACCTGTTCGACTACCGGGCGTCATCCGCGGCGAAGAACGGCCGCGAGCTGCTGGTCGACCCCGAGCTGCTGCGCCACATCGCCCACCGCCGCGAGGCCGACCGGCTGGCCGACTGGCAGCCGCGCGGCCGCGGTCGCGTGGGCGGGTATCGCGGACGCCCGAGCATCTACCGGCCGTCGTCACGGCCCGACGTGGTGAGCACGCTCGACGCCGAAGGGCTGTTGCCTGCCATCACATTCGTGTTCTCCCGGGCCGGCTGTGACGCGGCGGTCAAGCAGTGCCTGCGGTCGTCGCTGCGGCTCACCACCGACGAGGAGCGGACCCGTATCGCGGAGGTGATCGACCGCCGGTGCGGCGATCTCGCTCAGGCCGACCTGATCGTCCTGGACTACCACGAATGGCGGGAAGGGTTGCTGCGTGGGCTGGCCGCGCATCACGCCGGGATGCTGCCGACCTTCCGCCACACCGTCGAAGAGTTGTTCACAGCCGGGCTTGTCAAGGCCGTATTCGCCACGGAGACACTGGCTTTGGGCATCAACATGCCCGCCCGCACGGTGGTGCTGGAGCGGCTGGTCAAGTTCAACGGCGAGCAGCACATGGCGCTGACGCCGGGGGAGTACACACAGCTGACCGGACGGGCCGGCCGGCGCGGCATCGACGTGGAAGGTCACGCCGTGGTGCTGTGGCATCCGGACGTCGAACCCGCCGAGGTCGCCGGCCTGGCCTCTACCCGAACGTTCCCGCTGCGCAGCTCGTTCGCGCCGTCGTACAACATGACCATCAACCTGGTGCACCAGATGGGCCCGGCCCAGGCGCACGCGCTGCTGGAGCGGTCGTTCGCGCAGTATCAGGCGGACCGTAGCGTGGTGGGGCTGGTCCGCGGCATCACCCGCGGTGAGCGCATGCTCGACGAGATCGCCGCCGAACTCGGCGGCCACGACGCGCCGATCCTCGACTACGCCAGGTTGCGCGCGACCATCTCCGAACGCGAACGCGCCCAGTCCCGGGCGTCGAGGCTGCAGCGCCGCAAGGCCGCCAACGACGCGCTGGCCGCGCTGCGCCGCGGTGACATCATCACCATCACCCACGGCCGCCGCGGCGGGCTGGCCGTGGTGCTGGAGCCGGCCCGCGACGGCGACGACCCGCGGCCGCTCGTGCTGACCGAACACCGTTGGGCGGGACGCATTTCGTCGGCCGACTACTCTGGGGCTTCCGCACCGGTGGGCACGATGGCGCTGCCCAAGCGGGTAGAACACCGGCAGCCGCGGGTGCGGCGAGATCTGGCGTCGGCGCTGCGGTCGGCCGCCGCCGGCCTGGCGATACCGTCGGTCAGGGCCAAGCGCAGCGGTGCCCCCGAACGCGATGTCGACCCCGAATTGTCCGCGCTGCGCGAGCAATTGCGGCACCACCCCGCCCACCACCTGCCGGACCGCGAGGCCAAGGTCCCCCTCGCCGACCGCTACCTACGCATCGAACGCGACAACGCCCAGATCCAGCAGAAGGTGGCCGCCGCCACCAACTCGCTGGCTCGCACCTTCGACCGGATCGTCGTGCTACTCACCGAGCGCGGGTTCATCGACAGCGACGGCGGGGACCCCAAAGTCACCGACGACGGTCGACTGCTGGCCCGGATCTACAGCGAGAGTGACCTTCTGGTGGCCGAATGCCTGCGCAGCGGCGCCTGGAACGGTCTGGAGCCGGCCGAATTGGCGGCGGTCATCTCCGCGGTGCTCTACGAGTCGCGCGGCGACGCGCCCGGTGCGCCACAGGGCGTCGACGTGCCGACCGGCAAGTTGCGACGCGCGCTGAACCACACCCGCAGGCTCTGGACGGACCTGCGCGCCGACGAGCAGCGGCACCGGATCACCGCCAGCCGCGAGCCCGACGACGGCTTCGTCGCCGCGATCTACCGCTGGGCCACCACCGGGGACCTGACCGCCGCATTGGCCGCCTCCGACGCGGCGGGAACCGGTTCTCCGTTGTCCGCAGGCGATTTCGTGCGGTGGTGCCGCCAGGTTCTCGACTTGCTCGACCAGGTCCGCAATGCCGCCCCAACGCCGGCCTTGCGTGCCGCGGCGAAACGCGCCATCAACGACATTCGGCGCGGCGTCGTCGCTGTTGACGCGGGGTAGTGTGTTGCACGCGCTACGGTTAGATCGACCCAGGACCAAGGAGAAACGATGAGCGGACCACAGGGAGCCGATCCGAACCAGCCGTGGTCTGGTCAGCAGCCGGAGCCCGGTCAGCAGCGAGCCGTCGAGCAACCAGCCGTGGCAACCGCCGGCGTCGGATCCGACCAGCCGACTGGCGAGCCGTCGAGCAACCAGCCGTGGCAACCGCCGGCGTCGGGATCCGACCAGCCGACCCCCGAGACGCCGTCGTGGCAGCCGCCGGCCTACTCGCCGCAGGATTACCCGCAGTACCAGCAGCCCGCCCAGCCTTCTCAGCCGTCCTACACGCCGCCGCAGCAGTACCCGCCGACTGAGCAGTACGGCCAGCAGCCCACCGAATACGGCCAGCCAGCCTATCCGCCGCCCGGTCAATACGGCCAACCGGGCCAGTACGGCCAACCGGGCCAATACGGTCAGCCCACCCACTACGGCCAGCCGCCGACGCAGTACGGCCAGCCGGGACCGTACGGCCAGCAGCCAGGTCAGTACCCGCAGTACACCCCCCCGGGCGCGGAGGAGGGTTCCAAGCGCTCGCTGGGCGTCGTCGGCGGCATCCTCGGGCTGCTGGGAGCGCTGATCGTGGCCGCGGTGCTGATTTTGGGCTTCTGGAAGCCCGGGTTTTTCGTCACCACCAAGCTCGACGTCGACGCGGCTCAGTCCGGCGTCCAGCAGATCCTGACCGATGAGGCCAACGGCTACGGGGCCAAGAACGTCAAGGACGTCAAGTGCAACGACGGCCAGAGCCCGACGGTGAAAAAGGGTGACACCTTCAACTGCGAGGTCAGCGTCGACGGC
Organism: uncultured Actinomycetota bacterium; assembly: GCA_963799495.1. Taxonomy (GTDB): domain Bacteria; phylum Actinomycetota; class Actinomycetes; order Mycobacteriales; family Mycobacteriaceae; genus Mycobacterium. The sequence goes on from CAWCXH010000019.1 coordinate 258,534, forward strand.
ACCAAGCGCCAGGTGACCGTGACGTTCCAGGACGACGACGGCACCTATGAGGTCGGCCGGCCGAAATAGCGGAGCTAGCCGGGCAGGCCGTCGAGCGCCTTTTGCAGCCGTCCGATCGAGGACGTGACACCGTAGGTTTCGGCCAGCTTGGCCACCTTGCGCGGATGCTCTGCCGCCAACGGCAGCGTGTCCGAGGGCGTGGACAGTTTGACCGGCGCGTCGGTGGCTACCTGCACGACCGGGCCGGCCGCTTCGATATAGTCGGTGGCCGCCAGCAGCTTGGTCCGATACGCCTTGGACATCTTCGATTTCGGGTCGTGGGCGGCGGCCAGGATCTGCTCCAGTGACCCGTGCTGCGCCAGCAGCGTCGCCGCCGTTTTCTCACCGACACCCGGGACGCCGGGAAGCCCGTCCGACGGATCGCCACGCATCAACGCCAATTCGGCATACGCCGATCCGGCGCGGTCGACGGGCACGCCGTAGTTCTCCGCCACCTCGGCCGGGCCGAACTTCGTCGCCTTCGCCAAACCGCGGCCCAGATACAGCACCCTGACCTCGACCGGGTCGTCGCTTACCAGTTGCAGCAGATCACGGTCGCCACTGACCACGACCACCGGGTCGCGGCGCTCCTGAAAGGCCAGCGTGCCGAGCACGTCGTCGGCCTCGAAGCCGGGCGCACCTGCGGTGGGGATGCCGAACGCGTCCAGCATCTCCATGATCATGTCGACCTGCGGCGTGAGGTCGTCGGGCACTTCCTCGATGTCGGGCTGGCCAGCGGGTTCGGGCACGGCCACACGGTGCGCCTTATACGACGGGATGAGATCCACCCGCCACTGCGGCCGCCAGTCGTCGTCGCGGCAGACCACCAAGCGCCGCGGCCGCTCCCGGGTGATTACCGTGGCGACGGCGTCCAGGAATCCGCGCAGCGCGTTGACCGGCCTGCCGTCGGGTGCGGTGATCGACGAGGGCACTCCAAAATAGGAGCGAAACCACATGCTGGCGCCGTCGAGGAGCAAGAGGGGAGACGACATGCCGTCATCCTGCCAGGGCACACGAAGGCGATTCGCAGGTATCCGAAGGACAATTGGGCCACAACGACTTTGAGTCCTGCCTAGCAAGTAACCTGACCAAGTGACGAAGGACGATCGATGATCGAGATACTGCAGGACATGCCGGAGGGAGTGGCCGGCATCCGGGTGTCGGGCCGCGTGCGCGGTGACGACCTTCGCGAGTTCAAGCCGGTGATGGACGGACTCCTCAAAGCCGGCGAAATCAGAATCGTCGAGGTCATCGCCCCGGACTACGAGGGCTTCGGGCCAGGTGGCCTCGTCGAGGACCTGAAGCTGGGTCTCGGCGCCCTGATCCAGCATCATTCGGCGTTCAAGCGAATTGCCGTGGTGTCCGACAGGGAGTGGGTTGCTCACGCGCTGCACGCCTTCGCCTGGATGGTCCCCGGGGAGCTCGCGCTGTTTGGCCACGACGAACTCGAGCGGGCCAAGGAGTGGGCCGCCGGCTGAGCGCAACCACTGACGTAGGAGAAGAGCATGGCGTTAGCTGTTGACCGAATTGACCACGTGGTGCTCAACTGCCGCGATGTCGGCGCCACCGTCGACTGGTACGTCCGGGTGCTCGGCACGCGACGTGAAATCTTCGGTGACGGCCGGGTTGCGCTGGTGTTCGGAAACCAGAAGCTCAACGTGCGACCCAGCGGCGCACCGAACTGGGAGACCGGCGTCGTGGACGCTCCTGGCTCGCTCGACCTGTGCTTCATCGCCGAGGGGAGCGCCGACGACATCGGTGACCACCTGCGCGCCTGCGGTGTCGCCATCACCGCTGGACCCGTTTCGAAGACCGGTGCGCTGGGCCCGATGATCTCGCACTACTGCCGCGATCCGGACGGCAATCTGATCGAGGTCGCCAGCTATTGGACCCCCGATTAGCCTGAGTTCCATGACCGCCGGTCGATTCAGCCCCGGCGTGTACGCCCACCGCCTGCGGGCGGCCGCGTCCGCCGCCGCGGATGCCGGCCTGGCCGGCCTGGTCATCACGCCGGGATACGACCTGCGTTATCTGGTGGGTTCGCGGGCGCAGACGTTCGAACGGTTGACCGCACTCGTGCTGCCCGCCGGCGGTGACCCGACGATCATCGTGCCGCGAATGGAGCTGGCCTCGCTGAAGGAGTCGGCGGTGACCGAACTCGACCTGTCGGTGCGGGACTGGGTGGACGGCGACGATCCGCACTCGTTGGTGGCCGACGCGCTGGGTGGCGCACCGGCAGCTACAGCGGTCACCGACTCGATGCCGGCGCTGCATCTGCTGCCGCTGGCCGACGTACTCGGCTTTGTCCCGGTGCTGGCCACCGACGTGCTTCGGCGACTGCGGATGATCAAGGATGCGGCCGAGATCGACGCCCTGCGCAAGGCCGGCGCGGCGATCGACAGGGTGCACGCCCGGGTGCCCGAATTCCTGGTGCCCGGCCGCACCGAGGCCGACGTCGCCGCCGATATCGCCGAAGCCATTGTCGCCGAAGGACATTCGGAGGTGGCGTTCATCATCGTCGGGTCCGGGCCGCACGCCGCCGATCCGCACCACGAATGTTCCGACCGTGAACTGCGGGCCGGCGACATCGTTGTGGTGGACATCGGCGGCCCCTACGAACCCGGCTACAACTCCGACTCGACCAGGACCTACAGCATCGGCGAGCCGGACCCGGAAGTGGCGCGCCGGTACTCCGCTCTGCAGCGCGCACAGCATGCCGCCGTCGAGGCGGTGCGGCCCGGGGTGACCGCGCAGCAGGTGGACGCCGCCGCGCGCGACGTGCTGGCCGCCGAGGGCCTGGCCGAGGCGTTCGTGCACCGCACCGGCCACGGTATCGGGCTCTCGGTACACGAGGAGCCGTACATCGTCGCCGGCAACGACCTGACCCTGGAAGAGGGGATGGCGTTCAGCGTCGAGCCGGGCATCTACTTTCCGGGCCAGTGGGGCGCCCGCATCGAGGACATCGTCGTCGTCACCGCCGACGGCGCGCTTGCGGTCAACAACCGGCCGCACGAGCTGGTCGTGGTCGCCGCCGGCCCCGCGCCCTAGCTTTCTACTCCTCGGCGCGGTCCAGCAGGTCCGACGAGCCCAGGACACGCTCGACACGCACCTCGATCACCACGCGGCGCGGGTTGACCCGCGGGGTGCGGTAGCGCTGGGCGTAGCGCAGTTCGGCGTCGCGGACGGCCTCGGCATCGGTGTTCACGCTGGACTTGCCTTCCATCGACAGCCACCGCGCGCCGTCGACCTGGCTGAGTACGGCGACCCCGCGGTCCTGCGCGTTCACCGCCTTCTGCGAACCACCCGTGGTGATGACCCGGGCCACGTGGGTCTTGGGATCGAACGTGAACCCGACCGCCACCACGTGCGGTGAATTGTCCGACCGCAGGGTGGTCAGCATGGCCAGATGCCGCTCAGTCAGAAACGCCAACGCCTCGTTCGTGAGCCGGGTAGTTGCCTTCGCCATCAGTGCACACGCTAGCGCAGGTCATAATCGCAGCCGTGGATGACACGGATCGCGGGCCGGTTGTGATTTTCGGCGGCCGCAGCGAGATCGGCACCGAACTCGCCCGGCGGCTGGCTCCCGGCGCGACCGTCGTGCTGGCGGCCCGTCGAGCCGACCAACTCTCCGAGCAGGTCACCGCGGTGCGGGCGGCCGGCGCGGCCGCCGTTCACGTGCGGGAATTCGACGCGGACGACCTGCCGTCGCACGGCCCGCTGGTGTCCTCGATCGTGGCCGAGCATGGCCCGATCGGCACCGCCGTGCTGGCGTTCGGGATCCTCGGCGACCAGGCCCGCGCCGAATCCGACGTGGGCCACGCCGTGGCGGTGGTGCACACCGATTACGTCGCGCAGGTCAGCCTGTTGACCGTGCTGGCTGCGACGATGCGGGCGGCCCGCACCGGGAACATCGTCGTCTTCTCGTCGATCGCCGGGGTGCGGGCGCGCCGGGCCAACTACGTCTACGGCTCGGCCAAGGCGGGTCTGGACGGGTTCGCCAGCGGCCTGGCCGATGCACTGTATGGCTCGGGCGTTCGGCTGCTCATCGTGCGTCCCGGGTTCGTCATCGGTCAGATGACTCAGGGCATGCAGCCCGCGCCCTTGTCGAGCACCGCGCCCCAGGTCGCGGCGGCGACCGCACGGGCCTTGGCCAAGGGCCGCCGCACGGTGTGGATTCCGCGGGCGCTGCGGCCTTTGGCCTTCGGGATGCGGCTGGCACCGCAATGGGTGTGGCGAAGGATGCCGCGGTGATCGTCGTGGTCGGCATCGGCGCCGACGGGATGACCGGGTTGGCGCCGGCGGCGCGGGCCGAACTGGCCAGGGCCACAGTCGTTTACGGGTCGCGACGCCAACTCGACCTGCTGGACGACTCCGTGACCGCGGTGCGGCGGGAGTGGCCTTCACCCCTGCTGCCCGCACTGCCAACGCTTTTCGACGGCACCGACGGCGACGTTCACGTCGTGGCTAGTGGCGACCCGCTACTGCACGGCATCGGTGCCACGCTGATCCGGCTGTTCGGAGGCGATCGCGTTGTCGTGTTGCCGCACGTGTCGTCGGTGACGCTGGCATGCGCCCGGCTGGGCTGGGCGGTGCAGGACACCGAGGTGATCAGCCTGGTCACCGCCGAGCCGCACACCGCGGTGCGCCGCGGCGGTCAGGCCGTGGTGCTGTCCCGTGATGGCTCCGGCCCCGTCACGGTGGCGAGGCTGCTCACCGAAACCGGCCGCGGTGACTCCGAACTCAGCGTGCTCGAGCAGCTCGGCGGGCCGGCCGAGCGCCGCCGCGACGCTCTTGCCCGCGCCTGGGCGGCCAATCCGCCCGACGACGTCGACGACCTGAATGTGGTCGCCGTGCGTTACCTGCCCGATGACCGGGTCACGCAGGTGCTGCCCGACGACGCGTTCGCCCACGACGGGCAGATCACCAAGCAGTCGATGCGTGCGGTGACGCTGGCAGCGCTGGCGCCGCGACCCGGTGAGCTGCTGTGGGACGTCGGTTCCGGATCGGGCAGCATCGCGATCGAATGGTGCCGCGGCGGACGCGGTTGTGCGGCGGTGGCGTTCGAGCGTGACGAGCAGCGCCGCAAGCGCATCGCGGCCAACGCGGTGGCGTTCGGCGTCACGGTCGACGTCCGCGGTGAGGCACCGCAGGCCTTCGAGGACGCACCGTCGCCGTCCGCGATCTTCATCGGTGGCGGCCTCACCCAGCCGGGGCTGCTGGACACCTGCATCGAACGGCTTCCGATCGGTGGCAGGCTGGTCGCCAACGCGGTCACTGCGGAATCGGAAGCGGTGATGACACAGGGGTATTCGCGACTCGGCGGGGAGCTGCGACGTTTCCAGCACTACCGCGGCGAGCCGCTCGGGGGATTCACCGGGTGGCGACCCGCGATGCCCGTCACCCAATGGGTGGTGACCAAGCAGTGACGGTCTACTTCATCGGGGCCGGACCCGGCGCCGCCGACCTGATCACCGTGCGCGGTCAACGGTTGCTGAGCCGCTGCCCGGTCTGCCTGTATGCCGGCTCGATCATGCCCGACGAGCTACTTGCGCTCTGCCCTCCCGACGCCCGCGTGGTCGACACCGGACCGCTGACGCTGGACCAGATCACCACCGAACTCGCCGATGCCCACGCGGCCGGGCTCGACGTGGCGCGGCTGCACTCCGGGGATCCGTCGATCTACAGCGCGCTGGCCGAGCAGTGCCGCCGCCTCGATGCGCTCGGCGTCGGCTACGAGATCGTGCCCGGAGTACCGGCATTCGCCGCCGCGGCGGCCGCATTGGGGCGTGAGCTCACCATCCCCGGTGTCGCGCAGACGGTGACGCTCACCCGGGTGGCAACGTTGTCGACCGCGATGCCGCCGGGTGAGGATCTGCAGACGTTGTCGGCCCCGGGTGCCACGCTGGTGCTGCACCTGGCCGCGGCGCAGATTGACGCGATCGTTCCGCAGCTGCTTGCCGGGGGCTATCGTCCCGAAACGCCCTGTGCCGTGGTGGCATTCGCGAGCTGGCCGCAAGAGACAGTGCTGCGGTGCACGTTGGCCGAAGTCGCCGAGCAGATCCATGACCACGAGGTCACCCGGACCGCGGTGATCATCGTCGGCGATGTGCTTGCGGCCGAGGGCTTTTCCGACAGCTACCTGTACTCGGCGAACCGGTCGCGCCGCGGGCGGCATTGATGCGGGTATTGCTGCTGGGCGGCACCGCCGAAGCGCGCGCGCTCGCGGCGGTGTTGCAGCCCGACGTCGACGTTGTCAGCTCGCTGGCAGGCCGGGTGCCCGATCCCGCGCTTCCGGTCGGGACCGTGCGCATCGGGGGGTTCGGCGGCGTGGACGGGATGCGGCGCTGGCTGGTCGATTCCGGTGTCGACGCCGTGGTTGACGCGACCCATCCGTTCGCCGGCACCATCACCGCGCACGCCGCGGCGGTCTGCGGGCAGCTGCGGTTGCCCTACCTGGTGCTGGCCCGCCCGGCATGGCCGGCGGGCGACGCGATCGTCGTGGATTCCGATGTCGAGGCGGCCGATACCGTAGTACGCCAGGGCTATTGGCGGGTGTTTCTCACCACCGGGCGATCCGGTGTCGGAGCGTTCGTCGACGTCGACGCCTGGTTTCTGATCCGCGCGGTGACTGCGCCGGAGGCGCACACGCTGCCGCGTCGGCACCGGATCGTGCTGTCGCGGGGCCCGTACTCCTACGACGACGAGCTGGCCTTGTTGCGTGAGCACGCTATCGACGTTCTGGTCACCAAGAACAGCGGCGGTGATATGACGCGGCCCAAGCTGGACGCCGCGGCCGCGCTGGGCGTTCCGGTGGTGATGGTGGACCGCCCGCAACTACCCGAGGGCGTGAACACGGTGAGCACCGTGGAGGAGGCGGCCGCCTGGGTCAGGTCGAAGGCACGGTGACGTCGGCGTAGGCGGCTGGCCGGCGAGCAGATCGCAGCCGAGTTCGGGGAAGTGCGCGCTCATGCCGTGAGCTCCGCCAGCAGGTCTCAGTGCCTTCAGTTCGCGGATCGCCCGACAGCCGCGCCGCAGCATCACCAGCATCATCTCGTCGCCCCTTTCCGTCGACGTGGCGAACGCGCATCCCAACGCGGTGAGAAACGGTGCCTGCAGCGTGCCGAGCCGGTAGTCCCGCCAGCAGCTGGCCAGGTCGTAATCCGTTACGCCGTAGGCCAACAGCTCGCGGTGGTACGACTCGACGAGTTCTTCCTCGATTGCCGACCGGGCCTCCGGCAGCAGGCTGGTGGCCATGAAGTACGCCAGATCCCGGGCGGGCAGTCCCACACCCAGCGTCTGCCAGTCCACCACCGTGATGCGCGACCGGTCGGGATCGAACAGCATGTTGTCCAGCCGATAGTCGCCGTGCATCAGGGCGAAGCGGTTCGGCTCGACCCGCAGCCAGGGCGTCACCAATGCCATTGCGGCGCGCAGGGTTTCGCGGTCTTCCGAGATCATTCCCGGACCGAGTTTGTCCAGTGTCATATCGGCCGCCATCCGCGCGACCTCACCCATGCCGCTGGCTGCCGCTTCGTCGGGCATCGGCATCGCAGTGCCTTCGAACTGCCTCCAGGTGGGATCACACCAGGTGGGGCCGTGCAGACCGGCCAGGGCTGCCACCGCCAGCCCGGCCTCCTCCGGGGTGCACCCACCGATCTGGTCGCCTTGGACGGCCGGGGCCATGTCGGCGAGCAGCAGGACGAAATCGGCGCCATCGTTGGCGATTTCGCAGTGAAAGCACTGGGGGGTGGGGATCTTCACCCGGTCCGCCACGCCGGTGTAGAACGCGTGCTCGGAGCGGTATCCGATGGTGACGCGTTCCCGGACGGCTTCATCTTGAGCGGGAAGCTTGATCGCGAACGTGCCGGGCAACTCGGGTTGTTCGGTTGCATACGCGGCCGACACGCGGTAGGTCGCGCCGGTCTGACCGGTGCCGATCGGCGCGACGGCGACGTCCCGCACGTCGATGTTCAGCACGGATGACAACCACGCGGGCGTGACGTCCGCAGGACGGCTGGGAATCACCATGGTGCTCACGATGTCGCCGGCATCTGGTCGACGGCGGCGGTTGTCCCGTAGATCGTGCGCACCCAGATGGCCTCCGCGCCCTCGATGAGCTGTTCACGGTTCAGCGTTCCGCCGAGCGTGAGCCGTTCCAGCAGCCGGTCGTTGAACTCCAGCAGCATGGCGGCGAGCAGTTCGGGGTTCGGGCCGTCCGGAGCCCGCCCGGCGGCCCGTTCGGTGTCGATCATCGCCGCCACGTGCGGGATGAAGGACTCTCGTGCCCGGTCCCACAGCTCGCGTACCGCGCCGCTGCCGGCCCGCGCCTCGAGCATGGCCAACAGCAGATAGCGGTGACGCTCCCCGGTCTGCACCAGCGTGTCGATCATCGTGTGGATCCGCCACTGCGGGGGCTCGGCGGTGCTGGTCAGGATGTCGGTTGCGACGAAAACGTCGTCGTACAGCGGCTCGAGAAGCGCGGCGACCGCGGCGGCCTTGTTTTCAAAGTAGAAGTCGAAGGCCGACCTGGTCACGCCGGCCCGGCCGGTGACATCGGCGATGTTGACGGCCTCGAAGCCAAATTCCTTGAGGTGGTGGTCCAGCGATTCCAGGATCGCACTGCGACGCTGGTCGCTGCGCTGTGGCTGGCGACGGTCGGTCGGCGACCGCACCGGTAACCCTTGCTGCACTGCGCGGCCTCCGATCACGGACTCACCGTATGACGCGCGACACTAATCGCTGCAGCTGACAGCTGTCAATAACAGTCGACAGTAGTCAGCCGACTAGTTCGGGTAGCGGCGCGGGGTGAAGACCCGGTCGTCATACCACTGGGTTTGTGACGAGCCGACGATCAGCAGGCAGCGCATATCGATATCGGCGGGGTCCAGGTCCGCGAGCCGCACCACCCTGACATCCTCGTGCGGGCCGGACACATCGCGGCCGATCACCACCGGCGTGCCGGGGTCTCGATGCTCGAGCAGCAGGTCCCGCATGGCGCCGACCTGCCACGTGCGGCTGCTTGGACGCGGGGTTGTAGATCGCCAGCACCAGGTCGGCAGCCGCGGCCGCGGTGAGCCGGGCGGCGATGACGTCCCACGGCTTGAGCCGATCCGACAGCGAGATCACCGCGTAGTCGTGGCCCAGCGGTGCGCCCACACGGCTGGCCACCGCCTGCGCGGCCGTCATCGCCGGTATCACCCGCACCGCCACCCCCGGCCACTGCTTGGCTTCCTCCAGCACGGCGGTCGCCATCGCGAAGACGCCCGGGTCACCGGAGGAGACCACCGCGACGGCGCGGCCCTGTTCGGCGAGCGTGCACGCCAACCGTGCGCGCGCGGGTTCGTCGGTGTTGTCGCTGGGGTGGCGGCGCTGACCGTCACCGGCGCGGATCCGGTCGAGGTAGGGGCCGTAACCGATCAGGTCGGTCGCCGCCGCCAGCTCGCGGCGGCTCTGCGGCGTCATCCAGTCGGTGTCGCCGGGGCCCAGCCCCACCACCGCGACGCTGCCGGTGGGGGCGGCCGACCGGCGCGACGCGCCCGGCACCATGGCCAGAGAGAAGTACGGCACCTTGGCGTCGTCGACGTCGGCGGCCGGCAGCACCCGCTGCCGGGCAGTGCTGGCCCGCTCCACGTAGAACGCCTCATCCAGCCGTCCCGTAGATGAAAGTGCTTCGCGCACAGCCGGATACGACCGACCGAGCTTGAGCACGACGGCGGCGTCGGTGTCGGCCAGTCGGCGCTTGAGCTCGTCGACCGGCAGCGTTCCCGGCAGGATCGACAGCACCTCGTCACCCTGGACCAGGGGAGTGCCGGTCGCCGCCGACGCGGCGCTCACCGATGTCACGCCCGGAACGATGACGGCGTCGAAGCGCTGTGTGAGCCGGGTGTGCATGTGCATATACGAGCTGTAGAACAGCGGGTCGCCCTCGGCGAGCAGGGCGACGTTGCGTCCGGCGTCGAGGTGGGCGGCGATGCGCTCGGCGGCTTCGCGGTAGAAGTCCTCCATCGCGCCGGCGTAGCCGCCGGGGTGATCGGTGGACTCGGTCGTCACCGGGTAGACGAGATGCTCCTCGACCTGCCCCGCGCGCAGGTATGGCTCGGCGATGCCGCGGGCGATGCTGTGACCGTGACGGGCGCTGTGGTAGGCGACGACATCGGCCGCGGCGATCAGCCGGGCGGCCTTGACCGTCACCAACTCCGGGTCGCCGGGGCCGAGTCCGACGCCGTAGAGCGTGCCACGGCCGGTCATTCGGTCTGGCTCGCGATGGCGTTGACGGCGGCGGCGGCCATCGCGCTGCCGCCGCGGCGACCTCGCACCACGAGGTAGGACATGCCGCGGGGTCGGTCGATCAACTCCTGCTTGGACTGCGCGGATCCGACGAACCCGACCGGGCCGCCCAGCACCGCGGCCGGGGTCGGGGCGCCCTCGTCGAGGAGTTCCAGCAGCCGGAACAACGCGGTCGGTGCGTTGCCGATGGCGAGCACGGCGCCGCCGAGGCTGTCGGCCCACAGGTCGACCGCGGCCGCCGAGCGGGTCGTTCCCAGCCGGGCGGCCAGTTCGGCGGCCCGGTCGTCGGCGACCAGTGACACCACCTCGTTTTCGGCCGGCAGCCGGGAGCGGGTGATGCCGGCGGCAACCATCGACGAATCGCACAACACCGGGGCCCCGCCGGCCAGCGCGGCGTGGGCCTTGGCGACGACGTCGTCGCTGAAGGCGACATGCTCGGCGACGTCGACCTGACCGCAGGTGTGGATCAGCCGCACCACCACGCGCGCGACGTCGTCGGGGAACCGCGACAGGTCGGCTTCGGCGCGGATTGTCGCGAACGACTGCCGGTAGATCTCGGCGGCGTCGCGCATGTAGTCCAGCACGCCGCTCACCCTACGGGTGCTCGCCGCGCAGCCGGTATCCGTCTCCCGTCGCGACCAGCACCTCACCGGCCGGCGGGCTGCCGCAGGCGCGCTCGCAGCCGACGAAATGACGGTGGGTGTCGCTCGCCGTGCCCGCGGCCCGCGCGGCGTCCGCCCGGACGTCGGCGGCGGAGTGTTCGCAGCCGGGACTGCCGGTGCACGCGCTGACGGAAAGCCAGGGCGAGTTCTCGTCGAACACCAGGCCGATCGGCGCGAGCACCCGCAGGGCCACGTCGGCCGCACCCTCGTCGAGGTCGCACACCAGTACCGAGCGCCACGGCGTGATCACCAGCGGCGCGCCGGTCGCCGCGAGGTATTCCGCGACGCGAGCCGATAACACGCCCAGCGGGACGGCCGCACCGAGCGTGACTCGATCGTCGACCTGGTGGATCCAGCCGACCGGTGCACGGGTGACCGGTGGCCATGTACCGCCGGGTGCTGCCGACACCGTGAGCGTCTCCAGCAGCGCAGTGGCGTCCGCGAGTTCGGCTATCCGCCAGGCCTTCTCGCGGATGCGGGCAAACGTCTTGGCCACCGACACCATTGTCGGGACCGCGATTTCGGGTTCCAGCCGGACGCCGGTATCGCGCCCGGCCAGCAGCAGGGCCACCGAATCCTCGAGCAGGTGAACGCCGAGGTCGGCGCCGAGGCCGGAGACGTCGCCGCGGCCGTCGTCGATGCCGAACCAGAAGCGGCCGGGCAGCGCGGCCAACTCCGGCTCGGCCTGAATCGCGTTGTCCAACTTGTCCACCCAGTCGCGCACGTCGCCGCGGCCGCCAACCCGACCGGACAGCGGCGACGCGACGATGTTGCGGACCCGCTCGTGGGTGGCCGACGGCAGTAGCCCGGCGTTCGCGATGATCTCGGCGACGGCGTCGGTGGCGGTGAGCCCGCGCAGTTGGACGTTGCCCCGCGCGGTCAGCTCGAGCGTGCCCGATCCCAGCCCGGCAGCGGCGTGCGCCAAGGCTTCGAGCTGGTGGGCCGCGATCATCCCGCCCGGCAGCCGAACCCGGACCAACGCGCCGTCGGCCGCCTGGTGCACGGTCAGCGCACCCGGGCAGGCGTCCTGGTCACGGGTGCGGGTCATCTCTCTACCGTACGGCGGCACCTGCATGGAATCACCGAGGAATGGGGTAGTGCGTTACTCGTGGTTGGCGCAATGACCGGTCGTACGTTCCTCACGTCGGACGAACCGCCTCGTCTGCACAACATCGAATACGGCAGGGAGAGACTCAAATGACGGATTTGTCAACGGCACCCACGAACGTGGATGCCATCGAAGTCGCTTCGGACCAGGAAACTGTTCTCATCACGGAGCAGCAGGTGGTGTTCGCGACGGCAGCGGCCGTGGCGGTGCCGCCGGCGAGGACGTCAAACTGGGTTGTCGGTGCGGTCCACGCTTTCGCCGACGCCCTGCGTGGGGCACTGGCATCACCTGCGCCTCGCCACTCGTCGCGCGTCAGCTTGTTCGAGGATTCCCGCATGCGCCGGGAAATGGACAGGCTCTGAGCGCCGAGCTCGGACGTTTCTAGCATCCGGTTGTCCATCTCGACCAGGACTGACAGGAGGAACAACGATGTTCTCAGTCATTGCATTCGCCACTTTGCTTCTGCTTATCGCCGCGATCGGTCTGCCCTGTCCGCAGTCCTGGTACCAACGCTGGGGCAACTACGACCGCTGACCACCCGCCGCCGCCAGGGCGTGCTGCGGTAGGAATGACGGGTGCCCGAGCCGACCGTCCTGCTGCTGTCGACGTCCGACACCGACCTGATCACCGCCCGCGCCAGCGGCGCCGACTATCGGTGGGCTAATCCGTCGCGTCTGGTCAGCGGCGAGCTGGGCGAGCATCTGGCCGGGGCCGACATTGTCGTCATCCGCATCCTCGGCGGCTATCGGGCCTGGCAGGACGGCATCGACGCCGTGGTCGCCAGTGCGGTGCCGACGGTCGTGGTCAGCGGCGAGCAGTCCCCCGACGCGGAGCTGATGGGCCACTCCACCGTTCCCGCGGGCGTGGCGGTGCAGGCACATATCTATCTGGCGCAGGGTGGCGTGGACAACCTGCGCCAGCTGCACGCCTTCCTCTGTGACACCGTGCTGATGACGGGGTTCGGTTTCGCCCCGCCGGCCAGCACGCCGAGCTGGGGCGTCCTGGACCGGCCGGCGGCCGCCGACAACGACGGCCCGACCATCGCGGTGCTCTATTACCGCGCCCAGCAGCTCGCCGGCAACACCGCGTACGTCGAGGCGCTGTGCCGGGCCGTCGAGCACCAGGGCGGACGTCCGCTTCCGGTGTTCTGCGCGTCGCTGCGCACCGCCGAACCCGAGCTGATCGCGCAGCTGCAGAAGGCCGACGCCCTGGTGACCACCGTGCTGGCCGCCGGGGGAGCGACACCGGCGGCGGTGTCGGCCGGCGGAACCGACGACACCTGGGACGTGAAACATCTGGCCGCCCTGGACGTCCCGATCCTGCAGGGACTGTGCCTGACCAGTTCGCGGGCGCACTGGCATGACAACGACGACGGGATGAGCCCGCTCGACGTGGCCACCCAGGTGGCAGTCCCGGAATTCGACGGCCGCATCATCACAGTCCCGTTCTCGTTCAAGGAGATTGACAACGAGGGCCTGATCAGCTACGTCGCCGACCCGGAACGCTGCGAGCGCGTCGCCGGCCTGGCCGTCAAACATGCCCGGCTGCGGGCAATCCCGGCCGCGGCCAAGCGGGTGGCCGTCGTGTTCTCGGCCTACCCGACCAAGCATGCCCGGATCGGCAACGCGGTCGGTCTGGACACGCCGGCCAGCGCCGTCGCCCTGCTGCGGGCCATGCGTGAACGCGGTTTCGACCTGGGGGACCCGGCCGACATTCCCGGCGTGGGCGCGGGCGACGGCGACGCACTGGTGCACGCGCTCATCGAGCGCGGTGGCCAAGACCCCGCCTGGCTCACCGACGGGCAGCTCGTCGGCAATCCAATTCGGCTGTCCGCCAAGGACTACCGCGAATGGTTCGCCACACTGCCCGCCGAACTCACCGATGCGATCGAGCGACATTGGGGCCCACCGCCGGGCGAGCTGTTCGTCGACCGCACGAACGACCCCGACGGTGAAATCGTGATCGCCGCCCTGCGGGCCGGCAACGTGGTGCTGATGGTGCAGCCGCCGCGCGGCTTCGGCGAGAACCCGGTGGCCATCTACCACGACCCCGACCTGCCGCCGAGTCATCACTACCTGGCCGCGTATCGCTGGGTCGCAACAGGTTTCAAGGCCGATGCCGTCGTGCATCTCGGCAAGCACGGCAACCTCGAGTGGCTGCCCGGCAAGACGCTGGGCCTGTCGGCGGCCTGCGGCGCCGACGCGGCACTGGCCAACCTGCCGCTGATCTACCCGTTTCTGGTCAACGACCCGGGCGAGGGCACGCAGGCCAAACGGCGCGCCCACGCCACCCTGGTCGACCACCTCATCCCGCCGATGGCCCGGGCCGAAACCTACGGCGACATCGCACGACTCGAACAGCTGCTCGACGAGCACGCCACCATTGCCGCGCTCGATCCCGGGAAGCTGCCCGCCATCCGCCAACAGATCTGGACCCTGATGCGGGCGGCCAAGATGGACCACGACCTCGGCCTCGACGACCGTCCCGACGAGGACTCCTTCAACGACATGCTGTTGCACGTCGACGGCTGGCTGTGCGAGATCAAGGACGTCCAGATCCGCGACGGATTGCACATCCTCGGCCAGGCGCCCACCGGCGAAGCCGAACTCGACCTGGTGCTGGCGATCCTGCGCGCCCGGCAGCTGTTCGGCGGCGACCAGACCGTGCCCGGGCTGCGGCAGGCGCTCGGCCTGAACGAGGACGGCCACGATGAGCGCACCGCCGTCGACGCCGCCGAGGCGAGCGCGCGCGAACTGGTTGCCGCGCTGCAGGAAACCGGCTGGGATCCCGCCGCCGCCGACACGCTCACCGAGAACCCCGAGATCGCAGCCATCCTGCGCTTCGCGTCCACCGAAGTGGTGCCGCGGTTACGCGGCACCGCGGGTGAGATCGACCAGGTCCTGCGCGCGCTGGACGGCGGGTTCATCGCCGCCGGGCCGTCGGGCTCACCGCTTCGCGGCCTGGTCAACGTGCTGCCCACCGGTCGCAACTTCTACTCCGTCGACCCCAAGGCGGTGCCGTCCCGGCTGGCGTGGGAAACCGGTGTGGCCATGGCGGATTCGCTGCTCGACCGCTACCGCGAGGACTACCGACGATGGCCGCGATCGGTCGGGCTTTCGGTGTGGGGCACATCGGCCATGCGCACCGCCGGGGACGACATCGCCGAAGTCCTTGCGCTGCTGGGTGTTCGACCCGTGTGGGACGACGCGTCGCGGCGGGTGGTGAACCTCGAGCCTATTTCACTCGCCGAACTCGGCCGCCCGCGCATCGACGTCACGGTTCGCATCTCCGGCTTCTTCCGCGACGCCTTCCCGCACGTGGTCACCATGCTCGACGACGCCGTGCGACTCGTCGCAAACCTCGACGAGGCCGCCGACGACAACTACGTGCGTGCCCACGGCCAAGCCGACCTCGCCGAGCATGGCGACGAACGGCGAAGCACCACAAGAATTTTCGGATCCAAACCGGGTACCTATGGAGCAGGCCTGCTGCAGTTGATCGACAGCCGCAACTGGCGCGACGATGCCGACCTCGCGCAGGTCTACACCGCGTGGGGCGGCTTCGCCTACGGGCGGGACCTCGACGGCGCACCCGCCGCCGACGACATGAACCGCCAATACCGCCGAATCGCGGTGGCCGCCAAGAACACCGACACCCGCGAGCACGACATCGCCGACTCCGACGACTACTTCCAGTACCACGGCGGCATGATCGCCACCGTGCGGGCGCTGACCGGCCAGGCCCCGGCCGCCTACATCGGCGACAACACCCGGCCCGACGCCGTGCGCACCCGCACTCTGTCGGAGGAGACCGCCCGCGTCTTCCGCGCCCGCGTCGTCAACCCCCGCTGGATCACCGCGATGCGCAGGCACGGCTACAAGGGCGCGTTCGAGATGGCCGCCACCGTCGACTACCTGTTCGGCTACGACGCGACGGCCGCGGTGATGGCCGACTGGATGTATGAGCGGCTCACCGAGGAGTACGTGCTCGACGGCGAGAACCGCAAATTCATGGCCGAATCCAACCCCTGGGCGCTGCACGGCATGGCCGAGCGGCTGCTCGAGGCCGCCGACCGCGGCATGTGGGAGCAACCGGAGGCCGCCACACTCGACGGGCTGCGGCAGGTGCTGCTGGAAACGGAGGGGGACCTCGAAGGCTGAAAGCCGCTACGTTGAAGCCATGGCTCCCACCTTCGCCGACGTCGCGAAGTCTGACTACATTCTGTTGACCACATTCACCAAGGACGGCCGACCCAAGCCAACAACGATCTGGGCCGCGCCCGACGGCGACCGACTGGTCGTCATCACCCAGGAGAAGTCCTGGAAGGTCAAGCGGATCCGCAACACGCCTCGGGTCACCGTCGCCGCCTGCGACGTGCGGGGCAACCCGAAGAGCGAGACCGTCGAGGCCAGCGCATCCGTCCTCGACAAGTCGCGGACGGGCGCTGTCTATAACGCGATCGGGAAGCGCTATGGATTGCTCGGCAAGACCTTCAACCTGTTCAGCAAGTTGCGCGGCGGCATGCGGAACAACGTGGGCCTCGAACTGAAGGCGGCATGAACTGACGTTTCGCCGACACTCACTCAGGCCCTAAGAGTGTGAAGAGAAGATGCCGGTGTCGCCACGCATGGTTTAGAACTGGGCACAGTTGGGGGTGGTGGGTAGGCCGTTGAAGCGGTCGGCGATCCATTGCATGCCGCGTTCGCCGTCGACCAGGTAGGTCAGGACGTGATTGACCGTGAGTTTGTTGAGGAAGGGAGGCTGTTCGTTGGTCCAGAACTGCACATCGGCGCCTTTGGCGCACCAGTCGCGACCCAGCTGGTTGGCCCCGGTCCAGGGCACCAGCGGGTCATAGCGGTTGATGTCGATGAACACCGGGGCGTCGGGTTTGTAGCGGCCGATGCGCTGCAGGTCGAGCAGGCTCTTGAGCGGTTCCTTGGCGGCGAGCTGCTGGGCGTCCTCGGTGAAGTATTCCTGTAGGTGGTGAAAGCCGTAGGTCAGCATGGTTTCGTTGATGCATTGGTTCTGCGTCTTGGTCAGCAGATCGTCACCGTAGATGGTGAGCTTGGAGCGGATCGCGGCCTCGGCCTCGGGGTAGGCGGCAATGAGACCGTTGAGGAAGTAACCGAGGTCACCGACGCCGACGCTGCCGTCGAGGTAGGGCAACACCTCGGTGAGGTCGGCCGACGGTGCGCCGGCCCAGGTGCCCACCAAGTCCAGCTCCGGGGCGTATGACGTGGCCAGCTCTGCTGCTGAGGCCACCGCCCCACCGCCCTGGGAGTAGCCCCAGAACGCCACCGGCCCATGGGGATCCAGCGACGTGGCGGGCAGCCGCGTGGCGGCGCGGGCGGCGTCGAGCACCGCCTGCCCCTGGGCGACCCGGTTCGCGTAGGTATGCACGCCCGTCGTGCCCAGTCCTTCGTAATCGGTAACCACGACGGCGAATCCCCGCGCCACCATCGTCGCAATAAACATCTGCTCGTAGCCGAAGGTGATGTCCAGCCCACTGGAGAAATGGATGCCCTGGTTAAACAACCGGGACGGCGCGCACTGATCGCCCTGCCCGTAGGTGCCGACGGCGAACGAGATCAGCGGGCGCGGCCCATTGCCGGGCCACGGATTGTCCGGCTCGAAGTAGGTGCCGGTGACCGCGACCGGATTACCGCGGGCATCGATGCTGCGATACATGATCCGGGTACCGGTGGCCACGAAGGCCCCCAGCTGTCCCGACGGCTCCAGCACCAGCCGTGACGGTTCGGCGCGGATCAGATCACCAGACTCACCCGGCGGCAACGGATCGAGCGGCGTGTAGAACTGCTGGTATTGAAGCCCTGGCGGATCAGGCGGGTCCGCGCCGACCCGCGGGGCGATGCCCATCGCGACCACGCAGACACCCACCCCGATCAGCACCGCGATCGCGCGGGCGGCGCTGAGGTGTGGCTGGGTGCGGCGCACCATAGTGCGTACTTTGACATGCCCCATTGGCGGCTAGGACCAGAATGATGTCCATGGGATGGTCACCTTCACCACCTTTGGGTCTGCATGCCGTGGATTTCATTGAGGACGACGTCAATGCCCAGTGGATTGAAAATGATCGCAGATACCCAACCTGTATCCCTGATTGATTCCCGATGGCACGGTGGTTGGGACAGCGCGTTTAGAGCTATGCACCATCGACACAGTCACGCCTGTACATGCAGTCGCCGTTTTGGACTTTCTTGTGTAGCCGAGTCCACGCGCCGGTGGATCATTCAGACATGGCCCATTGACTAGGCGGCAGGTGCTGGCGATTCTCGGCGCGGGCGGCGGTCTCCTTGGCCTGGGGTACGCCGTGCGCGGGATCGTCGGCATGGCCGTGTCAGAACACCGGGCGAGCGAAGCGCCGGGCACGGGGATGATGGACCCCCGGCTGATGAGCACCGGGCCACCGAACATGGATATGGGCCTGTATATGGAGATGTTCAGGCGACATAGCGAGCTCACACGGCGCGTGGAGGAGATTCCCGGCGGTGTGCGCACCACGACAGAGTCGGATTCACCCGAACTTGTTGCCCAGTTGCAGGCGCACGTATCCGCGATGTATTCGAACGTCGACCAAGGTGCCGAGGTGATGTGCATGAGCGGGACCCTGCCGACTCTGTTCCGCCGCGCCGTCGACTATCAGCGCCCGCTCACGTTCACCCCGAAGGGCGTGGTCGCTGTGGAAACCTCAGGCGATCCGGACCTCACCCAGGTCATACGCGCCCGGCTTCGTCAACGAAGGCATGCCCGCGATGATGGGCCCGATGATGGGACCCGGCGGAATGATGGGACCTCAACCGCGCTGATCAACCACACAATCCAGTGTGGGCAGGGTGGAATGCGCAACCTGTATCCCTGATTGATTCCCGATGGCACGGTCATTTGGACCTCACCCAGCGGACATACCTACACCACCTGGCCCGGCAGTGCACTGCTGTTTCCGACACTGTGCCTGCCCACCGGCACACTGGACCTGCCCGACGTCACGATCGTTGCCGACGGTGATCGCGGGGTGATGATGCCAAAGCGCCGGCGCACCCGCGCCCAAGATCTCCAACGCCGCATCGCAGCCGAACGCCGACTCAACGACGCGCTCGTCGCCGAACGCAACAAACCACCGCCCTTTTGAGGCGCCATCGGAACCCAGCGGCGTTCCGATGCGTTGGCAGACCATGGCTGTGCGGTTCTTCCTGATCTATGCCCTCCTCGAGTTGGCGGTTGTGGTCGCCCTCGCGTCGACGATCGGCTTCGGCTGGACGGTATTGCTGCTGCTGGGCACGTTCGTTGTGGGTGTCGCATTGGCCGGATCACAGGTCCGGCGCCACGTTCGTCGGCTGCAGTCCGGGCTGAACGCCAGCACCGTGCAGGGTGCGGTCACCGATAGCGTGTTGGTGGCGTTGGGCACCGTGCTCGTGGTGATTCCCGGCCTGGCCAGCTCGGTGCTCGGCGCGCTGCTCCTGCTGCCGCCGACACGTGCCCTGGCCCGACCGGTGCTGACCGTGATGGCCGCCCGGCGGGTTCCGCTGATCACCGTCGCCTCGGCCGGCGCCAGCGGCTATGCCGGAAGGCGAGGCGACTACATCGACGGTGAGGTCATCGACGTCACGGATTGGGATCCGCCGAGCCTGCCGCGGCACCCCGAGTAGCTTGACCACGCTGCTGATCGGCGGCCGGGTGCACAGTCCGGCCATGCCGGACGCCACCGCGATGGCCGTGCGCGACGGGACCGTCGCGTGGCTCGGCAGCGACGATATCGGCCGCGCACAGTTTCCCGACGCGCGGATCGTCGATCTCGACGGCGGCTTCGTCGCACCGGGATTCGTCGACAGCCACGTCCACCTCACCGCGACCGGCCTCACGCTGGCCGGCCTCGAGCTTCGCGCCGCCACCTCGCTGCGCCAGTGTCTTGCGCTGCTCGGCGAGTACGCCCATGCCCACCCCGACGGCCCGATCTGGGGACACGGCTGGGACGAATCCGGTTGGCCGGAGCGCACCGCGCCCAGCACCGATGACATCGACGGCGTGCTCGGTGACCGGCCGGCCTACCTGGCCCGCGTCGACGTCCATTCCGCGGCCGCCTCCACCGCGCTGCGCCGCCTCGCCCCGGCCCTGACCGCGTCCGCCGGGTTCGACCCCCAGCGTCCGCTGACCGGCGACGCGCATCACCTGGTGCGGGCCGCCGCCCGCGACAGGCTGACGCCTGGGCAACGGCATCGGGCCCGCGTCGCCGCGCTGGACTTCGCGGCCGCCTGCGGCGTCGTCGCGGTCCACGAATGCGCCGGACCCGACATCGGCGGCCACGAAGACTGGCGCGAGCTGCGCGCCGTCGACCACGGCGTGCAGGTCGTCGGCTACTGGGGTGAGCCGGTGGCCGGCGTGAAGCAGGCCAGGGAGCTGATCGGCGACACCGGTGCCCACGGGCTGGCCGGCGACCTGTTCGTCGACGGTGCCCTCGGGTCGCGCACCGCCTGGCTGCAGGAGCCCTACGCCGACGCGCCCGGCTGCTGCGGCAACAGCTACCTCGAGGCCGAGGCGATCACCGAACATCTGCACGCCTGCACCGAAGCGGGCATCACCGCGGGTTTCCACGTCATCGGCGACGCCGCGGTCACCGCGGTGGTCGACGCCCTGCAGCGGGTTGTCGATTGTTTCGGGGCGCCGGCTGTCGCCCGTTGCGGGCACCGGCTGGAACATCTCGAGATGGTCACCGCCGAGCAGGCCGCCCGGCTCGGGTCGTGGGGCGTGCTCGCCAGCGTGCAACCCAACTTCGACGCGCTGTGGGGCGGTAGCGACGGCATGTATGCGCAGCGTCTCGGCGTCGACCGAGGCATGCGGCTCAACCCGCTCGCGCTGTTAGCATCCCAAGGCGTGCCCCTCGCGTTCGGCTCCGACAGCCCGGTCACCAGCATGAATCCGTGGTCGACCGTGCGCGCCGCGACCACCCACCACACCCCCGGCAGCGCGCTGTCGATGCGGGCGGCGTTCGCGGCGACGACCCGCGGCGGGTGGCGGGCAGGAGGCGTCCGCGACGGCGTCACCGGCACCCTCGTCCCCGGTGCGCCCGCGTCGTATGCGGTGTGGGACGCCGACGATTTCGAGGTCAGCGCGCCTGCCGACGCGGTGCAGCGCTGGTCGACAGACCCGCGGTCGCGGGTGCCCGCATTGCCGCGGCTCGGGTCCGACGATCGGTTGCCGCGGTGCCGGCAGACCGTCCATCGAGGTGTCGCCATCCATGGCTAGGTCGACGTACCACGTCGCCGAAGCGGAAATCCCGTCGCGGGCCAAACGGTTCGGCGAGGCCGTGGTTCCCCGGCTGCCCCGCATCGGTGTGGCGATCGCCGGCGGACTGCTGCTGTGCGCGAGCTTTCCGCCGTTCGGTTGGTGGTATACGGCCATGCTGGCGTTCGCCCTGCTGGCCTGGGTGTTGACCCGCGAATCCACCAAACTGGTCGGCGGTTTCGGGTACGGATTCCTGTTCGGGCTGGCCTTCTACATCCCACTGTTGCCGTGGATCAGCGGATTAGTCGGCGCCTTACCGTGGCTCGTACTGGCCGGCGTGCAGGCGGTTTTCCCGGCCTTGTTTGGCCTGCTTGCCGTTGCGGTCCGCCGACTGCCCGGCTGGCCGCTCTGGTTCGCCGCACTGTGGGTCGCCCAGGAGTGGGCCAAGTCGACCGTGCCATTCGGCGGATTCCCTTGGGGCGTTGTCGGATTCAGCCAAACCAATGGTCCGCTGCTGCCCATCGCTCAGATCGGCGGAGCACCCCTGTTGTCGTTCGCCGTCGTGCTGACCGGATTCAGCCTGGCGGCCTTGGCCCTGGAAATCGTGCAATGGTGGCAGCGCACCGACCACACCCGACCCCCGGCCGTGGTGCTGCCCGGAGTGTGTATCAGCGTCGTCCTCCTGGCCACCGCGTTGACCTGGCCGCAGGTCCGCCAGGCCGGTACCGGCGCCGACAACGACCAGACGGTCACCGTGGCCGCCGTCCAGGGCAACGTGCCGCGGCTCGGGCTGGAATTCAACGCCCAGCGCCGCGCCGTCCTCGACCACCACGTCCGCGAAACCCTCCGGCTGGCCGATGACGTGCGCGCCGGACGCGCCGCGCAGCCGATGTTCGTCATCTGGCCGGAGAACTCGTCGGATATCGACCCGCTGGCCAACCCGGACGCCGCCGAGCAGATCTCGGTCGCCGCGCGGGCCATCAACGCGCCGATCCTGGTTGGCGGCGTGCTCGCCGCGCCCGGCTATAGCCGGGACAACCCGGTGTCCACCAACTCGGTGATCGTGTGGGATCCGGCCTCCGGCCCGGGCGAACGCCACGACAAGCAGATCGTGCAGCCGTTCGGCGAGTACCTACCATGGCGGAGTTTCTTCAGTCATCTGTCGCCGTACGCCGGCCGGGCCGGTTACTTCGTGCCCGGCAACGGGACCGGGGTGGTGAGCCCCGCGGGCGTGCCGGTGGGGATCACCACCTGCTGGGAAGTGATCTTCGACCGCGCCGCCCGCGAGTCTGTGCTCAACGGCGCGCAGCTGCTGGCCGTGCCGTCCAACAACGCCACCTTCGACGAGCCGATGAGCGAGCAACAGCTCACGTTCGGCAAGCTGCGCGCCGTCGAGCATGACCGCTACGTGGTGGTCGCCGGTACTACCGGCATCAGCGCCGTGATCGCCCCGGACGGACAGATCCTGGCCCGTACCGCGTTCTTCGAGCCCGCCTACCTCGACACCCAGGTCCGGCTGAAGACGCAGCTCACCCCGGCAACGCGGTGGGGCCCGATCGTCCAGGGAGTGCTGGTCGGAGTCGGTATTGCGGCAGTCATCGCCGCGATCATGCACAATGGAGGGTTCGTGCGTCGTCGACGAACGTCAACCGACGCCAGCGCCCACAGCAACGACAGAGGAGCCACATGACCGCGGGTCAACCGGGAATCGAGAGCGGTGGACGCCCGAGTCAGCGCACTCTGGTCATCATCCCGACCTACAACGAGCGGGAGAACCTGCCGTTGATCGTCGGTCGAGTTCACCACGCGCTTCCCGACGTACACATCCTGATCGTCGACGACGGCAGCCCCGACGGCACCGGCGAACTGGCCGACGAGCTGGCTCTGGCCGACCCGGACTGGGTGCACGTAATGCACCGCACCTCCAAGGAGGGTCTCGGGGCGGCGTACCTGGCCGGTTTCGCCTGGGGTCTGAATCGCGAGTACTCCGTGCTCGTCGAGATGGACGCCGACGGCAGCCACGCGCCCGAGCAGCTGCACCGGCTGCTGGACGCCATCGACGCCGGCGCGGATCTCGCCATCGGATCGCGGTATGTCGCCGGCGGAACCGTTCGCAACTGGCCGTGGCGCCGCCTGGTGCTGTCGAAGACCGCCAACACCTACTCCCGGCTCCTGCTCGGCGTCGACGTGCACGACATCACCGCCGGTTATCGTGCCTACCGGCGTGAGGTGCTGGAGAAGATCGACCTGGCCGCGGTGGATTCGAAGGGGTACTGCTTCCAGATCGACCTGACCTGGCGCGCCATCAACAACGGCTTCGTCGTCGTCGAGGCCCCGATCACCTTCACCGAGCGCGAGCTGGGCGTGTCCAAGATGAGTGGATCCAACATCCGCGAAGCGCTGTTCAAGGTCGCAGAGTGGGGTATCCGCGGGCGGCTCGATCGCGCCCGCGGCGTAGTCCGCTAGGCGGCGGGGCCAAACCCGTAGGGGCGCGAGCGTGCGTTCTGTCGGGAGACACGCCGCTGCGGCGCCTACAAAAGCGCACGCTCGTGGCGGGCGAGCGTGCGTTAAGCGTCAGCTGCCGCGGCGGCGGGTCTTGATGATGTCGAGGCGTTCCTTGAGCAGCTCGTCGAGCTCCTCGACGGAGCGGCGCTCCAACAGCATGTCCCAGTGGGTCCGTGGCGGCTTGATCTTCTTGGGCTCCGGCACGTCGCCCTCGATCAGGGTGCCTTCCATGCCGTTGCGGCACAGCCAGCTGCCGGGGATCTCGGCGTCGTCGGCGAACGGGACGTCGAACTCCTCGCCGTTGTCGGTGCGGTAGCGGGCGACCTGACGCGGCGCCAAGTCGTGGTTGCGGTCCGTCTCGTAGCTCACGGCTCCGAGGCGACTGCCTCTCAAGACACGATCAGCCATCGTCAACACTCCTCAATAAACCCAATTTGTCCAGATACTCAACGCAGCAACGCTGCGCGCAGTTCCCGACTCAGCCGACGATGATACCGGGAAACGCGCCCCCGGCCGTCTACAGTCGGGATCCGTGGCACGTCGCAGCCGTCCTCAACCCTGTCGCTGGTGCGGTCGTGAAGTCGCTGAGGCCGGGCTGGGGCGGCGCCGCCAGTACTGCCGGCAGTCCTGCCGCCAGCGCGCCTATGAACAGCGCGCGATGGTCAGAGGCACGTCTATGTCGCCGGATTCGGTGGTGTTGACCGCCGACGAGGCCTGCGGACTTTCGGACCGCGTCTACCAGGTCAGATGTGCCGCCGAAGACGTCGTAACCGCGGTCGACGAGGGCGCCGAGCCCACCGAATTACGGGAACTCTGTGACGCGCTGATGCGCGCCGCCAAAGCGGCCGACGGCTGGCGCTGACCTGCAAAACGTCGATCTGGATGCGGCGGCTTTACGATGGCCACCAGCACACCCCGAGATGGGAACCCCGTGTCGTTGCCTCCTGCAGAATCGACGCCCGCCGACGGCGTGTGGCAGTTCGACGGTTTCGTCCTTGATAGCCAGCGCTACGAACTGCGCCGGGACGGCGACGTGGTCCACGTCGAGCCGCAGGTGTTCGATGTCCTGATCCAACTGGTCAGCAATCATCGCCGCTTCGTCACCAAGGAGGAGCTGTTCGACTCGGTGTGGGGTGGACGCTTTGTCGGTGAGGCGGCGTTGACGAGCCGCATCAAGGCGGCTCGCCGGGCGCTGGGCGACGACGGCGAATCGCAGCGCTACATCAGGACCGTCCGCGGCCGCGGGTACCAGTTCGTGGGCACCATCGCCGACACGCCCACACAGCCACCGCCGCCACCCCCGGAGCCTGCACCGCCGCAACAACACATCGCGTTCTGCCGCGCGGCCGACGGGGTCCGGCTGGCATATGCGGTCGTAGGGGAGGGGCCGCCGCTGGTGCGGGCGGCCAATTGGATGACACACCTCGGCTACGACATCGAAAGCCCGGTATGGAAACACTGGGTCAGGGATCTGTCGCTAAAATACACGTTCATCCGCTACGACGAACGTGGCTGCGGTCTATCCGATTGGGATGCAACGGATTTCAGCTTCGACGACTGGGTTGGCGATCTCGAATCCGTGGTCGAGGCGCTCGGGCTGGAGCGGTTTCCGCTGCTGGGGGTGTCGCAGGGTGGTGCCGTCGCGGTGGCCTACGCCGCCCGCCATCCGGAACGTGTCAGCCGACTGGTGCTGTGCAGCGCATATGCTCGCGGCCGCGCGGTGCGCGCCGTCGGCGAGGAGGAAAAGCGCGCTGCGGAACTGGATCTGGATTTGGCCCGGGTGGGCTGGGGGCGCGACGATCCGGCGTTCCGCCAGGTTTTCGCCGCCCAGTTTCTGCCCGACGGCACCCGCGCCGACTGGGCGGCGTTCGACCAACTGCAGCGGCGAACCACCTCACCGGAAAACGCCGTGCGTTTCCTGGAGGAGTTCTCCCGAATCGATGTGCGCGAGCAGGCCCGCGAGGTGTCCTGCCCGACGCTGATCATGCACTCGCGCGACGACCGCCGTGTCCCGATGCGATTCGGCGAGGAACTCGCAGCACTGATTCCGGATGCCCAGCTGGTGGCGCTCAACAGCAACGACCACCTGCTGGCCGCAAGCGAACCTGCGTGGCAGGTGTTCCGCGACGAACTCGACGCCTTCCTAGCGACCTGACCGACGGTCTGCCCCAGATCGCCTCTGTTCTCCACGCATTCTCCATGCATTCTTCATGTGCGCGGTCGTTCGGCCATACATGCTGGTCACATGAGAAAGCACACCCGCACCCTGCTCATCAGTGTCGGCGCGATGTTCGCCCTCGGCACCCTGTCGGCTTGCTCCGGCGACACGTCTACCGAAGCGACCACCACGTCGGAGGCGACCGCGACGACGCCGGTCAGCGCCACCGCGGCACCCTTCCCGCAATCGGCGAAGTACATCGCCGACATGAAGGCGGCCGACGGCAAGACCATGACCATCGGAATCGCCGTCGACGGCACCGAGGTCGCTGCGTACGCCTGCAACGGCACTGATGACGAGGCCTGGTTCTTCGGCAACCAGGCCGACGGCAAGATCGACATCACGTCGCGGTTCCGCGACACCCTCAGCGCCGAGTTCGACGGCACCGACGTGGACGGCGACCTGACGATGAACGGCGTCAAGTACGAGTTCACCGCGCCCGCGGTGCCCGCACCGGCGGGCATGTACACCGCCGCCTCCGATGGCGTTCGCGCGTCATGGGTGGTCCGCCCCGACGGCTCCGCGATCGGTGTGCAGTTCAACGGCGGCGTCAGCGGCCGCGACTTCGAGCAGGCCGAACTGCAGCAGCTCAAGGACGAGCAGTTCCGCGCTTCGGTGCGTAGCAAGCGGCAGCTTCAGCAGGCCCAGCAGATCGTTCGGCTGCAGAACAACGGCTTCGAATCCACCATCAACGGCAGGAAGGTCGTGCTGGTCGTCGTCAACGGCAACTTCCGGCTCTGACGACTGCGTTACATCCGTTCCGCAACGGCCCTGCCGGAGTGTTCGTTTCGACGATCACACCGGCGGGGCCGTCCGTCTTTCTCTCACGTGGAGCCGAACCCTTCAGTGCCGCGGTGATGGCGCGTAACGTCGCGACGCGCTGCGCACAGTCAGCTAAGGAGGTGACATGCCGGCCAAGTTCTTCTGGTTCCTGCCGACCAACGGCGACAGCCGATTCATCGTCGGGGCGTCGCACGCGTCGTCGCACCACACACTGCCGCCGAACTATCGACCGCCGACCGCTACCTGGCCGAGGTGGCGCGTGCGGCGGACCGGTTGGGCTACGAAGGAGTGCTGACCCCGACCGGAACCTGGTGCGAGGACGCCTGGCTGACGTCGGCGGCCCTGCTCGCCGAAACCGAATGACTCAAGTTCCTGGTGGCCTTCCGGCCCGGGCTGGTGCCGCCCACACCGGCCGCGCAGCAGACCGCCACACTGCAGCGCTTCTCCGAAGGCCGGGTGCTGCTGAATGTAGTCAGCGGCGGTGACGATCTCGAGCAGCGCCGCTTCGGCGACTGGCTCAGCCACGACGAGCGTTATGCCCGAGCTGCTATTATCTGCGTATGAATGCAGATAACCAGGTTAGTGCCACGCCACTGGCGGATGATCACACGGACCTGGTCGTAGAGGTCTTCCGGATGCTCGCCGACGCCACCCGCGTGCAGCTGCTGTGGGCCCTGAGCGGCGGCGAGTTGGCGGTCAACGACTTGGCTGCTCGGGTCGGCAAGCCCGCGCCATCGGTGTCCCAGCACCTGGCCAAGCTGCGGATGGCCCGGCTTGTGCGCACTCGCCGCGAGGGCACCCAGGTCTACTACCGGCTAGAAAACGAACACGTCCGTCAGCTGGTCGCCGACGCAGTCTTCAATGCGGAGCACGCCGCGGGCGGGGTGCCCGCGCATCACGGTGGCGAGGCCGTCCGCGCGCTGCACGAAGGGGCGGGCTGATGGGCCTCGGACATTCGCATGGGCACAGCCACGACCACACCGACAAGGTGGACGACGCCCAGCGCGACAGCGCCGCCGGCATCCGAGCGGTCAAGATAAGCCTTGTGGTGCTCGGTATGACGGCCGTCGCGCAGGCTGTGGTCGTCGCGCTGTCGGGCTCGGTGGCACTGTTCGCCGATACCGTGCACAACTTCTCCGACGCGCTGACGGCCGTGCCGCTGTGGATCGCGTTCGCGGTGAGCCGGCGGTCGGCGACGCGCCGCTACACCTACGGATTTGGCCGGGTCGAGGACCTGGCCGGGCTGTTCGTCGTTGCGGTCATCGCGATCTCCGCTGTGGTCGCCGCCGTCGAAGCTGCCCGCCGGCTCATCGACCCCGTGCCACTGTCGCACCTGAGCTGGGTTGCGGTCGCGGGCATCGTCGGGTTCATCGGCAACGAAGTGGTCGCGGTATACCGCATTCGAGTTGGCAAACGCATCGGGTCGGCCGCGCTTCGCGCCGACGGATTGCACGCCCGCACAGACGGTTTGACGTCATTGGCGGTGGTGGCGGGCGCCGCAGGCACAGCGCTGGGATATCCGGCGGCCGACCCCATCGTCGGCCTGCTCATCGCCGGCGCCATCGGCGTCGTGCTGGTGATCGCGGCGCGCGCCGTGTTCGGCAGGCTGCTTGACCGCGTCGACCCGGCACTGGTGGACACCGCCCACGACGTGCTGGCCGATCAGCCCCGAGTGCTCGCCGTGCGACGGGTGCGGATGCGTTGGGTGGGGCATCGCCTGGAAGCCGACGCGGAGCTGGACATCGATCCGGGGCTGAGCCTCTCCGACGCCCACGACGTGGCCCACAACGCCGAACATGAACTCGCCCACGTCATTCCGAGGCTGGGTTCAGTGGTCGTACATGCCTATCCGAGCCACGAAACCACGCTCAGCAGCTGAACTTCTCACCGATGTCGGCCGGCGGCGCCACCTTCTGCAGACATCCGAACGGCACGATTCCGGCATCGCTGAACCGGGCCGCGGACCGGTGCGCATAGTTCACGCAGAACAGCCCGGCCGGGTCGGCACGGCAGCGGTAGTCGCCGAACGCCAGCGCCTGGCCGTACGGCAGTTGTGGGCCGGTGCCGTTGGTGAAGCGGCCCGGATCGCCGTGCACCGAACCGATTTCGAGGGTGGGGCCTGCAAAGTCCACCCAGCCACCCTTCCATTGCCCGTAGACGTCGGCCGGTTGTGGCTGCGGGTTGGCCAGGTCGACCAGGCAGGCCAGCGCGCCACCGACCCGGGAGTCGGTCATGCAGTTGGTCTTTCCCGATGGTGTGGTGAAGGCGATATCGTCGCCCAGCTGTGTCGTCGCGCCCTCCCGCGTCGCGGAGTGGTAGGCGCCAGGGTCGACCGACGTGCCGGCCTCGATCCAGCGGATGACCTCGGCGATCGGGGCGCCGGGTGCGGGCACCGCCGCGGGCACTGCCGAGGTGGAAGTCGCCGATGGGGTGGAGCGCGTGGTGCTCGGCGGCGATGCGGACGACGTCGCCGACTCGGCATCCCCGCCCACCGATTGTGAACACCCCGCCACCAGCACAGACGCCGCGATCAGCACAGCAATCCGCATAACGGCCAAGGCTAACGGCTCGACACGCAAACACCGGCAAGGCGCGACGGCGCGTGCTTCGCTACCGTCGGGTTCATGCACGAACAGACCGTCCGCGCGACCGTCGACTCCGGCACCGTGGAAGGGTTCACCCGCGACGGTGTCAACCGCTGGCGTTCGATCCCGTACGCCCGTCCGCCGGTGGGCCGGTTGCGGTTCCGGGCTCCGAAGCCGGTGCGGCCGTGGCCGGGCGTGCGTTACTGCCACGGGTTCGGCAACTGCGCACCGCAGCAACGCAAGTACACGATGCTCAGTGTCGGCAAATACCAGCCGATGAGCGAGGACTGCCTCACGCTGAACGTCACCGCGCCCGAAAGACCGGCAGATCAGCCGCTGCCGGTCATGGTGTTCATTCACGGCGGCGGCTACATCATGGGCAGCTCGGCGACACCGATCTACGACGGTGCAACCCTGGTGCGCAAGGGCTGCGTATACGTCTCGGTGAACTACCGCATCGGCGCACTGGGCTGCATGGACCTGTCCTCGCTTTCTACTGCCGACAACCCGATCGACGGAAACCTCTACCTGCGGGATCTGGTGATGGCATTGGGCTGGGTCCGTGACAACATCGCGGTCTTCGGCGGCGACCCCGATAACGTGACGATCTTCGGCGAAAGCGCCGGCGCGCACGCCGTCGCCACGCTGCTGGCGGTTCCGCAGGCCAAAGGCCTGTTTGCCCGGGCCATTTCGGAAAGCACGGCCAGCGGGATGGTCCGTTCACCCGAAGCCGCCGAGAAGTTCGCCGTCCACTTCGCCGGCCTGCTGGGCGCACGCCCCGAAGGCGGCGCCGCCGCGCTGATGGCGGCCCGACCGGCCGACCTGGTCAACGCCCTGGACCACCTCATCGCCCGCGGCATGAAGGACATGCCCGGCGCGTTTCCGGCCGGGCCGGCTTTCGGCACGCACTACCTGCCATTGGACCCCGTGGAGGCCATGCGGCAGGGCAAGGCGCACCGGGTCCCGCTGATCGTCGGGAACAACGCCGAAGAGGCGCGGCTCTTCACCCGGTTTCTACCGCTGTTGCCGATGAACGAGCCGATGATCACCAGGTTATTGGCCTACGCCGACGCCGAGGCGCGCGAACGCATCACCGGCGCGTACCCCGGCTACCCGAGTCCCGCCGCCTGCCTGCAGCTCGGCGGTGACTTCGCATTCGGATCGGCGGCATGGCAGATCGTCGAGGCGCACAGCCAACACGCGCCGACCTACCTGTACCGCTACGACTACGCGCCGCGCACGCTGCGCTGGTCGGGCCTGGGCGCCACCCACGGCACCGAGCTGTTCGCCGTGTTCGACGTGTACCGGACCCGGTTCGGCCGGTTACTCACCGCGGCCGCCGACCGGCGCTCGGCGCGCAAGGTCAGCCACGACGTGCAGTCGCGGTGGCGGGCCTTCAGCCGCACCGGGGTGCCGGGCGCGGACTGGCCCGCCTACACCAGCGCCGATCGCGCCGTGATGGTGCTCGACGTCAACCCGCGCGTCGAATACGACCCGCACGCCGATCGCCGTCGGGCCTGGGAAGGTTTCACGCTGGCGGCACGCTGACCGCCTGCGCCGAAGTCCCTGCGCGCCGTCGGCGGATGTGATTGCGTAATCAGTGTCCACTGAATGCATCGACCGAGGACGCCTGCTATGAGCCAATCCGTCACTCAAACCGTTGATTACCCATTGGATCCGCTGTCGAGCGAGGAGTTCACGAGGGTGGCAGCCATCCTGAGCCGCGAGCACCAGGTGGGGGATGGCTGGCGCATCGCCTCGGTCGAAATGATCGAACCGGGCAAGGCCGAGCTCGCGGCGTTCGACGACGGCGGGCCGATGCCGCCTCGCCGCGCCGCGGTGACCTGCTTGCAGTGCGCCAACAACGCCACCTACAAGGGCGTCGTGTCCCTGACCGATGACCGTGTCGAGTCCTTCGAACACATTCCTGGTGTGCAGGCCAACTTCACCGTCGACGAGTTCCTCGAGTGTGACGAGATGCTGCGCACCCACCCCGACGTGCAGGCGGCGCTGGCCAAGCGCGGGATCACCGATATCGACCTCGTCTTCATGGACACCTGGACCTACGGCGAAGCGGTGGCACCGCCGGAGTACCGCGACCGCCGGCTCGGGTGGTCGGACACCTGGGTGAAAGCCGCGCCCGGCGCTAACCCGTACGCCCATCCCGTGAGTGGACTGCACTGCATCGTCGACATCAACTCCATGGAGCTGCTGCGGATCGAGGACAACGGCGGGGTGGAGCCGCCGAATGTGATGGGCGAGTATGTGCCCAAGCACATTCCCGATCACATCCGGTCGGCGTCTCGGCGCGAGCCCCTCAAGGCACTCGCGCTCGAGCAGCCCGACGGGCCGTCGTTCACGCTCGAGGGCAATCTGCTGCGATGGCAGAACTGGTCGCTGCGTGTCGGCTTCAACTATCGCGAGGGGATGACGCTGCACACCGTGCGGTACCGCGATGGCGACCGGGATCGCTCTGTGGCACACCGGATGTCGTTCGCAGAGATGGTCGTGCCCTACCGCGACTCGTCTGAGGATCATTACCGGCGCACGGCATTCGACATCGGCGAGTGGGGCCTGGGCTTCATGACGACGTCGCTGGAGCTGGGATGCGACTGCCTGGGCGAGATCCGCTATCTCGACGCGGTGCTGCACAACAGCAAGGGCGAGCCCTACACCATCACCAACGCCGTCTGCATCCACGAAGAGGACAACGCCGTGCTGTGGAAGCACGTCGACCACGACGCCGGCGCCGAGGTGCGCCGCATGCGACGGCTGACGGTGTCGAGCCATGTCACCGTCGCCAACTATGAGTACCTGGTGTACTGGCGCCTCTACCAGGACGGCAACATCGAGTGCGAGATCCGGGCCACCGGCATCATGGTGACCACACCGGTCGCGGCGGGGCAGCCACACCCCAACGGCACCCTGATCGACGAGCGCACCTACGCGCCGTTCCACCAGCATTTCCTGGTGGCGCGGCTGGACCTCGACATCGACGGCAGCGACAACACCGTGTACATGACCGAGTCGTATGCCGAACCGATGGGGCCGGAGAACCCGTATGGTCTGTCGCTGGTGACGCGCAACGTGGCCCTGCAAACCGAGAGCGAAGGCATGCAGGACATGAACTTCGGCACCCAGAGGACGTGGAAGGTGGTGAATACCAACGTCGTCAACGGGCTGGGCACCCATCCGTCGTACAAGCTGGTTCCCGGCGGCGCGTTCCCGGCGATGTTCGACCCGGAGTCGCCGATCTTCCAGCGCGCCACCGTCATCGGTCACACGCTGTGGGTCACCCCCAACCATCCCGATGAGCGTTGGCCCGCAGGCGAATTCGTCAACCAATCGGTCCGCGACACCGGCCTGGCGGAATGGACCAAGGCCGACCGACAGATCGAGAACACCGATGTGGTGCTCTGGTACGTGTTCGGCATCCACCACATCACCAGGCCGGAGGACTGGCCCGTGATGCCGGTCGACGTGGTGTCGTTCTGGCTGAAGCCATACGGATTCTTCGACCGCAATCCGTCGCTCGACGTCGTCGGGACCCCGCCGGACATGTGCCACACCGAAGCCCATAGCGCCGGACATTGATCGAACGCCCCTCCGACCTGAGCAACGACTGGCTGACCGCGGCGATCGGTGCCGCAACGGTCACCGACTTCGATTTCGAGCGCATCGGCACCGGACAGATGAGCGAGTGCTACCGCGTCGCGCTGACCTATGCCGACGGGGGAGCGGGGCCCGATTCGGTGGTGCTCAAGGTCGCCGCCACCGACCCGAGTAGCCGGCAGACGGGGCTGGCGCTGGGGCTCTACGAACGCGAGGTGCGGTTCTACACCGACATCGCACCGCGCCTTGGCGGCCCGGTGGCGCCCTGTTACCACGCCGGGTTCGACAGCGATACGGGCGCGTTTCACCTGCTGCTCGGCGACGCGGGGCCCGCCGTTGTCGGCGACGAAATCCATGGCGCGACAATCGAACAGGCCACGCTGGCGCTGGGGGAGTTGGGCCGGCTGCACGCTCCGCTGCTCGGTGACACGGCGTTGGCCAACGCCGCCTGGCTGAATCGGGAATCACCGATGAACCAGGCGTTGATGGCACAGCTCTACACGGGATTCGTTGAGCGCTACGACGACCGGATCGCACCCGAGCATCGCGAGGTTTGCCAACGGCTGGTCGCCGGCTTCGACGCGTATCTGGCGGAGGAGGCCGCAGCCGATCGTCTCCACGGTCTTGTCCACGGCGACTACCGGCTGGACAACATGCTGTTCGGTGAGCCCGGCGCCGACCGCCCGCTGACCGTCGTGGACTGGCAGACCGTCACCTGGGGTTCCGCGATGACCGATGTCGCGTACTTCCTCGGTTGCGCGTTGACCGTCGCGGCCCGCCGCGAGCATTACGACACCCTGCTACGCACATACCACCACGCCTTGGGGCCGGACGCGCCGATGAGCCTCTACGACGTTCGCGACGGCGTCCGCCGGGCGAGCTTCTTCGGGGTGACGATGGCGATCGTCTCGCCGATGCTGGTCGAGCGCACCGACCGCGGCGACGAGATGTTCATGGCGATGGTGGAGCGCCACTGCGAGCACGTGCTCGACACCGGTGCCCTGGGGATTCTGCCGGAACCCGTTGTCCCTGCGCCGCTTCGGCCCTCGGCCGATGACGAGGCCGCCCATCGTGCCGGCGAGGAACCGCTGTGGAGCGAGAGCTGGTACTTCGACTTCGTCGACCCGCAGCAGGGCATCGGCGGCTGGGTGCGACTCGGCTTGATGCCCAACCAGCAGACCGCGTGGATCACGGCGCTGCTGTGCGGTCCGGACCTGCCCACCGTCGCCGTCGTCGATTTCGGGGTCGAGCTGCCGGACGATCCCGGCGACGTGCGCACCGCCACCATCGAACTGACCCTTGCCGCCACCACACCGCTGGAGGTCTACCGCGTCGGCCTGCGTGGCCGGGGCGAGGCCTACGACGACCCGGCGGCGCTGCTGCGGGGCGAAACCGGTCGGCCGGTCGAGATGACGATGGATCTGGCGTTCACGACCGTGGGCACGCCGTACCAGTACCGAGTGACGCCGCGCTACGAAATCCCGTGCACGGTAAGCGGAACCGTGACCGTCCGCGAGCGGGAGTTGGTCGTTTCAGGTGTGCCGGGTCAGCGTGACCATTCGTGGGGTGTGCGCGACTGGTGGGGCATGGACTGGGTCTGGAGCGCGCTGCATCTCGCCGACGGCACCCATCTGCATGGCACTGATATTCGGCTGCCCGGCGCGCCGCCGATCGGCATCGGCTACATCCAGCCTCCCGGCGGGCCGCTCGTGGAACTGCAGACCGTCATCGCGCGGGAAGCGTTTGGTGACAACGGTTTACCGGTGGCCACCACGCTCACACTGAACCCGGGCGACGTCACCGCCACGGTCGACATCCGCGGCCACGCGCCGGTGCTGCTGACGTCCCCCGACGGGCGGGTGAGCCACTTTCCGCGGGCCTGGGCCACCGTCACCACGAACGACGGCCGCATCGGCGTCGGCTGGCTGGAATGGAACCGCACCCAACCCACCCGCTAGCCCCGCGAGCGTGCGTGTCTGCTGCGCGACACGCCGCAGAACTCCAAAATTTTGCGCACGCTCGCGGCGGTCTGACAGTGCGCGCACCGCATGTCCGCTTAGGCCATATGGGCGCTGTCGTCGTCGAGGTCATCGCGGCCCAGGCCCATCGGGGTCGCAGCCGGGACATCACCGGCAGCGACAACCGCCCGCGTGACGGGGGTGAGCGTCCGGAACAGCGCCTCCACCTCATCGTCGTCCAGTGCGTCGAGTGCCGACAGTGCAAGCAGGTCGGTGGTGTCCTCCATCCGCTGCTTGAGGTCGCGTCCGGCGGCGGTGATCAAGCCGTCGCCGTCCAACAGGCCGCGCCGGGCCAGCCGCTCGGAAAAGAAACTCCACTGCTCGTCGTCGTAGTCGCGGCTGCGCATGATCATCTGCTGCGGTACCCGCCCCGCCGCGGCATGCAGCAACGTTGGATTCGCGACCGGTGATGCCCGATGACGCCAACACGGCCACGTGCCCGTCGCCGCGCTGTTCCCGCAGCAGTGCGGCATGCCACAGTTTGGCGAGCGGTTCGTCCGGCCAGGGCTGTGCCAGATTCGCCGCGAAGAGTGGCCGGCCGTCGAGCGGGGCGCTGCGCGCCGCCTTGGCGGCGAGGTCGGCAGCGGTCCGCGCCTCCTCGTCATCGGCCACGCCGTAGCGCCGCAACGCCGCCACCGCCGATTCCTCGCGCGCCCGCAAAGCGTCTGCCGGCGAGGCGAACTCCTACGCCGCGGGCAGCGCCATGGCGACACGGCCGGGAGAGAAGCCGGGAGCGAAGTTGTAGAACAGCGCCGAGACGACCTCGGCCGGCACGACCCCCAGAGGTGCCGATCGGGCGGCGAAGTAGCCCATCCAGAATCCGCGGTATCCCAGGGCGTCCAGAGCGGCCCGGGCCTCCGGCGCGAAGTAGGTGACGGTGTACCGGTTCGAGGCGATCGAAGAAGCGGCGCGCCAACCTTGTTACTCTGCCCACTTTCGCAGCTAACCATTTCGAGACGAGTTGAGTGCTAAGAGCTCCATGCTCGACGAACTCGAAAGCCGGGTGGGTCAGCGGCCGGAGTCGGCCGACTGCTCGGGCGACCTGGAGGGCAAGCCGGGCAAGACCGTGGACTGCACCATCGTGGCCGGCCCCGAGACCACCCCCTTCACGTTGACGGTCACCACGGTTGAGGGCAGCACGATCAACTACAGCTACGAGCCGAAGGCTTAAGAGAATTCCTCGGTGACGGCCGACACCGCCTCGTCGATAATTGCGCGCATGGCGCGCTCGGCGGCGGCGTCGTCCCGTAACCGGATCGCCCGCGCGACCTCGTCGTGCAGCTCGATGGCCACTGGATTTGGCGTCTCAGGCATCATGCCGTGATGGGTTCGGCCGGTCAGCACCTCGGCGACCACGCCGTTCAGTGCCCGGAACATCTCGTTGCCGCTGGCCTCCAGAAGGGTTTGGTGAAAGATCTTGTCCGCCAACAGGTATGCATCCAGATCGCCCGAGCGGCCGTGCACGACCATGTCCGACACCGCGGCCGCCATGATGCGGCACTGATGCGGATCGGCGCGCCGGGCGGCCAGCGCGGCGGCGGCCGGTTCGAATCCCCGGCGCAGCTCCGATAGCGAAACCAGCTGTGCGGCACGGTCTTCGGATTCAAGCCGCCAGCGAATCACTCTGGGGTCGAAGACATTCCAATTCTCGGACGGTTGGATGGTGATGCCGACCCGGCGGCGCGAGGCGACCATACCCATCGACTCCAGCACCCGGATCGCCTCGCGGGCCACACTGCGCGATACACCGTGCTCGGCGCTCACCCCGTCGAGGGTGAGGACGCCTCCGGCCTGATACCCCCCGGAGACGATGCCGGCGCCGAGCGCGGTCAGCAAGCTGTCGTGCAACGCGACGACGTTTGGTAGCGAAGCCACTCATACATCTTGTCATAGCTTTGCCATCGTCACTAAAAACAGATTAATTCGAATTGGTCTTGCAATCGTATGACGATTAAGGCATTCTGTGTGACGGCAAGCACAACTGGGGTAGGTGGAGCGTATGGGGTCACGACCAATCGTCGTCATGGGTGTTTCGGGATCGGGTAAGTCGACCGTCGGGGCTGCGTTGGCCCAGCGTCTGCGTATCCCGTTCGCCGACGCCGACGACTTCCATCCGGCGGCCAACGTCGCCAAGATGACGTCAGGCCAAGCCCTCAACGATGACGACCGGTATCCGTGGCTGGAAGCGATCGGGGAGTGGCTGGCTCAACACCGCGGTGACGGCGGCGTCATGAGCTGCTCCGCGCTCAAGCGCAAATACCGCGATCAAATCCGCCGGCACTGCCCGGAGGTCGAATTCCTTCACCTCAGCGGCTCGCAGGAGGTGATCGGCAAGCGGCAGGCCAGCCGGCCCGGGCACTTCATGCCCGCATCTCTGCTGAAATCCCAATTCGACACCCTCGAACCGCTCGAACCCGATGAAGGCGGCATCATCGTCGATGTCGACCAGAACATCGATTCCATCGTCGACAACTATGTCGCGCGATCCGCCACGCGCACAACCGAACAGGAGACTCGATGACCCCGGCACTCACCATCCTCGCGGCCGACCCCGAGCTGGCAGAGCCCGTCGCCGCCGGCTGGCAGCTGGTGCTGGCCGCGTTGGCCGGCATCGCGGTCATTGTCGTGCTGATCACGATTGCCAAGTTGCATCCGTTCCTGGCCCTGATCTTCGGCGCCCTGACCGTGGGCCTCGTCGCCCAAGGACCCAAGAGCATCGGCGACGTTCTCGAGTCGTTCGCCACCGGCTTCGGGACGACCGCGGCCGGGGTGGGCGTCCTGATCGCATTGGGCGCCATGTTCGCCAAGTTGCTTGCCGACTCCGGTGGCGCCGACGAAATCGTGGACACCATCGTCGGTCACGCGTCGCCGCGGGCATTGCCATGGGCCATGGCGTTGGTTGGGTCGATCATCGGACTGCCGATGTTCTTCGAGATCGGGCTCGTGCTGCTGATGCCGGTCATCTATCTCGTCGCCAGGCGGTCGCAACTGTCGCTGATCACCGTCGGAATTCCCGCGCTGGCCGGGCTGTCAGCCATGCACGGCTTGGTGCCGCCGCACCCCGGACCGCTCACCGCGATCGACTTGCTCGGTGCCGACCTGGGCATCACACTGGCACTCGGTGTCGCGGTGGCGATCCCGACCGTGATCGTGGCCGGTCCTCTGTTCGGAAAGCTGGCCGGACGGTGGGTGGTCCTGGACGTCCCGCACAGGTTTGACGCCGACGAGTTCGTCACCAATGGTTCGGGCGGCTCGACCACCACCACCGACGAGCCTGGTGACGGCACGCGCACCGTGACACAGACCGAGACGCGCACCGAACGGCGCCGACCGTCCTTCGGTATGACGATGTTCAGTGTCCTGCTGCCGGTCGGGTTGATGATGGGCAAGGCGTTGGTGGACATCTTCATCGACGACGAGGACAACCTGCTGCGTTTCACTTTCGACACGCTGGGCCGCCCGCTGATGGCGTTGCTCATCGCGGTCATCGTGGGCATCTTCACGCTCGGCGGGGGTGCCGCCATGACCCGCGACCAGATCACCAAGTGCATCGAAGGGTCGTTGCCACCGGTCGCGGGCATCATCCTCATCGTGGCCGCCGGCGGCGGCTTCAAGCAGGTGCTGATCGACACCGGCATCGGTACGAAACTCGCGGAGTGGGCCACGGCCGCAAATATTTCGGTCATCCTGCTGGCCTGGGTGCTGGCCGTGCTCATCCGCCTGGCGACCGGCTCGGCAACGGTGGCCACCATCACCGCGTCCTCGCTGATGCTGGGTCTCGTCGAGGGCATGAGCACCGGTGAGATCTCTTTGGTCGTGCTCGCCGTTGGTGCCGGCTCGGTGTTCTTCTCCCACGTCAATGACGCCGGATTCTGGCTCGTCAAGGAGTACTTCGGCATGTCAGTCGGTCAGACCATCAAGACTTGGTCGATCATGGAAACCGTTCTGTCGGTGGTCGGCCTCGTACTGGTGCTGCTGCTCGGCATCGTGATATGACCGGGTAACGCGCCGATACGCAAAATCCCCCGCCACCGTGCGGGGGATTTTGCGACTGCTCGCGGGAAGAACTCAGCCCTTGACGACCTGGGTTCCGCCGGCGATCTCGTCGTGCTTGCCCTGTTTGGTCGGGCTGTTGCTGATCGTCACCGCGATCACGACGTAGGCCACCACGGCGAGCAGGCCGCCGATGTACGGAATGATCGACAACAACGTAAAGGCGTTACGGATCGCCGACTGCGCGGCGGTGGGCTTCGGCGCACCACCGGGGCCCCGCACGCTCAGGCCCAGCAACTTCTTGCCCGGAGTCCAGCCTTGGGTGACCTCAAAGGCGACGAAGTAGATGAACGTCAGCAGGCCTGAGAACAGCCCGGTCACCCAGATGTTGCTTGTCGCGCCCAACAGCACCGCGAGCAAAAAGCCGACGATTCCGACGATGATGCCGTCGATCAGGCGGGCAAAGAAGCGTAAGCCCAGTCCGCCCGGTTGCTCACCGCCAAGTGGCGGGGGATACCCGTAACCGCCCGGCTGGCCGTACTGCCCGGGTTGTTGGCCGTAGGGCCCAGGCTGTCCGTACTGGCCGGGTTGGGATTCGAAGTCGCCGGTTGTCATCAACCAAATCTACCCTCGGGTCGGCGGCGACGATCGGTTTGACGCGCGGATCGAAGGTCAGTGCCAGCGGCTGCGGCGCTGTTTGACCTGCGCGCGCGCCGTATCGGCGACCTCGCCGGCCCGGTCACGGGCCACCTCGGCAAGTTCGGCTCTCCGCTCGCGGGCGGTCTCGGCCAGTTCGGGGGCGCGCTCACGCGCAACTTCCGTCCATTCCGCGCCGCGTTCCCGGGCGACATCGGCCAGTTCCGCGCCGCGTTCCCGGGCGACATCGGCCAGTTCCGCGCCGCGTTCCCGGGCGACATCGGCCAGTTCCGCGCCGCGTTCCCGGGCGACGTGTGCCAGTTCGCGTCCCCGCTCGGCGCCGACCTGCAGGCCATGGCCCAACCTTTCGGCGATCGGGCTGTCAGCAAGCGCGCTGCTGCTCGCTGCCCCGACCGGCAGAGCGGCGGTGACGGCCTCGGACACCTGTTGGGCCGCATGGCGACCACGCCAGCCCAGCGACGGCCTGCCCTCGGTGTCGACGGCGGCAATGATCAACCCGCCGATCAGGCTCACATCAGTCAGGAAGGCGCGTCGCTCATCGGCCTTGCGTTGCGGATCAACCTCGTTCCAGAACCTATGTCCACCAAGGCTGCCGGGAACCACGCTGAACGCGAGCACGGCTGAGGCCAAGCGTGGCAGCTTGCCGGTCGCCAGCAGCAGCCCGCTGCCGATCTGGACCGCGCCGTTGATGCGGGCGAAGGTCTCTGCGTTGGATGGAACGTTGGTGCTGACGGGATCCGGCAGTTTGCTCAGACGCTCCAGCGTGGGCCGGGCCGCGTCCGCGGCGGATTTAGGACTGCGCAGGGCATCGACGCCCCGCCCGATAAAGACGGCTGACAACATGGGACGTGCAATTCGTCGGATCAACATGGTCCACATATTCCCACGTGTGCTGCCTCACAAACGCGGGTTCCGCGGCGGCTTGTCGCCCCGTTCGCGCAGCGGAAGTAAGAACCAGAAGAGGGCGAGGGCCAGCACCGTGCACCCGCCGGCGATCCATGCCGGCGGACCGCCCGACCACCAGATCGAAGATCATGGTGGATACGCCGGCTAGCGCGACGCCCAGAAGCAGGAGTCCGGCAATCGCATAGCTGTGCGACGCGGACACCAAGGCCTCGAGGCGATGGCGACGGAACAGCAGTCGGTGCATGCCCACCGGGGCCACGAGCAACACCGTCGACCCGATCGAGCATGCGACCGTGACCAGATACACCGCGCGCATGACACTGTCGAGTTCGGTGAAGCGCTGCTGGAACGGCAGCGTAAGCAGAAACCCCGTGAGCAGCGTGACACCCGTTTGCGCGACGCGCAGTTCCTGCAGCAGGCTCGCCCAATTACGGTCCAGCCGTTCGGTTTCCGTCTCGTCGCGGCCGGGGTCCCAGTGCTGCTCGGCATCCCGATGCTGCTCGTCCACCCCGCAATTCTGGCAGGGCAGCCGACGCCCGATGGCCTTTCGGCAGCAATCAGGCCGCCACGTAGCGCAGCAGGGCGATCCCCGAGCGGAATGATTTTGGCGGCTCGGCCAGTTTCAGCGCCGGGATCG
This sequence comes from uncultured Actinomycetota bacterium, assembly GCA_963799495.1. Lineage (GTDB taxonomy): Bacteria > Actinomycetota > Actinomycetes > Mycobacteriales > Mycobacteriaceae > Mycobacterium. The sequence goes on from CAWCXH010000019.1 coordinate 299,784, forward strand.
ACGCGCCATCGGGAAAGAGTCGACGCCCGCGGCCCTGGACGGTGGGGTAGACGAACAACCGGTATTCGTCGACTACGCCGCCCGCGATCAACGCATGCGCCAGGCTGATGCTGCCGGTGAGCACGATGTCCTTGCCGGGCCGGGACTTCAATGCCCGGGCCTGCTCGACCGGATCGCCGGTGAGTACCGTCGAGTTCGCCCAGTCGGGGTCGGTCATCGTCGAGGACACGACGTACTTCGCGACCCGGTTGAGGTAATCGGTGACGCCCGTGGCATCGTCGGTCTGGCTGGGCCAGTAGCCGCGAAAGTCCTCGAAGGTCTGCCGGCCCACCAGCAGCGCATCGGCCTGCGAATCCTGGCGGTGCGATTCCTCGAGCAGATCCTCGTCCTGCAGCTGGGGGTCGAACCAGTCGTCGAGCATCTCGATCGACCCGTCCAGCGTGATGTTCTCGGTAATGACGAGCTTTCGCATGTCCGCCTCCAGTGTGATTTCACAGGTATAGACACTGCGGCGGCGTCGCAGTCATCGTTGGCCTAACTAGGCTGTTGCACGTGGCTCTCGTTGCGGGCATCGACTCGTCCACCCAGTCCTGCAAGGTGGTGATCTGCGACGCCGACACCGGCGCAACGGTGCGGTCCGCGTCGTCGCCGCATCCTGACGGGACCGAGGTCGACCCGCAGTTGTGGTGGGCCGCTCTGCAGGCCGCCATCAGCGCCGCCGGTGGACTCGACGATGTCGAAGCGGTGTCGGTGGGAGCACAGCAGCACGGGATGGTGTGCCTGGACAAGGCGGGCAATGTGGTGCGAGATGCATTGCTGTGGAACGACACTCGATCCAGTGTCGCCGCTTTTGAGCTTGTTTCGGAGCTGGGTGGCGCCCAGGAGTGGGCGAAGCGTATCGGTGTGGTGCCCGTCGCCGCCATCACGGTCACCAAGCTGCGCTGGCTCGCCGACGAGGAACCCGCTCATGCCGATGCGACGGCCGCGGTGTGTCTGCCACACGACTGGCTGACCTGGCGGCTGAGCGGATCGACCGACATCGGCGACCTGCGCACCGACCGCAGCGACGCCAGCGGAACCGGGTATTTCTCCTGCGAGACCGATGGCTACCAGCTTGACCTGCTCGAACTGGCGATGCGGGGACGGCGGCCCGCGGTGCCGAGGGTGCTCGGCCCGCACGACGTGGCCGGGCGAACGTCAAGCGGAGCGGTGCTGGGCCCGGGGGCCGGCGACAACGCCGCCGCCGCGCTGGGTCTGGGCGCCGGACCCGGTGACTGCATCGTCTCGCTGGGTACCTCCGGTGTTGTCAGTGCGGTCGGCGAGGCCGCACCTCATGACCCCGAAGGGATCGTGGCCGGCTTCGCCGATGCCACGGGTCGGCAGTTGCCGCTGGTCTGCACGCTCAACGGTGCGCCGGTGCTGGCCGCGGTGGCGACGATGCTGGGTGTGGACTTCCACGAACTCGACCGGCTGGCGTTGTCGGCGCCCGCCGGTGCCGAGGGCGTGACGCTGGTGCCGTACTTCGAGGGTGAACGCTCGCCGAATCTCCCGAATGCCGCCGGAGCGTTGCACGGTGTGACGACGCGAAACCTGACCTCCGCCAACGTCGCTCGGGCGGCGGTGGAAGGCTTGCTGGCTTCGATGGCCTACTGCATGGACAAGATTGCCGGGCAGGGCGTTGACGTCGAGCGCGTCATCCTGGTCGGTGGTGGCGCGCGCTCGGAGGCCGTCCGGCGCATCGCCCCGGCGATCTGGGGCAGGCCGGTACATGTGCCGACACCGGCCGAATACGTGGCCCTGGGAGCGGCCCGCCAAGCGGCATGGGCACTCTCGCAGGCGGATTCGCCGCCGTCATGGTCGTTCGGCGCGACCGCCACCTATACCGGCGCGGCCACACCCCGGGTCCTCGATCAGTATCGGGTCGCCCAGTCGTTGACGTTGGGTCAGTGAATTTCGCCTGGGAGCGGTTGGGTGACGGGGTGTTCCGCTGTCGGCTGCCGTTTCTCGACGTCACCGTCGGAGTGGCGCCTGGCAGCACCGGCACATTGCTGATTGACACCGGTTCGACACTGACCGAGGCGCGGGCATCGATCAGGATGTCCGGGAGATCACGCACGGGCCGGTCAGTCATATCGTCCTGACGCACAACCACTTTGACCGAACTGCGGGCCGACGCGGTGCGCCACGGCGAACGCCGACGTAGTCAATCAGATCGCCGCCTTGAAAACGCCGCAACACCAAATACGTGACGCCGTGGTCGACCTCGGCGGTCGGACGGCGTCGATCACCCATCCCGGGTGCGGGCACACCCGCCACGACTTGATCGTGAGCATGACGGACCAGTGAGCGTGTCGAAGAGACCGGCGATCCGGTAATCGACGAGGACTCCGATGTGGCGGCCTGGCCGGCCACGCTGGAGCGCCTGCTGAAAACCGGCGGCTCCGAAGGTGTCTTTGTGCCCGGCCACGGCGCCGTCGTCGACGCCGCATTTGTCCGCCGCCAGCAGCGGTGGCTGCTCGGCTAAGTGTGACGAGTTTCAGACCCTGAATGTGACGTACGTCATTGCCATGGACGCGTCGTTTAGGTAAGCCTTACCCAAGTTTGCACGACTAACGAGCTGGGGGTGCTGGGTGGCCGACCTCGACTTCGCGTACGACCTGACGCTGGACGAGGCGCGACGACGCAGCGCCGTAGTGGAGGCGATCGGTGGTGACTGGGACCCCCTCGCGGTGCTGGCCGAGGAAGAAAAGGCCTACGACATGCTGTACGCCGACCTCGACGAGGAGCAGCAGCGGATCTACGACGAGCTGGTCAGCGCCGGCGTGCTGCCGGATCGGGCGGTGACTCGTGTTGCCGATTGATCCGACCGCCGACCGTTCCCGCCGTGCCTGGGTGCCGTGCCCGAGCTGCGACCACGGCGCCGGCTGCCACGACTGCCAAGGCGGCCGAAATTGCAGCACCCATTGGCAGTACCTGCTGAGCAACCAGGGCACGCTGGTACACCTGCAATGTCCCGGCTGCTCCCATCTGTGGTCGATAGAGACCTGTCGGCGCATCCGTCCGCAGTCCAGGGCCGCCTGACTCACGTCACACTGCGGCTGGGCGGGGCCATTGCGGACGTGGCAGCGCCGCCCCCGGCGGCGGCCGGAGCCGATCCGGCGCCGCGCGCAGTTCGCGGCCACGTCGCGTTGCTGAAAGGGAAACCGACAACTGCGCCAACTACCCGCCAGACGACCCATCCGTGTGCGACGGCTGAGTTACCGACGCAACTCAAGGCTGAAGAGGTCTGCCAGCCGCGGTGATCCGCAGGCCACAGGGTCCGCATGAGTATTCCTTACGCCAAGCGCATGATGGGGGCTGACGACGGGCAGACCCAACTCCTCGGCCTACTCGTGGCACTTCGTCCGGACCGCTTTGGACTTCCTGTTCGTCTCCGGATTCTTCGCCTGGTGCTTCGCATTCCAGGCGACTACGCGATTGTCGTGCACGGTGATCTCGCCTGCTTCGAGGTCGACGGCGGTCCACTTGTGGCCGCACAACTGGCCTCGGCGCATTCCGGTAGTCCATTCAGAGCAGAGATTGCCGCCCACTGTCACGACATTTCGGCGGCGCTGATGGCGTCAGGATCTATCGCACTGCGGATACTTCGGAGGAATCCATCGATCAGAGCGGACCATGGTCTTCGCCAGACCGCGGCGAGATCGATCGTTGATGTCCTCTGTAGGTGGAGGACGTTGATGTCGTTGTGTAGCGCATGCAGTCGCGTCGCACTTTCGGGCACGAGAGCGACTCCGAGACCACATGCGACCATCGCCAGTTGGCTGGTGATGGAGTTGGCATGGTGTTGCGCCTTCGGGGTAAAGTCTGCGGCTCGGCAGCATGCGGCAACTTGATCGTGGTAGTCCGGCGATATGTGCCGATCCAGCCAAATCCACGGCAGGATTGCCGCCTCAAAAAGGTTGTGTTCCAAGCCCTCTGGTACCGGCCACGTGCGCGGCAGGGCCAGCACGAAGTGTTCTCGTCGCAGCGTGACGCGTTCGCAGTCGGCCGGCGCCGCGAGCAGCCGGATCAGTGCGACGTCGAGTTCGCGTCTGTGCAGTAGGTCGACCGCCACGTGCGTATCGAGTTCGCGTATGCGGACGTCGACGTTGGGGTGCGACGCGGTGAAGGCTTCCAGCGACCTCGGCAGCGGATCGGTGAATGCGGACGTCACTGCCCCAACGCGTAGCTGTCCGGACTGTCCGTCGGCCGCTTGTTTGGCGGCGATGTCGGCGGCCTGTGCCGTCGCCACCAATGTCCGGCAGTGGTCGAGGAACACCGCCCCGGTCGGGGTGAGCTGCACTTCGCGGGTGGTGCGGTGCAGCAGGGTGACGCCGAGTCGACGTTCCATCATTTTGATCGCGGCGGACAGCGGCGGCTGGGACATCTGTAGGCGCACGGCGGCCCTGCCGAAGTTCAGCTCCTCGGCGACGGCGATGAAATAGCGCGCCTCGCGGACTTCCACCATTGATAGCTAGTTCCTATTACTGCGGTTCGAATCTGGTACTTCACTGTATAACGCCAGCACGATGCAATGGGTGCATGGATATAACAGCAAGCCTTGATCGGCTAGCTCGGTTGGATACCACCGTCGTCAGCGATGCCCTCGACAAGCTGGGACTGCCCGCCGGCGTTGGACACCTCCGCCCGCAGTGGGGCAGTCCGAGGCTCTACGGGATTGCCCGCACGGTCGAACTCGAAAGCGATCCCGGCGATGAACCGGGGCCGCACATCATGACCGAGGTGATCGCCGATGCCGCCCCCGGCGATGTGGTGGTTGTCGCCAACGGCGGGCGCACCGATGTCTCGTGCTGGGGCGGTCTGCTGTCGCTGGGAAGCGTCCGGCGCGGCTTGTCCGGGGTTATTGCCGACGGCGTATGCCGCGACATCGCCGAGGCCTGCTCGTACGGCTTCCCGATATTCGCACGAGGCGTGGCGCCGCGGACGGCCCGCCGCCGCCTGCGCCAGAAGCAGATTGGGGGTGTCGTGACGATCGCGGATGTCAAGGTCGCCGAGGGCGATCTGATCATCGCTGACGACTCCGGCGTGACCTTCATCCCGCAGGGCAGTGCGGCCGAGGTGCTCGATGAGGCCGAGCGGATCGCCGCCCGCGAATCCGCTATCGCCGCGGACATCCGCGGCGGGGCGGCCATGACAACGGCGATGCACGACGCCCGGCTCGCCGGCGCCGACGACGCGACTGAAGTGACCGATGGTGGCCCCGGCATCGTCCAGCGGTTGTCGGCGCTGCCAACCGCGGCGATCTCTGATGCGCTCGACAAGCTCGGGCTGGCAGGGCAGCTGGACGGCATCGGTCCACTGCTGCCCGGCCAGAATGCCTGCGGGCCGGCATACACGGCGGTCTATGAACCGGTCGCAGACGGCGGCACCGTCGGCGACTTTCTCGACGACGTGAGCGCCGGCGACATCGTCGTGATCGACAACCGCGGGCGCACGGATTGCACCGTGTGGGGCGGCATATTGACCGAACTGGCCGCCGCGGCCGGAATCGCGGCGACTGTGATCAACGGGGTATGCCGTGACGTCGACACAATCACCACCATGCGCTATCCCATCTGGAGCGCCGGCCGATTCATGCGCACCGGCAAGGACAGGGTGCGCCTGACCGCCACACAACAGCCCATCACCATCGGACCCGTGACGATCCGTCCCAGCGATCTCGTCTGTGGCGACGAGGACGGCGTCGTCGTCGTGCCCGCCGAACACGCACACGACGTCGCGGACATCGCCGAGCGCATCGAAGCAGCCGAGACCGCGATCGTGACGGCGGTCAAAGCGGGCGCCACCCTGGCCGAAGCCCGAACATGCCACGGCTACCACTCCCTGCAGAGCAGAGGCGCCCACTCATGAGAACGCCCGTCAGCGAAACATATTCGTCCGCAACGGTGTACGAGGCGGCGCAGAGCGCGTTGGGGCACGACCTGCCCGAAATCGCCGTCGATCCCGAGATCACTGCGGCGTGGCCAGGCGCCGCGCTCACCGGTCCGGCATTCACCGTTCAGGGAGCGCACGGGGACAATCTAGCGCTGCACCGCGCGGTCACATCGGCGCCGGCAGGCCATGTTCTCGTGGTCGACGTCGGTGGCGCGGCGTTCGGGCACTGGGGCGAAGTTCTCGCAGTGGCGGCCCGCTGCCGCGGCATCACCGGGCTCGTCATCGACGGGGGCGTGCGGGATACAACTGAACTACGAGCCCACGGTTTTCCGGCCTTCTCCCGGAACAACTCGATTCGCGGAACACGCAAACTCTTCCCGGGCGAGCTCGGTGTTGACGTCCACATCGGCGGAGTGACGGTCCACACCGGAGATCTCATTGTGGCCGACGCTGACGGTGTCGTCGTGCTGGCCGCGCAGCACACCAAAGCCGTCCTCGAGCGCGCCCGCCGACGCGAAGCCCGTGAGCGAGAAATACTGGCGGCGCTGGAATCCGGCGCAACAACGTTAGAGCTGTATAGGCTCGGTGACCGGCCGTGACGAACCCCATCTTCGCGGTGGCCGAACGGGCGGCGGAAATGCGCGCCGCGGGCGTTGACGTCATCACCCTCGCGGCCGGCGAACCGGACGACAGCACGTCCCAACATGTGGTCGAGGCCGCGATCGCAGCGGCGCGCAAACCGGCCACCCATCACTACGGAACCACAGCCGGACATCCCGAGCTGCGCCACGCGATCGCGTCGAAAGCGTCAACCAGTCACCGCACCCAGGTTGACCCGTACCAGGTCCAGGTCACTGTCGGAGCCAAACACGCGTTGCACCTGGCGCTTTGGGCGATCACCGAACCGGGTGACGAGGTCCTGGTCCTCCGGCCGGGATGGCCGGGACACGCGCAGTCCGCCACATCGGTTGGCGCGCAGCCGGTCTTCGTCGACACCGATGAGCATTTCCTAACCAGCGTGGACAGCCTTCAGCGGGCGCGGAGCACTCGATCGCGGGCACTGATTCTCGCCAGTCCCGCCAACCCGACCGGAGCGGTGCACGAGCCGGCGCTACTCCGCGACATCGCGACATGGTGCGCCGACAACAACATCTGGCTGATCTGCGATGAGATCTACAACGGATTTGTATACGACGGTCCGCTGGCGACGGCCCTTGCGGTGGCTCCACACGCCAAGTCACGCATCATCGTGATCAACGGTGTCTCCAAACTGCACGCGATGACGGGCTGGCGCGTCGGCTGGATGATCGCACCGCCTGCGGTCATCGCCAGCGCACGCGAGCAGGCCGCCCGCACCATAACCAATGTGCCGCTGCTTACCCAGTTCGCTGCCCTTGCAGCCATTCAACAGGGCACACGGGGCGCAGCGGAGATATACCGTCCCCGACGCGATGCGATGGTCAAACACCTGAACACCATTCCCGGTGTGCGGTGTGCGCCGGTCAAGGGCGGCATGTTCGCCTTCCCAGACGTCGCCGGACTGATCGAGCGTCGAGGATGGGCGAATGCGACGGACTGCGCCGAGTTTCTGCTCAACGAGGCACATGTCGCCATCGTGAGTGGGGAAGTGTTCGGATCAAGCCGGCATATCCGCATTAACTTCACGATCGCCGAAGCCCGACTGCACGAGGCGATCAAGCGGATAGCGGCGGCCCTGACTTAACCAGAGGATGCGTTGATGACTCATGCGAATCGTTTTGAGCCTTTTCGGCTTTCCCTCGTGATCGATTCCGCCAGTGTTGAGATCGCGGGTATGTATCGGTCGGGCACCGGGGACCCGTTGGTCTTCCTGCATGGCTTCGGCTCGACCAAAGAGGACTATGCCGATGTCACGCAACAGGCGCGGTTGCTTGACAGGCCAGTGCTCGCGTATGACGCACCCGGTTGCGGGCAGACGACATGCTCCGACCTACATGCGCTGTCCATCCCATTCTTGGTTGACGTGGCACGTGAGGTTCTTTGCGCCCGTCAGGTCGATCGGTTCCACGTCATCGGTCATTCCATGGGCGGACTGACGGCTCTCAAGCTCGCTGAGCAGGATCCCTCCCGAATTGTCAGCTTCGTCAACATCGAAGGCAACCTTGCCCCCGAGGACTGCTTCTTCAGCCGGCAGGTCATCACCCACGCCCACCCGGATGCGCAGCAATTTCTTGACGACTTCGCCGATCGGATGTGGCGGTCGCGTTTCGCCGCCAGCAAGCTATTCGCGGCGAGCCTCCCGCACAAGGTGCGAGCAGGCGCTGTCAAGCCGATCTTCGAGTCCATGGTGCAGCTGTCCGACCACGGTGAGCTGATGCGACGTTTCCTCGCATTGCCGGTGCCTACCATGTTCATGTACGGCGAACAGAACAACACGCTTTCCTATTTGGCGACGCTCGCCGACAACGGGGTAGAGCTAGCGGAGATACCGCATACTGCGCACTTCCCGATGTATTCGAATGCACCCGAGATGTGGTCGCGTATAACAGATTTCGTGTTGGAGAAGCGGCATTCCGCCTGAAGTCTGCTACGCGTAGGGCGCCGGGTCCAGTATCGCGGTCGCGGTGAGGTACGGGCCGCCAAGCCAGGCTCCGCTCACCAAGTCGACGATCCTACCGACGGGCGTCGCGCCACCGTCTCCACAACCACCTCCCCGGTGATCTGCGTTGTCTTGTTCTCCACGTTCGACATGGTCTCAACGCCGCTCCAGATCAGGTCGAATGAGGCTTTGGCGCCCTGCGGACAACCCCACTCACACACCCCAGCGACCGCACTGCTCTATGCCTTGTGTTTCTGACTGGGTATGGCGTTGGTGCCGGGCCACCAGTGCCAGCCCAGCTTGTTGGCCGCCTCGGCCGACTTGATGCCCGGCTTGCCCATGGGGTGCGGAGGCTGCGGGTAGTCCAGACCCTCGGGCTACGCGGTATCCCCGCCGACACCGGCGACGCCGATGAACGCATCGACTTCATCGTGGTACGAGGTCGTTGTAGCTGATCGGCCAGTCATCACCGACGCCGTCGGGTCTTGACCCGGAAGGCCGACGGCAGCAGCCGAGGCCATTCAGCGCCGTAGTAGATGGAGCTTCTGCCCACCCCGTTGAACATGACCGGCCACATGTCGGAGTCCGTGACGTCTACGGGGTAGTCCGACGGCAGACCGCGCACGTTGGGGTCGTGTGCCCAATCATGCTGAATGAGCAACTCCCATTCGGGGAAATTGGCCGGAAAGTCACTGGGGTTGACCCAGTCGCCCTGTTCTAGACACAGCACGCTCAGACCGCCGCAGCGGTGTGGGTGACCACCGCGCCGGACGGTCCGGCGCCGATCACCAATACATCAACGATGTCCGGCGCCGCCGAACCGTTGCTGGTGGATGCCATCGCGGCCTCACTTCCTCTTTGCCATCGCTGCCTGGGCCCGCGCGCTATGCCCCTGCGAGCACACCGCCGTCAACGACGAACGCGGTGCCGGTGATCGCGGTGGAGCGATCCGACAGCAGGAACGCCACCGAATGGGCGATTTCGAGCGGTTCGATGGGGCGCCCGATACCTCGTCGTTGCCGACGCGCCCACGGGTTCACGCGGCAAATCGATGTGGCGCAACCGATTCAGCCGCACATGCGTGACGCCGGATTGCGGCGCGCCTGCGTGGTTATTGTCCCGATCCGGTAGGTGGGTACATGCGGGTGCTCGACGGCGCGGTTTCAACACCACGGCGGCCCGGCAATACTGGCCGAATACAATGTGCCGGCTGACGCTGTTAGCCGGCACGGCGATGGCCGTAGGTGCAAACCGCAGGTGAGGAGTGGCATGTCCCAGATGGCCCAGTCAGGACCCGACGATCAACCCAATGAACCGACCGAAATCACCTTCGACGAGCACCTGCATCCCGCCCGCCCGCGCACGCTTCGATTCCGGCCGCGGGTGAAGGCGCCCTTCACCCGTCGATCGCTGGCCCAGGACGGGCCGCCGGTCGGCGACAATCCCGCCTATGTGTCCTGGCTGCTGACCCAGTCGATGCTGGCCGATGCCAATGAAATCAGCCAGCAGTTCTCGGGGCAGGGTTCCATGTGGCAGAACCCGTACGCCACCCCCAACGCCCGCGCCGCGGTGGAGGCGGCGTCGGTGTGGTTCACCGCGTACCCGCTGTCGCTGATCACCCGCCCCGACGAGTCGTTCCTCAAGGCGATGGCCGACGAGCAGATGTGGGAAGCCTTCGCCGAGATTGGGATCGAGGCGGTCCACACCGGTCCTGTCAAGCGGGCCGGCGGCATCTCGGGGTGGCAGCCGACGCCCAGCGTCGACGGTCATTTCGATCGGATCAGCACCCAGATCGACCCTGCGTTCGGCACGGAGGACGAATTCCGCGAGATGTGCGGGACCGCCAACTGGTATGGCGGCACCATCATCGACGACATCGTCCCGGGCCATACCGGAAAGGGTGCCGACTTTCGGTTGGCGGAGATGAAGCACGCCGACTACCCGGGCATCTACCACATGGTCGAAGTCGATCCGCGTGACTGGGCGCACCTGCCCGACGTGCCCCCCGGCACCGACTCGGTCAACCTCGACGCCGCCACCGAGGAGTGGCTCGACAAGGCCGGCTACATCATTGGCCGCCTGCAGCGGGTGATCTTCTACGCCGAAGGCGTCAAGGAAACCAACTGGAGCGTGACCCGCCCGGTGATCGGCACCGACGGCGTGGCGCGGCGCTGGGTGTATCTGCACTATTTCAAAGACGGCCAGCCCTCCATCAACTGGCTCGACCCGTCATTCGCCGGGATGCGCCTGGTCATCGGCGACGCGCTGCACTCGCTGGCCGACCTCGGGTCCGGCGCACTTAGGTTGGACGCCAACGGCTTTCTGGGAGCGGAAAAGAGCGCCGCCGAGGACGGTCCTGGATGGTCGGAGGGACACCCACTATCGGAAGCGGCGAACCATCTGATCGCAAGCGTGGTCCGCAAGGTTGGTGGGTTCACCTTCCAGGAACTGAACCTGGCGATCGACGACATCCGCCAGAACGGCGAAGTCGGCGCCGACCTGTCCTACGACTTCATCAACCGGCCGGCCTATCACCACGCCCTAGCCACCGCCGACACCGAATTTCTGCGCCTCACGCTGCGCACCACCTTGGCACTGGGCGTCGATCCCGCCTCGCTGGTCCACGCGCTGCAGAACCACGACGAACTGACCTACGAACTCGTGCACTGGTCGACGGCGCACGGCGACGACGTCTACGCCTACAAGGGTGAGCAGCTCACCGGCCAAGCCCTCGGCGAAACCGTCCGGGCTGACCTTAGTCAGCGGCTCACCGGCGAGAACGGCCCCTACAACCTGGTTTTCACCACCAACGGCATCGCCTGTACGACCGCTACAGTCATCACCGCCGCGTTGGGCATCACCGATCTCGATGCGATCGACGATATCGCGCCGATTCGGCGCGCACACCTGCTGCTGGCCATGTTCAACGCGCTGCAGCCCGGAGTTTTCGCCCTGTCGGGGTGGGACCTGTGCGGGATGCTTACTCTGCCTGCAGGGAAGGTGGCCGACCTTATGCGCGGTGGTGACACCCGATGGATCCACCGCGCCGCCCACGACCTGATGGGCGTCAACGCCGGTGCCACCCAATCGATTGCCGGGATGCCCCGCGGGCGCAGCCTGTACGGCGCGATCACCGAGCAGCTCGCCGACGAGTCCAGCTTCGCGCGGCAGTTGCAGGCCATCCTGAGGGTTCGCTCGCACTACCGAATCGCGACCAGTCGCCAAATCGACATTCCCGAGGTCTCCCATCGCGGCATGCTCGTGATGGTCCACCAGCTTGACAAACCCGGCCGCTATCAGCTGACCGTGCTCAACTTCGCCAACGAGAACATCGCCGGCAGCGTCCGCTCCGACGCGCTGCCACCCGGGGCACGCGTATCAGACATGTTCAGCGGCAAGCCCCTTGCCACCATCGACGATCTGCACAGCTTCGGCGTGCAAATGCCCCCGCACCATGGAATGTCGCTGCTGGTCGAAGCGGGCGACGAAGTTCCTAGCGCGGCGTAACAACGGACCCGACAAGCCGAACTTGCTGTCTTGGTCCAGGTGAAGAGTTTTAGGTTTTCGTTCCAGGCGGAGATCCACACGCGAATGTCTTTGTCTAGGGCCTGGATTGACCGGCAGGTGCCGCGGCGGAGCTTCTTGTCGGTCAGCAGCGCGACACACCGTTCCACCCGGTTAAGCCAGGAGACGTAGGTCGGGAAGATCTTCGTAGTCAGTCGGCACCGCAAGACACTCCGCATACTCGCGGATCCCGTGGTTTGATCGCGGCCGACGAGGCTGCCCAGGGCTTAGTGAAAAATGCCACTGCCGTAGTCCGTCACGGTCCGGGGAAGGGCCGCGGCCATTTCGGACGTGGCAGGGCTTCGCCCGGCGGCGGCCGGAGCCGATCCAGGACCGCGCGCAGGGGCGGCCACGTCGCTCGCCCTCGACGCGTCACCGCGTACGCCGTGAGAATTGCCTCGGGATCGGACAAAGGGAGAACCTTGACCCCGCTGCCGGTCGGTCGGCCGATCGGCAGCATACCCACCCCGTAGCCGGCCACAATCAGGTCCTCCACGAGATCCAGGCTGTCGATCTGATGCGCGATCCGTGGGCCGAAGCCGGCCAGCGACGCCAGAGTGCGGACGGCATCTTCGTCAGCGGTGTTGCGGGAGTTGACAATCCACGTCCAGTCCGCATATGACGCGATATCGGCCGGCCCGTCGGCGCTGTCGGCCGGGACACCCAGTCCCCAGGCGACCGACCACAGCGGGTCGGTCTCGAGCACCGCGCCCGGCGAGGCGGGCGCCAGGTTGTAGTCATAGGTCAGTGCCAGATCCAGTTCGTCATTGGTCAGCAGCGCGAACGCCTCGAGCGGTTCGTACTCGCTGATCAAAAAGTCGACCTTCGGATACCGCGCCGCCAGTTCGGCAACGATCGGCAGCAGCGAGACGCGGATTCCGGTCGCGAAGCCGCCGACCCGCACGGTCCCGGCCGGCTCGGCGTCCGGATCCAGGTCAAGCCGCGCACTGTCGACGGCGGCCAAGATCGTGACCGCGTGGTCGGCTAGGCGTAGCCCGGCGGGCGTCAGCCGGACACGTCGCCCGTCGGGCTCGATCAGCGGCACCCCGGTTTCCTTGGCCAGGGCCGCGATCTGTTGCGACACCGTCGACGTGGTCAGGTGATGAGTCTCGGCGACCGCACGCATCGAACCCAGCCGGGAGAGGGCAAGCAACAACTGCAGGCGGCGAGTGTCCATCGCAGCAATTGTCCTTAGATCATGAACGATTTGTCGAGAAAGATTTCATTGCTATGAACGATAGCCGCTACCGACGATGCCCCGATGACCGTTATTGGGTCTCACGACTGATGCTGCGCTATATCAACCGGTACGAAGCGTGAGGTGCTAGTGATCGCCAGTGTGGACACTGGCGACGAACGGCTGCCCGTTCTTGGGCATGTCGCAACCGGCGAAGCAGAACGGAAGGCCCGCTGCGAAGGCGGTCCTTGAGGTGTCCATCAGCTGGAAATGGATGTGCGGCTCGCTGGAGTTGCCCGAGTTCCCACATTCGGCACCTACGCCGCGCTCGCCCACCTCAAACGCGGCTCGATAACAGTCACGAAGGGGCAGGTCGTCCGAGCGGGCCCGGGTAGCGTCGTCAATCTGGCTCGCCGTACTCGCCAAACCAGTAAGCGAGCTTGCCGCGCCGACTTACGGCACGGAGTCTCCGCTCGGCTGCCGCCCGCGTTTTCGTGGTGGTGACAATGAGCAGTTCATCGCCGACCCCGATGTGGGTATCCGGTTGGGGGACGAACGTATGGCCGTCCCGAATGATCAGGGTGATGACGCTGGGATCGGGTAGCCGCAGCTCGAGTACGGAGACGTTATGCAGCCGTGATGACGGCAGCACTTTCATTGTGAGCAATTCGGCCCCCAGCACGTCCAGTGGAGCCGATTCCACCTGGATTTCCCGGGTGGAATCACGAGGAATCATGCCCATCCGGTGCGCGATCCAGGGCAGGCTGGGGCCTTGGACGAGCGTGAACACCACCACCAGGATGAACACGATGTTCAGCAGGCGGCGGCTGTCGGGGACACCCTCGACGATCGGGATGGTGGCGAGCACGATCGGGACCGCACCGCGCAGACCCGCCCACGACAGGAAGACCTGCTCGCGCCAGTGCACCCGAAACGGAGCGAGCGAGGCGACGACCGATATTGGCCGGGCGATCAGCAGCAGGACCAGCCCGGCGACGATCGCCGGTACGAGTTCGCCCAACAACTCGCTCGGGTCCACCAGCAGGCCGAGGAGGACGAACAGGCCGATCTGCGCGAGCCACCCGAGCCCTTCGGCGAAGGACCGGGTAGCCGCACGGTGGGGCAGCCCGGAGTTCGCGAGTACGACGGCCGCCACATACGCGGCCAGGAACCCGCTGGCGTGCGCGGCTCCGGAAGCGGCGAAGGCCAGCATTCCCAGCCCGAAGGTCGCGAGCGGGTACAAGCCGGAAGCTGGAAGAGCGATGCGGCGCAAGGCGATTGCGCCGAGCGCCCCGCAGGCCAAACCGATCGCGGCGCCGGCAACCAGCTCGTAAATCAGGCCGGCCACGGCCTTCCCGGGGTCGAGCACGAACGGCGTCGCGCAGAACGTCACGACGAGAATGATGGCCGGGGCATCGTTGAATCCGGACTCGGCTTCGAGCAAGCCGACGACGCGCCTCGGCAACGGCAAGAAGCGCAGCACCGAGAACACCGCAGCCGCGTCTGTGGAGGAAACGATGGCTCCAAGCAGCAGTGCCAGTTGCCAGTCGAATCCGAGCAGTAGGTGCGCGCCGGCGGCGGTGACCAACGTGCTGATTGCCACCCCGACGGTGGCCAACGCACCGGCGGGTGCCAGCTGTTTGCGGATGTCGGTGAACCGCGTGGTCAACCCGCCTTCGACGAGGATGACGGCCAGCCCCACGGTGCCGAGATTCCGGGCGAGTTGTGCGTCGTCGAACTCCAGTCCCAGTCCGTCTTCACCGATCGCGACACCGACCGCCAGGAACAGCAATAGGCTGGGCAATCCCATGCGCGACGTCACCCGGGTGGCGACGATGCTGGCCATCAGCACGAGACCACCGACCAGCAGCGCGAGGTACAGCTGCTGCAAGGTCATGTCGTCCCCATTCGGCCGGGCCTGGCTGAGACGCGGCGTTCCCGCGCTATCGCGCGCAGCAAGCGACCGGAGTTGCGTGTGTGCCAGTAAATCAGTGCCAGCGCAAATGAGGGCGACGTCAAGCGCGCGCACCAGCCCCACGAGCAGGCTTCCATGAGCGAGTATGGCTAGAAAAGCATCGAGGCGGTGACGCTCGGACGATTCAGTGAGCGCTGACGAGCATGTGCCTCAGAAGGAGCGCGGATATGCGCATCGGGATAGCCGGTGCCGGGGCGGTCGGTCGGTCGGTCGCGCAGGAGCTGCTTGACTACGGCCACAAGGTCCTGCTGATCGAACGCGACCGCAGCCACTATGAACCGCACATAGTTCCCGACGCGGAATGGTTACTGGCCGACGCGTGTGAGTTGGCCGCGCTTGAAGAATCCGGTTTGGAGACGTGCGACGTGGTCATCGCTGCAACGGGAGATGACAAGGTGAACCTCGCCGCGGCTCTCCTTGCAAAGACCGAGTTCGCGGTACCCAGGGTGGTGGCGAGGGTCAACGACATGCGAAACGAGTGGCTGTTCACCGATGCATGGGGTGTTGACGTGGCGGTCTCCACACCGCGCGCCATGGTTGCGGGAGTGGAGGGCGCCATCGATGTCGGCCACCTCGTGCGATTGATGGGTCTTCGGCAGGGCCGAGCGAACCTCACGAAACTGACGCTGCCCGAGGACAACTCACTCGTCGGTCGGCCGGTGCGTGACGTCGCCCTACCGGAAAACACAGCGCTGGTCATCGTCCTTCGAGGTGGCAGGCCCATGACCGCGCAGTCGGACGAAGTATTGCGGGCCGGTGACGAGATGTTGTTCGTCGCCGGCAGTGCGGCCGAGGATCAAATCCGGGAGGTCATACACGGCAACCCGCCGTAGTGCGGTTGTGCGCAACAGCTGTAGGGTCTCAAAATTCGTGGCGAACGTCGATCCGCTAACCAGCTGCTTTTCCGTTGTCTCATTCACGTGGCGACGCGCCTGTCTCACGCTCGTGGCGAATCTGTCCGAACTAGAACATGTTAGGAGTGAGGCGGGTCTGTGACCTGGGAGCTCTCAACTAGTCGCGGACGAGTCTTGGCCGGGCAGTCCTGAAAAGCGTGAGAGTGTCGGACGAAATCCCGGAAAACCTGAGGGGTGCCGGACGACCTTTCCTTGTTGTCTGGCCAAGTGCGGCCTCGCATCGGCGGCAACCGGTTAGCGGCTCAGGGATGATCCGGGACGGTCGTCTCACGCAGGATGTCGATCACGTGGTCGGCTTGGGTGGCCGGATTGACCAGGGCGAGGCGCAACGTCGTCCGCCCCTGCCAGACGGTCGGCAGACACAGTATGAGACCCTCGTGCGCCAGGCGCGTGGACCAGCGGTGATAGTCGTCGTCGGTCCATCCGGGCCGCTCGAAGATGAGCACCGACAGCTCCGGCTGGAGCAACAACTCAAGGGTGGGTACGGTCCGGATCCCGTCCGCTACCGCGCGCGCCGCGGTCAGGGTGCGCTCGATCGCCTCGGTATAGCGATCGGTGCCGTGCACCGCCAGGCTGAACCAGAACGGCAGGCCGCGGGCCCGGCGCGAAAGGTGAACGGCGAGGTCGGTCGGGTTCCACACCTCGCGGTCGATCACGTCGAGGTAGCTGGCGTGCTGAGCATGCGCCGCGCGGGCGAGCGCGACGTCGCGGTAGACGAGAGCGCAGCAGTCGTACGGAGCGAATAGCCATTTGTGGGGATCGACGATGAAGCTGTGGGCACGCTCGATGCCGTGGAAGCGCCAGCGCACGGACGGGGCGGCCAGACCTGCCCCGCCGTACGCGCCGTCCACGTGCAGCCACACGTCGAACTGCGTACAGATATCGGCGAGGTCGGCTATGTCGTCGACCACGCCGCCGTTGGTCGTCCCGGCGGAGGCGACGACGGCGAACAACTCCGGGTGCTCGGTAAGGGCCGCGCGGGCGGCCGGCCCGGTCAGATGTCCGCGTTCGTCCTCCTCTACCACGATCACCTCGACGTCCATCACCCGAGCCGCCGCGATGATCGAGGAGTGGGCGTCGAAGGTACACAGTATCGCCCGGGCGGCGTCGTGTCCGCGCTGCCGTCGTACATAGCTTCGGGCGGCGACCAGCGCGGAGAGGTTCCCGATCGTTCCGCCGGAGACGAAACAGCCGCCGGCCGAATCAGGCCAGCCGAGCAACTCGATCAGCCACCCGAGGGCTTCGTTCTCGGCGAAGATCGCGCCGGCGCCGGCCTCCCAGATGCCGGCGAAGATGTTGAAACTGCTGACCGCGGCGTCAAAGGCCCGAGCGGCCTTGGTCGGGGCTGCGGGCACGTAGGCGAGGTTGTACGGATCGTCCTGGGCGCGCGTCGCCGGAACCAGGACGTCCTCGAAGATCCGCAGCACTTCCGTGGCTCCGAGTCCCGCCGCGGTGATCGTCCGGCCCGCTTCGGCGGCGAGTTCAGAGGCCGGTCTCGCCGTCGTCTTCGGGTCTGACGCCCGGGTGATCCGGCGAGCGATCAGGCCGACAACCTCGGCCACGATGTCAGACTCGTCCCCCCAGACTTCGGGCTCCATCAGTGCTCGACCTCGGGCGTCAGCGGGTGGACCCTCACCGGGAACTTCTTGATGCCGTTGACGAAGAAGTCGAATTCGTCGTTCTGCAAGGCGTTGTCGACGGTGAGCCCGCGCAGGAAGTCCTCGTATTTGCGGGTCAGCGGCCCCGGGCTCGGACGCCCGGATACAGGCTGGCCGTTGTGTAGAAACTCTTCCTTGCCCCTATGCACCACAAAGATCCCATCACGCAAGTGGCGCGGAAGGATTCGCCTTTCGTCTCTCACTGAACGGTACCGGCGCAGCAATGTTGGCACTGAGTTTGGCTGTCGCGCGACTAGCACAACAAAAGTCAGGCGGGATCCGATGATGCGCACCGGCGGTATGAAGCGGCTGGGCACCGAAACCGAGAGTCGCACTCAGTGAGGCTGAAGTCGGGAAAGTCGGGGAAGATGTTGGGGGAGTGGAAGTTCTGCGCGTCCACGACCAGATGCGGGACGACGTCGTACCCATGGTCGGCCATCGTTCGCTGATGGGTCCAGGGGGCGAGACGGGGTCGTGCTGGATGACGAGCAGGCACATGGCAGTCAGCATAATGTAATTCATTCGGATACGAACGAAATCATGGATGAGGGGGTCAGCCGCGTGGCGGTGAAGCGTCGCCAGAAGGTGGCTCGGGCGCGCGGCCGAGTTCCGACGTCAAGTACGTGTCGACCTGACCGGCGCGGCCCGCCGACGTGCGGCTCCCGGCTCAGGTCATGCGTTCCTCGGTGATCAGTCGGTTGACGATGCGGCGCACCTGGAGGGCGGCGGCATCGGAGTTGACGCTGACCTCGTCACGGGGGCCGTCGCTGTCGACGACGTGCTGCATCGTCTCCAGGATCTGCTGGACCCGCCGGTAGTACGCGGTGAAGATCGGCCTCAGCCGCTCGGACACCTCCGGCCCCGGCGCGAAGTTGCGACTGACCCGCCATAGGTGCCGGGTCTGGCGCGCCGACACCGGGGTGACCGCGTGAGTGAACCGGAAGGTGTGCGGGGATCCGCCGTCCACGTAGACGTGCCAGGCATCCTCCCAGAGACCGGGGGTGACGAACGCACCCTCCTCCCGCTGGGCGTGCTGGGTGTCCGGCGACAGTCCCAGTGCGTCGGCGTGCCACCCGGTCAGCGGCCCGGGCGGGTAGTCGCGGCTGAACGACACCGAGGTCTCGCTGACCTCGACCTCGAGGGCCGGCGGCTCGCCCACCAGGACCGGCGGGGCGATGAAGGGGTCCACCACCGGGACGTGGGTGATGTCGGCGAAGTTCTCGTGTAGCAATAGCACGTTCGCCTGGGTGTCCCACTCGTCGCCGAACGTCGTCCAGCCGTCCTCGTCCAGCCAGGGCGTACGCGGCGGGTTGCGCCTCGATGCCAGCGGTCCGACACCGAGCCAGATCCAGACCAGGCCGTCCTGCTCGACGACGGGGAACGCCCGCACCCGGGCGCCGATCGGCACGTGGGGCTGGGTGGGCACGTGCACGCATGCGCCGTCGGGTGCGTAGGCGAAGCCGGAGTAGCCGGAGACGATCGTGTCGCCATCCACCCGCCCGAGGCTCAGCGGGTAGGGCCGGTGGGCGTCACGGTCCTCCAGCGCCACTGCCTGACCATCCTGTGTGCGATACAGGACCACCGGGGTCTCCAGCGCCCGCCGGGCCAACGGCTGGCGGCCGACCTCGTCCTTGGTGGCGATCACATACCAGGTGTTGACCGGGTAGCTGGTACCGCGGCGCCGGGCGCTGGCCGAGGTGCGGGTCATCGTGGTCCTTTCACAGTGTGCGGTCCGGCTAGATGTCGAGAACGAGACGCTTTGACTTGCACCGGGATACGCAGATCATCATGAACTCGTTACTGGCCCGCTCCTCATCGTTGAGAACGGAGTCGCGATGGTCGACGTCGCCCTCGACGACCTCCGTCTCGCAGGTGCCGCAGATACCCTCCATACAGGACCCGAGGACGTTGGCGCCGGCCTCCTGCGCCGCCTGGAACACGGTTTTGTCCGGTGGCACCGTTACGGTGACGCCGGTCTGCTGCAGCACCAGCTCGAAGCTCTCCTCGGCAGCCGCCGACGGCTCCTGGGGCTTGGCCGAGAACCGCTCCAGGTGCAAGCTCCCCAGAGGCCAATTCGCGCACTTCGCCTCCACGGCGGAGAGCAAGCCCTCCGGCCCGCAGCAGTACACCAGCGTTCCCGGTTGCGGCGTGCTCAGCGCACTGTCGAGATCGAGCACGCCGGCCTCATCCTGAGGGACGACGGTGACTCTGTCGCCGTAGGCGGCCAGCTCGGACAGAAACGCCATCGACGCGCGGTGGCGGCCGCCGTAGAGCAGCCGCCAGTCAGCCCCGGCGGCCTCGGCCTGGGCGATCATCGGCAGAATCGGGGTGATGCCGATGCCGCCGGCGATGAACAGGTAAGTCGACGCGGCCACCAGCGGGAAGTGGTTGCGCGGCCCCCGCACGGTCACGGTGGTGCCCTCGGTCAGGGTGTCGTGCACCCGCTGCGACCCCCCGCGGCTGTCCGGGGTGCGCAGGACCCCGACGCGCCAGGCGCCGTCCTCCCCGGGAGAGCTGCACAGCGAGTACTGCCGGACCAGGTCGTCGGCGACCACGAGGTCGATGTGCGCGCCGGGCGACCACGCGGGCAGGGTCTCACCCGCCGGGCTGACCAGGGTGAGCGCCACGACGTCCTCGGCCACCACCTCTGCTTTCTGGACCAGCAGCTCGGCTTCGTGCTCGCGCACGATGGTCCGCGTGGTCGTTGACATCTCACCATCCCTAGTCATGTCAGTGATTACGAAATGGCGTGTATCTTCGCCAAAACCGTTGTCAGCGTTCGCTCTTACCCGTGTCTAGGCGGGCACCACGGCGACGGGGAACCGCTTGATGCCGTTGACGAAGTTGCTCCGCACGCGCGTAACCTCACCATCGAGGTCGATCGACTTCAGCCGCGGCAGCAGCTCGGAGAACATCAGCCGGATCTCCATCCGGGCGAGCATGTTGCCCAAGCACAGGTGCGGGCTGCCCTTGCCGAATGTCACGTGCGCGACGTCTTTGCGGGTGACGTCGAACCGGTACGGGTCATCGAACACCGACTCGTCCCTGTTGGCTGAGGCGAACCACATGACGACCTTGTCGCCTTCCTTAATCTGCTTGCCACCCATCTCCAGGTCCCGGGTCGCGGTCCGGCGGAAGTGGTAGACCGGCGATGCCCAGCGCAGCATCTCCTCGACGGCCGGCTGGATGAGACTCGGATCGTCCTGCAGCTTGCGCAGCTGATCCTGGTTCTCGATGAGTGCGAGCATCGACTGGCTGATTGCATGCCGCGTGGTCTCGTTGCCCGCGATGACCAGAAGCAGAAAGTAGTTGTCGAAGTCGTTGTCGGACAACGGTTGACCGTCCTCGGGCTGCTTGTTGACGAGCATGCTCACCAGGTCGGTGCCGTCACCGCCCTTGCGTTTTCTCGCTAGCTCGCGGCCGTACTCGAAGACGTCGAGGGCGACGGGCGTGCGGAACGGATACTGCTTGTACTTGTCGCTGTCCGGGTCGGTGATCAGGTAGTCCGTGTAGTCCGGGTCGGTGTTGCCGACCATCTGGTTGCCCCAGTCGATCAGCTGGTCGGTGTCGCTGGACGGCACGTCGAGCAGCCGGGCCAACACCTGGATCGGGAAATCGGCGGAGATCTTCTCGACGAAGTCGAACTCAGTGGTCTGCAGAGCCTCGTCTACCGTCTGCCTGGTCAGACCCCGCAGGAACTCCTCGTAATTGCGCATGAGATTGCCTGCACTGAACTCCCGCTGGATGAGCTTGCGTAGCGCACGGTGGCGGGGGCCGTCGGTTTCCAGGATCGACCGGCGGACATCCATCAGGTCCTCGTCGACCTCCTCGAGGTTGACGAACTTGGTCGAGGTGAACGTCTCGGCGTCCTTGTCGACCGCACAGACGTCGTCGTACCGCGTGACCGCCCAGAATCCGGAGCCCATGTCACGCTCCTCGTTCCAGTGCACGGGATCCTCCCGGCGCAGGGTGTCGAACATTCCCCATGCCTCGTTGCGCGCGAACGCGTCGAGGTCAGAGAGGTCAACTTTGTCCAGCGGTACGGACGTGGGCTTGGGCACGGCGCTCTCCAATCGTTTGGGTCCAAACAATAAGCGTGATCCGCATCTCGCGCAAGGGCTAGGCAACGCGCGCGTAATTCGCTATCGTACGGACCCAAACGATCTTCGCTGAATCGAACCGAGAGTAGGAACGCAGATGACCGAAGTGAAGGGGTTCTTCTACCCCCGGACGGCTGGTGGCCGCTCCTCCCTGATCCCGTCGCCGCCGTGGTACTACTCCGGTGACCTGCTCACCGTGGAGTACCGCACCGACCCCGCGCGGGTCGCCGAGCTGCTGCCGGCCCCGCTGGAGCTGGCCGAGGAGGACCCCGGCGCCGTGGCGCTCATCTGGGCCGATTGGCAGTCCTGCTCCGGCAGCCGTGAGGAGCTGCTTGACCCGGTGCGGGCGCAGTACAAGGAGGCCTTCGTGGTCGTCCGCTGCTCATTCGGGGGCCAGACCTACTCCCGCTGCGTGTACATCTGGGTCGACAAGGACTTCGCCATCGGCCGCGGCATCCATCAGGGCTACCCCAAGAAGCTCGGCTCCATGTGGCAGACCCGCCCGCACCCGTTCGCTCAGGGTGCACCGCAGGTCGGCGCCGGTGGTGTATTCGGCGCCACCCTGGCCGCCGGCGACCGACGGCTGGCCGAGGTCGTCCTGACCCTGCGCGAGGAATCCGACACCAACGGGTTCGTCAACGCGCACAAGATGGCCCACCACCGCATCTTCCCCGGCATCGAGGCAGACTCCCCTGACGCATACGCGGAGCTGATCGAGTCGGGCTCCAGCGAGTTCGAGGCCGGACCGGCCTGGACCGGCGACGTCGAGTTACGCCTCTACGACTCCCCGACCGAGGAGCTGTCCCGGCTTTCCGTCGACGAGATCATCGGCGGCTACTACCGCCAGGTGGGCGTCGTCTGGAACGGCGGTCGGTCGCTGGCAAAGCTGACACCAGCGTTTGATGAGGCGGTCCGATGACGGTCGCGGACGTCGAGGGCGTATCCGTCGACACCAGGCACTGGATCGACGGCAAGCGGGTGGCGTCGGCTCGTACCTTCGACGACATCTCACCCATCGACGAGACGGTTATTGCCACCGTGCACGCCGGCGGGCAGCGAGAAGTGGACGCCGCCGTCGCCGCGGCCCAGGCCGCCTTCCCGGCCTGGGCCGGGTTGTCCCGCGGCGAGCGGGCGGAGGTGCTGCGGGCGGTAGCCGACGGCGTCGACAAGCGGGCCGAGGATTTATCCCGGGTGGAAACCCGCGACAACGGCTCGCTCCTGCGCTCGCATCGGCGCGGGGTCATGCCCCGGGTGGCGATGAACTTCCGCTACTTCGCCGACTATCTGGACAAGCTCGACCATCCGGACCAGGAGATCCGTGGGCACCGTGAGCGATTCACCTACCACCCGGCGGGAGTGACCGCGATCATCACGCCCTGGAACGCGCCGCTCATGCTGGCCACCTGGCGTATCGGTCCGGCCCTCGCCGCAGGGAACACAGTGGTGCTCAAGCCACCGGAATGGGCACCGCTGACGGCGTCCCTGCTGGCGGACATCACCAAGGAGGCGGGGCTGCCGGACGGCGTGTTCAACGTCGTCCAGGGCACCGGTCGCGACGCGGGTGCGCCGCTCACCCGCCACGACGGCATCCGGCGACTCTCGTTCACGGGCTCGGTACCGACGGCGGGGATTATCGCCGAGGCGGCGGCGAAAAACATCGTGCCGCTGTCGTTCGAGCTGGGTGGCAAGTCGCCGCTGCTGGTCTTCGACGACGCGGACCTCGACCTCGCGGTGCACCTGGCCGTCGAACAGTTCGACAACGCGGGCCAGGTATGCCTCGGTGCTTTCCGGATCCTGCTGCAGGACGGCATCGCCGAGGAGTTCCTCGAGCGCGTCCGCACCAAAGCGGCCACTCTGGTCCAGGGCGACCCTCGGGACGAGGCGACCGACGTCAGTGCGCTGGTGAGCCGGCCGCATTTCGAGAGGGTCGACGGCTTCGTAACCCGCGCCAAGGCGGCCGGCGCGCGCGCCCTCCTCGGCGGTGGTCCCAACGAGGAACTCGGCGGTCTGTTCTACGCTCCGACGGTCCTGGTTGACGCGGCCGAGGGCAGCGAGATTCTCACCGAAGAGGTCTTCGGGCCGGTGCTGACCGTGCAGACGTTCAGCACCGAGGATCAGGGCGTGGCCATGGCCAACGACACCCGATTCGGGTTGGCGGCGACGCTGGTGACCGGCGATCTCGAGCGCGCCGAACGCGTCAGCCTGGCTCTGAACGCCGGAACCGTATGGGTGAACTGCTTTTTCGTCCGCGACCTCGGCGCACCCTTCGGCGGTAACGGCAAGTCCGGAATCGGCCGCGAGGGCGGCATCTGGTCCTTCGACTTCTACAGCGACATCAAGAACACCGTGTTCGCCCCCAACGGGTGGAACACCGAAAAGTAAGGAACGCCAATGGGTGAGGTGGTCGGCGCGGCCCTGATCGCGCACGTCCCGACGATCGTGTTACCGGAAAAGATCCGCCGCGAGCTCAACAACGGGGAGGACAGCACACTTCCGGCAGCCTTGGAGCAACTGCGTAGGGAAGTCTTCGAGACCCTCGATTACGACACGGTGGTGGTCTTGGATTCGCATTGGGCTACGACGGTGGAGTTCGTCGTCACCGCGCACGCGCGGCGACGCGGGCTGTTCACCTCCGAAGAGCTGCCCCGGGGAATGTCCCAGCGGCCGTACGACTTTCCGGGCGACCCGGAGCTGGCGCATCTGATCGCCGCGAAGGCAGACCAGCACAGCACCTGGATCACCGCCATCGAAGATGATCACCTGCCGATCTTCTACGCGACCACCAACGTGTGGGAGTTCCTCGGCCAGGGCCTGCCGGACAAGCGGTGGATCTCGATCGGCGTTTGCCAGACCGCGGACACCGAAGACAACCTGCGGCTCGGCCGGGCCCTCGGCGACGCGATCGCCGAGTCCGACCGTAAGGTCGTGCTGATCGCCTCCGGCGCGCTGTCGCACACGTTCTGGCCGCTGCGCAAGCTGCGCGATCACGAGGCGGCGGGCGTCGAACACATCTTCACCGCCGACGCCGCGGCGGCCGACTTCGAGCGGCTCGCGTGGTTCCGCGAGGGCGACCATGCGCGGGTGCTCGAAACCATGCCGGACTTCTACCGGTTCAAGCCCGAAGCCAGATTCGGCCACTACCTGATGATGATCGGCGCGCTCGGCGAGGGTGACTGCCGCGCGACGTCGCGCCAGTACGGTGAGTACGAGAACTCGATCGGCACCGGCCAGGTGCACCTGTGGTTCGACCGGCCCGAGGGCGGCTTCCCCCGGCCCAGAAGGACACCCGAGGACGCCGACTTCGTCCGCCAGAACGCCGGACCAGAACTCACCGCGGCCGGCTGAACTGCTACCCACCGAAGGAAAATCATGAGTTATCGCGAGACGCGCCGAATCCTGTTGGACGGCAACATAGTCGACGTGGTCCGGCAGGGCGATACGTTGGTGGCCCACGACGGCCGGGAAGTGGGCGTCGACGACGCGCAGCACTTGCCGCCCGTCGTGCCCTCCAAGATTGTGTGCGTCCACTTGAACTACTCGTCGCGGGTGCAGGAAATGATGACCCGACTGCCACCGGCACCGACCTACTTTCACAAGCCGGTGTCGGCGCTCAACGCCCACGGATCGGCGGTCGTGCGGCCTCTGGGATGCAAGTGGCTGAACTATGAGGGCGAGATCGCCATCGTCATCGGGCGGACCACGCGCAACATCTCTCCGGACGAGGCGGGCGACTACATCCGCGGATACTCCGTCGGTAACGACTACGGGCTGCACGACTTCCGCGACACCGACTCCGGGTCGATGCTGCGGGTCAAGGGCGCCGACACGCTGTGCCCCATCGGGCCAGGGCTAGTCGAGGGGTGGGACTTCCGGCACAAGCAGATCCGCACTCTGGTCAACGGTGAGGTCAAGCAGGACGGCAACACCGACGAGATGAAGTGGGACATGCACTATCTCGTCGCCGACATCGCGCGGACTATCACCCTGCAGCCCGGCGACGTGCTGCTCTCCGGCACCCCGGCCATCTCGCGCACGGTCTACCCCGGCGACGTGGTCGAGGTGGCGGTGGAGGGCCTGGGGACGCTGCGCAACCACATCGTCGAGGGGCCGACCCCCATCCGCTCGGACGTGGGCGCGCAGCCCACCGAGAGCGAGGAGGTGCTCTCCACGGCCAAGGGCGGCGACTGGGAGTTCCGCGGCATCCGCAAGCCGGACCTGTCGGACACCCACTGAATCACCGGTGGCAAACCTGACCGGGTGTCGCACGACGGCCAGAACCTCGAGGAATGCGATGGACGAGTACACCGAGCTCAAGACCACCTGGATCAGCTATGGATGAGCCGGGACGGGGGCCGCGGCGGTCCCGGCCACTCGTCGTCATCCCTGCGCGCTTCTCGGACAGCGCCGGCGCCCTGCGCTCCCGAGCCGAAGTGACCGCGGCCAAGCTCGCCGCCAGCGTGTGGGCGGCCGGCGGGGAGCCACTGACGGTGCACCCCGACGCCCCGGACGCGGTCCTCGACGACGCCCTGATCGATGCCGTGGCGAATCGGTTCTCGATGGCCGACGCAATACTGCTGCCCGGTGGTGGAGACATGTCAGCGCGCTGGTATGGCCAGGAGGCGCACGCCACGCTGTACCACGTCGACGAGGAGCAGGACGCGTTTGATCTGGCACTGGCCCGCTGGGCGCTGCGCGACGGCATCCCGCTACTCGCGATCTGCCGCGGCAACCAGGTGGTGAATGTCGCGCGCGGCGGCGACCTGATTCAGGACATGAGCGAGGCCACCGGCCGCGACCACCGTCACGTCGTGCACGACATCGAGCTGGACGCCGACTCGCCGCTGCGCAAGGTCGTCGACGGTGACAGGTTGACAATCTCCTGTTATCACCACCAGTGTCTGGGTGCACTCGGTTCGGGATTGTGGCCCGCAGCGCACGCTTCGGACGGAACGGTCGAGGCCGTCACTATCGACGGCCACAAGGGGTGGTATCTGGGC
This sequence comes from uncultured Actinomycetota bacterium, assembly GCA_963799495.1. Taxonomy (GTDB): domain Bacteria; phylum Actinomycetota; class Actinomycetes; order Mycobacteriales; family Mycobacteriaceae; genus Mycobacterium. Next base: position 326,681 of record CAWCXH010000019.1, read on the forward strand.
GTCCAGTGGCACCCCGAGGACTCCGCGGCGACCGACCCGGTGCAGGCAAGCATCTTTCGAGCGTTCGTTGCTGCGGCGCGCTGAGTGCCCTCAGGCCCCCACTCCGTGCGCCGCAGCGCCATTTGCCTCGACGGTGCGAACAATGCTGCGTAAGTCCTTGGCCAGGCGGGCCTTCGACCCGGCCGACAGCTTTTGCACCACGGCGGACTCCACCGCGTTGAACTTCGGATAGAGCTCGGTCATCAGGTCGATGCCGGACTGGGTCAACCGCAGCTGCACCAGGCGCCGGTCGGTGACCATACTCTCGCGCATAATCAAGCCGCGGCTCTCCAGCGTGTTCACCACGCCCGTTAGCGTCCCCTTAGAGATGGCCGCGCTCTCGGCGACGTGCCGGGTCTCCATCCCGTCCCAGATCCACACGACCCACATAACGACGAAGCCGCTCCAGGTCAGGTCATACTGGCGCAGCACCGCGTTGGTGATGTGCGCCCGGATGGCGTTGGCGGCGCGGTAGATGCTCGAGACGGTGTGCGCGGCGGCGAAGTCGATCTCCAGCCCTTCGATGTGGCGGTTCATCGCTGACTCGGTCTCGGCGAGCGTGCGTGGGTCCGGCATGAGATCCATAATAATCGGAGGTCGTTTGTGTCCAAATGTCCCCTTCGGTTCGGAGATAAGGCAGCGCCCACAGCGATTGACTCCTCGAAAACCCTTGACACGATCGTTTGGATCCGTACGATTCCCACTGTAGTCGGCGCCCGCCGAGGGCGAAACCCCCGCCACGATGGAGGTTCCCATGTCTGTCACAAGTGACGGAGCTCACGGCGCCACGGAGGAGGCGAAGGCGGCACACCTGGGGCGCCGCTCACTCGGTGTCTCGGACATCGTGTTCTTCGTGGTCGCCGCGTCCGCACCGTTGACCGTCGTAGCCGGCGGCGTGCCCACCAGCTTTGCCGTCACCGAGCTCCTCGGCATTCCGCTCGTGTACGTCATCATCGCGGTCATCCTGCTCGTCTTCGCGGTCGGCTACGCCGCGATGAGCCGGCATGTGGCTAACTCGGGTGCGTTCTACACCTACGTCAGCAAGGGCCTCGGGCAGGCCTGGGGCGTGTCGTCCGCGCTCGTCGCCCTGGTCGCCTATAACGCGATGCAGGTCGGCATCTTCGGCCTCTACGGGTTTGCCGCGTCGGCAGCGTTGGAGCAGTTCCTCGGCATGCATGTGTCGTGGTGGATCTGCGCGCTGGTCACCGTCGCGATCATCGCCGTCCTGGGCCAGCTGCAGGTCGACCTGAACGCCCGCCTGCTCGCCTTCTTCCTCATCCTGGAGTCCCTGGTCGTCCTCGTCTTCGACATCGCCGGGATCGCCAAGCCCGCAGAGGGTCTGACCATCGAGCCGTTCCTACCGGCCGCGCTCAGCCCGGGCGCGTTGGGCGCCGCCCTCTGCTTTGTCACCGCGTCGTTCGTGGGCTTCGAATCTGCCGCGATCTATGGCGAAGAGTGCAAGGATCCGCACAGGACCGTTGCCCGCGCGACGTACACCGCGGTCATCATCATCGGCGTCTTCTACGCCGTCTCGGCCTGGGCGACCGTGATGGCGGTCGGCCGGAGCCAGATCATCGGCAGGTCCCAGGAGCTCACCGCGGGTCTGTTGTTCGTCTACGCCGAGCAGAACGTCGGCAAGTGGTTCGCCGACGTCGCCGTCGTGCTGTTTGTCACCAGCCTGTTCGCGGCGCTGCTCTCCTTCCACAACTCCGTCGCCCGGTACTTTTTCTCCCTCGGCCGCGAGGGGGTGCTGCCCACCGCGCTGGCCAAGGTGAACGCCAAGGGCGCCCCGATGGCCGGCTCGCTCGCCCAGACCGCTATCGCCGTGGTGCTGATCGGGCTGTTCGCGATCCTCGGCAAGGACCCCGTGCTCAGCCTGTTCGCCTGGCTGACCAACGTCGGCGCACTCGGTGTCATCTTCCTGATGGCGCTGTGCTCGGTCGCGGTGGTCGTCTACCTGCGTCGGCACAGCGAGGTCACCGAGGCGACGCTCTCGCACGAGGCGGCCGCCGTGGTCGCCTCGATCGCGCTCTTCGTGGTGTTCGGGCTGGCGCTCACCAACTTCGACGCTCTGCTCGGCTCGACGCCGAACGACCCGTTGCGCTGGATCCTGCCCGGGCTGATCGTCGGCGCGGCCGTCGTCGGGCTGGTCTACGGACTCGTGCTGAAGCGGACCCGGCCCGACGTCTACGCGCTGGTCGGACGCGGCGGCGACTCGACGTGACCGAGGCCGGCAGTCCTGGAATCCCCTTGCTGTTGTTCGGGACCAAACGATCTAGGAGGATGTGACCGTGGGGCATTTCGACGAGTCAGGACTCGAGGCGGCAGCGAGCCGGCTCGCCGCGGACGGCATCGACGTCATCCGCCTCACCTACTCCGACCTGATCGGCAGCGAGCGGGGGCGGGACCTGCTGGTGCAGCACTTCCCGCGCACGGTCGGGGACGGTGTGGCGTTCTGCCGGTCCGTCTACGGCACCACACCGATGGGTGACGTGGTGGACATGGAAGGTGGCCTCAGCGAAGGACTTCCGGACATCGTCGCCTTCCCGGATCTCGAAACCTTCCGACCGGTGCCGTGGGAGCCGGGCGTGGCCAGCGTCATCGCCGACCTGTTCAACCCCGACGGTAGCCGGTCCGAGGAAAGCCCCCGCGCGGTGCTTCGCCGGGTCGTCGACAAGTTCGCCGAGCTCGGCATGCGGCCCTTCGTCGGACCCGAGCTCGAGTTCTATCTGCTCGACGAGGACACGGGCGCGCCCGGTGGATGGCGCCGGTACGGCGAGGCCCCTGGCAACATCTATGTCTCCGGCCTGCGGGGCGACCCGGAGAACACCCTGCTCGACGCGCTGCGGATGCTCGGGAAGTACGGCCTGGACGTCGTGGCGGCCAACCACGAGTTCTCCAGCGGCCAGTTCGAGATCAATCTGTGGCACTCCGATGCGATGACCGCCGCGGACCGCGCATTCCAGTTCAAGTCGGCCGTCAAGGAGCTCGCCCGCCGTCAGGGCAAGCGGGCCACGTTCATGGCCAAGCCGTTCAACGACGAGGGCGGTTCAGGCTTCCACCTCCATTTCTCCACCTGGGACGACGACGGCAAGCCGCTCTTCGACGACCCCGCGGGCGAGGACGGACTCTCCGAGATCGGGCGTGCGGCGATCGCCGGCGTGCTGGCCCACGCCCCCGCACTTGCGGCCGTGCACAACCCGACGATCAACTCCTACAAGCGGTTCGGGCCGGACACGCTAGCGCCGTGGCTGGTCGACTGGGGCCTGGACAACCGCTCGGCCATGGTCCGCATCCCGCCGGAGCGCGGACGCGCGTCGCGGCTGGAGCTCCGGCTCGGCGACGCCTCAGCGAACCCGTACCTGGCCATCGCCAGCCTGCTGGCCGGGGCATACCTAGGAATCCGCGACGGAATCAAGCCGCCCGCCAAGCTGGTCGGCTACGGCTACGACACCTCCAAGGCGGACATGCTGCCCACCAGCCTCGGCGAGGCCATCGACGCGCTGGAGAAGGACTCCGATCTCGCCGAGATCCTGGGCCCGAAGTTCGTGTCCGCCTTCGTCGCCTACAAGCGCAACGAGCTCGAGCGCTTCGCCCACTTCGTAACGGACTGGGAGGTACGGGAGTACGCCTACCACCTCTGACTCACCCACCGCTCACGTCTACTCGACAACCTCGAGCACCTGGTTTGCCAATGGCGGTTCTATGCGTGCTTCCACTGGGCGATGACGACTCGGACGTGGGTCAATGACCAGAAGATGTGGATGTTGAGGCATTCGTCGCGAACCCTGCTGTTGAAGTAGGCGCGGCACTGACACGACTCGTGCTGTTCTGAGTACTTTGCGGCGCGCAAAACGAGTAGCGATTACTCTAGCCGAACCCGCGGCGCAGGTCGCAGGCTACTGGTAGGCACCAACCGGCTGGCCATGCGAGTAGTTGCCCAATCGTGCGGTAGCCGTTCAAAAAGGCGTCGAGCGTTTCGCCGAAGTGACATATACCGATGTGGTAGCCCGTGGTCATGAAGTTTGACCTCGCCGTGTGATTCCGTGAGAAGGGAACTCCGTCATGGCCATACACCCTGTACGGGTAAGGAAATCTTTGCGGTCACAGAAGGATTTACAGGACCGTAAGGAACACTGTTCGGCCGATCCACGGGCACTCAGCGCTGTCGGCATCACCAAGGGACAACAGGTGCGGGTCAAACGCAATAACGACATCTATGCGCTGTACACGGTGAGCGAGGTTCGAACCGAGAACGCGGACAACGTTGTTCGCATGGGGCTGACGGGTCGGCGGCGCCTGGGCACCGACGAGGAGTTCGACGCCGAGTTCGATTCCCAGGTGGTCCACCCCACCATGTCGGATGAGGACGCCGAGAAGCACGGCGAGTTCATCGAGCGGCTTCACGATGACGGCCCGCACACCGGCCTGATCGTGATCGCGCCCCATGGCGGTGACATCGAAGTGCACACCGACGATCAGGCGCAACGGGTCGCATGCTGCTTGGCCGACACGGCGGTGAGCTACTGGCTGTGCAAGGGCTACCATGCGCGCGGCGCGGAGAAAACCTGGCACGTCACTTCGGTCGACATCGATCCCGGAAGCTTCCCTTTGCTCAACTCGGTATTCTCCCGCCGTTTCGCCCACGCCGTGGCCTTCCACGGTTTTGAACGCGACGAACGCGACGAGATTCTTGTCGGCGGCGGAACGGCGGCGGCAGAATTGAAGGAAGAGATCGCATCGGCGATCGAAAAGGCAGTTGCGGACTCGAACATTCTTGTTCGGATCGCGGGTCCAGACAACCCCTTCGGCGGCGACGATCCATGCAACATCGTTAACCGGCTCACCGTCGGAGGGGCGAATGGCATCCAGATCGAGCAGACCCTGGCGGCACGAACCGAGCACGGAGCCGACATCGCCGAAGCGGTCGCGCGTGTGTATCGGTTGCGGCTTCGCCGTCCTCGTCGGTGAGGCATCTTCCGATGGTCATGATCACCTACGCGACTTGGCGGATTGTGTGATGCGGTGAAGTCTTGCTCGAGCGCTAATCATTGTTCTCGGTAGCGAAAGTGGAGGGCCCGCTGCGTCCGCAACAGGCCGCCGTTTTCGCGATCAGTGCGCAAAGCTTCAACTTGACCACGATGGCCGGCACATCTCCGAACGCAGCGGCGCTGGGGTCATTTAGGTTGCGGGTGTACATGTTCGAGTTTCGATGATATGCCGGTCGATGAGTTTCGGTTTCGGGCGATGTTGTATCAATGCCGCGCCGAGACGCACGAGGACCGCACCCGCGGCGAGGTTCCAGCCCAGGGTTTCGTGGAGGACGACGACACCGGCGAGCACCGCGAACACCGGAATCAAGTATGTCACGGTAGAGGCTGCGGTCGCGCCGCCTCGCGAATGATGCTGTGCTGCAGTACATAGGCCAGACCGGTGCCGACAACGCCGAGAACGAGTACCGTCGCCAGGGTCATCGGCGAAACCGTGGGAATCCGTGACGACATCGCGAGGCAGACTATGGTCAGCTGGACTGTGGCGCAGGCCAACTGACAGACGGTTAGTACTAGTGGGGACTGTCCGCTGTCGCGGACGAAACGCCGCAGGTACACCCAGCCCAGCCCGTAGCACGCGGCCGCGGCGATCGCCATTGCGACGCCCGCAGTGTCGGCCTGCACGCCATCCCACACCCTCAGCTCGAGTGCCGCACCAGCCAAACCGACGACAATTCCGAACGCGGTGCGCGCGGTTGGACGCTCGTCGCGCAATGCGGCGAACGCGAACAATGCGGTGAACAATGTTGCGGTGCCGTTGGCAACACCCGCAACCGCCGACGACACGTGGAGCTCGGCGTAGCCGACAAGCAGAAACGGCACGGTGTTGAGCACCAGCGCCGCGACGCTCAGGTGTGCCCACAACCGCGGCTCGCGCGGCAGCGGCAGCCGAGCGGCCACGACTGCGGGCACCAATGCGATCGCCCCCAGAGCGCATCGACCCAGCGTGATTTCGGCCGGAGACAAGTCAGCCAACGCCGCCGCCTTCGGTGTTTTCGTACTAGAGGACCCGATGGCCACGCCCGGGGCTTCGAACAATGCCCAAGCCGCCTTCGAACGCGCCGTGACATACGAGTTCTTACACCAAACGTTCTTTCAGTAGCACCGCGGGACGTTCGACGTGACAAGCCCACCTGCTCGGAATCGCCTTAGGCCGACATCGACGCCGAGGCGATGTGGTGGCGCGAGCATCCGGACCACAACGCGGAACTGATCGGCACATACACATAGCAGCCGGGTCTAGTTGGCGGGATCCCGGTCGGCTCAGTGGACCGCACTCAAGCCCAAACCACGCTGATCGACGCGCAAGGATCTTGGCGGATGGCGCACCCGTCTCGCTCGTCTCAACGATCAAAAAACCAGGTAGCGCACTACTCGTGACCGCGGCTGCGCTCGGGGTGACGATCGTGCCTCGGGTATCAATGCGGCCACTCGCCACAGGGTCAGGAAACGGGGATGCAGCTCTGGTGCCCCGTTCGAATAAGAGAAAGGCAAAAGCAGATGACTGTGTCAGGCAGGCCGGTCACGTTGTACTCGTCCAACGACGATCTAGGGCACATCTTCCATCGGGGAGACGGTGACAGCGAGTACACCGTTGAGCATTTCCTGTGGGGTGAATCCGGACCTCGCGTCCGATCCGAACGCTGGGTGGAGCAAGGCGCCTCATACGTAGAGGATCACAACCCCCGCCGTTAGCGGCAGGTGACTCCGCAACGATGTTTACCGATCGTAATCAATTCCGTGATCTCATGGCCTCTGGCAGGCTGGCTGCAGGCGGTTCTTCGCCCGCGGAAACATACCGAAATTACTCGGCTCATGTGCGCCCGGCGGTGGCGCGCCAGATGCGCGCCCTCGGCCTCGAAGTGGAGTTCGACTGCGCTGAAGGGGACAGGCTGCGGTTGGCCCAACCGCTGAGCTCGGGCGTGGAGGTACTCGACCTCGTCGGTGGATATGGGACATCCCTTTTCGGGCATAACCATCCAGAGCTGGTGACTGCCGCCGAAAGCTCTCTGCGAAATCGAAGGCCGTTCAGCGCGCAGGCCAGCGTTCGGTCGTCGGCGGCGAAGCTGGCCGCGCGGCTGTCGGCGCTCGTCGGCGAGTCGACCGGCGCGAGCTACATCGTGACCTTAGGCTCGACCGGCGCGGACGCGGTTGAGGCGGCGATCAAACACGCCGCTCTCGCGCGCTCTCGCCGACTTGCCGCTGCGCAGGCCCGGTTGGAAAACGATTTACGCCGCGCGCGTCGTGACGGTTACGCGTGTCTGCCCCTCCCGACCTCCGAAGACGACGAGGACGGCCGGGACAAAAGCCCGGTCGAGCAAATTCTTACGAAATCAATTGCCGCGGTCAAAGAAATGCGGCGACGTGAACCGGCGTTCGTATCGCTGGAAGGGGCTTTCCACGGCAAGACAACCGGCGCATACGCGATCACCGACCACGGCGACGTACCCGAGGATCTCGGTGTCCCCGGGCCGAGGCGGCTGCGATTGGACAGGGCAGCGTGGGTGCCGGAAAAGGTTGTAGCAGCATTCGACGCCGAGCTGGTCACTATTTGCGGCGTCGAGCTCAATCACGCCGGTGAGCCACGCCGGATCCGCAGCAATATATCCGCGATCGCGGCCTGTTTCGCCGAGCCGATCCAAGGCGAGGGAGGCGTCCGCGAAATGCCCGACGACCTCCTTCGGGCGTTGCGACAGTTGGCCGATCGTCATGGAGCGGCGCTGGTTTTCGACGAGATCCAATGTGGGATGGGTCGCACCGGCTCGTTTCTAGCCTCGGCGAAATCAGGAGTGCGGGCTGACTACTACCTGTTGTCCAAGTCCCTCGGCGGCGGGTTGGCGAAAATCTCGGCGCTGCTTGTCCAGGCCGGGCTGTCTGTCGACGACTTCGGGCGCCATCACACCTCCACGTTCGCCGAAGACGAGTTGTCTGCGGAGATAGCGCTTGCCGCAATCGATTTGCTCTTGCGGATCAGTCCCATGATCGCCGAGACGGGTGAGCGGCTGGGCGGCAAGCTCACCGAGTTCGCGGCCCGGTGGCCCGATGTCGTCAAAGTGGTCCGCGGCCGCGGGCTATTGCGTGGCGTCGAGCTGGCGCCGGTTCGCCGTTCTTCGAAGTTGCTCAACGACATGCTCGGCGAAGACAGGCTTGGGTATGTGATCGCCGGCTATCTGTTGCACCAGCACGGAATTCGACTCCTTCCAACCTTGTCCGCTCCCACCACCTTGCGCATCCAGCCGTCGGCGTTCTTGTCCGACGTGGACATCGACCGCCTCGTCGCGGCGTTGGAGGCCACGGCGGATCTGCTGCGCAGAGGGGATTTCGCGACGTTGATGAGCCATTTGGCCCTTCGCGCCTACGGCGCTTGGCAGCCGCCCCGGCCGGCCACGCAGCCGAGCCGCGGCGTGAGCGTTCGGCACGGTGGCGAAGGCGATCCAACGCGGGTGGCATTCTTGGCGAATCTGAGCTCCGCCGCTGACCTGCGCACCCTCGCACCGGAATTGGCCAAGTGGTCGGACGAGCAGCTCGCGGCCCTGCTGGACCGCGCTCTCGGGGAAGCGCGCCCCCTGGAGGTGTCCAGGGAGACCGTCGCTTCCCCAACCGGGAAGCGGGTCGAGGTCATCCTGATCGCGGTCCCGTTGACTTGCGCCCAGATCGTGGCTTGCCAGCGCGCCGGGCAGGGCGCCTTTCTTCGCGACATGGTTCTCGAAGGGGTCGACCTAGCGGTGGAGTTCGGCGCCGAGGTCGTAGGGCTCGGCGGGCACACCTCGATCGTGACCGGCGCCGGGCGCGATGTCGTCGAGGATCGGGTGCGGGTGACGACGGGCAACTCATTGACCGCGGCTTGCGTTTTCGACCAGCTTCGCGAGGAGCTCGCCGCGATCGCTCCGGGGCAGCGCCACGTCGCAATCGTGGGCGCGATCGGCAATATCGGCGCCGCAATGGCGGAACTGCTTGTGTCGCACTCGGACACGTTGATCCTGGTCGGGCGGCGCGGCTCGGAGTCGCGGTTACGGCAGTTTGCAAAGCGGTTTGACGGCGTGCTGCCTGTCGTGGTCAGCCAGGATCTCGCGGCCTTGCGACGGGCCAGGGTCGTGATCGCGGCGACGAATGCGGCCCATCCGATCATCGACCTCTCGCATCTGGCCGGGGACCGCTCGGTGGTGGTGTGCGACTTGGCGGTGCCTGGCGACGTGGCGCCCTCGGTCGCCGAAGCCCCCCACGTGACCCTGGTCGCCGGCGGGCGGACGCTGCTGCCGCTCGGCCAGAGCGCCGAGGTGCCGGCTTCCGGCCTGCCAAAGGGGGTGGCCTTTTCCTGTCTGGCCGAGACGATCCTGCTCGGCTTCGAGCCGGCGACGGCCAGCCCGTCGTATGGCGCACTCACCGCAGCAGGCGTCATCTGCGCCCGAGAGTTGGCCGAGCGCCATAATTTTCGTCCCTACGCGCCGAAGCGAGGAGGCGTCGCGGCATGACCTCTCGATTATCAGCCGACCTCGGCGGCCTCGCTTTCCTGGGCGATGCGGCCTTCACTGCCGAGCATGCCGGCAGCAAGGCCGCGACATTGCACGAGCTCGCCGCGGCGGGTTTCGCGGTGCCGCCCGGGTTCGTCGTCGGGGCCACCGCGGACATCTCCGACGTGGATGACGACGAGCTGCACGACTGGGTCAAGGCGGTAGGGGGATTTCCGGTCGCGGTCCGCTCCAGCGGCACCGCGGAAGATCTAGACGAGGCCAGTTTCGCCGGCCTCTACGCGACCTATCTCGACGTGCGCGACGTCGAGACGCTTCGCCGCCGGATAGCGGACTGCCGAGAGTCGATCCGAAACGAGCGAGTCCTTGCCTATCTGTACCGCCAGGGCATCGACCCGAGCCGTGCCGCGGTCTCGGTTCTCGTCCAGCGGTTGGTCGATGCGCGCATCGCCGGGGTCGGCTTCTCTATCGACCCGGTCACCGGCATCGAGGAGCACGCGCTGGTCGAGTGCTGCGCCGGGCTCGGCGAAAGGCTGGTGTCTGGGCGGACCACCCCTTCGCGCGCCGTCATCCGGCTGTCCGACGGCGCGGTCGTCGAGCAGGCGGCCGGAGAGGACGGCGTCACGCTCAGCGCCGCGCAGGCCGAGAAGCTGGCCGATCTGCTACTGCGGGCGCAGGCAGCCCGGCACCGCCCGCAGGACGTCGAATGGGCGATAGACGGGGACGGGAAATTGTGGCTGCTTCAGTCCCGCGCGATCACCGCCATTCGCTGGCGCACCGACGCCGGCCAGCTCACCGACGCCGACTTCCGCGACGGAGGGGTGTCGGCGCGGGTGTGCACCCCGCTGATGTTCTCCTTGTACACAAACGCTTTTCAGTATTCGATGCAGAACTTCTGGGTACGACTCCGACTGCTCGACCGTGAGGTCGAGCCCACCTGGATAGCGATGTATTACGGACGTGCGTATTGGAACGTTGACGCGGTCAAGGAACGGTACGCGAATATCCCCGGCTACGACGAACAGCTTTTCGACATCGTCCTGGGCATCAACAAGGACTACGGCCCCGCAGGACCGCGCCGCGCGCCGACCACTCCCGCAACGATCGCCCGGGTGCTGCCCACCGCTCTCGCCCTGGAGCGCGGGTATCGCCGGCAGCTCAACGTCGTCGCCCGATTCGCCTCCGGCTGGCCGGCCGTGCACGCGCTGTGGCAGAGACGCGTCGCGCGCATGGCACTGGCTGACGACGCGACCTTCGCCGCCGAGTTGACGGAATGTCTGCTCTCGTTCCACGCGGCTACCGAGCGGACCTACTTCACCACCATCTACAACAACACCAGCGTGCAAAGCGATTTCAAGAAGGCGCTGGAGCGGGCCGACGAGGCGACAGGCGAGACGACCTCGATGATCGACCTGATGGGCGGGCTGGCCGAGATTAGCCATATGGCATTGCAGCGAGGCATCGTACGGCTGCACGGGGTGGCCGTGGAGAACGGGTTCGACTGCCTCAATTGGAAACAGGCCCTCGAGGACTTCCTCGAGACGCACGGCTTCCACGCGGACATGGAGTTAGAGCTCACCTGCCCCAGGTGGTCGGAAGAGCCCGAACGGGTCCGCGCCCTGATCGAGGGGATGGTGCGGGCCGGAACGCCGCCGGCGGACCCGGAGGCCGGACTTACCGAGCAGCGCAGGAGGTTCGAGACCCGGCTACGATCCCTGCGCCGGCAAGTGCGTCGGAATCCGTTGCACAGGATCAGGTTTAGCCGGTCTATCGACAAGCATGTCGGTCGGATGCGCCGCTACCTCGTCGCACGCGAGCAGATGCGCGACTTCTCCTCGCAGTGTTACGCCATCGTGCGCGCCTATGTCGTCGAGGCGGGCAGGCGTTTTGCCGCGAATGGGAGGCTGGCGGTCGAGTCGGACATCTTCATGCTGTCCATCGAGGAGATAGCCGAGCTGGCGGAGGGCCGGCTCTCTTTGGGCGACGTCACCGGCCGCGTCGCCTTTCGGCGGGCGATGTACGAGGGCTACCGTGACATCTCGCCGCCGCACGAGCTGGGCGGCGGGATCGCGGATCAGGCGGCCTCCAGGACGTCGAACAATGGTGTCGGGCTGAGCGGATTAGGTTGCAGCCCGGGTGTTGTCGAGGGCACGGCCAGGGTAGTCCCCACGCTCGCCGACATCGGCCAGGTGCGTCAAGGTGACATCTTGGTCACGAAGTTCACCGATCCCGGCTGGACCCCGGCGCTCGGGCTGGTAGCCGGTGTCGTGACCGAGGTGGGCGGGCTGTTGTCGCATGCCGCGGTCATCGGCAGGGAGTACGGGATACCGGCGGTGTTGAACGTTGGCGGGGCGACGGAGGCGCTGCGCTCGGGGCAGTGGATCCGGGTCGATGGCGGTAGCGGCCACGTGACGGTCTTGGCCGGGGGCAACCCCGAAGGGAAGAATGATGGTGAATGACTCAGGGCTGACAGCGATCTGCGTGGCCGGCGGCGACGGGTCTGGCAAGACGACCCAGATCGCCCGCTTGGCCTCCGTTTTCGAGGCCAAGGGACGCAAGGTCGCGGCGGTGACCATCTGGGATGCCTTCGTGGATCCGGGTGTCGTATCCAAGTTGCCCTTCGAGCGTGCCTCCGACATCTACACCTATCTGAAACTTCTCAGCCCGGTGAGCAGGGCGCATTTTCTGTTTCACGCTCTGCATCTCGCATTGGAACGAGCGCGGTCACGTCAGCCAGACGTGCTGCTGCTCAATGCATACTGGTACAAGTATTTCGCCACCGAAGTGGCCCACGGCGGCGATCCTGTCTTGCTGCGCCAGCTGGCGGCGGGATTTCCCGAGCCGGACCGCACGTTCTACCTCTCGGTCAGTCCGCAGGACGCGTTGTTCCGCAAATCCCAACGCAGCGATTACGAGAGTGGCTACGGGCAAGACGAGCAGACATTTTTGTCCTTTCAGCGGCGCACGCACGACGCGCTCGGCGCCCTCGCCGCCGAACTGTCGTGGGTCAAGTTCGACGGACGGTCGTCGCCAAGCGAAATCACAAGGGCTATCACCGAACTACTCGACGAGGGCGTCCATGGCCATGCTCGAGAGGCGTAATGAGGACGTGTCTCCTGGCGCCAGCACCAGGAGGATAGCCGTGGTCGGGCTCGATGGGTGCGGAAAATCCTCGGCCATCGCCCGCATGCGCGAGCTGGCGCCGACGGGCGATGGCGCTTTTGCCAGCATCACCTGCCCAGGTTTTCACGACACTCCCGATGCGCCGCTGCAGGACCTGTCCAGGAAGATGAAGATCTTCAGCGACGGGTGCGACGAGATCGGCAGCGCGGAGATGAAGGCGCTATCGATGTATCTTCAGATGACGCTGTACGGGCCGGTCGAACGATTCTTTCTGGACACGTTCTCGCCTGAAGTACTTGTCTGCGAGAGGCATCCGCTGATTGAGACGTTCGTCTACGGGCCGCTCTATGTGCTGCTGGCCCGCTCCGGGTGGGACGGGAGCGCGCTCGAGCCGGCGATCCGGTCGGTGGTGGACCGCTCCGACGGAGAGGTGTTCGAGGCTGTCGAGGGTTGGCATGCGGCGGAGGCGGACCGCCTCGGCGACAAGGTCGGCCTGTGGGAGCGGTTCGCCGACGTGGCCGCCGCCGTTCAGGGCGACTTCGAAACGGCGGTCGCGGACTTTTCAAGGCGCTATCGGACGACATTGCCCGATGTCGTTCTCTGGCTTGATGTCCCACCGGAGCAGGCGGCTGGCCGATGTGCGGCGCGCAGCACGTCGCGGGTGGTCGAAACCCATGAGACCTCCGAGCTTCTCGGGATCCTTCGGCATGGCTATCTGCAACTGCGTGAAAGCATCTCGCGAGTATTTCCCGAAATCAGCGTGCATGTGGTCGACACCAGCGACGCAGTCGACATCGACAGCTCGGTACAAGAGTGTGTAGTGGAAGGACGGTTGTTTACATGAGCGAGAAGATGATTGAGGATATCGGCACCAGCGTACGACGGCTGGTCGCCGAGGTTCTCTGGGTGGACGAGGACGAACTCGATGTCACGGTGCCGTTGGTGGACTACGGGATGGACTCGCTGCGGGCCATCTCACTGGTCACCGGGCTCGAGGAGGAGTTTTCGGTGAGCCTGCCCGACGACATGGTGGCCCGCCTGCACACCACCGAGCAGATCGCCCATTACCTGACGGAAGGAGAACGATGACCGAGTTCGAGCCGCGCCGGGCCAGCATCGTGCACGCCCTGCTGGCCAACGCCGAACGTGGATCCGACGCACCGAAGACGATCTTCGCGCTGAACCCGGACGAGCACATAGAGCTGCGGCACGATACGTTCGCACATGAAGCTCTCAGGGCGGCAACGATTCTCGCCGACTCGGGGGTCGGTCCTCGTGACCGTGTCGTCCTCTGCCTGCCGACCTCGCCGGAGTTCCTCACGGCCTTCTTCGGCGCGGTGCTGCTCGGCGCGGTGCCGGTAGCGATCGCGCCGCCTGGTCGATTCGGGGCAGCGCCCAGCTTCGTCGATCGGTACCAGAGATTCGAGCGCTACCTGCGGCCGCGCGTGCTGGTCGCCGCGCCACTGGTGGTCGAGGCGTTGGCCGATGCGATCGGGGAAGGCGTCGTGGTGCTCGACGGCGTCGCGTTGCGCGCGGCGGCAGCCACGGATGGGCCGGCTCGCCCGCCCATCCTGCCGGGGCCGGACGCCCTCGGGTTCCTGCAGTTGACCTCTGGATCGACCGGCGACCCGATGGGCGTGATGATCTCCCACGGCAACGTTGCGGCGAACTGCGAGCAGTTGGCACGGGCGTGCTCGTGGGGCGCGGCCGACGTCCAAGTGGCCTGGTTGCCGCTCAACCATGACATGGGCCTGATCGGAACGCTGCTGGCGCCGATATTCCTGGGCACCGACTCGGTGTTGTTGCCGCCGGAGCGCTTCCTGCGCTCTCCTGCTGAGTGGCTGCGCGCCGTCAGCCGCTATCGCGGCACGCTGACCGCGGCGCCGAACTTCGCCTTCGGCTACACGGCGGCACGGGTGCGAGACGAGGAGCTCGACGGAGTCGACCTGTCGTCCTGGAGGTTCCTCTTCTGCGGCGCGGAGCCGATCCACCCGCAGACCGTCCAGCATTTCGTTAACCGGTTCGCCGCATGGGGCATGAGCCGGGACGCCGTCGTCCCCTGCTACGGATTGGCGGAGGCCACGCTCGCGGTGACGGTGTCCCGCCCGCAGGCCCCGGTGCGCTACGACGCCATCTCCAGGGACACGCTGGCGTCCCGCGGTCAGGTGGTGGACGTGCCCGCCGACGACCCGCTGGCGCAGCATGTGGTCGACTGCGGCACTCCGGTGGAGGGCACCGAGGTCCGGATCGTCGACGACGACGGAAACCTGATGCCCCCTGGATGTTTGGGCAGGATCCAATTCCGAGGTCCCTCTCGTGCGGTCGGCTACTATCAGCGCCCCGAGGTGACCAGCGCCGCCGTCGAGGACGGGGAATGGTGGAACACAGGTGATCTCGGTTATCTACGCGACGATGGACTACGCGTCGTCGGGCGAGCCAAAGAGCTCATCATCATCCGAGGGGCGAACTACTTCCCCGCCGATTTCGAGCGGGCCGCCGAGACGGTTCCCGGTGTTCGGGTGGGAGGCGTTGTTGCGGTGGGCGTCTACGACGAGCCGCTCGGGACGGAGGAGCTGCACCTGATCGTCGAGACCGAGGACGCCGCTGAGCGGCACGCGCAGTTGCGGCACGCGATCGTCGCGGCGGTCAGCCAGCGGGCCGGGATACTCCCCGCCGGGGTTCACTTGGTGCCTCGACGCAGCATCCCCAAGACCTCGAGTGGGAAATCCAAACGCCTAGAGGCGCGGCGGCGGCTTTTGCTGCACAGCGCGGGGCCCGACCAAAGAGCCGCTCATGGTTAGCGTCACCGCGCCGCCCGCAAGCCGAAAGCTTCGCGGGCCGGCGTACCGGAATCCGTTGGGCGCCTTGCCGGAATACCGACGCGACCCGCTGTCGCTGTTCTACGGGCAGGCGATCGCCTACGGCGGGAGCGTGCGGATCAGGGTCGCCCACGAGCAGATCCACCTGCTGGTGGACCCCGAGCACATCCGCCAGGTGCTGACCGTGAACACGGACAAATACGTCAAGGGGATCAGCTACGCGAGTTTGAGCCATCTGCTCGGCGACGGCTTGCTCACCAGCGACGGCGAGCTGTGGCGGAGGCAGCGCGCGCTGATCCGGCCGGCGTTCGGTCGACAGCACACCGTCGACGAGATCCCGCTCATCGTGGAATGCGGAAACCGGCTGCTGGACCGCCTCGACGCCAAGGCGAAGAGCGGCGAGGTTTTCGACCTCGTGCCCGAGCTGATGAGCTTCGCGCTCGATGTGGTGTGCCGGGCAGCGATGGGATCCGACATCGACCACCTGCTGCCGCAGATCGCGCGGGACACTCCGGAGGGAGAGCGCTGGATCATGCGCCACATGGCATCCGTGGTGCAGCTGCCGCCGTCGGTTCCTACCCCGGCCAACCTGCGCTTTCAGCGGGTGCGGGCCAGGATGCGCGAGGTTGTCGACAGCGTGATCCAGGGGCATCGGCGTGGAGACGCCGACGCGAATACCTTCCTTGGCAGGTTGTTGGCCGCCCGTGACGAGAGCGGGCACGCCATGGACGACAAGCAGCTGCGCGACGAGGTGCTGACCTTCCTGCTGACCGGGCATGAAACGACGGGCGCCGGCGCCGCGTGGACGATCTACGAGCTGTGCCAGCATCCGGAGTGGGCGAGGGTCGTCGCCGAAGAGGCCGATCGAGGTGACCTCGCCGGCTCGACGGCGGGCGAGGCCGTTCTGGCGCTCAAGCTGACCGGCCGCGCCGTCGACGAGAGCATGCGGTTGCACCCGCCCGCCTGGGCGTTCACCCGCTCGGCCGTCGAGACGGACTCGTTCGACGGCTTCGACATCGACAAGGGCTCGTTCGTTGTGATCAGCCCGTTCGTCAACCATCGGATGCCCGAGTTCTGGCCCTCGCCGCTGCGGTTCGATCCCGAGCGATTCACCGAGGACCAGACGCGTGTCCGCCCGCACCTGCACTACTTCCCCTTCGGCTTTGGCCCGCATCTCTGCGTCGGCATGCACTTCGCCGCCATCGAGATGAGAATCGCCATCGCCCTTTTGTTGTCGCGATTCGAGATCGAGCTGGTCAACGGAATGAGGGTGCGGGAGAACCCTCAGATCTCCAATACCCCGGATCCGGTTTTGGTGCGGATAGCCCACCGCAAGGGGCAGTCGTGAGCGGGCGCGCGACGGTGGCCGACGGCGGTATCGTCACCGGCCGAGTACTCGCCGACCAGGGCGTCGGGCCGCAGAGCGCAAGCGCCGACCGGATCGGCCAGAAGGCGGCGAACCTCGCCTGGCTGGCGGGGCGCGGCTACCGGGTGCCCCCGTTTTTCGTGCTGAGCTCGAAGATGTGTGCGCGCCTGCTCGCGCCGGCGGAGGCCGAGGTGGAATCGGTGCTGGCAGGGCTCGACGTGGCCGACCCGGCGTCGCTGCGGGCCGGCTCGGCGGCGATTCGCGCGCGGATCACGGCCGAGCCCTTCCCTGGGGACATCCGCGCCGAGCTGGCCGAGCGCGCGGCCGAGCTGGGCAGCGGCGCGCGCTTCGCCGTGCGCACATCGGTCAGCGGCGAGGACTCCGCTGCCAATTCCTTTGCGGGACAGCTTGACACCGCGCTAAATGTGGGGCAAGAGGGCATCGAGGAAGCGGTGCTGCAATGTTTGGCCTCCGCGTATTCCGAGCGCGCCCTCTTCTACCGCCAGCGCAGGGGCCTACCGGGCGACGAGGTCGCCGCTGCCGTAATCGTGCAGGTGCTGGTCGACAGCGCGGTCTCCGGGGTCGTCTTCAGCTGTAACCCGCAATCCGGCGACATGGCGGAGGCGGTCGTCTCCGCTGGGTTCGGGCTCGGCGAGGGCGTCGTCTCGGGAACGGTCGAGTGTGACACCTTCTTCGTCGACGCCGGATCCCGGTCGATAAACGGCCGGGTCGTGAGCCCCAAGCGGAGCCGCGTCGTCGCCGCGGCTGGCGGCGGCACCGCGCTCGAGGAGACCGAGGAGGCCAGGGAGGCCGCGCTGCACGACGACCAGGTGCTCGCGCTCGCGGGAATCGCGCTGGACCTGGCCGAAGCCTTGGGCGGCCCGCAGGACGTGGAGTGGGCCATCGACGGCGAGGGAGCCGTGCATGTGCTCCAGACGCGGCCGGTGACAGCCGTCGGCGGCAAGGAGACGATATTCGACAACGTCAACGTCGCCGAATCCTATCCGGGGCTCACCTCGCCCCTGACGTTCACCTTCGTCCAGCGGGCCTATTTCGAGGTTTTCCGCGTGTGCCATCGAAACTTCGGCGCCACCCGGAAAACGATCGCGGCCAACGCCGTCCGCGTCTACCCGTACCTGTTGGCGTCGATTCACGGGCGGATGTACTACAACATCACCAACTGGTACCGGCTTTTCCTGCAAATCCCGGGGATGGAGTTCGCCATCGCCGGATGGGAGGCGGCCCTCGGCATCGAGAACAAATACAAACGCCCGCCTGGGCAAACGGGCGCCTTGGCACGGCTGCGCGGCAGGCTCTGGCTCGCGCGGGCCATCGTGATCCTGCTGTACGGATGGCTGCGGCTGCCGTGTCGGCTCAAGGGTTTCTTCCGGGACCTGCGTGAGGCGAAATCGACGCTGGACCAACTCTTCTCGCCGGACACCCCGGCGCACAAGCGGGACGCTCACGAGCTGGTGGCTTGGCTGGAGCGCTTCATGGACGAACTGGCACCCTCGTATTCCGCTCAGATCTTCAACGACTTCATCGCGCAGCAGCTGTTCCGCGTCGTCGAAATCCTGTTGCAGCGCTCGGGAATCGACAACGCGTCGGCCCTGCGCAACGAACTGTTCTGCGGGGAGGCGGGGGTGCAGAGCGTAGACCCGGTTCGCTCGGCCCTCGAGCTGACCGAGGCGGTCAGGCGCGACGCCGCGTTACGGGCGCTGTTCCACGGGCAGGGCAGCGCGACGCAGGTGTGGGCGACCCTCGCCGCCGAGGAGCGCTTCGCGACGTTCCACGCGCGCTGCCGCGAGCACATCGCCGAATACGGGGATCGGACGATCAACGAGCTCAAGCTCGAGACCGACACGATGGACGAGCATCCGGAGCAACTAGTCGTCATGGTGCGCAACTATCTTCGGGTCGGCCGCACCATCCCCGAGATGGAGGCGCGCGAGCGGGAGATCCGGCGCTCCGCGGAGCGGAAGGCCGCCGCGGCGGTGAAGGGCTCACTGCCCCGCCAGCTGCTGTTCGCCTTCGCCCTGCGGCAGGCGCGCGAGAGCGTCAAGCAGCGGGAGAACATGCGCCTCGGCCGCAGTCGTTGCTTCGGCCTGGCCAAACGGGTCTACAGGGCGCTCGGCGCCGAGTTCCGCGACGTAGGAATCATCGAGCACCCCAGAGACATCTTCTTCTTGACCTACCAGGAAGTCTTTGCCATCACCAGGGGCACGTTTATCGACGGGGACGCCCGTCGCCTCGTCGCAGAGCGCAAGCGCGACCATGAGCGCTGGCGCGAGGTGGCGCCCGGCTCGCGCATCGTCACCTCGGGAATTGCTATGGCCCACGCGCACGAGCCGGACTTCGCCGAGATCGGGGATGCCGATGTCCTCGTCGGCGTCGGCTGCGCGCCAGGGCAGGTGCGGGCGCCGGCTTTGGTGCTTTCCGAGCCGTCGGCCGATATACGCGTCGAGGGCGAGATCCTGGTGGCCGCCACCACCGATCCCGGCTGGGTGTTCCTGATGGTCGCCGCGTCCGGTTTGGTCAGCGAAAAGGGCAGCGTCCTCTCGCACACCGCCATCATCGGCCGCGAGCTCGGCATACCAACGGTGGTCGGGGTCGCTGGCGCGACCCGGCGGGTGAAGACCGGCGACATCGTCGTGGTCGACGGGCGCGCGGGCACCGTCGCCGTCACCGGACGGGAGGCGCCATGATCCGCAACCACGCCGAAAACTTCAGCCTCGAGCACTACCTCGGCAAGGCGGGGGGCGCCTTCGAGGACCGTTTCGCCGACTTCCGCCCGTTCGTCGAGCGGGTGCGCGGCATGGGATACGTGCTGCGCGAGATCACCGGCCCCTCCGGCCCAGTGGTCGGCGTCCGCGACGACGCCACCGGCGAGCGCCGCGAGGTCGTCATGCTCGGCTCAAACAACTACCTCGGGCTTGCCAACGAGCCCGAGATCATCGCGGCCGCGGTGGCTGCCACCAGGCAGTACGGAATCGGCTGCGGCGGACCGCCGTTGCTCAACGGGACCACCTCGCTGCATCGCGAGCTGGAGGAGCGGCTTGCCGAGTTCAAGCACTGCGAGTCCGCGATGCTCTTCTCCTCCGGGTACTCCGCCAACCTCGGCTGGCTGACCGGGCTGCTGCGCGCCGGCGACGTCTTGATTTACGACGAGCAGAGCCACGCCAGCCTCATCGACGGTATACAGCTCGGGCGGGTCCGCTCTATCCCGTTCGCGCACAACGACATCAGCGCCTTGCGCTATCGACTCATGCAGGTGCGCTGGCGCAATCCGGGCGCCAATGTCGTTGTCGCGGTCGAAGGCGTGTACTCCATGGACGGCGATATCGCCCCACTGCCGGCGATCAAGGAGCTGTGCGCCGGCTTCGGGGCCTGGGTCGCCATCGACGACGCCCACGGAACCGGTGTGCTCGGCGCGCGTGGGAGCGGCGTCGCAGAGCACTTCGGGATGGCGGACGAGGTCGAGCTGACGATGGGTACCTTCTCGAAGGTGTTCGCCACCACGGGCGGTTTCGTAGCCGGGACCAAGGATCTGGTCGACACCCTGCGCTTCTTCTCCCGCTCGTACATGTTCTCGGCCTCCTTGGCGATCCCGGTCGTCGCCTCGGTGATTGCGGGCATTGACTTCATCGCCAACCACCCGGAGCGGCCGAGGCAATTGCACGACAATGTCGCTTACCTCGCGAACACATTGTGCGAGATCGGCTTTCAGGTTGATCCGCAGACCGCGATCATTCCGATCGTGTTGCCGGAGGGGGTCTCGGTCGCCGAGGTCGTCGCCGCGCTGTACGTCGAAGGCGTCTTCGTCAACGGGGTCGAGTTTCCCGCCGTCCCACGCGATCAAGGGCGGCTTCGACTGAGTGTGATGGCCACGTTGACCAAGGAGCATCTCGACATGTGCGCGGAGAGGATCGAGCGCGTCGCGCGCCGGTTCGCCTTCCACCCGGACCAAGTCGGCCATCCCGCGCACGGAGGCACCCCATGTTGATCGCGGCGGGGGGAACCAACGAGGAGCGGCTGCTGGTCCTCGCCTCCTTCGCCGCGCCTGACGTCCAGGAGCGGGCCGAGCTGTGCGCGCTGGCCGGTGGGGCGCTCGACTGGCCGGGGCTCTTCGCGCTCGCGCAGGCCAACGCCACCGCGCCCCTCGTCTACCGGCGGCTCGCCACGGAGGGCCTGCTCGACACGATGCCGGCCGGCGTCAGGGACTCATTCACGACGGTGACCGACGCGGTGGCCGCGGTGAACGAGCGCCGCCTCTCGGCGGCGACGGAGCTGCTGGAGCGGTTCCACCGGGCGGGGATCGCCTGCGTGGTGCTCAAGGGGATGTTGTTCGGGCTCGAAATCTACGGCGAGCCCCGGTACAAGCGGATGAACGACATCGACATCCTGGTCAAACTCGAAGACGCCCCGGCCGCGATGGAGGTCTACCGCCAGCTGGGCATGTTCAGCTCATCGGCCGTGCTCGGCAAGGAGCCGAAAGTCAGACCGAAACGCTCGCACCATCTTCCGTCGTTCGTCTCCAGGAACGGGGCGCTCGTCGTTGGAACCCACTGGGGCCTGATCACCCCCTTGGCTCCGTACACCATCGACTACGAGGCCATCTGGTCCAGGGTGCGGCCCATCGACTTCTACGGCAGCCCGGCTTTCGCGATGAGCGACGAGGACAACCTGCACCATCTGTGTGTTCACCTGCCCTACTACAAGACGGGCGTGCGCGAGCTCGCTGACATCTGGAACCTGGTCCGCCATGCGAAGGGGCGGCTGGACCTCGACCTCGTCCGAGCCGAGATGGGCAAAGCGGGCTCGTACAACCTGGTCTTCCACGCTCTGAGCCTGGTGAGCAGGCTGGTTCCTGACGAAGACACCGCCGCGCTCGTCGAGAGCGCGGGGCGGCACGCGGGCCGCTGGTATCGCTACGACGTCGCCCGAAAAACCCGAGATGTGCACACGCTGCTCCGCAGCCGCTCGACCCACACCTCGCGAGTCGAGAAGGCGTACACCGAGTTCAACGCGACCGACAACGCCGCGGAGAAGTCGTCCGCCTTCGCGACGTTGTGGTCGAGCCTGCTGGCGGCGCCCGCCACCGAGGCGTTGAAGATGAGCTCGCTGAGCGACCCGTCGCTGCCCTCCCTCGTCGGGGCCCGGCTCGCGGCGCCCTACCGGCTAATCAGGGTATTCCAACGCGACCTCGGGTGGTGGCTGTTCTTTGCCGCCCTGGTCAAAACCGTCGTGGATCTGGCCGTGGCAGCCGTCGGCTCGCTTTGCAGGGCAGCCGCACGGCCGGACACCCTCGCCGATTTCGCGGCCCGGGTCGGCATGACGGCGCAGGACCTGCGCGCGATTCTGGAGAGCCAAGAATGACGACCGCGCAGCCCTCGACGCCCCACCAGCCGATCCCTCTGCCGCGGCTGCCGCAGGTCACCACGGTGCTCTGGGATCTCGACGGCACCCTGGTGGGCTTCCACCAACGCGCCTTCGGGGTATTGATGCCGATGGTGGCCGCCGCCGCGTTCGCCGACCTCGTCCCGCCGTGGCGCTTCCTCAAGACGCTTAAGGAGATCCTGCCGCAGGTGCGCGCGAACGGTGGCGAGCACACCAACCACGAGCTGCTGGTGCGCCTCGTCGCCGAGCGCCTCGACTGCGCCCACGAGGCCATCGACGCTCGGTTGCGGCGGCTCGCCGACTCGGGATTCCCACTGCTCCGCCGCTGCTTCTACCCGCAGCCCGAAGCGGGGACCCTGGTCGGCGCGCTCGCGGCGCGGGGATTGCGCCAGATCGTCGCAACCAACCCGCTGTGGCCCCTGGACACGGTGCTCGCGCGTTTGGCTTGGGGGCGGATCGACACCGCGCGGTTCGCATTCATCGCCAGCGGGGAGTCGATGAGCCGGTCCAAGCCGCAGGTCGACTACTACCGCGGACTGCTCGACCTGCTCGGCCTGCGCCCGCAAGAGTGCGTGATGATCGGCAACGACGCACGCAACGACGCGCCCGCCTCGGCCCTGGGCATCCCGGTTTACCTGCTCGACGTCGGCGATGCGCCCGCCCGCGGGGCCGAGGCCGACTCCTCGCTAGTCAGCAGCGGAGATTGGGCGGCGCTTGCCGCATGGCTTGGTGTGACGGAGGGCGCCGCATGCTCGTCCTCGTGAACCCGCGCTCGAACGGGGGAGCCGCCGCCAAGCGATGGCCGGCCGCGCAGTCCGCGATGCGCCTGCTCCGGCCAGACGCGCAATTCGCCGCGCCGAATTCGGCGGCGGAGGCCAAGCGCGCGATCGCTGCCGGGCTTACGGCCGGCCACGACGCGATCATCGCGGCCGGGGGCGATGGCACCGTCAACCTCGCGCTCAACGCGATCATGGACCCCGCGACGGACCGGCCGCGATCGCCGCAGGTGGCGTTGGGCGCCATCGGCCTCGGCAGCTCCAACGACTTCCACAAATCTGGCGCGCCGCAGGGATGTCTCGCCGGGGCGCCCGCGCGAGTTGACGTGGCTGGCGCAGCTGCGGTGGATGTCGGCAAAGCGACCGTGCAGCTCCCCGGCAAGGGCCAGCTGGTCCGCTATTTCCTGCTCAACGCCAGCATGGGCCTGGTCGCCGACGGCAACCACGCCTTCAACACCAGCGGGGGGCTCATCGCCTGGCTCAAGTTGCGCAACGTGGATCTGGCCATCGCCGCGTGCGCCGTGCACGCGGTCGCGGCGTTGCGTCTGCCGCATGTGGCGGTCACGTCGGACGGCTGGGGCTACGACGGCCCGATCGCCAATATCGGGGTGCTCAAATCGGTGTATTTCGCCGGGGCTATGCGCTACGACACCGCGGTCGTCAGTGACGACGGCCAGTTCGACGTCAACATCTGGCGCGCGGCGGGGCGATTGCGGATAGCCCGCCTGGTTTTGGGTCTTTACCGGGGAAGATTCCTCGGCTCGCCGTTGGCCGTGAGCCAGCGCGGTACCAGCGTCGAGCTGAGGCCACGGCAGCCCTGCCCCCTGGAGTTGGACGGGGAAATCGTCGTTGTCGAGTCGGCCCGGCTCGACGTCGTCCCCGCCGCCCTACGGGTGTGCGGAACACAAAGAGGAGGCGGATAACAGATGTCAGAGCAGACACCCGTTGCGATCATCTCCGGCGCGGCCTCGGGCATGGGGCTTGCCACAGCGAAGCTTCTGGCCGACGCGGGATACACCGTCGAGGGATGCGACACGGTCGCGTCCGACTCCGTTGCGCAGATCGATGTTCGCGACGGCGAAGCCGTCCAGCGGTGGGTCGACGAGGTGGTGGCGCGACATGGCTCGATCGACGCCGTGGTGACGTTCGCCGGCCGGGCATTGGTGGGCGCGTTCGAGGAGACCGCCCCCGACGAGGCCGCAGACCTACTCGACGTGAACCTTCTTGGCACCGCCGCGGTGGTGCGGGCCGCGCTCCCGGTGCTGCGCGAGCGCAAGCGCGGCCGAGTGATCGTGGTCAGCTCGGGCGCGGGGTTGGTCGCGCAGCCGTTCTGTGTCTGGTACTCGGCGTCCAAGGCGGCCGTCGAGAAGCTCGGAGAGGGCTTGCGGATGGAGGCGCGACAGTTCGGCGTGGATGTCGCGACCCTCATGCCCGGTTGGACGAAGACGCCGATCCTCGCCTCGGCGCCCAAGGTCGCCGCCCCGATCGCCGCGTACGCGGCGGCGCGAAGCGAGGTCGAGCGCCGGTCCGCCGAGTTCCTGGACAACTCCCAGTCGCCCGAGGCCGTCGCCCGCGCGGTCTTGCGGATGTTGTCAGCGCGGCGGATGCGCTCCGTCGAGCGGGTGGGCAAGGACGTGCGGTCCTCGTTCTGGGCGCGTCGGCTGACCCCGGCGCCGCTCTACGAGCGCATGGTCCGCCGGTACTACGGCGTTGACGAGGTCGCAGGCGCAGGAGCTGCAGCGCCGTCCGCGTTGAAGCTGCTGCCCGACAAGTCCGTCACGGCTCTCGACGAGGGCTTGCGGCTCTACCGCGACGCCACGGCGGAGCTGTACAAGGGCCGGGAGATGGCCAACGACAAGGTGCGCTTCGCCTACAGCATCTACTCCAAGGCTTACCCCCTGGTGGCGACCCTGGTCTTCTGGTTGGTGTGGAGCGGGAAGCTCGGGGTGCTTGCCCGGTTCTACGCGGATCAGATCAAGGCGGCGGCACAAGGGGGGGAGACGTTCGTCGAGGTCGGTGTCGGCGACGGCAGCCTGACCCAATTCGCTTTGCGGGCAGAGAAAGTCAAGAGCACGCCCGCGCTGCTGTTCGTGGACCTGTCGCCCGACATGCTCACCAAGGCGGCCAAGCGGTTCCGCAGGACCTCCGACACGATGTTCCTGGTCAACGACGTCAACACTCTCGCGATTCCAAAGCGCTCAGTGCGTCGGCTCGGCTGCTACGGCGCGCTGCACGTCTTCCCCGACCCGCGGCGCGCGCTCTCCCACATGGCGGAGCTGCTGCATGACGACGGGGAGTTGTCGCTGTCGATACTCATCAGCCCCGGAGTGCCTTGGAAGGACAAGCTCATCGACAAGTTCGCGTCGACCAACTTGATCACCACCAATTTCACCGCAGCCGAGGTCGAAGCGTTGATCGAGCGCTGCGGCCTGCGAATCGTGGAGAACATCCGCAACGGGCATCAGCTCCTCATCAGGGCGCGGCGGGCCGAAGCGCCAATCTCGGCGGGCCAACCATGACGCCCGTTCTGCACCTCGGCGGTGTCTTCAAGAAATACCGCAGAGGAGACGAGGAGGTGCAGGCGCTTGTCGACTTCGACTTCGAATTGGAGGCAGGCGAGTTCGTCGTCGTGACCGGCCCGTCGGGCGCTGGCAAATCAACTCTGCTGCATATCGCCGGTGGGCTCGACGCGCCAGACTCCGGGACGGTGGCCGTTGGCGGCCAAGATGTGTGGGCGATGAGCGCCAGCGCCCGGGCCGCGTTCCGGCGGCGCAACCTGGGATTTGTGTTCCAGTTCTTCAACCTGGTGCCCATGCTTTCCGCCGTGGAGAACGTGTCGTTGCCGCTGATCCTCGACGGGGCGCCGGCCCGCGCGGCGGACGCACGGGCGAGGGAGCTGCTCGAGCGGGTCGGGCTCGGCGACCGGGCCCGGCACCGCCCGGCCGAGCTATCCGGCGGGCAGATGCAGCGGGTCGCCGTTGCCCGCGCGCTGGCGGCTCGCCCGTCCATCATCCTCGCTGACGAGCCGACCGGAAACCTCGACAGTCAGTCGTCGACCGAAGTGCTCAGCCTGCTGCGCTCGCTGGCGGACGAGGACGGCGCGGCGGTCGTCGTGGTGACGCATGACCAGGCGGCGGTGGGCTACGGCTCCCGAGAACTGCATCTAGTCGACGGAAGAGAACGCGTCGGCCACGACTCGTCCGTCGGGGAGCGGTGATGCGTCCACTGCGGGCCGGATGGCTGTCCTTCCGGCGGATCCACCTCGCCGCGCTGGCCGCCGACTGGCGTCGGACGCTGCTCAGCGTGGTCGGCGTGGCGCTCGGGGTGACCGTGGTGCTCGGCGTGCTCATCCTCAAATCCGAGTTGGTGCGGCCGTTCGACTCCTTCGGCCCCTCGTTGACCCACGCGGCAGACAAAGGCGTGGTCGAGGTCATCCCGAACGTGGCTGGCCGGCTGCCGACCGACACGGTGCGCCGTCTGCACACTGAGGTTCCAGGGGCGCAGGCGGTGATCCCGATCGTCGCCGGGCTGGCCCCGGCAGACATCGCCGGCAGCAGCCATGGATTTTTCCTGCTCGGCGGCTCGTGCCAAATCGAGCTGCTTGTCGGCTCGTTCAACTGCGAGCAGCGGGCGCGGGACGAGAAGCCGGCCGACGGGCCCGGTGTGCCGGTGGAGATCCCCACCCTCATCGCGCAGCGGCATGGCTTGCATCTCGGCGATGAGCTGCGCATTCCCGGGCAGCCGCCCGGCGCGGCGCATCTGGGCTGGACATTTCCGGAGTTCGACCGCGTCGAGGGCATCAACGACGGCTACGTGCTGCTGGCCCCCACCGAGGACATCGCGGCGAGTTTGCTCGGCTCGCCCGGGTATGCGACCGCAGCGTTCGTGCTGTCGAAGCCTGGCGCCGAGATCGAGGCCGACGTCGACCGCGTCATCGCCGGTGTTGGAACTGCGGGGCCGCCGCGTCCGCAACAGCCCGCCGTTTTCGCGATCAGCGCGCAAAGCTTCAACTTGACCACGCTGGCCGGCGTCCTCATCGGCGTCCTCATCGCCGTGAACACCATCCTGTTAGCCGTCGAGGATCGGCGGCCGGTGATGGGGACCATCGGCGCTATCGGCGCCAAACCGCTCGGTCTGCTCAGCGGCATGCTCAGCGAAGGCGCCATCGTCGGTCTCCTGGGAGGTTTGGCAGGCGTGCCCAGCGGTTTTCTGCTCGGCTCGTACCTGGTGGACCGATTCGGCCGGTCGATGCTGGCCGGCTCGGGCGGGACCATCGCGGCGGATTTCCACCCGAGCCTGATCGCGATCGGGGCGGTCGCGGGGATCGCCTGCGGCGTGCTGGCGATGATCGGGCCGGCGAGCAGGCTGGTCCGCGACGGGCCGTTGGCCTCGATGGCGAGCTTCGGCGGAGTGCACTGCGCCCGGACGATCCCGGCGTGGCCGCTCGTCGTCGGGCTGGCGCTCCTGGCGGGCTCAGTCGTCCTGCTGCGGATTTTCGGGCGGGGGGCGTTGCCGCTGGACATGGGCAGCAACGGGATGACGGTGGGCTTGCTCGGGATGGCGCTGGCTACCGTGTGGATCGCCCCGCGCGCTGCTGCCCTGCTGATCGGGTGGCTCACCACGCTGCGCCCGGATGTCGGCCGTTTGCTCAGCGCCGACATTCGGCGCTACACGGTGTTGTTCGCAATATCCACCGCGGTGCTCGCGCTCGGCGCCAGCCTGGCAGTGGGCTCGCAGAACATGCAGCTGCTGGGCACCAATCAGGTCGTCGCGCAGAAGGCCGACCGGTTCCCCTCGGCGCTGCTGATCGCCGCGCAATCGGTGCTCGACCAGCGGGACAGCCATATCTCGGATCCCGTGTTCGATCTGGTCGACGGCGCCGCCGGTGGGCGAAGCGTAGCTTCCCGCTGGCGGTCGACCATTTCCTCGGGGGCATCGTCGCGCCTGGTCATCGGGGTCACGCCGGGGGAGTGGTACGGCGCGGCCCTGTACGAGCCGACCAGCCACCCGGATGTCCTGTGGAACGGCTTGCAAGAGGGACAGGTTGGCTTGAGCGAGGTCGCCGCCGGCCGGCTCGGGGTCGGCGTCGGCGGGACGATCGAATTGCCCACCGTCCACGGGCCGCGCAGATACCAGGTGGCCGGTGTCTTTCACCCGCACGTCATCAACGACACCGCGTTGGGGGACATCGTCTTGGTATCGGAGAAGCTGGCGCGAGCTGACTGGGCGGCCGTGCGCGATCAGATCGCGGTGAACTACTCCTCGCCCGCCGAGGCGACCGCCCATCGAGGGGACTTCCTCGACCTGGGCGCCGGGCTGTCGGTGTACGACAACGAGCAGTGGCTGGCGGTGGCCGGAAGCGGAATCACCCGCTTTTTCGAGCCGTTCACCATCACCGGCTACGTAGTGATGGCGGCCGCCGGGTTGAGCGTGCTGAACGTCTTCGTGCTCGGGCTGGTGCAGCGCAGACGGGAGCGGGCGGTGTTGCGGGCGATCGGTGCCACGCCCCGGCATGAGCAGGCCATCATCGTCGCGCACGCGGGGCTGCTCGGGTTGCTGGCCGCCGTCCTCGGCGTTTTCGGCGGGCTCGGCCTCACCTATTTGGAGTCGTTGGCTTCTCCGGTGTACTACGGCATCACGATCGAGTGGGGAGTGGTGGCACTGGCCGTTGAAACGGGAGCGGCCGGCGTAATCGCGATAGTCCTCGTGGCGGCGGTGTACCCGATGATCCATTCGAGCCGGTTGGAAACCGTCGAAGTACTGCAAACCAGCTAGAGTGCCCGACGATTGTCCGTAATTCGTGAACGATATGTCCGTGAAAATCACGTGGACATGAACAGTCGTGCTGCCGTTCAATGCAGGGGTGAGTTCGAACCAAGCCCGCACCGGCGCATTGATGGCGATGGCCTCCATGCTGTGCGTGCAGCTCGGCCTCGCGATCGCGATTGGCCTTATCGACCAGATCGGTGTCGAGGGAGCGGCGTGGCTGCGGCTGGCGTGGGCCGGGGTGCTGTTCCTCGTCTTCGTCCGTCCCCGCGCCGCGGCGTTCACCTGGTCCACCTTCGGCGTGTGCGTCGTGCTGGGGGTGGTGACCGCGGCGGTCACGCTGCTGTTCATGGCCGCGCTTGACCGGATTCCGTTGGGCACCGCCAGCGCGCTGGAGTTCCTCGGCCCACTCGGCGTCGCTGTGGTGCACGGCAGCGGACAGCGCCGCCTGCTGTGGCCGGGACTGGCAGCCGTCGGCGTCGTGCTCTTGACCCAGCCGTGGGCTGGCACGGTCGACCCGATCGGTGTGCTCTACGCGCTCGGCGCCGCTGTCTGCTGGGCCGGCTACATCCTGCTGACCCAACGGGTGGGTGACGAGGTTGCCGGAATCAACGGGCTGGCGGTGTCGATGCCGGTGGCCGGCCTGGTGGCCACCCTCACCGTCGGCCCGTCGGTCTTCGACCGGATCACCCCGGAGATCCTGCTCATCGGGATCGGTCTGGCGTTGCTGTTGCCGGTGATCCCGTTCTCGCTCGAGCTGCTCGCGTTGCGCAGATTGACCACCGCCGCGTTCGGAACGCTGATGAGCATGGAGCCCGCCTTTGCGATGCTCGTCGGTCTGGTCATGCTGCATCAGGTACCTGGTCCGGCGGGTGTGGTCGGCATCTGCTTCGTGGTGGCCGCCGGAATAGGCGCCGCCCGCAGCGGCGCCCGGTCTTCGCCGGTGCCGGCCGAGGTCGGCTGACGGCTACCCTGGCGGAAAACGTAATACTCCCAGGGAGATTCAATGGAGCGCGGAATTTTCGACTCGCCGGTCGTGCGTGTCGTCAACACCGGGGTTACCAGACTTCTCGACCTGCCCGTGGTGGGGCGGTTGATGAGCCGCAACATGGCAACGGTTCGCTATGTCGGTCGCCGCTCGGGTAAGACGTTCGAACTGCCGGTGGGGTATCGGCGGTCGGGCGACGAGATCACCATCGGCGTGCAGTTTCCCGACAAGAAGAAGTGGTGGCGCAACTTCCTGGGGGACGGCGGCCCGATCACCGTGCAACTGGGCGGCGCCGATCGCGCCGGCCACGCGAAAGCCAGCCGGAACAGCCAGGGTCGTGTAGCGGTCACCGTTCAGCTGGACAAGCCGTAGGCAGCGACAATGTCGCTTCGAGGCGGCACACAGACCACACCCGGAATCTCGCAAAGCCGCGGCGATAGGACCCGGTCGGAGCTCAGGTGTCGATTCGCTTGCGCCGGTAGAGAGTTCCCACCGCCAGCAGGATCAGGCTGATCACCAGAATTGCAGTCGCCAGCACGTTGATCTGCGGCGGCACCGCGGCCTTGACCGCCGCGTTCACAAACAGCGGGTAGGTCACGGTCGACCCGCTGACGAAGTAGGTAATGATGAAATCGTCGAGCGACAACGCGAACGACAGCATCGCGGCCGCCACGATGCCGGGAACGATCAGCGGCAGCGTCACCTTGAAGAACGTGCGGGTCGGGCTGGCGCCGAGGTCCATCGAGGCGTCCTCAAGCGTCCAGTCGAACCCTCGCATGCGCGCGCGGACGGTCATTGCGATGAAGCTGATCTCGAATGCCACGTGGGCGATCACGATGGTGGTGTAGCCCGTTGCCCACCGCAGATCGAGGAACAGGGTGAGCAACGCGGCGCCCATCACCACCTCGGGTGAGGTCAGCGGCAGGATGAGAAACGTGTCGACGGCCTTGTTGCCCCGGAACCGTTGGCGCACAAGCGCGATGGCGAGCAGCGTCCCGAGCACGACGGCGATGGCGGTCGACACGGCGGCGATGTTGATGCTCAACTTCAACGCATTGGTCAGCGCCGGGTACTTGAACGGGTCGGCCCAGTTGTCGAGGGTGAAGCCCTGCCACGTGTAGTTGAACTTGCCGAGCGGTTTATTGAATGAGAACAGGATGATCACGAAGATCGGCAGGAACAGATAGAGCAACACCAGCGCGGCGATCACTCGCAGGATCAGGTCGCCCCACTTACGGCCGCCCTTAACGAGCTTCGGCTCGCTTGATTGCTCAATGGCGGTGGCTACCGCCGCCCCGGCCTGCGTGGTCATACCAGATCCTCCGTGCCGAGCGCCCTGGTGTAGAGCAGCACGCCGGCCAGGATGATCGCCATCAGCACCAGGCTGAGCGCGGCGGCTGCCGGGTAGTCCTTGACCACGAGGAATTGCTTTTGAATGACATTGCCGATCATCGTGGTCTGCGTACTGCCCAGGTAGTCCGCATTGATGAAATCACCGGCGGCGGGGATGAACACCAGCAGGCTGCCCGCCAGCACGCCCGGCATCGACAGCGGCAGGATCACCTTGGTGAAGCTGCGGGTGTTCGACGAATACAGGTCGCGTGACGCCTCGATCAGGCGTGGATCGATCTTCTCCAGGCTCACGTAGAGCGGCAGGATCATGAAGATGATCCAGTTGTAAATGAGGCCGCCCATCACCGCCCAGCTGGTCGACAACAGCCGTCCCTCGCTCGGCAGCAATCCGATGGTGTCGAGCGCGCTGACCACCCAGCCGTCGTCGGCCAGGATCGTCTTCCACGCCAGTGTGCGAATCAGGAAGGTGACAAAGAAGGGCAGAATGACCAGGCCGAGTATCAGGTTCTTGAACCGGCCCGCCTTGAACGCGATGACATAGGCGAGGGGATAGGCGAGCAGCAGGCACACCACCGTCGCGACCAGCGCGTAGGTGAAGGACCGCACGATCTGATCTTGGAATTGGCGGAATGCGTCTACGTAGTTGCCGAAGTCCCACGAAAACGTCAGCGTGGGCAGGAACACCGAGCCGCCCGATGACGACAGCGACGTGCGCGCCAGCGAGTAGAACGGCACCACGAAGAAGATCCCGAGGTATACCAACCCCGGCAGGATCATCAGATACGGAGCGATCTTGCTTCGCTGCCGACTGCTGCTGGCTACCCCGGCCATCTGCTATGCGCCGGTAACCGCGACGTAGGCGGTGTTGAACTCCTGGATCTGCTCGTCGGTGAGCAGCGCCCATCCCTTCGACCTGTCCAGCACGTCCTTCGGCGGGTTGATCAGCGGGTTGTTGGCAAGGGCCGGGTCGATCTTGTTGAGCTCGTCGGTCATGTCGGACAGCACCGGGACGTACTGCACGAACGCAATCAGCTTGGCGTAGTTGGGCCTGTCGTAGACGTAGTTGATCCACGCCTCGGCCGCCTTCTGGTTCTGCGTGGTGTATGGAATCACCATGGTGTCGACGAAGGTCGTCCCGCCCGACTCCGGAACCACGAACTGCAGGTCGGGGTTGTCGGCCTGCAACTGCACCACATCGCCCGAATAGGCTTGGGCAACAACCACATTGCCGGCGGCGAGGTCGTCGGAGTAGTCGTTGCCGGTGAAGCGGCGGATCTGGCCCTGGTCCTTGTGCTCCCTGACCAGATCGACCGCCTTCTGCACCGACTCGGTGCTGGGGTTCTCCGGCGAAGCACCCTGGGACAGCATGATCATGCCGAGCGCGGTCTGGGCGTCGGAAAACAAGCTGACCTTGCCCCTGAATGCGGGATCCCACAGGTCGTCGATCTTGGTGATCTCCCGGCCGGTGGCCGCCCTGTTGTAGGCCAGCCCGACCAGGCCCGACATGTACGGCGCAGTCCATTTTCGTTCTGGGTCGACGTTCGGGAGAACATCGGCGCGGAGGTTCTTCTTGTTGGGCACGCCGGCGTCGCTGATGTCGTTGAGCCAGCCGAGGTTGTGGATACGAGCCGCCATATCCGAGGTGGGCACGGCCAGGTCGGCGCCGATGTCCTGCTTGCGCGACAGCGGCTCTTTGATCTTGGCGAACCACTCCTCGTTGTCGTTGAGGTCTTCCTTGTAATCGACGGTGATGCCCGAGGCGGTCTGGAAGGCGGCGACAAACCCGTCGGCCATATACAGCGGCCAGTTCGAGATGCGCAGGGTGCCGCTGGCCGGTCCGGCGTCCTCGGTGGTGGTGGCCTGTTGGCCGGTGGGCTGCTCCTCGCCGCCGCATGCGGCCAGGAACGACGGGCCCAGGGTCAACGCCGCCGCGGCCGCGGCGCCACCGCCGATGAAACGCCGCCGCGTGGTTCGGTTGGCGGCGAGTCGGGAGAGGAGCCGGGGGTCGATTTCGTTGTGCATGGCGACAGTGCCTTTCGTGAATTCCGGGGAGACGGGATGGGATGCGGCGGCCCGACGGTCAGGTGCTCTCGAGCATCTCCTCTAGGTCCTCGGTGGTGGGGATATCGGCGGCGGGAAGTACCAGGGAGGCGTCGGGCGCCCAGCAGACGTGGACTTCGTCGCCCGGGCGCAGCAGCGGGAGCTCCTGCTCGGGGCCGATGTGGGCGAGGATCGGCGAATCGTCGGGAGCAGCAAGCGACAGGCGCACGACTGGTCCTTGGAAGGTAAGGTCGCGGACCGTGGCCCGGACCGTGGCGACTTCGCCGGTGGGCGGTTCCATCGAGACCCGTACGCGCTCCGGACGGATCATCAGCGTGGCCTGACCGCCGGGCTCGATCGTGGTCTCACCGGGGCGGGCCTTCAATGTCGTTCCGAGAACCTCGACTTCGACGAGGTCACGATTGCTCCTCCCGGGCTGCCGTCCCGGCCAGAGGTTGGCCTGGCCGATGAAGCTCGCCACGAAGACCGTCGCCGGCCGGTCGTAGATCTCGGTGGGGCTGCCGATCTGCTCGACGTCGCCGGCGTTCATCACCGCGATCCGGTCGCTCATCGTCAGCGCTTCCTCCTGGTCATGGGTCACGTAGACGAACGTGATCCCGACCTCGCGCTGGATCCGCTTGAGCTCGAATTGCATGACTTGGCGCAGCTTCAAGTCGAGCGCGCCGAGCGGCTCGTCGAGCAGCAGCGCGCTCGGGTAGTTGACCAGCGCCCGGGCCAGCGCCACCCGCTGCTGCTGGCCTCCGGACAGCTGGCCGGGCTTCCGCTTGGCAAAGTCGGTCAGCCGGACGATCTCGAGAATTTCGTCGACCCGCCTGCGGACCTCCGCCTTGTCTTTCTTCATGCTGCGCGGGCCGTAGGCCACGTTGTCCCACACCGTCATGTGGGGGAACAGCGCGTAGTGCTGGAACACCGTGTTGACGTTGCGTTTGTGCGGCGGCACCCGCGACACGTCGACGCCTTCCAACCGGATCGCGCCCTCGGTCGGAGTCTCAAAGCCGGCGATCATCCGCAGCGTCGTGGTCTTGCCGCAACCCGACGGACCCAGCAGCGAGAAGAATTCGCCCGACGCGATGGAAAAGTCGGCGTCTTCGACGGCCACATAGTCAGCGAAGCGCTTGGTGACGTGGTCGATCTCTATAACCGGGCCGCCCTTGGCGCGGGCGGTGCCGTCTTGTCCCGTCGCGTGATCAACGGCGGGGGTGTGTGTGCCCGTCAGGACGGATCCTCCTTGTGCAGTCCCCCCGGGACTGTGGATAAACAATCGCGGATCTGGCGGGTCTTCGCAAGCGATTCCGCAACGAATTTACATAATCGCGATGGAATCCTTCGTGGCCAGCGGCCGAGAGCGAGAGATTCCACCCGCAGGGGCGCGATTACCCATGGCCTGACTCTCGGCAGCCGGCTTTGGTGTGACACGCGAGCCTCGCGTAGTCAGTGTGGCAGCCGGCGCGACGGCGGTCCCGAAAACTGTAACCTCATCTACTCGCCGCGAGCGCGCGCGTCTGTACGTCGACGCCGAAGAACTGTGGACAAAGACGGACGCTCGCGGCGGGGTGAGCGGTCGGTCTGCTCAACACCCGGGTGGGACGATTCGTCGCCAGGATCATCGAGGGCGACGTGCGCAGGTCGGTGGCCAACCTGGCCGCGCTGCATTAACCCCACTCGTGGTTCATCGCGCGGGATTCGACCTTGTCCTCGACGGATTCGATACGACGTTCCCGCGGGCGTGACAGCGCGATCAGCGCCATCGCCAGACCGGCCGTCGCGGCGCCGCCAAGGAAGATCGCGGTGAAGCTGCTCTCCATCGGAACGCCGGAAACGCCCGCGGCCGATCGGCCGAGCAGAACGGCCACCAGCGCCGCGGCGATCGAACTGCCGATCGTGCGGGCGATGGCATTCATGCCGGTGGCCACACCGGTCTCTCCGGCGTCGACCTCCCCGACGACCAGGGCGGGTAAGGCGCCGTAGCCCAGGCTGATGTAGGCATTGGCCAGGATGCCGGCGACGATCACCTGCCAGGCCTGCGAGTGGGCGACCGCGATGAACACGAACCCGGCGATGCCCGACACGGCCGCGACGACCAGCACCGGTCGAGCGCCGAAGCGATCGATGAATCGGCCGCTGATCAAGGCCACCACAAACCCCGTGAGAGCGCCCGGCAGCAGGTAGATGACACTGGCCGCAAGGACGCTTGCCCCGAACCCGTAACCCGCTGCGGCGCGGGGGATTTGGACGAACTGGGTCAGGCCGAGAAATGCGAAGTACAGTCCCATCCCGACGAAAATGGTGGCGAGGTTGGTCAGCAGTATCGGTCGGCGGGTCAACATCCTGGTCGAAACCAGGGGCTGGCTGGCCCGCCGCTCCCACAGCCACCAGCCCGCGAACACCACGATGCCCGCAGCGGCACACGTGAACGTCCACGGCGATGTCCAGCCCCAGGCGTTGCCCTGGGTGATGGCCAACAGAATCAGGGACAGCCCAGCGGCGAGGCCGAGCGCGCCTAGCCAGTCGATCGACCCCGCCGACCCGGGTTGGCGGGCGGGAACGACCAGTACCACGATCGCGATGACGAGGATCGTGAACGCGGTGGACAGCCAGAACACGCGGTGGTATCCGGCGTCGCCGCTCATCAGCAGCCCGGTCACCACGAGCCCCACGCCGCCGCCAAAGCCCAGCGTTCCCGAGATCACCGACATCGCGCCCACCAGGCGGTCGGGATCCAGCTCCTCGCGCAGGATCGCCACGCCGATCGGGTAGAGGGCGAATGACGCGCCCTGAAGCACGCGGCCAACGATCAGCAGCGCCAGCGATGAGGTGACGGCCGCGAGCATCGAGCCGAGTAGCACGATGACAAGCACGGCCACTAGGACGCGTTTCTTGCTGTGCAGATCGGCGAGTCGACCGATCAACGGCGTTGCGGCTGCGGCGGCGAGCAGGTTCGCGGTGACTGCCCAGCTCACCGCCACGGTTGAGACGTCGAGCTGCGCGGCGATGACGCTGAGGACGGGAACCACGGCGGTCTGCAGGATCGCGACAGTCAACACCACCACGCTCAGTCCGGCGACCAGCAGCTGCGGCCGTCGGGTTGAGCAGTGCTGCACCAAGCCAAGCTAACAATCGAGTGTGTCGATTGTCGCGGCAGATGCCGGGGCGGTACGCAGCGCAACAACCGGCACATTCGGTGTCAGGCGTCTGGGACCGCACCGATCGCGAGTGCCGTGTTCGAATGGTGCTCATGTCTCACGAGGCGATCTCCAGCGCGCTGAACGAATCGACCTTCAGCGGTCACCGGCCGAAGAGTGCCGGCGACCTGTCGGTCGAAACTCACGGCATCGCTCCCATCGGCGAGGATCAGCGCTACGGCAGGCCCGGTCGGCTCTTCACCGTGTGGTTCGCCCCGCAGGTCAACATGACCGGCGTGTTCACCGGCACGCTCGCGATCGTGCTGGGGCTCGGGTTCTGGCTCGGGCTGCTGGCGATGGTCATCGGCACGGTGCTCGGCTCATTGGTGGTGGGGTACCTGTCGACGTGGGGACCCCGCACGGGGACCGGCCAGCTGCCGAACTCCCGGATGGCGTTCGGCGGCGGGGTCGTTCTTCCCGCGGTGCTGCAGTGGCTGTCGTCGATCGCCTGGGACGCGCTGGTCGGATTGTTCGGCGGTGACGCCCTTTCCGTGCTGCTCGGCATCCCGTTCTGGATCGCCGTGTTGATCGTGCTGGGCGTGCAGGGAGTCGTCGGTTTCTTCGGCTATGAGCTGATCCATCGGATGCAGGCGGTGCTGACCGTGGTGCTGTTCGTGACGTTTGTGGTGTTCGCCGTCAAACTGGTCGGCGGGCATGAGATGGTCACCCCGGCAACCGTGCAGGGCGCCGACCTTGCCGGCGCGTTTGTCCTCGAGGTCACCATCGCGTTCAGCCTCGCGGTGTCGTGGGCGAGCTATGCCGCCGATTTCAGTCGTTATCTGCCGGCGAACTCGTCGCGCGCGAGGGTCTTCGGATTCACGTTCGCCGGAATCGTGTTGGCGTACATCTTCGTTCAGGGCATCGGGATCGGGGCGGGCGATGTTCTCTCCGAACACACCGCGGACGGAGTGCGATCGGTGATGGGCGGCGGTCTGCTGGGTGCCCTGGCCATGGTCGTCATCGCGCTGGCGTCGATCGGCTCGGGTGTCATGAACGACTACAGCGGCTCGCTGGCGCTGCAGACCATCGGTGTGAGGGTGCGCCGACCCGTCTCGGCGGTGATCGTCACGGTCCTGGCTTTCGCGTTGGTGCTCTGGTTGCACGCCGCCGACACCGCGACACGGTTTCAGGATGTGCTTCTGCTGGTGAGCTATTGGATCCCGGCGTTTGTCGCCGTGGTGGTCATCGACTGGCTGATCCGTGTCCGCGGCAGGGACAGCATCAATCCGGCCGAAGAACCCACCGATCGCCTCGACGCAGTGGCGGCGGTGGTCGTGTTTGTTCTCGCCTATGTCGCGGCGATTCCGTTCATGCACACCTCGCTCATCGAGGGACCGGTGGCGAGGGCCTGGCACGGCGCCGACACCGCCTACTTCGTCAATTTCCTGGTCGCCGGGGTGCTCTACGGCGGGTATCGGATGCTGCGTATGCGCGCCTACCGAGGGTCGCGCGGCATGTGAATGCGATGCCGAGGTGCCGTCTATTCCGAGGAGGGCTGGCTCGCGGGTTTTTCGATTCCGCCGGCCCGCGTCGTGGTGGCAATGAAGTCGTCGATCAGATCGACAACTTCGCTGGGGCGCTCGACCTGGGGGAAGTGCCCGACCCCCGCGAGCACCTCAATCCGACTTCCCGCCCTGGCGGCGTGCGCGGCGTGGGCGTGCTGGACAGGGATGATTTTGTCCTGGTCACCCCAGATGGCCATCGTTGGCAGGTCGGATGTTAGATGCAGCCGGTTTAGGGCACTCACCGCTTGTCCGCGGTAGTCGACGACGGAGCGCAGGGTCCGCAGGAAGGCGTTGCGTGTCTGCGAGTCGGCGAGTGAGGAGTAGGCCCTCCACACCTCGGCGCCCCGGGGAGACTTTATCCCGGCCGAGGAAAACCAGGTCCGGAGCTTGTTGCCGACGGTAAGCACCGGCTGAGGGGCGATCACCGGCAACACCAGTTCGGCGCCAGGAGCCGACAGCAGTCGCAGTACCAGGCCAACGTCTGGGCCCAGACCGCCGCTGCTGATGAGAATCAACCGCTGACAGTAGTCCGGATGCTGGTAGACGAACTGCATCGCCACGCCGCCGCCGAGCGAGTGACCCACGATGGTGGCACGGGTGACGCCGAGCTCGTCGAGCAGGTCACGCAGCCATACCGCGAACGCGCCGAGCGAGTAGTCACCGCGCGGCTTTGCCGATTGACCGTGCCCGATCAGGTCGGGAGCCACGACCCGGTATCTCCTCGAGAGCTGAGGAATTACGGCCCGCCATGTTTCGGAACTTCCCGCCATGCCATGCAGTAACAACAATGCTTCGCCGCTGCCCACGTCCTGGTAGGCGACGCGGTCGCCGTACAGCTCGAGATAGTGCAACTCGTCCATGTGTACTGATTCCCCCTCTACCACGATGCGGAACCCTCACCCCATCGTTGCAGAGGATGACGGCGCGGCGGTCAGCCCCGGCCGTGAAATCGGGACAGATACAGCCAAGTCGGTTGATATCCGTGCCGCTCGTAGAGGCGGATCGCGTCGCGATTTCCCGGCAGTGCACCGAGGATGAGATCGTCGACGCCGTGGTCGTGAAGGTGTTCCTCGAGTCGACGGAGCAGTTCGGAGCCCAGTCCGCCGCCGCGAAATTCCGGAAGCACACTGAGCGATTCGATTTCACCAATCCGTGAGCCCGTCACCCAGGTGTCGGAAATCCAGGTGTCGTCCACCGGCAGCACATGCGCCAGGCCGTAACCGACGGCGTCGTCGTCGACGAAGGCGACCAACAGCAGGGTGTGCGGTTTGGTCAGCAGTTCCTCGTAGAGCTCCCTGCGAACGCTCCACGTCCGCTCGTCGCTGACATAGGGCGCGAGTTCCGGCATGGTCTCCGCGTGTCGGTGATGCACCGCCACCCACAGCGGCCCGACCAGATCCAGGTCGTCGGCACTGCCCGTGCGCACCTGCCATGCGGTTGCCACCAGGACACGCTAGCTCAGATCTTCCTGACCCCGTCCGCGACGGCCTGGAGTTTGTCGGGATTGGCCACGTTGTGAATGGTGGCGATCCGGCCATCGGAATCCAGATCGACGGTGAGGGTGGCGATGATGCGGCCCGCGCCGCTCATCAGGATGCCCGGGGCGCCGTTGATGTCGACGACTTCGGCTGTCATATCGGCGATTTCGACGCCTTCGTACGGTCGCCTGATCGTTCCGGCGATCCACCTGGCAACATTCGCCATTCCTTCGATCGGACGCAGCGCCTGACGCACCTTGCCGCCGCCGTCGGTCCACAGGGTGACGTCCGGTGCCAGCAGCTCCATCAGCTCGTTGATGTCACCGCCCGTCGCCGCGGCGAAGAAGCGTTCGGTGGCTTGGCGCTTCTTGACGCGGTCGGTTTCGAACCGCGGCCGCCGGGCCTGCACATGTCCGCGGGCCCGGTGACCGGCTTGCCGGACGGCCGACTCGGAACGCTCTACGGCCTCGGCGATTTCGGCGTAGCTGAAGTCGAAGACCTCCTTGAGAACGAACACCGCGCGCTCCAGCGGGCTGAGGGTCTCGAGCACGACGAGCATCGCCATGGACACCGATTCGGCGGCGGCGACGTCGTCGACGGCATCGGTCTCGGTCAGGATCGGCTCCGGAAGCCATGGTCCCACATAGGTTTCGCGCTGATGCCGGGTGGAACGCAGGCGCTCCATCGACAGGTTCGACACTATCCGGGCAAGATACGCCTTCGGCTCAGACACCTGGGAACGATCCTCCGCCGACCACTTGAACCACGCGTCCTGAACGACGTCCTCGGCGTCCGCGGCAGAGCCGAGGATCCGATAGGCGATCGAGAAGAGCAGGTTTCGGTGGTCGGCGAACGTCTGCTGGTCGGCGCTCATCGCGTTGACCGCCCGCCGCGACGCCACATTCGTGATCCCGCTGCGGGCATCGCCTTGAGCAGCCGGTAGGTCGGCCACGGGCTGGAGCTCACCGTTTCTTTGTACGCGACGGCCAATTGCCCGGCCAAGTAGAACCGCCCCGGGGTGTCGTCGGCATGGGTGAACTGGATGACGGCGTCATGGCGGCCCAGACTCACCGGCTGGTGCACATAGCCGAAACGGAACTTCTTGGGCTGCTTACCTTTCAGCTCCCGCACGATGGAGCTTGCGGCGTGCAATGCGGTCGGGATGCCGCTCTGGCAGGTGCCGTGCATGACGCCGTAGCCCTGCCGTACGGCGGCGGCGTCACCGACCGCGTAGACGTTCGGGTGGGACACCGACCGCAGGGACTCGTCCGTGACGATGCGGCCGCGGTCATCGACCTGCAGCCCGGCGGCGGCCGCCATCGGTGACACCCGCACGCCGGTCGTCCACAGCACCGCCTGCGCGGTGACCACCTGGCCGTCGTCGAGGGCCACGCCGTCCGACATCACCTTGACGATGTCGACGCCGGCCCGAACCCGTACACCCAGGCGAGCCAATCCCGCGTGCAGCCGGGCCCGCGCCTTATCGCCCATCATCGATCCGGGCACCTGCCTACTCATCAGAACCACGTCCAATCGGGGATGCTGCTCGGCGATCTCGGCCGCGGACTCGACGCCGGTCAGCCCGCCGCCGGCTACGACGACGGTCCCTTCGCTGAGGCGATCCAGCTGCTCGGCAAGAAGCCGTGCGTCCTGTGCGCTGTTCAACGTGAAGGCGAACTCGTCGGCACCGGGGACGGCCTCGGTGTCCGCGGCGGCGCCCAGTGCGTAGACCAGGGTGTCGTAGCGTAGGTTGCACGCGTCGTCGATCCGGACGGTCTGCGCATCGGCGTCGATGGCCGTCACCCATCCCTGAACGAAGTCGACGCCGGTGTCGGCGAGCATTGCAGAGATCTGCAGGTCGGGCAGCGTCTCGCCGGACGCGGTCTGGTGCAGCCGCAGTCGCTCGGTGAAGCGGGTCTGCGGGTTTACCAGCGTGATGTGCACGTCGTCGCGGCGCCTGACCCGGCCCGCCAGGCTCCAAGGTCGCGGCCATGCCGGTGTATCCGCCACCGAGAATCAGGATCTCGTTCATTGTGTTGCCTCCGCATCTGCTCGCTGTTGATAAACACCAGACGCATCCAGCGGTCGGATTTGTGACATCGCGGCGGGAATCGGGTACTGAATCGGTATGCGCCGACCGACACTCGCCAAGACCGCGGGAGCTGCGTTCGTCACCGCCACCGTCGGCGGTCTGGCGAGTCGCCCCGCCGAATCGGCCTGGTACGCGCGGCTGAAGAAGCCGCGCTTCCAGCCGCCGCGGCAGGTGTTTCCGATCGTGTGGCCGATCCTGTACGCCGACATCGCCGCGGTGTCGGCATCGACCGTCGACCACTTCCACGACCGGCAGCAACCCGAAAAGGCTCGCGCGTACACCGCGTCGCTGGCCGCCAACCTCGTCCTGAACGCCAGCTGGACATGGCTGTTCTTCACCCGCCGCCAACTCGGCGCGTCTGCGGTGGCCGCCGCGGCGCTGACCGCCAGTAGTGCCGATCTCACTCGACGGGCCGTCGAAGCACGTGGTAAGGGCGGCGCGCTGCTCACTCCCTATCCGCTGTGGTGTGCGTTCGCGACGCTGCTGTCCACTCGCATCTGGTTACTGAATCGGTGAACACCGCTGCGTCGCGTGGATAACGTGACTACCAACCTGGCGGTGGTCTAGCCGCTTCGGGCGGCTGGGAGGCGGCTTTGGCGAAGAAGGACGGCGAGGAGCAAGAGGAGGAACGCCAGCGCCTCGCCGATCGCGTGCTCGGGATCGTCGAGGACGCGATCTATTGGGCAATCGCGGTGGTCCTCGTGCTCGGGTCGACAGCGCTGTTGGTGGCCCAGATCAACACCACCCTGCGGCTGAGAAACACTCCGGCGTCGACCGTCATGCTCGAGGTGCTGGACGGTCTGCTTCTCATCTTCATCTTCGTCGAATTGCTTTATGCGGTAAGGGCTTGCCTACGTTCGCACGAGATCGTCGCCGAACCGTTCTTGATCGTGGGCATCCTGGCCGGCATCAAGGAGATCGTCGTGCTGTCCGTGGAGGCCGCGACGCTCTTGAGCAACGGCCCGGAGTTCGCCCGCGCCGCCGTGGAGATCGGCGTCCTTGGCGCGGTGGTGCTCGCCCTTGCGATCGCCGCGTTCGTCCTGCGCGAACGGCGCCGCGACACAAAGGACGCGGGCGACCGCGCCAAGGAAGAAGAGGAATCCGGACCCCAATCGAGCGCCTGATGGCCTTAGTTGGCGGACACTAGTCATAGCGACAGACGCATCTGACAGGAACTGGCATGAAGTATCAACCCTGTCCTCCGCATCGGCGGACCAACCGATTGCTCCCGGTCGGCGCCGCACTTCTCGTGATCGCGCTGGCAGCCTGTTCGGGCAACGGCGGCAACACAGCGGGCCCCAGTCCCACCGCGGAGCCCGCTGACACGCAACGGATGACAATCGCGTTCGTCACCCACCAAGCACCCGGCGACACTTTCTGGGATGTGGTCCGCCGAGGTGCCGAAGCGGCGGCCGAAAGGGACGATGTCGAGCTGCGGTACGCCCACGACGCGGACGCGGTCAGACAGGCAGACCTCGTGCGCGCGGCGGTCGCCGACAAGGTCGCAGGGATCGCCGTCACGATCGCCAACCCTGAGGCGATGGAACAGGCGGTGAGGGCCGCCACCGCCGCCGAAATCCCCGTCGTCGCTGTGAATTCCGGGATTACCGACTGGAAAAGACTGGGTGCGCTGGGGTACTTCGGACAGGACGAGACAATCGCCGGTGAGGCCGCGGGGGAGCGGCTGACACATGAGGGCGCAAAGAACACGCTGTGCGTGATTCAGCAGCCCGGCCACGTCGGACTCGAAGCGCGATGTGCCGGAGTAGCAACGGCATTCCGGGGCCAGACTCAAGTACTTTATGTCGACGGCATCGACGAGAGGACGGTGAAACCCGCGATCATCGCCAGGCTGCAACGAGATCGCAGCATCGACCGGGTCCTCACGCTCGGGGCACCGGTGGCATTGCTCGCGCTGGAGGCCGTCGGCGAGGCGAACAGCTACGCGAGGGTCGCCACGTTCGACACCAACGCCTCGGTGGTCACCGCGATCAAGAACGGCACGATGGAGTGGGCCATCGATCAGCAGCCCTTCCTGCAGGGCTACCTTGCGGTCGACGCACTGTGGCTGTATCTGACCAACAAGAATGTTCTTGGCGGTGGCCATGCGTCGCTGACCGGCCCGTCGTTCGTCGACGAGACCAACATCGACTCCGTCGCCGAACTGGCCGAGGCCGGCACTCGCTGAGGTAGCCATGGGTTCCAGTTCGCGCCCGGATCCGGTCATCTTTCTGTGTGGCGACGTGATGACCGGCCGAGGGATCGATCAGATACTCCCGCATCCCGGGGACCCGACGCTACGGGAACCCGTTGTGACGGACGCCCGCACCTACGTGGCCCTTGCCGAGAAGGTCAACGGCCCGATTCCAGCGCCGGTCGATTTCGGGTGGCCGTGGGGAGAGGCGATGCCGCTCATCGAGGAGTGTGCACCCGATATCCGGTTGATCAATCTGGAAACCTCGATCACTGCCGGCGGCGAGTTCGCACCAGGCAAATCCGTGCACTACCGGATGCACCCGGACAACCTTGCGTCCCTGACCGCAATCCGGCCGGACGCCTGCGTGCTCGCCAACAACCACATCTTCGACTTTGGCGTCCGTGGACTCAGCGATACCCTGCAAGCGCTCACCGACGCCGGAATCCGCGGTGTCGGCGCGGGTCTCGATGCCGAAGAAGCCGAGCGCCCGGCGATGGTGACTCTCGGCGACGGCGGTCATGGCGTCATCGCGGCGTGCGGTATGCAGTCCAGCGGGATTCCAACCCGGTGGGCGGCGGCC
Source organism: uncultured Actinomycetota bacterium (assembly GCA_963799495.1). GTDB lineage: Bacteria > Actinomycetota > Actinomycetes > Mycobacteriales > Mycobacteriaceae > Mycobacterium. The sequence continues at coordinate 370,923 of CAWCXH010000019.1, forward strand.
GAAAGCCGGTGCGGCGTGGCCCTTTCGGACCCGTCGGATCGCGGTGCCGCCGAGGTAGCCGACCGAGTGCTGGCGCTCAAGCGGCCGGGCGACGTCGCGATTGCGTCGGTGCATTGGGGCTCGAATTGGGGGTATGACGTCGACTCGAGCCATGTTCGGTTCGCGCACCGACTGATCGACGCTGGCGTCGACGTCGTACACGGGCACTCATCGCATCATCCGCGGCCGATCGAGGTGTACCGCGGCAAGCTGATCCTGTACGGCTGCGGGGACACGATCGACGACTACGAAGGCATCCGAACATACGAGGCGTTCCGCCACGAGTTGCGGTTGCTGTACTTCGTTTCGATCCAGCGCGACAGCGGCAATCTTGCGGTGTTGCGGATGATGCCCATGCGGATGCGGCGCATGCGGCTCGAGCACGTCACGAGCGACGAAGCCGCCTGGCTGCGCTCCAGTATCGAAGAGATGAGCCACCGGTTTGACACCCGCGTCGACTCCGCGTCCGAAGGGTTCCTCACCGTCCGTGCCGCATAACGGACGCTACATGCGAGCGTCGAAGGCGGAGTAGGCGGTCTCGTCGAACAGGACGAAGCGGACCTCAGATACCTGGGTACTCGCTGCGCGCACGGTTTCAATTGCGATCCTGGCACCGTCGTCGATCGGCCAGCCGTAGATGCCGGTGGAGATCGCCGGAAACGCCACCGTCCGCGCGTCCAATTCATCGGCCACCCACAGGGATTCGCGATAGCAGGAGGCGAGCTGGGCCGACCGGTCTTCGTCGGCGGACCACACAGGTCCGACGGTGTGGATCACCCACCGCGCGGGCAGCAGGCCGGCGGTCGTGGCCACGGCCTGACCGGTCGGCAACCCCTCCGGGAACTGCGAGGCGCGCAGCTGACGGCACGCCGCCAGGATCTCGGGTCCGCCTCGACGGTGGATCGCGCCGTCGACCCCGCCGCCTCCCATCAGCGACGAGTTCGCGGCGTTCACCACCGCATCGACGTCTTGCTCCGTGATATCGCCGCGCACCAACACCAGAGAAACCATGAAGACATTCTGCGTCAGCGCAGTTGGGCGACCAAGTTTTCGGTGACCTGCGCCGTAGACGCGGCACCGCCCAGGTCGGCGGTGCGGGTCTCGGGTTTCACCAACGCGGTCTCCATCGCGGCGAGCACGTCGGCGGCCGCGGCGGCGTGGCCGAGGTGATCGAGCATCATCGCCGCCGACCACACCGCGCCGATCGGGTTGGCGATGCCCTTTCCGGCGATGTCGGGCGCCGAGCCGTGCACCGGCTCGAACATCGACGGGCACTGCTTCGTCGGGTCCAGGTTCGCCGACGGCGCGATGCCGATCGACCCGGCGACCGCGGCGGCAAGATCGGAGAGGATGTCACCGAACAGGTTCGACCCCACCACCACGTCGAACCGCTCCGGTTGCAGCACGAACTTGGCGGCGAGCGCGTCGATGTGTTCGCTGTCGAAGCGCACGTCCGGGTGAAGCGCAGCCCGCTCGGCCACGACCTCGTCCCAGAACGGGAGCGTGTGCACGATCCCGTTCGATTTCGTGGCCGACGTGACGTAGCGGCGGCGAGTCCGCGCGAGCTCAAATGCGTAGTCGGCGATCCGGCTCACGCCAACTCGCGTGAAAATCGACTCCTGAATCGCCATCTCGTCGGGGAACCCGCGGTTCAACCGGCCGCCGACCTCGCTGTACTCGCCCTCTACGTTCTCCCGGACGACGACGAAGTCGACGTTGTCGGCGGCCCGCAGCGGGCTCTGCACGCCCTCGAACACCCGGATCGGGCGCAGGTTGACGTACTGCCGAAACGCGCGCCGGATCGGGAGCAGCAGGCCCCACAACGAGACGTGGTCGGGCACGCCCGGCCAGCCGACGGCGCCGAGCAGGATCGCGTCGAACCCACGCAGCATGTCGATGCCGTCGGCGGGCATCATTGCGCCCTCGCGTTCGTAGCGCTGGCACGACCAGTCGAATTCGGTGTAGCCGAAGTCGATTCCGTGGCGCGCGCATACCGCGCCCAGCACGGCACGGGCCGACGCGATCACCTCGCCGCCGATCCCGTCGCCGGGTATGACGGCGATCTTCTGTCCGGTCATCCAGCCACCAGGCCGGTCACGGCGAGGAAGAGTCCGATCGTGCGCCGGCCCTTCTCGAACCGTTCTTCGGCCGGTGAGAGCCGCTGTTCGCCGAGGCTTCGATAGGTGGCGTCCCCCAGCGATGCCTTGTCGACGTCGGTCCGATTGCTCCGGTTTTCGGTTGTCATGACTCCCTCCACGGCCAACAGGTCGGCGCCGCGATTAGTGGCGCCGGTCACACCACCGCTCACTCCTATACCCGCTCTTGGGGCTGATATACCCGCAGGCCAGTCAGCGCACGGGCGCGAAGAACGCCCTGACGTCGTCCAGCGGGTGATCCGGTAGTTGGCCTCGCACCAATGACGTGGGGAAAGAAGGCTTACGGCCAGGCGCCTACCGGTACGAGTCGTCCGAGGTCGTCGAGGAGCACCTCGGCCGCCGCAAGGTCCCCCCGGAGGTCTCGGTCTTTGTCCTCCCGGGGAAGGTCGGCGGCGAGCGCGAGTGCCTCGCCGAGCACACCTGCGAACCGGTTGTCGAGCCGACGTTGCCGCAGCAGCCTGACGGCGCCGACCAGTTCACAGCACAGCAACACCCGGTACGCAGCGATTGACCGCTCGAGTTGAAGAGCGCCTTGGGAGGCGAAGGTGGCATCCTCCTCCGCACCCCTCGATAACACGAGCGTCCCAACAGATGCCGGTTGCGCGGCGTTGCGAATCTCGGCGATCGCCCCCGCTGCGACGTACTCGACCATCATGAGTCCGGACGACCCGTGCTGATCGGCGGCGAGGAAAGCATTGCCGCCGTTGGTATCCGGATCGTTGAGCATTCTGATTCGGGAATGTGTGATGGGCGCGGTCAAGGCCAGCGCGAGTGTGGTTCCGTCCAATTCGAGTGACAGCGACGCCTGGTAGAAGGCGCCGTGATGAACAACCTCGTCGCCCTCGACATCGAACAGTGGATTCTCCTGCGCCGTGTTGAGGGTTCGTTCGAGCTGGCCGGCAAACGAACCCAGTGACGCGACCACGCTTGCTTGGGCCACCGGGTATACCCGCAGCCCGTACGGATCCTGGATGCGCGCAGGACTGTGATCGGGCCGTTTGCCGTCCGCGAACAGCGACCGCAGTCGGGTGGTGACGGTCTCCACCTGGGGAGCCGCCGCTGCCCGTGCAGCGGCTGACGAGAAGGCCGAGGGATTGCCGTCGAGCGCCAGGAAACTGAGCATGTAGATCACACTCGACGCGCGTTCCAGTCGGGTGAGTTCATCGAGCGCAAGGCAACTGCGTCCGACGGTCAGTGCGCTGCTGCTCATGAATGGGAGGGCGCTGTCGGCCCCCCACGGCTCCATCGGAGTCAACCGAGCCGTGGCGGGCCGCTCGCCGATCAACGTCAACGCTGTCCCCGCGAGCGCCGCGAGGTCACCGGTTCCGATGGATGCGTATTGAAGGAGTTCGGGTAAGGCGTCCTCGTTGAGCATTCGTTCGAGTCCGCCCAAGATCTTGGGATCGAGCCCCGCGCCGGGAACGCACAGCTGAACGAGTCGCGCCGCGAGCATCGCACGAACGGTTCTGTCGTCGAGTGGATCGCCGGCGTCGACCGCGTGGCTGCGGAGCAGGCGCATGCCGTACTTCGGATCGTCGGGCGGAATGGGCGTGATCCGGTTCGCTCCGACACCGGTCGTACGGCCGTAGGTGGCGAATCGCGTACTGAGGTCGGCCGCCTGGTCGTGCATCCGGGCAACGGCCTCGATGACTTCCGGAGAAACAGAGACCTGGTCGCGTCGATCTGCGAGCGCCACAACGTCGGCAATCCTCCCGGTCCCAGTAAGCACAATCATGTAATTCTCCTCGTTCTCTATCGCAGACGAGCGACAGGCTCTATCATCGCCGAGTATCCAACAATTCCGCTAGATGGCAATCAAATTTTACTGAGTGGCAATGCGGGGTGAGTTGGACGAAACGTCGGGGCCATAGATTCCCGTCCCGACGAGAGGAGGTCATGGTGGTCGAACCGTCCACGCGGACTGTGGAACGAGCTCTCGCCTTGCTCGCGACCATCTGCGATCGCGGTGGCGCGAATCTTGCCGACAGTGCGAGGGATTGCGATCTTGCGCCTAGCACGGCGCTTCGGCTTCTGCGCACGCTCGAAACCACCGGCTTTGTCAGCAAGGAAGAGTTCGGCACGTACCGGCCCGGAAGCCGCCTCATCCAACTCGGGGCACAGGCGCTCAGCAGCGAGTCATTGATCGACCTCGCCAGGCCCGCGATGGAAAAGCTCGTGTCGGAGACGGGTGAGTCCGTCTACCTCAGCGTCGAAGGGCACGGCGCGACCGCGCTGTATATCAGCATCGTCGAGGGAACGCACTCGGTCCGGCACGCCAGTTGGGTCGGTCGAACTGTTCCCCTCGACACGTCGGCAGCGGGACACGCGCTGCGCGGTGACGTCCCCGCCGCCGGGTACGTCGTTGTCGAGCACGGCGTCGAGACCGACGTCACCGCGATCGCGTCGCCGGTGTACTCCGAGGCTCGAATCGTCGCTGCTCAGAGTCTCGTTGTTCCGAGCTACCGGCTCACGGCATCGAAAGCGGAACAATACGGCCGAATGCTGGCCTCAGCCACGGCGGGCATATCCGCCCAACTGAGTCGTTCCTCGAAATCCAGGCTCCCAGAAGGACAGTCATGATCACATTCGACAGCGTCTCCAAGGTGTATCCCGACGGCACCGTCGCCGTCGACAAACTCACCCTTAACGCACCCAACGGAAAGATCACCACCCTGGTCGGCCCGTCTGGATGTGGAAAAACGACTTCGATGCGCATGATCAACCGCCTGATCGAACCGAGTTCGGGCACGATCGAACTCGACGGAGTCGACACACAGACACTCGACAGGGTCGCACTTCGTCGGAGAATCGGCTACGTCATCCAGAACGCCGGCCTGTTTCCCCATCGCACCGTCGTCGACAATGTGGCCGCCTTGCCGCGGTTGCTCGGCGGCAGCAAGAAGGAAACTCGTTCCAAAGCAATGGAACTCCTGGAACGTGTCGGTCTCGACGCGAAGTTCGCCCGCCGGTATCCGTGGCAGCTCTCCGGCGGTCAACAACAGCGAGTGGGGGTTGCACGTGCCCTGGCAACGGATCCGCCCTTCCTGCTGATGGACGAGCCGTTCAGTGCTGTCGACCCGATAGTCCGCAATCAACTGCAGGACGAGTTTCTGCGCCTGCAGGCCGACATTTCCAAGACGATCGTCATGGTCACGCACGACATCGACGAGGCCCTCAAGCTGGGTGACCAGGTTGTGGTGCTACGTGAGGGCGGAACTCTGGCCCAGGCGGCGACACCTGCCGAGCTGCTGGCGGCACCGAACGATGCCTTCGTGGCCGACTTCGTCGGGTCCGCGCGGGGCTATCGGGCGCTCGGCTTCCATAATTCGGATAACCTGCTCAAGCTCACGGACGAGCCGACTATCACTGTGGGACAAGATGTATCGACGATTCCGCCGGTCGCCGGACGGTGGGTCCTGGTCGTCGACGCGAACAACGCCCCGATCGGCTGGGTCGACACCGCGAACGTGCACGGCGATTGCGTGCAGGACAGCGATGTCAACCTCAGTGCCACGTCGGCTCGTCGCGGCGACCCGTTACGAGACCTGCTCAACTCGGCTCTGTCGAGTCCGAGTGGTCGATGTGTAGTCACCGACGAGTCGGGAGCGTTGCTCGGTACCGCCACCGACCACGACGTCATCGACGCCATCAGGCGCGCCAAGGAAGCGAGGTCGGCAGCATGAACTGGATCTCATCCAATATCGAGCGCATCCTGGACCTCACCGTCAGCCACATCTGGCTCACACTGGCACCGACGATCCTCGGTCTCATACTCGCGCTACCACTCGGGTGGTGGGCTCATCGATCGGGGCGCGGGTACGCGGCCATCGTCGGAACCGCAGGTCTGCTTTACACCATTCCCTCGCTCGCGCTGTTCATCCTACTGCCGGTCGTTCTCGGGACGAAGATCCTCGATCCGATCAACATCGTTGTTGCGCTTACGCTTTACACCCTGGCGCTACTGGTACGCGTCGTTGCTGACGGGCTGAGCTCGGTGCCACACGACACCGTGGCCGCCGCCGAGGCAATGGGGTATCGCGGCTGGCAGCGACTGGTCTTGGTCGAACTGCCCGTCGCCGTGCCCGTTATCGCGGCAGGATTGCGGGTCGCGGTCGTGTCCAACGTCAGCATCGTGACTATGGCTGCCCTGCTGGGCATCCCACAGCTCGGCTCACTGTTCACGCAAGGGTTTCAGCTCAGGCTTTACGTTCCCCTCATCACCGGTGTCGTCTTGTGTGTCGTGCTCGCGGTCATCTTCGACGGCTTGATCATCTGGTTGAACAAGCTCTTAACCCCCTGGCGGCAAAGGACGGTCACCTCGTGAACATCTTCGGCTGGTTCACGGACCCGTCGAACTGGACGGGTTCGGACGGTATTCCCACCCAGATTGGCTACCACCTCCTGTACTCGGCCGTCGCGCTGCTGATCGCCTTGGCGATCGCGGTCCCGCTGGGAATCGTCATCGGCTACACGGGAAGGGGTGAAGCGCTGGTCGCCGGGTCCGCGAACGCGTTGCGCGCGCTCCCGTCGCTGGGGCTGCTGGTGCTGCTCTTCCTGATCATCTCACCGGTTGTCACCGGGAACCTCGTGTACGTGCTGCCGACCATCATTGTGCTTGTCCTACTGGCGGTTCCACCGATACTCACCGGAACGTATGCCGGCATTCAGAGCGCCGATCCGGACGCGGTGGGTGCGGCCCGCGGTATGGGCTTTACGAAGCGTCAGATCCTGCTCCGGGTTCAGCTTCCGTGCGCCTTGCCGCTCATGATCTCCGGGGTAAGAAGCTCGACTCTGCAGATCATTTCGACGGCCACCATCGCGGCATATCTGGGCCTTCAGGGTCTCGGTCGGTTCATCCTCGACGGCAGAGCGCAGGCCAACTTCGCCGAAATGGCAGGTGGCGCCATACTTGTCGCTGTCCTGGCAATCGTTCTCGAGTTCAGCTTCGCCTGGCTCGGCCGGATCATCGTGTCGCCGGGTCTGCGGCGCACCGCAGCGAAATCCACCTCACCAGTCGCCACGACCGTCCCCGCGCCGGCCGCCACCTAGGTGCCGCCCGGCGCCGACCATCACCTCAGGAGGAACAACATGAACAAGCGCACGATCCTCTCTGCCCTGGCAGTCAGTTCCGCACTCGCGCTGTCCGGTTGCGGCGGCGGCGGCGATCCACTCTCGTCGGGCGGGGACAACACCGGATCCTCGGGTTCGCAGATCATTGTCGGTTCCGCCGACTTCACGGAAAGTCAGCTGATCGGCAGCATCTATTCACAGGCGTTGCAGGCCGCCGGTGTGGATGTCAAGGAACAGTTCAACATCGGAAGCCGAGAGGTCTACATCGCGGCCTTGAAGGACGGGTCCATCGATCTGGTCCCGGAGTACTCCGGTGCGCTTCTGAGTTATCTCGACCCGAAGTCGACCGCCTCGACGAGCGAGGCGGTGTCGACCGAGCTCGCGAGCAAGTTGCCGTCCGGGATCTCCATGTTGACGCCGTCGCCGGCGGAGGACAAAGACGTCCTGGCCGTGACGAAGGCCACCGCCGATAAGTACAAGCTGAAGATGATCTCGGACCTGGCACCCGTAGCGGGTGAACTCGTCCTCGGCGGACCACCGGAATGGGAGACACGCACCCGGGGTGTGGTCGGCCTCCGCGACGTGTACGGCCTCAATTTCAAGGACTTCGTCAGTCTGGACGCCGGCGGCACGTTGACGATGACGGCGCTGGTCAATGGTCAGATTCAAGCGGGAGACCTTTTCAGCACCGACGCCGGTCTCGTCAAGAACAACCTTGTCGCCCTCGAGGACGACAAATCCTTGTTCGCCGCGGAGAACGTCGTGCCGCTGATCAAGACAGCCAAGCAGAACGAAACGATCACGAAGACGCTCAACGACGTGTCGGCGAAGCTCACCACGGAAGACCTCATCACGATGAATGGCGAGGCCGCGACTGGAACCAACCTTTCTGATATCGCCAAGAAGTGGCTCGCCGGCGCGGGCATCAGCGGACAATAGACAATCTCGTTAAAGGACTTAATCTCTCATGACAACGACCACCGGTCCTCGTCCCGTCCGTGCTGCGCGCGGAGCCGAAATCTCTTGCAAGGGTTGGCAACAGGAAGCAGCCCTTCGCATGTTGATGAACAATCTCGACCCCGAGGTCGCCGAGCATCCCGACGACCTCGTCGTCTACGGCGGCACCGGAAAGGCCGCGCGTAGCTGGGAAGCGTTCGACGCGATCGTTCGCACACTGCAGTCTCTCGACGACGACGAGACAATGCTGGTGCAATCCGGAAAGCCCGTCGGCGTCTTCCGCACGAATGTCTGGGCGCCGCGTGTGCTCCTGGCGAATTCGAACCTCGTCGGTGACTGGGCCAACTGGGAGCAGTTCCGCAAGCTGGAAGCCGAAGGCCTAATGATGTACGGCCAGATGACGGCGGGATCCTGGATCTACATCGGCACCCAAGGCATTCTGCAGGGCACGTTCGAGACCTTTGGTGCCGTGGCACGCAAGAGGTTCGGGGGGACGCTGGCGGGAACGATCACCCTCACCGCCGGCATGGGAGGCATGGGCGGGGCTCAGCCACTCGCGGTCACCATGAACGACGGGGTGGCAATCTGCGTCGACTGCGATCCGAGCCGCATCGACCGGCGCATCTCGCATCGCTACCTGGACACCAAAGCTGCCAGCATCGACGACGCATTGCGGATGGCGACAGCGGCGCGTGACGCCAAGCAGCCGTTGTCGATCGGATTGGTCGGCAATGCCGCCGAAGTCTTTCCCGAGCTCCTCGAGCGGGGTGCTCCGATCGACATCGTCACCGATCAGACGTCAGCGCACGATCCGCTGTCCTATCTCCCGCTGGGTATCGAGTTCGAGGACATGAAGAAGATGGCGGACAAGGATCCCGTCTATTTCACCGAGCAGGCCCAGTTTTCGATGGCGAAGCATGTCAAGGCAATGGTCGGCTTCATGGATCGCGGCGCCGAGGTCTTCGACTACGGCAACTCGATCCGGGACGAGGCCCGCAAGGCGGGGTACGACCGCGCCTTCGCGTTTCCCGGTTTCGTTCCTGCCTACATTCGTCCTCAGTTCGAGGAGGGACTTGGGCCGTTCCGGTGGGCCGCGCTGTCGGGAGATCCCAAGGACATCGCCGCCACGGACCAGGCGATTCTGGAGTTGTTTCCCGACAACGCCCACCTGCATCGCTGGATAACCATGGCCGGCGAGAAGGTAGCGTTCGAGGGCCTGCCCGCACGCATCTGTTGGCTCGGCTACGGCGAGCGTCACCGGGCCGGTCTGAAGTTCAATGAAATGGTCGCGTCGGGTGCGATTTCCGCACCGATTGTGATCGGCCGGGACCACCTCGATTCGGGATCGGTTGCCTCGCCGTATCGCGAGACCGAGTCCATGCTGGATGGGTCCGACGCGATTGCGGACTGGCCGTTGCTCAACGCCTTGCTGAACACCGCTTCGGGCGCGTCCTGGGTCTCGATTCACCACGGCGGTGGAGTGGGTATGGGACGCTCGATTCATGCGGGCCAGGTGTGTGTCGCGGACGGTACCGAGTTGGCCGCGCAAAAGCTCGCGCGGGTCCTCGTCAATGATCCGGGCATGGGCGTCATTCGGCACGTGGACGCCGGATACGAGCACGCCGCGCAGGTTGCGAACGAGCGCGGGGTCCGTATTCCGATGTGGGAGAACCCGTGACGGCGTTCGACACGTTGTGGCCGACCATTCTTGACGTCGGTCGAAACGCCGGCACCGGTGGGTATCGCCGGTTCGCATGGTCCGAGGCCGACCTGACGTTGCGTGAATGGTTCGTCGGGTGTGCCGACCGTCGCGGCATGGATGTTGAGATCGACCGCAACGGAAACATGTGGGCGTGGTGGATGCCGCCGGGATGGACCGGAGATCCACGCGACGCATTCGTCACCGGCTCACATTTGGACTCCGTCCCCGACGGTGGCGCTTTCGACGGACCACTCGGCGTGGTGTCCGCCTTCGCGGCGATCGACATCGTGCGAGAGCGCGGCGTAGTGCCCGACATTCCGGTGGCGGTGGTCGCATTCTCGGACGAAGAAGGGGCGCGCTTCGGAGTCGCGTGCGTCGGGTCTCAACTGTTGACCGGCGCCCTAAGTGCAGATCGGGCACGTGGGTTACGTGACGCCGACGGAATCACGTTGGCCGAGGCTCTTGTTCGAGTCGGTCGCAATCCCGAACATCTCGGCGCGGATCCGCACCTGACCGCTCGCGTCGGGGTGTTCGTCGAGTTGCACGTCGAGCAGGGTCGCGCGCTGGATCTGGTGAACGCTCCGATCGCTGTGGCCTCGTCGATCTGGCCGCACGGACGGTGGGAGTTCACGTTCGAGGGCGAAGCCAACCATGCCGGATCGACGCGTCTGGTCGACCGCCGCGATCCCATGCTTGCCTTTGCGTCCTCGGTGCACTCCGCGCGCGCCGAGGCAACCGCACACCATGCGGTGGCGACGTTCGGCAAGGTCGTCGTCTCTCCCAACGGAGCCAACGCCATACCGTCGCAGATCCGTGCCTGGCTGGACGCCAGGGCGGCAGACGAGGCAACCCTGACTTCATTGGTCGACAAGATAACCGCCCAGGCGCAGCGGCACGCCGCATTCGATTCCATCACCCTCGACGTGACCGCCGAATCGATCACTCCAATAGTCGAATTTCCGGAAGGTCCGCGCGCACGGCTGAGGAAGGCGCTCGGCCACCTCGGTGAGATACCGGTGCTTCCCACGGCGGCGGGGCACGACGCCGGTATCTTGTCGACGCGGGTGCCGACCGCAATGCTGTTCGTCCGCAACCCAACCGGTGTATCGCATTCGCCTGACGAACACGCGGAGATGGCCGACTGCAATCAGGGCGCGGCGGCGTTGGCCAACATCATGACCGACTGGATATCCACATGACGACCCCGCGCACTACGACCACGTGGTGGTGCGAGCACGCCTGGCTCGGCGGTGACACCGTCGATGTGGGCGTGCAGATTCTCGTGGCCGACGGCCGGATCGCGTCGTTACGGTCGAACACCGCTGCCGACGCAACGTCGAATCGTCTGTACGGCCTGGTGATACCGGGCATGGCCAATGCCCATTCGCATGCATTCCACCGAGCATTGCGGGCGCGCACGCAACGCGATCGTGGATCGTTTTGGACGTGGCGCGATCTGATGTACCGGGCAGCCGCCCGGCTCGATCCGGACTCATACCGACTGCTGGCCCGCGGCGTCTACGCCGAGATGGCACTTGCGGGGATCACCTCGGTCGGTGAGTTCCACTATCTGCATCACGACACCGGCGGACGCCGGTACTCCGACCCAAACGCGATGGGGCACGCGTTGATTGAAGGTGCCGCCGATGCAGGCCTTCGCCTGACATTGCTCGATACCTGTTATCTCAGTTCGGCTCCCGACGGGGCGCCGCTGAACGACGGGCCTCAACAACGCTTCGGTGACGGCAGCGCGGCGGGCTGGGCGGAGCGTGTCGAGGCATTGCACCAGCAGATGCAGACGGCCCCGAGGTCCGGGCCCGACGTTCTCGTCGGTGCTGCGCTGCATTCCGTGCGAGGGGTCCCGGTCGAGCACATGCCTGCGGTGGTCGAGTGGGCCGACGCCCACCAGAGACCTCTGCACGTTCACTCATCGGAGCAGAGGGCTGAAATCGACCAGTGCATCGCCGCGTACGGGCGTACACCCACGGCCGTGCTGCGGGACGCGGGTGCGCTCGGGCCACGGACTACCGCCGTCCATGCAACGCACTTGACTCCCGAAGACATCGGTGACTTGGACGATACGGCGACAGGCGTGTGCTTTTGCCCGACCACAGAACGAGATCTGGGCGACGGAATCGGTCCCGCGCCGGAGCTGCTCGCCGCAAGCGGATTGTTCAGCCTGGGGTCGGACAGTCACGCCGTGATCGACATGTTCGAGGAGGCGCGGGCCGTCGAACTCGACGAGCGCCTTGCTCGCCAGGCGCGCGGCATCATCGGAGCGTCAACGCTATTGCACGCGGCGACCGCCGGTGGACAGCACGCACTTGGATGGACGGACGCGGGACAGATCCGGATCGGGGCACGCGCGGATTTCGTGGCCGTGGACCTGAACTCCGTACGCACTGTGGGCGGCGAGGCGACCGCGGAGACCGTGGTGTTCGCGGCGTCCGCCGGTGATGTCACCGACGTGGTGGTCGACGGTCGGGTCGTGGTGTCGGACCGCCGTCATGTCCGCGTCGACGCAGTCGCCGATTTGGACTCCGCCATCTCCGACCTGATGGGGATCCACCGAGAAACGTTGCGGGCCAACTCATGAGCACCTTGTACGCCGGTATCGCCGAGTTGGTCACCAATGATCCGGCCCGCGGCGACGGCAGCGCACTGGGCATCATCGAGGACGGCGCTGTCCTCGTCGAGGGGGACACGATCGAATGGGTGGGTAGTCGGCGCGACGCTCCCGCTGCCGATGAACGTGTGGACTGCGGCGGCTCGAGCGTCATTCCCGGCTTCGTCGACAGCCACGCTCACCTGGTGTTCGCCGGCGAACGTTCGGCCGAGTTCGCCGCCCGGATGAGCGGCGAACCGTACGCAGCGGGCGGAATCGCGACAACCGTGGCGGCCACACGCGCCGCCGACGACGCAACGTTGATCGCTGGGGTCAAGCGATTGGCCGACGAACTGCTCAGAGCGGGTGTGACCACATTCGAATCGAAGAGCGGGTATGGCCTGACCGTCGAGGACGAGGCGCGCTCCTTGGCCGTGGCACGCCGATTCACCAGCGAAACAACATTTATGGGTGCTCATGTTGTGCCCGCCGAATTTCGCGACAACCGCGAAGGCTACATCAATCTGGTCACGGGGCCGATGCTCGCCGCCTGCGCTCCGTCCGCTCGATGGGTCGACGTGTTCTGTGACCGTGGAGCGTTCGATGTCGACGAGTCGCGTGTCATCCTCACGGCGGGTGTCGCCGCTGGACTACAGCCGCGCGTGCACGCGGGGCAGCTCGGATACAGCGCGGGGATTCGGCTGGCGGTGGAGCTCGCGGCCGCGTCGGTGGATCACTGCACATACGCCTCCGACGAGGACATCGACGCCCTGGCCGCCGGCTCCACGGTGGCAACGCTGCTGCCCGGAGCGGAGTTTTCCACGCGCGCGCAATGGCCGGATGCCCGTCGGATGATCGACGCCGGCGTCATCGTCGCGCTCGCGACCGATTGCAACCCCGGCAGTTCCTTCACCACGAGCATGTCGTTCTGCATAGCCGTGGCGGTCAGGGACATGAACTTCACCCCGGCTGAGGCCTTGTGGTCGGCGACGGCCGGCGGTGCCGCCGCGCTTCGACGGGATGATGTGGGAGCCCTGGCCGCGGGCAAGCGAGCCGACTTCGTGTGCCTCGATGCGCCCTCTTACGTCCATCTGGCGTATCGGCCCGGGGTGCCGCTTGTCCGTGACGTGGTGCTCGGTGGTCAGTTGAATTCGCACGCGGAATGGGAGTAGCGCGACCGTGAACAATCATCGAATGGCGCCTGTTGTCGTGGGGATCGGCCCGGTCACCTTCGACGATGTCGTGCGCGTGGCACGCCACAACGCCCCGGTGGTCATCGCGGATGATTCGCTAGCCGCTATCGCTGCGAGTCGCGCGCGCATCCAAGCGCTCGCCGACAACCCGGCCCCGGTGTACGGAGTGTCCACCGGCTTCGGTGCCCTGGCAACACGCCATATCCCGGTTGAGCTCCGAACCCAACTGCAACGCAGCCTGATTCGCTCGCACGCGGCTGGATCGGGGCCTGAGGTCGAACGCGAAGTCGTCCGCGCGATGATGCTGCTGAGGTTGTCGACGCTGGCCACCGGCCGCACCGGTGTACGCCCCGAGGTCGCCCAGGCATACGCGGGGCTGCTCTCGGCGGGGCTGACACCGATTGTCTACGAGTACGGCAGCCTGGGATGTTCTGGAGACCTCGCCCCCCTCGCGCACGTCGCCCTCGCGATCATGGGCGAAGGATCTGTACGAACCGTCGACGGCGAGCTTCTACCAGCCGCGGAAGCCCTGACCGCGCATGGCCTGCAACCGATCGTCCTCGCCGAGAAAGAAGGCCTTGCCCTCATCAACGGCACCGACGGGATGCTCGGGCAACTGGTCCTGGCACTGACCGACATCGACCGGCTACTCGTGCTCGCCGATGTATCCGCGGCGATGAGCGTCGAGGGCCTGCTCGGCTCGGACAGGGTCTTCAGACCACACCTGCAGGCGTTGCGGCCGCAGCCGGGTCAGGCCGTGGCAGCGGCGAATATGACTCGAATTCTTGCCGATTCGCCCATCGTCGCCAGCCATAGCGGACCGGACTGCAGCCTGGTCCAGGATGCGTACTCGCTGCGGTGCGCACCTCAGGTCGCCGGCGCCGCACGAGACACCGTCGCGCATGCCCGCAACGTCGCAAACTGGGAACTGGCCAGCACCATCGACAACCCGGTCGTCACCCTCGACGGACAGGTCGAATCGAACGGAAACTTCCACGGCGCACCCGTTGCCTACGTGCTCGACTTCCTCGCCATCGTCGTCGCCGATCTTGCCAGCATCAGTGAACGGCGTAGCGACCGGTTCCTGGACGCGGCCCGCAGTCACGGGCTCAACCCGTTCCTGGCCGACGACCCAGGTGTCGACAGTGGCCACATGATCGCCCAGTACACCCAGGCCGCCATCGTCTCCGACCTCAAGCGCCTGGCCAACCCCGCCAGCGTCGACTCGATCCCATCTTCGGCGATGCAGGAAGACCACGTATCCATGGGGTGGTCCGCGGCACGCAAACTACGCAAGGCCATCGACGGACTCACCCGCGTCCTCGCCATCGAAGTCCTCACCGCGGCAAGGGGAATCGACATGCGCACACCGTTGACACCATCGCCTACAACGGGCGCTGTGATCGCAGCCGTGCGCGCGCGGGTCGAAGGCCCGGGTGCCGACCGCTATCTCGCACCCGACATCGAAGCCGTCGTCGAACTCGCGCGCGACGGATCACTCGCCGCCGCAGCAGAATCCGTCACCGGCCCCCTCGGCTGACGGATACCCGGCGTGTTCGATTTCGTCGTTCCACTCCGCAACAGCATCCTGCCGGCTTATCGTCTCGATCAGATCCAGCCGGGGAATCCCGACCGCGAATCTATGGGCTTCCGGGGAGAGAACGCGATGAGCACGAGCTACCGACGACGTGCGTCCGGGCAATCGTGCCTCGGCCGTATCGCTGGGTTCGTGACCTGCGTCGCCCTTGTGATCGCGGGCTGCTCATCGACGCCCGGATCGACGACCACGGTCGCATCGGACACGACGACGGCAACCGGGTCCCCACCCGTACCTTCCGCGCTTAAGCCCATCGAGCCGGCCGCATTCGAGGCCGCCGTCGACGCGGCCGCCAAGGCGCTACTCGTTCCCGGGGCATTGGTCGTGCTGCGCACCCCGCAGGGGAACTTTGACGCGGTGGTCGGCACCACGCAGCTGGGTTTGCAGACGCCGCCTGATCCGGACACCCACTTCCGAATCGCCTCCAACACCAAGACCATGACGTCGGCGCTCATCGTGCTGCTCGCGCAGGAGGGTAGGCTCCAGTTGAGCGACCCGGTGTCCATGTACATCCCAAATGTGCCCGACGGCAACAACATCACCCTCGCCGAGCTGCTGAGGATGCGCAGCGGGCTGCCTGACTACACGAGTGCGCCTGAGCTAGCGGCGACTCTGGATGCGGACCCGACGAAGGCCTGGACGCCGCAGGAAGTATTGGCCATCGCGTTCCAGCGCCCGCCGGAGTTCCCACCGGACACCTCCTACGAGTACAGCAACACCAATTACGCGTTGCTGGGCCTGATAGCCGAGAAGGTCGGTGGGCGCCCATTGGCCAAGCAATTTCAGGACCGATTCTTCGGCCCGCTCGGGCTGGAGCAGACCTCGCTCCCTGCCATCGACGACAATTCGATCCCGGCGCCCTACTCACACGGGTACATGTACGGCGGATCCGCCTACGCACTGGTCGATGAGGAGTACCCCGCCGACATGCAGGCCGCCGCACGTGGCGGAACACTCCAACCGGTCGACTACACCAACCAGAACCCCTCCTACGCCACCGCCGCCGGGGGAGCGATCTCCACCGCGAACAACCTGTCAACCTGGATCCGGGCACTGGTTGCCGGCGATGTCATGAATGCCGAGTATCACGAAGAATGGCTGCACAGCCTGCAACCCGAGGACCCGAACACACCCGACGGGCAGGAATACGGCTACGGCATCGCCTATCAACGATTCGGACCGAACGCCTCGATGTACTACCACGGCGGCGAACTGCCGGGATTCAACTCGTTCATGGGCTACGACGCTGACAACGACGTGACTCTCGTGATCTGGACGAACCTGACCCTGTCGCCCGACGGCAAAACAACGGCGAATGCCTTATTGCCAACAGTTCTCGACGAGGTCTATGCCGGATTATCGCTGGCGCCCACCCCAGCCCCGACGACTACCAGGTAGCGCCGCACGACCACGTGAGTGAGTTCGGCCAGGCTTGTCGCCGATTCGTCCTGATCGAATCTGGGGGAGATACTGGGCCCGCAACGATTCATAGCCTGCGACACGGATAGGTCACCGCACCGTCGCGAAGAACGCCCTGACATCGTCGACGAAGAGATCGGGCTGCTCGAACGCGGCGAAGTGACCGCCTCGCGGCATGGTCGTCCAGCGGGTGATGCGGTAGTTGGCCTCGCACCAATGACGCGGGGAACGAAGGATCTCCTTGGGGAACGCGGCGACGCCGGCGGGCACCTCGACACGGTCTGCGGGCCGCCACGCGCCCATGCTCTCCCAGTACAGGCGGGCCGACGACGCTCCGGTGCCGGTTACCCAGTACACCGTCACGTTGTCGAGAAGCTCGTCGCGGCTGAGCGCATTTTCGGGATGACCGTCGCAGTCGGTCCAGGACCAGAACTTCTCGATGATCCAGGCCATCTGGGCCGCCGGCGAATCCACCAGTCCGTATCCGAGCGTCTGCGGCCGGGTCGACTGCTGCTTGGCGTAGCCCGAGTCCCACCGCCGGTAGTGGGCGAGAGCGGCCAGCGCCCGCTGGTCCTCGTCGGTCGGGTTGTCCAAGGCGTCGGCCGGGGGAAGGGCGATCGGCATATTGGTGTGGATCGCCACGCAGTGGCCACGATTGCGGCCCATCTCGGTCGTGACGGCCGCACCCCAGTCGCCGCCTTGCGCCCCGTACCGCTCATACCCGAGGCGGACCATCAGCGTCTCCCACGCCTGCGCGATCTTGCCGACGTTCCAGCCGGTGGTCGACGGCTGGCCGGAGAAGCCGTAACCCGGGAGCGAGGGGCACACCACGTGGAAGGCGTCCTCGGCGCGCCCGCCGTGCGCGGTCGGGTCGGTCAGCGGCTCGATGATTTTCTGGAACTCGACGACCGATCCGGGCCAGCCGTGAGTGATGATCAGCGGGAAGGCGTCAGCGTGCGGGGAGCGCTGGTGAATGAAGTGGATGTCGAGCCCGTCGATCTCGGTGGTGAACTGGTCGAACCGGTTCAGCGCAGACTCGCGCGCCCGCCAGTCGTAGCCGTCCGCCCAATAGGCGGCGAGTTCGCGGGTGTAGCTCAGCGGTATGCCCTGGCTCCAGTCGTCGACACACTCGGCTTCGGGCCAGCGCGTTGCGGCCAGGCGCCGGCGCAAGTCGGCCAGGTCGTCGTCGGGCACGGCAATGCGGAACGGTCGCAAGTCGGTCATGGCGCCATTATGTCCTCGGGCGTCGAGCCTCTGGGGCGCCGCGGTGCGCCAGCGTATTTGACGTCCTTCGCGGGCCTATCGCACCGGGGGCAGTAAGGCGGACATCAGCGTGACCACCTGCCTGTAACCTCCAACGCCGAAGGAGACCGGGACGGGTGGGCGCCACGTGCTCTCGTCACCGCCGGTCTCCCAGGCGAGATGGACGTATCGCAGCAGCGTTCCGTTGGGTCGCTGGGCATAAACCACGCCGTTATCCGTCCCGAAGACGTCCCGGAAATTCTGCCATCCTTTCCCGACTTTACGGGGGCCATCCCAGAGAGACGTACCGTCCTTGAATCCCTTGTGGCGGAACCACATCAGCGTGCCGTCGCTGGCCACGGCGTAGAGGACACCTTCGTTCACCGAGAAGAGGCGCCGGTACTCGTGGAAACCAGAGTGAACGGGAGCGCTACGCCAAGTCTCAATGCCGCCTCCCGAGGTCAGACCGTCATGCCGATACCACAGAAGCTTGCCGTCCGGCTGAACGGCATAGAGCACGCCGTCACCGCCAGGGGTGATCGAGAGGAAGCTGCCCCAGCCGCGGCCAACGCGCCTGAACCCAGCCCATCCGGGCCCGCCGTCGTTAAAGTCGTCGTGCGCGAACCAGTGCAATTCACCGTTCCGGTGCAGTCCGTACAAACGATTGCCGCCAGCTGGGAAAATCCTGGCGTAATTATCCCACCCGTCCCGGGTGCGGCGCGGACCGAGCCATTGGGACGCAGCGTTCGGACCTTCACCCGGTATTTGACGGTACCAGTCCGCGACGCCATCATGTCGAATGCCGTAGAGGACCGCGAGAGGCAGTGTGGGGGCCATGGCGAAGTTCCCGATGAAGGGTTCGGGTCCGTTTTGCCGAAGGAGTGGGCGAAATCAAAGATCCCCATGAAAACCTCGAAGGCGGTTCCGTACCCACCCGGGATGAAATGGACAACTGTCTCGACGGTTTTCGTTTCACTTGCCATGACCGGCTCCTGGAGGTCGAAAGGGCAATCAAATATCCGAACCTTGTCCCAGCCCTCGTGATGGGGACTCGATCATTACAGCCGGAGGGGCGGCACGCACGAGAAGTTCGCTTACTTCATTTCGTTTTGCACTGGGAGTCATCTATCCCGTTCGCACTTCGGAGTCAAATCTCCAGAGCGGATTGGCGGAATTCTGGCACGTTGCGTTGACTACTGGGGCGGTGTGCGCGAATCGTGCATGCGCGAACCAGACACATCGGACCGCCTCCGACCACCTGGCGGAAACGTCTGTTAGTACGCCGTGTCGTCGACCGTGGTATAGCCGAGCACCGACAGGCACGCGGCGAAATCCGGAAAAGTCCTGACAGCGTGGGTATCTGTGCGGCAAAGTGACGGATGTGACGCCGCCGAAGGTTCCGCGTCCCAGTGACATCCGGTCCGCCGCTGAATCCGCTCTGGAGACGGCGCAGGCGGTGGCCAGCAGCGCCATGCGCGTCCCGCCGGCGTCCGCGCAGCTCGCCGCGCAGCTGCCGGATCTCTTGGAGAATCTGACTGCCGCCACCGAGCGCCTGAACACCACGATCGACCGCATGGAGCGCTACATGGCGCTCGCCGACCCCATGTTCCGAACGATGGACCGGGTGTTGCCTCAATTGGAAGCGCTTATCGCGACGGGCAACGACGTTTATCGAGGCCTGTCCGGCCTTCCGGGAGTTGCGACGTTGAGCCGGTTGGCGGGCCTGTCACCGGAGGACCGTGACGAACCGAACACGGCCGCGGCCCGGACCACGGCCGGCAAAGCCGCGTCTGGCAAGCAGAGTTCGCGGTCGTCGCGGCGACAGTGAGGCAGCACGGCCCGCGTTCGGTCGAGGCGGAGTGCTAACGCCCCAGTGATGAAATGCGCCTGGTCGCATCCAGAAGCGCACTAGGCCGGCACCTGGCCGGCGCGCTGCTGGATTGAAAGGACGATGAACTCCGCCGGTCGTAGCGGCGCGAATCCGACCGCGAAGTTCACCACCCCACGATCGATGTCGCTCTGAGTAGTTGTGTCGCTGTCACACTTGACGAAGTACGCCTCGCGGGGCGTGCGGCCCTGAAACGCACCCTGCCCGAACAGCTGGTTCATGAAATCACCGACGTTGAGCCGGATCTGTGCCCACAACGGCTCGTCGTTAGGCTCGGAAACCACCCACTGGGTCCCACGGACCAGGCTTTCCTCAATGTAGAGCGCGGTGCGCCGCACCGGCAGGTACTTCCACTCCGACCCGCGTTCATCGTCTCCCAGCAACGTCCGCGCACCCCATACGACTGGTCCCACATCGGGGAAGCGGCGCAGGCAATTGACACCCCGAACGTTGAGCCGGCCGTTCTGAACATCGTTTAGCGTGTAGCCCAGCATGTCGACGCCCACGAGTGTCGCTTGCAAGCCGGCCGGCGCCTTCCAGATGCCGCGCGCGGCGTCCGTGCGGGCGATGACACCGGCGACCCCGCCGCTCGGGGCGAAGGTTTCGGTTCGGTTCTCGCGCAGGGGATCCGACGCCTTGATGCGGGGGAAGTAGATCGCGCCGTTGGCCGAGCGGGACACGGTCGCCGCAAGCCCATTGAGCACCGCATCGGGATTGCTCCACTCATTCTTGGCGTCGATGAGCACGATCGCGCGCCGTTCCGCGGCGTACTCCAACGCGGTCTCCCACGTCGCCTTGGCGAGGTCCTGGCTTGGGGTGAGCGGCGGGATGCAAATCAGGTTGACGGTGTCGGCAAGGTCGAGCAGCCACAGCCCGCGGCGCTGGTCCTTCAGGGTCTCGTGGCTGATCTCGTCGTCGGTGATCGGTTGGCCATCGTTGCCGTCGGAATCGAACGGAGTCGAGCTTGACGGGTCTTCCAAGGGGTCGGTAACGGGCGGGGCATCGCCGCTCCTGGTTGGCCTTGTGACGGGCACGGCTCCCTTCGTGCGCACCAGGTCGGATTCTGTAGCAACGACGTTGGTGACATACCTCGGATGCGTGCCGACTGTCGACACGTTGATAAAGGATTCGACGTGATCGGTGGCGAGATCTTTGATCAAGAGGTTGAACCGAGTGTCGGGGAGATCATCAGCCTCGGATTCGGCGTGCTCGACGCGGACACGTAGCCGGTTTCCCCAAGCCCCTTCGTTCGCCGCCTCCAACCCAAAGCCCGGCGCCAACGTCACCGAGGCTCTTGCGGCGGCGTGGTGGACCCGGCAGATCAGGGCGTCGCGGCCGCCGTTGAGGAAATAGTGAGAGACGGCGTAGCTGAGCGGGCTCTCCAGCCACAGTCCGCCGTAGAGCCGGGTGAACTCAGCGAAGCTCTGGACGATGACGGGACGGTCTGTTGGGCCTCGCAGCGTGCGGCCGACGAAGGCCGTGATGGAGGTCGCGACACCGCTGACGGTTCGTGTCATCCGACGAATCCCATTCGGCGAGTCTAGGTCGGTCTGGATTCACTACAAGGACGTATCGATCGGCGATGAAGCATACGTGTTGAAGACCCCTGCGTCAGCGAAGTAAAGGGAGGCCCCCCGGACGATCGACCGGCGACCCGGCCGTCCGTCGGCTGCTTGGCGAGCCGGTGAGTGTCACCCCCGCGCCGGACTTGGCCGCCTCCGGGAACGTTGACCGTCAAGACATCTGGAATGGCGACCGAAATAATCGAGTAGTCCACTACTCAGGAGCTGGAGCCGGCATCGCCGTACGGTCATGCCGTCGGCGAAGGCTATCGCTGATCGACAAGCGCTTCAACGCAAGCCGGATGGCGCAACGACTTTGGTCATCCCTGCCTGCGGTGTGCGCTAAGAGCGCTGTCCCAGTGTGGAATTCAGAATGTGAGGAGTTCAGGAAGATGAAGAACTACGTAGTTCAACCGGGCGACACTCTCTCGGACA
The DNA here is from genome assembly GCA_963799495.1 of uncultured Actinomycetota bacterium. Taxonomy (GTDB): domain Bacteria; phylum Actinomycetota; class Actinomycetes; order Mycobacteriales; family Mycobacteriaceae; genus Mycobacterium. The sequence continues at coordinate 392,788 of CAWCXH010000019.1, forward strand.
TCGCCGAGCGCGAATACGGTGACGCCAGCCTGTATCCGGTGATCGTGCGCCAAAACGACCTCGCCAATCCTGACGTCATCGGAGTCGGCCAACAGCTACTGATCCCGTATGTCACGCGTCGGCATCACTTCACCACGGCCGATTCCCCCGCGGCGCGAAAAAAGCTCACCCTGCACTACTACGGAACCGAGGAAACCCGATATCAGCGGATCTGGGAGGTCGCCAGCGGGGTGGCTCAGCGTCCGATACATCCTGGTGCCTGGCTCCTCATTCCCGATCTCGCCAATGCCGGACACCACACCGTGGTAGCGGGCGAGACCCTGATAATGCTCGCCGACAGATGGTACGGGGACATTCACCTCGCGGGGCTGATCGAAGACGCAAACAACCTGCCCCCGGGCAGTGATCTGACACCCGGTCACGTGCTCATCGTGCCCGGGCTGAACCGTCGCGCCAACGTCGCCGGCGATACGCTCGAGACCCTCTGCCGCGATCAGTACGGCGACGCTGATCTGGACACCAGGATGTCGGTCGCCGCAGCGGCAAACCACATCAGCAAGCCAAACTCGCTCTTCAGCAACCAGGTCGTGTATTTCCCGTCCTGACCCAGGGCGGTGAAAGACGTTGCGGAACAACGGTTCACCGACCATCCAGCCCCCAAAAGCTGATCGAAGTATGCGGGAGGAAGATCGTCGGCACTATGATCTGCGCGGGCGGCGATATCCCGAGCCTTAGTAACCACGTTGGGGTTCACATGCTTCAGTGGGCATTCGCCACACAGACCCCCGTCGCGCCGGCGTACACGGGTATCTCACGAATGCCATCGATGCCGAGCGCTCGTTCGATCGCACTTTCGCATATGCCCGATGACGTGAATGGCCCAAGCCCTAGGGCCGTACAGACTATGTGGAATGTCTGGCCGAGGTGACCAGCGTCGAGCAGTACAACGCGGTACGCGTGAGAGTGCCGGTACTTCCACATCGATCGTTCCAACACGGCTGTCATAAGAAAGACAACGCACGCTTCGGCGACCCATGGCTGGTTCGCAAACCATCCGACGGCCTCGCTCGCCAACTGCTCGAGCGGTGCGGATCTGATCAGAGCCAGTTGGTGCTCGCGTGGCGCATAGTGGTAGATGCCGGTGTGGATGCCGTCCACCCTGAGGGCGACGGGGTAGACCTCGATGCTGTGTCGGGCGCCGCCGGACGGGGAGGTTTTCAGTTGGTACGGGCCGATCGGAGACTTCTCCACGAACCGCTGAGTGCCCCATGTCCACCACAACAATGACGACAAGTCTGAACTTGATAAGGATGTCCGCGCCCAGCGTCGCGCGGTCCGACGCGCCCCTAGGCAAGCAGCGACCGTCGAATCACTCGGGTCGCTTGGCGGCGGGAGTTCAACCGGCTGGCCGGGGTACGTTCGGATCGGCGCCGGCGGCGGCTCATTCGCGGCAAGTTCGGTCAACCATCGCTGCTGACGCGTGATGTCGGGCTCGAAGGGCGTGTCCCGGGTCCCGTAGTGGAACCATCGGGCGACGTGGTCCCACGCCCATGTGGCGTCGAGGCACTCGTCGCGAACAGCCTCGTCACTACCCTCAGCAATGTAGATGTGGTTGCCGATCAGCGCATTGACCAGACGTTCGTTGTCGTCGATAGACGCGAAGGCTCTTATTAGATCGGCGTAAAACGTAGGCCCTGGATTTGTGTCGATGAATTGTAGGAGGGCCGGTGTCAATTCGATCCGGTCCCTGGTCAAATAGTTGTCGACGACGAATTGGCCGCTCGCCCACCGGGCGATTAGCGCGTGTGCGCGGCGGTACCGCGCGTTCTCGCCAACCGAGGGCATCACGAATGCGCTTCTAAGCGCAGCAGGTATCGCCCCAGTACGCGCACGAAGCGACCTTGAAGTCGGCAACCGGTTTGCCTTCGACTTGGAAGGTGATTGCCGCCGGACTTCGGGGATCGAGCCTCTGCCACTGCTCTTTCAGGGTGTCGAGCTGATCGGGAGTGAGTGTTATCGTCACCGGGTGCTGATCGGCATATCTCTTGAGGTGCGCCGACACCTCGTCGGGTTCGGGTTCGCCCCCGAGATCACGGAATAGTCGCCGGACACCCTTGAGCAGATCTGGCATTACACACCTCCCGAAGTGAAACGAGATCAGGTGGCCGCGGGACTATTCGCCTAGAGGCCGAGTTCGATTCTTTCAGCCGTTCACCAGCCTCGTGACAGATCCGGTGTATTGATGCCGATGAGTACCGCGAATGCACCGAAGTCCTGACGGTACGCCTTCATGTGTTTGCCTCGGTCGGCGAGGAACGCGACGGACCATTCTGGTCGTCGGTGTCGCTGGGAAGCGCATGGCATAAACGACCGCGGCTGGGGATTGGGGACGCAGCACCTCCCTGGATAACCTAGTTATGTCACGGACGAACCTTGCAGTTGTTTGCCGATCCACCGGTCACCTGGCAAGGACAGGTAGCCGACTACGCACGCGCCGGCCCGGCACCGAGCCGACGATGTTTTCATCAACAGCACACCACTCACGCGGGGGATGGGGCCATGAGCCAGCTAGACGACAAGCCGGCACAGACTCGTGACATCGCGCTGGACACCTACCGCTACCTGCGTGGCGGCATGGTGGTCATGATTGTCATGCTCGGCGCTGCTGTCATCGGCGAGAAGCTTACGGCGACCTGTTGGCAGACGTCGATCAGCGCCTACTTCTTCACGTCCGCGCACAGCATCTTCATTGCGGCATTGTGTGCGGTGGGCGCTCAGCTCATCGTCTACCGGGGAAGCACCGATACCGAGGACGTTCTGCTGAATCTGGCCGGAATACTGGCGTTCGTGGTCGCCATGGTCCCCACCGGCCGGCCGGAACGACTGTGCGGAACCTCCGGCCTGCCCGCGGAATACAAAGTGGAGCAGGCGATCACGAACAATATGTGGGCGGTCATCATCGCGCTGGTGGTCGCTCAATTGGTGTCGTGGTGGCAGCGTCGGCGAACCCGCACCGAAGAGACCAGAAGCGTTCTGGGCTCGTTGATGTTGTGGATCTTCTGGGCGGTCGTAGCCGTTGGCCTCGTCGGGTTGATTTTTTACCGAGACTGGTTCAATCGCTACGCACATGGTGTTGCGGCGGTGACGATGTTCCTGGCGATCATCGTCACCGTGGGATTGACCGCGTTCCTGGTCAACCGTCAAGACGACGATCTATCCCCGCATCGACGCCGTTACTACCTGCTTTACCAGCTGATCACCTGGACCATGCTGGCGACATTGGTCTCGGCGGTGCTCTTGCATTTCTTGGTTGACAACTGGAACCACGCGGTCATCGTCGTCGAGACCGCACTGATCCTGGAGTTTGCGGCGTATTGGGCAATCCAGACCGTCGAGCTGTGGCGGACTCCCAACCGTGAAGAGCTCATTCCCGAATCCGAGCGACCCCAGCTCGCTCAACGACGCAGGACGCGCGGTCCCATTGGATTGCTACCGGAAATGCGGGAAGTCTCGAAATACCCCATCGAAGAACGACTTATGCGTGCCATGTAGACGCCGCTCACGGCGGGCACACGGCGCGGCGAAGAGCCGGCATGGCTCTTGGACTTTGTCCAGGCAATTGGGGTGGGGTCTGGGTTGCGGGTCTGGGTTGCGGGTGGAATCGTATCCGGGCGAGCCGAGCCGAATTGTGTGGTCACCCGTGTAACTCCAATTGTCCGCGGCGAGGTCGGCGCCGAGTACGACCGTCGGAGAACCGGTACCGCTGCACTCGAGGCACATCGTGCGGCCCCCGCCGATGTCGACCGACCCGGAACGGTCACCGTTACCGGGAAACAAAGTTGCCCAGGAACGCCGCCGCAGCAGTCGTGATGGCAGGACTTCTCGCCGTGTGGGCACCGCAGGCGCAGCTACACAGGGTGACCGCGAATGCCAGGCCGCTGCCGGTCGGGCGAACCGGGCGAGTCCGTGTCATCGCGATCGTTGCCTGCCAACAGAACCGCGAATGGCGGCCTCCCTCGATGGTGTGGTCCGCGAGCTACCGGGTCGTCGGCGTCGCGGTGGTCGCGGTGTCCAGCGCGGGGTTTGGTTGTGGGGTCAAACTCAACCCGTCCGGGTCGGGCACCTGTCGAACCTGATCAACCACGTGACGGATCGAATTGATCACCAGCTGCGGCTGCTGGGTCTGCACATAGTGGGTGGCGTTCGTGTCCGGGATGAACATGGCGCCGAGGCGGTCGGCGAGCTCGCGTTGCGCGGCTACATCGGCCGCGAAGATGACCGGACCGAACGAGATCGGGATGCCCGACGGCAACCGGCCTTCGTCGGCATACGGTTGCAGGTCGTACATCGACGACTGGTCCGACTTGAGGACGACAACCGGCATCGGCCGCAGCGCCGGGGCGGTGCGCAGGGACTGGAAGGTGGGCACGAAATTCGTCTTCTCCTGGACGAGGTAATGCTCCAGGTCCGGCGAATAGACGCTGTTGAGAGCGATCCACCACGCCTGCTGCTGCGGTGTTAGCCGGTCATAGAGCAGCTCGGTGAGCGTGTCGACAAGCACCAGACCCGACACCTGCTCGGGATACTGGGCGGCATACAGCCGAGCGATCAGACCGCCGAACGAGTGCGCAACGAGCACATAGGGACCCGGGACTTTCGCCGCCATCAGGACCGCATGCAGGTCGGCGACCCCGTCGGCGGCCGTGGTCGGCTGGGGCACCGGGGTAGATCGACTCACCTCGACGTTGTCCCCGGTGATCGTGACCGTGCCGGGGCGGTCGTAGGCGCATACCCGGGTGAACGTGGCAACCCCGGGGTACACGGCGGGCCCGGGCTGCTGGGGATTCGCCACGGTCGACCAGATATCGGCACGGTCGGTACGACCCGAGACGAACACAACGGTGGGCGAACCGGCACCGCGGCATTCGAGGTACACAGTGCGGCGCCCTCCGATGTCGACCAATCCGGAACGATCACCGTCACCGGGAACAAATGTGCCCGGAGCCGCCGACGCGGCGGTCGTAGCGACGGGGCTCCCCCCGGGGGTGCCGCCGGAATCACAGCCAACCATTCCCATGCACGCAAGCACGACTCCGCACACCGCCGGGCGGGCAATGCGGGAAGTCAGTCTCATTACGCTCCTCTCACCTGCGGCGAGGAACTGCCGGGAAACACAAACTCGGTTCACCCTTGAACCGGATGAACCGTGGGAGCCGCCTCATCCCGGGAAGCGGGCACCAACTATTCGGCCGGCTCCTAACGTTGAAAACCCCTGCAGCCTACCGCGGCCGCAAGCAACCACGCATGATCCAGCGTGGGCCCGCGTAAACGTTGCGGTTCGACTTCCTTCGGGCAATCAGCATGAAGTCGTGGTTGCGGCCCGCTGTTTGCGGGTGCAGTGGAATCGTATCCGTCGGGCCGAGTTCTCTCGGTTTCGGAACCCGCAGGCGGTGCGCTTGACCTGTTTGACGAGCCGGTTGTAGCCCTCGGTGCGGGCGTTGGTGATGCCGGTGTCGACGAACGCGTTGATTTCGGGCCACCAGGTGTCGATGGTGGCGGCGAGGGTGAGCAGTTCGGGGATCTGCGAGTCGATGCACCAGGTCAGGAACCGGTGCAGCCGGTGCCGCGTCAGGTGCGGGTCGCCGCCGACGCGCACGGTGGATAGCAGGGTGCGCAGTTCTTCCTTGGCGATCCACGCCGACAGGATCTGGCCGGTGTCGTCTTCGGACACGATGGCGTTCCACATCTTTGCGAAACTCTTGTCCGACAGGCGTTCTCGTGCGCGCAGCAGTCGGCGCCGGTTGGCCCATTCCGGGTCGATGCGGCGGCCGCGGCGATCGCGCAGGTCCCAGGTGACGCGGCGGCGGACCTTGGTGAGCGCATCGTTGGCGAGCTTCACCAGGTGGAAGTGGTCGACCACGAGCGTCGCGTTCGGCAACAGCCCGGGTGTGCGGATCGCCGAGGCGTAGACGGCGGCTGGGTCGATCGCGACGTACTCGATGGCCTCGCGGAACTGCGGGTGCGTTCGGATAGCCAGTCGATCACCGCGGCGCCGGTGCGGCCTTCGCGTTGCCCGAGCAGGCCCTGATCGCCGGCCAGGTCGACGAACCCGGTGTCCCACGGGTCGACCCGCACCCACCGCCCGGTCGCCGCGCACCGTTCCCACCTGGGCTTTCCGCGGCGGGTCTCGTCGATGCCGAGCACCGGGGTGGGTTGCGGCTCGGCCAGCACCGCTTCGGCGTGGGCGACGAACGGCGCGGTGCGCGGTCGGCCACGACACGCCGTGGGCGGCGGCGACCTCGGCCACCGAGCGGGCCGCGTCCCGATCGCCGCGCCGATCTGGGTGCGCAACCGCGGGTGGTGCGCGCCCGCGCCGGGATCTGCGCGATGGCCTCGGTGAACGAGGTCCGCTCGCAGTAGTCCTCCCGGCAGCGCCAGCGGGTCTTGTTCCACCGCACCACGATTCGGTCCTGACCGTAGGGGATGTCGCGCGGCGCGGTGGTCACCCGGGCCTTCACCGAGGTGGACACCACCCCACACGACGGGCACGCCGCCGCCGTTTCGTCGCGCCGTCGCCACCTGCACCACACGAGTCCCGTCGGCGAGCCGCTCGACACGCTCGACCCGTACTCCTGGCAGCCCGAACAACAATGTCGTACCGTCAGACACGGCCCTTGGTTCCTTCCTTCCGCCTGAAATCCGCAAACTTCAGACTTCGGAAGGCCAAGGGCCTCCTCATGCAACGACACGCCCTATGAGAGCGAAATCACAACTGCCCCTTTAAAATCGAAGAGCCGGCATGGACCGCGTGTCGCCCGTCTTCATCGGCGGTGGCGGGGAGAATCGAAGGCGTGAAACGTTTGCGGCAACTGATGACGGTAAGCCCGTTGAGTTGAAGCTCGATCGGGCTGGGTCGGCACGAGAACCGTTGTGAGGCAGCCATATGGTAGGGCGTCGAGAGCGGACGCGGAGTGGGGTGGGACGCCGGCGGCGCTAGGCAACTCCGGTGCGACGTGGCACGATCGCGCGTGTGACGAGCAGACCCGCCACGGCGCAGTACCTGCGCGACCTCGCGCGGCTGCGCCGCGTCCGCGACCGGATCGACCGGGACTACGCGCAGCCGCTGGACGTCGAGGCGCTCGCCCGCGACGCGCACATGTCGGCCGGGCACCTCAGCCGGCAGTTCCGGCTCGCCTACGGCGAGTCGCCGTACGCCTACCTGATGACGCGGCGCATCGAGCGCGCGATGGCGCTGCTGCGTCGTGGCGACCTCAGCGTCACGGAGGTCTGCTTCGCGGTCGGCTGCGCATCGCTGGGCACCTTCAGCACTCGCTTCACCGAGTTGGTCGGTGCGCCGCCCAGCACCTACCGGCGCCACGCGACGCGCGCGACGGCGGGGATGCCGCCGTGCGTGGCGAAACAGGTGACCAGACCGATCAGGAATCGAGAAGCGCCGGTTACCGAGCCGCAACTAGCCTGATCGCCATGGACATCACCATTCACGCGAGCTTCCTCCCGCACGACGACCCGTACGCATCCCTGGCCTTCTATCGCGACACCCTCGGCTTCGAGGTCCGCAACGACGTCGGATACGGCGGGATGCGCTGGATCACGGTCGGCCCCGCCGACCAGCCCGGCACGTCCATCGTCCTGCAGCCGCCGGCCGCCGACGGCTGCGGCATCACCGACGATGAGCGCCGCACCATCGCCGAGATGATGGCCAAGGGCACCTACGCCGGCATCAACCTGGCCACCAAGGACCTCGACGGCACCTTCGAGCGGCTGCAGGCCAGCGACGCCGAAGTCGTCCAGGAGCCGACCGAGCAGCCGTACGGGGTTCGCGACTGCGCCGTCCGCGATCCCGCTGGCAACCTGATCCGCATCCAGGAACTGCGCTGAGCAGGTCCGGCGATCACGGTCGGCCGGGATACTCAGGTCACGCGCGAGCGACAACTACCACGACGAAAGCGACCACACCATGGCGACGAGGAAGAGCGGCACGGAGGGCGGAAAAGGAGGCGACTCTCCTTCTCAGCTGATCGATGCGAGGATCAAGGAGCTGCCTGATTGGCGGGGCGAGACGCTCGCTCGGATCCGAAAGCTCATCAAGCAGGCCGACCCCGACGTGGTCGAGGAGTGGAAGTGGCGAGGGGTTCCGGTGTGGTCGCACGCCGGAATGATCTGCACCGGTGAGACATACAAGGACATCGTGAAGGTGACCTTTGCCAAGGGCGCCTCGCTGGAGGACCCTTCAGGCCTCTTCAACTCCAGCCTCGACGGCAATACCAGACGTGCCATCGATATTCACGAGGGCGACAAGATTGATGAGAAGGCGTTGAAGGGGCTCGTTCGCGCCGCCGTGGCGCTGAACACGTCCTGAGCCGGCCAACGACACGAGCCGTCCCACAGTGAGTCGGAAAGTGGGCGAAGGGGTTTCGAAGCATGGAGACACGATGAGCAAGGCCAAGCACACCGACACGCAGTCGCCTGCGCTGGAGGCTGCCGACAGCCACGATTTGATCCGCGTGCACGGCGCTCGCGTGAACAACCTAAAGGACATCAGCGTCGAGATCCCGAAGCGCCGGCTGACGGTGTTCACCGGCGTCTCGGGCTCGGGCAAGAGCTCGTTGGTGTTCGACACCATCGCCGCGGAGTCGCAGCGGCTGATCAACGAGACCTACAGCGCCTTCGTGCAGGGCTTCATGCCGACGCTGGCCCGGCCCGAGGTCGACGTCATGGACGGGCTGACGACCGCGATCATCGTCGACCAGCAGCGGATGGGTGGCGACCCCCGCTCTACGGTCGGCACCGCCACCGACGCCAACGCGATGCTGCGCATCCTCTTCAGCCGGTTGGGGAAGCCGCACATCGGCTCGCCCCAGGCGTTCTCGTTCAATGTCGCCTCCATCTCGGGCGCAGGGGCGGTCACCATAGAGCGCGGCGGCACCACCACGAAGGAGCGACGGAGCTTCAGCATCACCGGCGGCATGTGCCCACGCTGCGAGGGCCGCGGCACCGTCAACGACATCGACCTCACCGCGCTGTACGACGACAGCAAGTCGCTCAACGAGGGTGCGCTTACGATCCCCGGCTACAGCATGGACGGCTGGTACGGCCGAATCTTCCGCGGCTGCGGCTTCTTCGACCCGGACAAGCCGATCCGCAAGTACACCAAGAAGGAACTGCACGACCTGCTCCACAGGGAGCCGACCAAAATCAAGGTCGACGGGATCAACCTGACGTACGCAGGGCTGATCCCGCAGATCCAGAAGTCGTTCCTGTCCAAGGACGTCGACGCGATGCAACCGCACATCCGCGCGTTCGTGGAGCGCGCGGTCACCTTCGCCACGTGCCCCGACTGCGGCGGCACCCGCCTCGCCGAGGCAGCCCGATCGTCGAAGATCAAGGGGATCAACATCGCCGACGCGTGTGCGATGCAGATCAACGATCTGGCCGAATGGGTGAAGGGACTGGACGAGCCGTCGGTCGCGCCGTTGCTGGCGGCGCTGCAGCGCACCCTCGACTCGTTCGTGGAGATCGGGCTGGGCTACCTCTCGCTCGACCGGCCGTCGGGGACGCTGTCGGGCGGCGAGGCGCAGCGCACCAAGATGATCCGCCACCTCGGCTCGTCGCTCACCGACGTCACCTATGTCTTCGACGAGCCGACCATCGGGCTCCACCCCCACGACATCCAGCGGATGAACGACCTGCTGCTGCAGCTGCGCGACAAGGGCAACACGGTGCTCGTGGTCGAGCACAAGCCGGAGGCGATCGCGATCGCCGACCACGTCGTCGATCTCGGCCCCGGCGCCGGTACGGCGGGCGGCACCATCTGCTACGAGGGCACCGTCGAGGGGCTCCGGGACAGCGGCACCGTCACCGGCCGCCATTTCGACGACCGGGCCGCCCTCAAGGAATCCGTGCGGAAGGCAAACGGCGCGTTGGAGATCCGCGGCGCCGGCGCCCACAACCTGCAGGACGTCGACGTCGACATCCCGCTCCGCGTGCTGGTCGTCATCACCGGGGTGGCGGGCTCGGGAAAGAGCTCGCTGATCGACGGCTCGGTGTCCGGGCGGGACGGAGTGGTGTCGGTCGACCAGGCCCCGATCCGTGGCTCGCGGCGGAGCAACCCGGCGACGTACACCGGACTGCTCGACCCGATCCGCAAGGCGTTTGCGAGGGCCAACGGCGTGAAGCCAGCCCTGTTCAGCGCCAACTCCGAGGGCGCCTGCCCCAACTGCAACGGGGCCGGCGTCATCTACACCGACCTGGCCATGATGGCCGGCGTCGCGACCCTCTGCGAGGAGTGCGAGGGGAAGCGGTTTCAGGCCGAGGTGCTCGAGTACAAGTTCGGCGGCCGCGACATCAGCGAGGTGCTCGCGATGTCAGTGACCGACGCCGAGGAGTTCTTCGGTGACGGCGAGGCGAAGACGCCGGCCGCGCACAAGATTCTGGACCGGCTCGTCGACGTCGGGCTCGGCTACCTCAGCCTCGGGCAGCCGCTCACCACGCTGTCCGGCGGCGAGCGACAGCGACTCAAGCTGGCCACCCGCATGGGGGAGAAGGGCGGCGTCTACGTCCTCGACGAGCCGACCTCGGGCCTGCACCTCGCCGACGTCGAGCAGCTGCTCGGCCTGCTCGACCGGCTCGTCGACTCCGGCAAGTCCGTCATCGTCATCGAGCACCACCAGGCGGTCATGGCGTACGCCGACTGGATCATCGACCTCGGCCCCGGTGCCGGCCACGACGGCGGCCGGATCGTCTACGAGGGCACACCCGCCGACCTCGTCGCCGACGGCTCCACCCTCACCGGCGAGCATCTCGCGGGCTACGTCGGCGCCTGACCGAGGCCCCTCGCGGACACCGTGAGACGAGTTCTCTCACCTGTTCCGTCCTACTTGCGCCGATAACTGATGTGCTGCGACCGCGCGTGCAAGCAATGCGGCGTGCCGTGTGGCGTCCATCTTTAAGCCAGCCGGATCTCGCCGGCCAGGATCCAGTCCCCGTGCTCGTCCTGGTAGCGCTGCTCGATGGGCATTGGCGAGCCGAGCTGCAGCACGTTGGCCACGAGCAACAGCAGCGCCCCCAGAGGCGCTACCTGCACGACGGCGCGCGTGTCATCTGGCGAACCCAAACAGGTGTGGCCGGTGAGGTCATGCAACACCCAATCGCGGTAGCGCGGGCCGAGCCCACAACCGAACGTGTACCAGATCTAGCGCAGCGGATCAGGGCGAGCGCGCTGAACCTGTTCCATTCCTTTACCTTTCAGAGCCGGGTTGCGGTGGCCGACCGATTAGCGCGGCCGGCTCCGCGCTGTCGGGAACTGCACACTCGTCGCGGTCTCAGCCGGCTTCCAGTCGGGCCCGGATGCTTGCCAGCCGTTCCTGCAGCTCTGCCTCATCGATAACACCACGGGCCACCAGGGAATGTGCCAGCGAAACCAGCTGGTTCTCCGGGTAGGGCAGATTGGAGTAGACGGTTGCCGACAGTGTGTCCTCTTCATTGCGCCGGTCGACAAAGCTGAGTATCTCTGGGCCGCAACCGCCGTGATCGAGTGCGTCGCAGATGCCATCGAGGCTCGACTTCCATGGCGGCACAGGATTGTCAACCCCGTACTTCGCCGCCATGCAGCTCCAGACCTGGTGGCGTTCAACGATCTTCGCCAACGGCGCGATCTTGACGTGCTCGATCGAGCCAATTTTCTCTGAAGTATTCATTTGTTCGCCTTCGATCGATCAGTTCGCCGGATGCGTGGCCGGGCGGGTGTCGGTGATCGCGTTCGTTGTCACGCCCACCTTGGGCAACGCGACCCCGATCAAACAATCACGAGTGACGATTTCGGCCAGCTGGTCCTCGTCCCAATCCTCTGTTCCCTCCGGGCGGACGGGCATCACCATGAAACGGTGTTTCTGATTGGAATCCTCCACGCGGATCGCGACGTCCTCGGGAAGATACAGCCCGAACTCCGCGAGCACCTGTCGCGGCCACCGCACGATGCGGCGGCGATAGTTGGGTGTCCGGTACCACTCCGGGGAATTGCCCAGAATCGGTCGCGGATAACACGAACACAGGGCGCAGCAAATCACGTGGTGAAGGGTCGGGGTGTCCTCAAGCACATGCAGCGCCGTGAAGTCGCTCGGTGTGCCGAAACCGGTAGGTTGCAACCAGTCAACACCAACTTCTCGACTGGCGGCGACCGCGTCGGCAAGGACCAGTTTTTTGTATTCGGGATCAAGCCAGGCCCGGGCCACCATGTGGGCGGCTGGGGTCGGGCCGATCTGTTCGGCGAACTCGGTGAAGCGGCGATGATCGTCGGCGGTGAACAGTCCCTTTTCGATGCAGAGCTCACGGACAGCGATTTCTAGGACTTCGAAGTCGGTGATCTCGTCCACCATGGGTGCTGCGGTGCGCTCGTGATCGTGATCGTGATCGTGGTCGGTCATTTTGGGTTCCTTATTCTCTGGAGAGGGAGTTACTGAGCGGAGCCGGCTCCGGGCTCGGAGCTAGGCGACCGCTTCGAGCCAACGTTCAGGGATCTCGGTCTGCAAGGTGTCACTGTCCGTCCCGGTGTAGCCTTGCCACAGCCGGGAGAGGTTGAACCGAACGATGTAGAACCACTCCGGCGTCTGGTCATGTCGGTCCCACGCCTCGTCCTCGGGTGCCAGGCTCTCGTAGGCGACGGTCGCGATCTCGCCTGTTGCGCCGCGCACGTATTCCGGTGTGCGGGTATAGAACAGGGCGGGCAGCTCTCGTACCAGCACCGTGTCGCCGACCCGAAACTTTGGTTGGCCGGCCTGTCCGGAAAACACTTGTGGGTCGCCCTTGCCGACCGCGTGCGTGTGGTGCAGGTTGCGCGTGACTTGGGAACCGTCACCTTCGAATTTCGGCTTGGCCTCCAAGGTCTTTCCCGCAAGGCCGCCTTCATAGCGCCCCTTGACCTCAACCAGGCGGTCGGTCAACTCAGCTAAGGTGATGTGATGCTTCTCAACGAGGATGCGCGCGGCCGCCAGCACCCAACGACCGTAGTAGGGAAGCCCTAAATAGATCGTGCGCCCGACGTCGACATTCCCGATGCGGCGACGTTCCTCTGAATGCCAGATTCCACGCCACCCGAGAAGCTCACATAAGACGTAGGTGTTCTCTTCCCACACCTCGTATTGCTTATTCTCGAATTTGATCGGCGCATCGGGCTCTCCACCCACGTCGTGGGGAGTCTTCACATATGCAGTGAACCGCTCGTGGTCAATGAGGTCGGGAGAGGGTGCGTCCGGAAGGTCGGTGAAAGCGGACTTGAGCCGGGCGATCAGGTCTAGATGGGATACACGGTTCCGCGGTGTGGTCATGAGAGCTCCGTTCGTTGTGGGGGCTTGGTGACGTGTCCGTGCCAGTTTGCGGTTGTAGACACCGGGTGATTTGCGGCATTCAGTCGCGGAAGACGGCGAGATGGAACGCGCCCTGATCGATCCCTACGAAATGAATCGCCAGCAGCGCCAGCAAACTTGCGACCGCCAAGCGCACCGGGGCGCTCCTCATCGACAGATCGACCTGTCGCTGCGGTCCCACCGCTGCCTGAGAAGAAACCAGAACATTCTCCCTTCGGAAGTACCTACCACATAGGGATTTTCGTCTCTTGTTGGAGTGGTCGGACTCTGGGCCATCAAACCTGGTGGGAGTGCGACCGTTACCGTGCACCGAAGTCCCGTCTCACGCACGCGTCCGGCGATGGAGCCTGGAGCGATCTTCAACTCGGAGCTGTCCAGTCGTGCCGGGCGGCCGGTGTGCATGACCTTCGTTGCGATGTTGTCGTCGTTCAACGTGGTGCTCGCCGACGACGGGCTTGTTGTTCATCCCTGGCTCGAGGTGAGACAGGGCCAATACCACCACCTCGTCACCTTCGAAGCGGCAGACTGATGCGTTGTCCCCAGTCAGGCATCGGGCGATTTCGTCGGCCACTGCTGCGAACACCTCCGATGGGCTCGCCCGGAGAGTGACCAGCCTCGCCACCCGGAGCACGGAAGCGTGCGGCGCGACGAGCGCGCTGAGCCTGTTACGGCGTGCCCGAACCCTCGCCGGAGCCTGAAGTAACTGATGGTCTCGGTCCCATGCGGAGACGAGGTAGCTGAGATCGCGCGAGGGTGGGGGAGTCGGATTAACCTTGTCGGCGATGGTGTGGGCTGTTGTGGTCGACACGGTGCAACTCCTATTGCGCGAACTATCTGTAGCCAGTCTGGGCCTGTTGCGCATCGGATCCGCCATTAATCACACAGATTCCGACACAATGGGTCTGTGCCGGACCCTGATTCGAAGCAGCGCGTTGTGGTGATCGTCGTGTTTGACGACGTGAAGGTGCTGGATGCCGCCGGGCCGGCGGAGGTCTTTGCCGAAGCCAACCGATTCGGGGCGGCATACCGGCTCAAGATCGCATCGGTCGACGGCCGCGATGTCACCACCTCGATCGGGACGAGATTCGCTGTCACCGACCGCATCGCGTCGATCGAGTCCGCCGACACCTTCCTGGTCGCCGGCGGTGACATGCTCGTGGGGCGACCGATCGACCCGGCACTTGTCGACGCGTTGAAAACGGTACCGAACCGAACCCGTCGAGTGGCGTCCATTTGCACCGGGTCGTTCATTTTGGCCCAGGCCGGCCTGCTGAGGGGTCGCAGGGCCACCACACATTGGCGCCATACGCGCCTGCTTGCGCGGGCGTTCCCGGATGTGGCGGTCGAACCCGACGCGATCTTCGTTCGCGACGAGAATGTGTTTACCTCCGCGGGGGTGTCGGCAGGCATCGATCTGGCGTTGGCTTTGGTCGAAGACGATTACGGCGCGGAACTCGTGCGAGACGTGGCGCGGTCGTTGGTGGTTTATCTCAAGCGCGCCGGCGGGCAATCGCAATTCTCGGTGCTTGTCGAGGCCGATCCGCCACGGCAGTCGGCGCTGCGGGCGGTGACCGAGGCGATCGCAGCAAACCCCGCTGCCGATCACAGCGTGAAAAGCCTTGCCGCGCAAGCGTCGTTGAGCACACGTCAACTTGCGCGGCTGTTTCAGTCCGAGCTGGGCACCACGCCGGCCCGGTATGTCGAAATGGTCCGGATCGACGCCGCCCGAGCCGCACTCGACGCAGGGCGCACCGTGACGGACACGGCGCGCGTCGCCGGCTTCGGCAGCGCCGAAACACTTAGACGGGTGTTCGTGAACCATCTCGGTGTCTCACCAAAGGCCTACCGGGACCGATTTCGCACCACCTCGCGCGGTTGAGACCAAGGCCAGGACCGCTTCGCCCGGCCATTTCCGGCCCAACGGCCACCCGGCCGTCGTGTGCGGCCTCGCGCAGCCGCCGCGTTGGCGGGATTGCCGGTTAGGACGATCCGTTCCGCACAGCGGCCTCGATGTTGTCGCCAGTTTCTTTGTCGATGTTCTTCCAGTACTCGAAGGCGCGCTCTAAGACCTTCTCGGACACCCCGTTGCGCAAGTGCCCAGCCACGTTGGACACCAACCGCTCTCGAGCAGCGTCGTCCATCACGTCGCGGACCAGGGTGCCAGCCTGACCCCAATCGTCGTCGGCGGCGTGCAGCGTATAGGCAGCGCGGACCATCTCCCCGTCGGCGTGCCAGAGCGCCTCGGCAGTGCGCGACGGGTCTGCCTTGGGGCCGCCGTAGGAGTTGGGCGCATACACCGGGTCCGAGACGTTCCGCACCCGCATCGCCCCATCCTTGGAGTAGCTGTGCACCTCCGCCTTGGGCGCGTTGACCGGGATCTGCTTGTAGTTGACCCCCAGCCGGGCGCGGTGCGCGTCGGCGTAGGCAAAGGTGCGCGCGAGCAGCATCTTGTCCGGGCTCAACCCGGTGCCAGGCACCTGATTGCTCGGGGCGAACGCGGCCTGCTCGATCTCGGTGTGATGATCGGTGAAGTTACGGTCCAGGGTCAGCTTGCCCACTTCGATCAGCGGATAGTCGGCGTGCGGCCACACCTTGGTCAGATCGAACGCATTGAACCGGTAGGTTTTGGCGTCCTCGAACGGCATGATTTGCATCTTCAGCGTCCAACTCGGGTGCTCACCGCGTGCGATCGCCTCGTGGAGGTCGCGGGCGTGGTAATCACCGTCAATGCTGACCAGTCGGTCGGCCTCGGCCTGAGTCAGGCATTCGATGCCCTGATCGGAAATGAAGTGATAACGCACCCAATGGATCTGACCGGCGGCGTTGATCCAGCTGTAGGTGTGGCTGCCGTAGCCGTTCATGTGGCGCCAGGTGCGTGGGATGCCCCGATCACCGAACAACCACGCCACCTGATGCGCGGTCTCGGGAGACAGCGTCCAAAAGTCCCACTGCATATCGTGATCGCGCAGGTTGTTGGAGGCGCGGCGCTTCTGGGAGCGGATGAAGTGCTGGAACTTCAGCGCATCCCGAATGAAAAACACCGGGGTGTTGTTGCCGACGATATCCAGATTGCCCTCGCAGGTGTAGAAGCGCAGCGAGAATCCGCGCGGGTCTCGCCAGGTGTCCGGGCTACCGCGCTCGCCCGCGACGGTGGAAAACCGGATCAACGTATCGGTCTTGACACCAGGCTGAAACACCGCCGCACGCGTAAAGGCGCTGAGATCGCTTGTCACTTCGAAGTGACCAAATGCACCCGAGCCCTTGGCATGGGGCTGGCGCTCCGGGATCCGCTCGCGGTTGAAGTTGGCCATCTGCTCGATCAGGTAATGATCGTGCAGCAGAATCGGCCCATCGGGACCCACGGTGAGCGAATGCTCATCACTGGGCACCGGGATACCGGCGTCGGTGGTGGTCGGATTGGGTTGGGCACTAGTCATTTTCGTTCTCTTGATGGTTGGACGGACGGGTTGAAACGCCGCCAGGTGCGGCGGGACGTGTAATCACGGCAAGTGGGGGCTGACCGAAGGATCGCGGGTTAGAGACTGAACCCCTGCTTGTCCTCCGTGCCGCAGCTGGTTGGTCGTCGCGCAGCGTGGCGGCCTGCACAACGTTCGGATGCTCTATTCGGGCCAGCTGTTGCCGAGGATGATGTCGACGAAATCGTCACGCACGAATGAATTGTCGAAGTGTTCCAAGACATCGGCGTTGACGTTGCCGAACGTGGTCCGCGGCCGGTGCTTATTGCCGTCTGTGAACGCCCGCAAGATCCGGCGCGTGAAGTCAGGTCGGGGATGCGCGGTGGTGACGGCCTGAAGCGCTTCGGGCGACAGATCGTCGCGCCCGATGCCCAACACGTCAGTTTCCACACCGGCGGTGACCAAAGCGATCTCCGGCTCGAGGAACTCCGGCACGCCGGGGGTGGTGTGCAACGCGATGCCAAGCCAGACCTTACGGACGGCGGCCTCATCGACACCGCGCTGCAGCAGGAAGTCCCGCGCGGCATTGGCGCCGTCGACCTCAAACCGCAACGTCGAGGTGCGATACCGCTCGGTCAGCCCGAGGTCGTGAAACATCGCCCCGACGTAGAGCAGCTCCAAGTCCGGCTGCAGCCCACGGCGACGACCCTGTAGGGCGCCGAACAAGAACACCCGCCGGGAGTGATGGAACAACAGGTCATCCTCAGCTTTGCGGATGAAGTCGGTGACCTCGCGCACGAGCGCGGTGCCGGGGATGACGATATCGGCGATCGTTTCGACCGAAGCGGTAGCCATTCAGAACTCCTTGAAATAGGGGACACTATGGCCAGTTTGGGGCCGCGGATGATCTACCGGCCATGTCGGATGAGCCATCTTTCCCACGAAATGGGACACGATGGCGCGCGGACAGCCATTCAAGCACCGCAATAGCGCCGCCCGAGCGGTCCGTGACCGCGGGACGCACCGCGACACCCACCGCGCCTCAGCGGTCGGCGACACCGGACTCTCAGACGGTCGTTCGTGACATACCTTGGCGCCGCACCGAAGGCCCTCATCGCTGCGGGTAGCGCATCAGCGTCCCGGACGTTTGTTGTACGCCGCCAGCCGGCTATTGGCAGCACACGTCGATCCTGCCGACGCTGGATCCAAAGCCAAAGCTCAACAGGGGTTTTCGTCATCAGGCAGCGCGACCACCAGCAGCCAAGGGCATCGCCATCTAATGAAAACGGAGACTTCCGTTACAGATCTCTGTTCACAATAAGAGTCAAGGGTTGATCCAGTCGTGGCGACGAGCGACCGCCGGGGTAGTTGTCTGAGTTCTGGAGAAACGAGGCTGATCAGATCCTGTCTCGGATGTCGGGCGGAAATTCGACCGGGTAGGGCTCGGCGAAGTCGGCCGACCGGCTGACTGCGGACCACTTGCGGTCTTCGGCGAGGCGCTCTTGGTCGAGCCGTATCGAGCCCTCCGTCGCGTTCACCCCGAGAGGCAGATTGTGGGGGATGTCGCGACGCTTCGCGACCTTGACGAGTGTTTCGGCCGCGCGGTCCGGGTCCCCGGCCGCAAAGCCACCTCCCTCCCGGCGCCAGGCGATTGTCTCGGCGTACTCCTGCGGGATGGGCCGGACGGTCATCGACGACCCTGCCCAGTCGGTGCGAAAACCGCTCGGCTCGACGACGATCACCTTGATGCCGAACGGCGCGGTCTCGGTGCGCAGCACGCGGCTGAACCCGTCGATCGCGAATTTGGCTGCCTGGTAGGAGGCGATGCCGGGAGAGCCGCCGACCCGGCCGCCCATCGATGAGAACTGCATGATCAATCCGCCGCCCTGTTCTCGCAGCAAGGGGATGGCCGCCTTCGAGACGTTGTAGACACCCCAGAAGTTGGTTTCGAACTGGGCGCGGAAGTCCTCGTCATCTGTGGTCTCGATGGGTGAGAGGTTGGCGTAGCCCGCGTTGTTGACGATGACGTCCAGGCGGCCGAACCGCTGGCGCGCTGCGCTGATCGCCGCGCCGGCGGCCGCTGCGTCGGTGACGTCCAGGGCCAGCGCTTGTAAGCGATCCGGATAGGCGGTGGCGAGATCATCCAGTTGCTCTGGCCGGCGTGCGGTGGCAGCGACTCGATCACCGGCGGCGAGCGCTGCGCGAGCCAGGGCACGCCCGAGGCCGCGGGACGAACCGGTGATGAACCATGTCTGTGCCATGGCTTTAGTAAAATACTGTTTCGTTAATAGCGCAACAGCGTTGCGCTATTAACAGTGGATGGATGCCTCGGTCACATCATCCGTGTCCGCCCGTCCACTCTTATCGATGGGTCAGAAGGGATAGGCAGGGGGTGTGGGCTGAACGGTGATCCATCGGGTGTCGGTGTATGCCTCGATGTTGGCAGCAGCGGTGCCGAAGCGGGAGGCGTTGCCCGAGTTGCGAACCCCGCCGAAGGGCACATGCGCGTCGTCGCGCAACGTCTGGTCGTTGATGTGCGCGGTGCCAGTGGGAATGCGCTCGGCCAAGGCGAGTCCGGTAGCGACATCGGCGGTGAAGATGCCCAGCGCGAGGCCGTATTCGGTGTCGCAGGCGAGCTTTACGGCTTCGTCGAGCGTCGAGAAGCGCGCGACGCAAGCGACCGGGCCGAATACCTCCTGGTCGTAGGCGGGGATGCCGGGTCCGGCGTCGGCCAGCACAGTGGGCCGGTAGAAGAGCCCATCGTAGGTGCCCCCGGTGAGCAGCTTGGCTCCTGCCGTGATGCTGTCGGTGACCAGTGCATGGATCCTGTCCCGCTGCTTGGCGTCGATCAGCGGACCCAGGGACACATCCCCGGTCATTGGGTTGCCAACGGTCAGCGTTTCGGCCTTGGCCACGAGCCGGTGCACGTAGTCGTCGTATATGGACTCGTGCACCAGATGTCGGCCGATGATCATGCAGCCCTGGCCTTGGTTGAAGAAGCTGCCGTACGACAGGGCGTTCATCCCGTTGTCCAGGTCGGCGTCCGGGAGCACGATCATCGCGTTGTTGCCGCCCAGTTCGAGGTGGGCGCGGGTGAAGTGACGTGCGGCGAGCTCGCCGACGGAGCGGCCGGCCTGGGTTGAACCGGTGAAAGACACGGCGTTGACGTCGGGATGCGCGACCATCGCTGAGCCCAGTTCGCCGCCACCGGGCAGGACGTGCAGTACTCCGGCAGGCAGCCCGGCCTCCTCGAAGACTCTGGCGATCACGACGCCACCGGAGACCGGGGTGCGCGGGTCGGGCTTGAGGATCACCGCGTTGCCCAGTGCGAGGGCAGGCGCCACCGAGCGGATCGCCAGTTTGAGCGGCATGTTGAATGGCGAGATGACGGCCACCACTCCGACCGGAGTCCGGCGGCTCATACTCAACCGTGCGCGGTCGGTCGGCAGAACTTCGCCCAGCGCGTGAGAGGGCAGCTCGGAAGACTCCAGGCACTCCTGGACCGCTCCGTACACTTCGTACTGCGCCTTTAGACGGATGCCGCCGGCTTCGCGCATGAGCCAGTTGTGCACGTCCTCGCCGTAGTCTGTCCACAGGTCCGCAGCGCGGCGCATGACCGCGGCCCGCTCGGTGAATGACACTGCCGCCCAGGTGATCTGGGCCTCACGGGCCAGGGCCACCGACCGCTCCAGGTCGCCGAGTGACGCTTCGCCCACGCGGCCGATCTCGATCCCCGTGGCCGGTTCGACGACAGGAATCGTCCCGCCGCCGGGCGCCGTCCACTCGCCAGTGAAGATTTGTCCGCTCCACCGGTGCTCGTCGAGGAAATTCATGTCACTACTCCATTCATTGTGGTGTTATTTGGCTCCGGGAAGGTCCTGGAGGACCTCCAAGGGTTGAGCGGTGCTCGCTTCGGCCAAGTGCTTCAAGGTGATTGGATGAGGTACGGCCCGATCTACGACAGCGACGCGGATTCGAGGCCTTGCGCATCAGATCACCCTGAAGTAGCCGTCATCGTTGAGGATGTGCCGCGGCCAATCCTGTTGCTGCGAACTAAGTTTTCTGATTTTCGCGATAAACGCCGGGTCCTGGTTGTCACCGCGATAGACGGTCATATCTTCAGCCAGCCAGGCAGGAAGAGCGGCGAAACGATGCACCGTTTGCGTCTCCAGGTACCACGTGATGTGGACGAGGGCGCCGCTCTCCTCGTACCAGACCGTGGTCTCGACGCCCGGAGCCACCCGCTGGTAGTAGAAGTGCTGGATGGCATGTCGTCCTGCGTGTGGGCCTGCTGTCAGCGTGTATTCGACGTTGTCGGGCCCCACGATGGCAGGTTCGAAGACCCACCCGTTGGCGAAGTGCCAGCTGAGGCGTGCGCCGAGGATGCTATCGAGCATGTTGATCGACTCCTTTCATGCGGACCTCACGCGGTTGCGCTCCAACGACGAAGCCGGGGGACGAACCGGTGATGAACGATGTCTGTGTGATCACTTTAGTAAAACACTGTTGTGTTAATAGCGCAACAGTGTTGTGGTAATAGCGCAACATAGTTGCGCTAAGATCAGTGGATGGATTCCTCGGATTTTCAGAGGGCCCGCAGTCCAGAGGCCAAGCAACAGCGCGAAGACGCCATCCTGGCAGCGGCACGCTCGCTCGGCGTCAAGCGCGGCGGTATCCGGCAGATCACCCTGACCGATCTCGCCGACACGGTCGGCATGCACAAGTCGGCCCTGCTGCGCTACTTCGAGACGCGCGAGCAGATCTTCCTGCGCCTCACCGCCGAGGACTGGCGAGAATGGTCGGCGGCGCTGCGCGCGAAATTGGAGAGGATCGGCGGCTCGGCGACCGCGAAGTCTGTGGCGTCCGCCTTCTCCACCACACTGGCCGACCGCGACATGTTCTGCGACCTGCTCGCCCAGGCGCCACTCAACCTGGAACGAAACGTGTCCCTGGAAGCCGTACGCGCCTTCAAGCTCGCCACCCACAGCGAAGTCGACGCTATCGCCGAGGTCATGCGACGGCACCTGCCTGGCCTCACCCAACGAGACTGCATCGACATCATCGCCACCGCGACCTCACTATCCGGCGCATTCTGGCAGATGGCCAACCCACCTCCAGACGTAGCTGCGCTCTACCGCAGCGACCCGCGCATGGCGCACGCAGTCTTCGAGATCGAACCGCGCGTACGCAGGGTACTCACAGCGATGCTCAAAGGAATGCGAGGTGAGTGAGTGGTTAAGGCCGCACCTCGACAGGCAGGGCAGGACGGCCGCCACCAAAGGAACTACTGGCACGGTCGATCTCGCCGAAGAAGACCATGATGTCGTTTGGGTCCGTTCCTGCCGCCTGTAGGCGAGTCACGATCGCGGAAAGAAGCGAGCGCTTCCTGTCTTCCTCAGTCCCTGACGAGAGCAGGACCTCGATCATCAGGACATGCTCGCTGCGAGGCCTCTGCAGATCGGGATAGAGAGGGCTGATGCGAAGGTCCGCTTCTTCCAAAGAGATGAACCTCTGGAAGTGATCGTCCTCAGGATAACCGGCGCTGACGCTAGCTTCATGAATGGCGGCAGATACTGCGTCCTTTTCTGTCACCGTTCTCCCGGAACGCATTGTGATGGTGAAAAGTGGCATGAAATTCCCGGTTTTGGCGAGTAGGAGGCGGTCCGTTAGTGGGAGGTGTTGATGGTCATCGTAGTCAGAAGGTCGCGGACGTCGGTGTTGTAGCCGCGGGCGAGCAGGGTGAGGACATACGGGGCGGGCTTGCGTCCGCCGGCCGGCCATGACTCGTCACATACGCGTGAGGGGTGATGCCCCGGTCAGCGTCGATCCTCAAGCCCTTCCTCGGCGATCCGACCCGAACCCGCGGCTTCTTCAACCAAGGGCAGGGCTGCATGATCAACGGGGCGACATCTGGTGCACGATCATCGCGTTGTTGCCGCCCAGTTCGCGTCATCAAGCCGAACGGCTCCTCGACCTCGCCCTGGACGGACTGGGCACCGGCAACGACTGAACTTCGAACCCACATCGCCACCATCTCTTAGTAGGATCATCGGTTGAACCGTCACAGTGACGCAATGTCCCGATCTTGCGGCTGCGGTGATCCCTTGGGGCTGAGGCTAAGTGCTGCTTAACCTCGCCGCATCATGCAAATCCAGGCAATGAACGATACTCCCGTCGTCGTGGGGCGAAGCTTCGATCCCATTGCAGCAGCGGTAATTTCCATCACTTCGGCCCATCGCCCATCCAATCATGTTGGCCGGCAATTGGATCCCGGAGGCGGGGTATCGATCATTTCTGCACACTTTACTCGCGGGGTGGACATATTCCGGACGTGCGCTATTCCTTGTGCTGGAGGCGCGCGGCTAGCTCGCCGACGCCCAATACGGTGTGGCCATCACCGACCTACGGCATGCGATGTTCCGGACGCGGGTAACCCATCGCCGCGGCTTCGTTGTTCACCCGGTTTGGCCGTTTCGCTTTGTGGGGGATTCGTGGCGTTGTGGATGAGTCGCCGGATGATAGGCAGCGCCACGTGCGCGGCCAGGGTCAGCGTCGCCTCTTCCTCTGGCGAGAGGACCGTGAGGAGCTCAGCCAGTCGGCCGCGGCGATCTCGCTGCCGGTCGTCCAGCAGCGCCCGCCCGGCGTCCGTGATGTCTACCAGAGCGGCCCGTCCATCTTTGGGGTCGTGCACCCGGATCGCCAGGCCCTGGCGCTCCAGCCGATGGACTAGTTGGGTCATCGACGGCTGGCTGATGCCCGCCGCCACGGCCAGCGCCGTCAGCCGGACCGGACCTTCCCGATTAAGTGTCTCTAGCGCCATGGAGGCGGTCAGGCTCAGTCCTGCGCGGCCGGTCAGGTGCCGCGCGGTGAGGATCGATGCCTGCTCGAGCGCCTCGGCGGTGTGCTCCCGGCTATTGCCGCCTGACTGTTCCACCCCCTATGTATACCATATCTATATAAGTACCCTATGTAGAGTGTTGGTCGACTTCTGATGGGCTAAATGCGCCCGCTCGGCGACGGGCGGAAGCGTGGACGGCGTCGCTTTGGCCTGTCGGTCGGCATGACCCCGAGATGAGGGCCGTGCCTGGGGACTCGCTTGATCTCTACATCCAGGTACCCGCTGCAGGATCTGTGCCAGTGCCGCCGTGGGCCCCTCGGCCACGATAGGGCAATTCTGTCCCTACGGCGCTGAGCAGTGTGATGCGCTGAAACCAGTTCTCGTACAGCGCTTTCGTTTTCTGTTGCGTGTCCGGTGTGGGCGCGTATGGTCCGCGCGTGAAAGTTGCGATACCCCCGTGTTTTGCCGCTGGCCTTCATATGTCCGCGGTGCGGATGACAGTCCACGCTGTCGGGGGAGTCGTGTCGCCGTCCTTCGCGCTTGCGGCGCGGGAACGGCAGCGCACAGATGCCGAGCAGTCGAGATTGACGTATCCAGATGGTGAGTTGGCTCACAACTTGTAGCGCAGGGGAGTATTAGGCCTACTATCTATTTACATAGGGACCCAATGCAAATAGGATGGGAGTTCACAATGTCGGTTGATAGTCGTGAAGAGCGGCTCGCGCGCCGCATTGCCGATTTGTACGCCACGGACCAGCAGTTCGCCGACGCCCGCCCCAGCGAGGCGATCACCGCGGCGATCGACCAACCCGGGCTGCGACTGTCGCAGCTTGTGCGAACGGTGATGGAGGGCTATGCGGACCGCCCCGCGCTCGGGCAGCGCGCCGTCCGATTCGTCAACGACGGCGAGACGGGCCGCACATCCGTCGAGCTGCTACCGCGGTTCGAGACGATCACCTACCGCGAGCTGTCGGACCGCGTCGGCTCGGTCGCAATCGACCTGGCAGGCGATCCGGTGCGGCCCGGCGATCGCGTCTGTGTGCTGGGCTTCACCAGCGTCGATTACACGACTGTGGACATGGCGCTGGTCCAGATCGGCGCGGTGTCCGTTCCGCTGCAGACCAGCGCGCCCGTTGCCCAACTGCGGCCCATCGTTGCCGAGACCGAGCCGAGCGTGATCGCCGCGAGCGTCGACTATCTCGACGACGCGGTCGAACTGGTCTTGACCGCACACACGCCAGCACGGCTGATCGTGTTCGACTACCACCCGGAGGTGGATGACCAGCGCGAGGCGTTGGAAGCCGCCAAGGCGCGGTTGGCGCAGGCGGACAGCCCGGTGATTGTGCAAACGCTCGCCGACGCTCTCGAACGCGGATCGACACTGCCGGCGGCGCAGGCGTTCGTCTCCGATGAGGACGACCCATTGACGTTGCTGATCTACACCTCCGGCAGCACCGGCACGCCTAAGGGCGCCATGCAACCAGAGCGCCTGGTCGCCAACTTGTGGCGCAAATCAGTGGCGGGAAGCGACCAGCACAGCGCCGAGCCGTGGATCACGCTCAGCTTCATGCCAATGAGCCACTTGATGGGGCGGGGCAGCCTATACGGGACGCTCGGCAAAGGCGGCACGGCCTATTTCGCGGCCAAGAGCGATCTCTCGACTTTCCTTGACGACCTCGCGCTGGTGCGGCCCACCCGGTTGGACTTCGTGCCGCGGATCTGGGACATGCTGTTCGGCGAGTTCCATAGCGAATTGGACCGGCGGTCGTCGCCCACCGGCGCGGATCGCACGACACTGGAAGCAACGGTGATGGCCGAGCAGCGGCAGAACCTGCTCGGTGGACGGTTTGTCTCGGCGCTGACGGGCTCCGCGCCGATCTCGGCCGGGACGAGGGCATTCGTCGAGTCCTTCCTCGAACTACACCTGGTGGAACCCTACGGCGCGACCGAGGCCGGGATTGTCTACGTCGACGGCCAGGTGCGACGCCCACCGGTGATCGACTACAAGCTGGCCGACGTGCCCGATCTGGGCTACTTCCACACCGACCAGCCACACCCCAGAGGCGAGCTGCTGGTCAAGTCCGACGACGTGTTCCCCGGCTACTACAAACGACCCGAGGTCACCGCCGAGGTGTTCGATCAGGACGGCTACTACCGCACCGGCGACATCATGGCGGAGGTCGGCCCGGATCAACTCGTCTATCTCGACCGCCGCAACAATGTAATAAAGCTCTCGCAGGGCGAATTCGTCACCGTCTCGAAGTTGGAGGCGGTGTTCGGCGACAGCCCGTTGGTCCGGCAGATCTACGTCTACGGCAACAGCACACGCGCCTATCTGCTGGCGGTCATCGTGCCCACAGCGGATGCACTGTCGCGGAGCGGCGGCGATAACGCGTCGCTGAAGCCACTCATCAGCGAGTCGTTGCAGAATGTCGCGAAGGCGGCCGGCCTGCAGTCCTACGAGGTCCCGCACGACTTCATCATCGAGACGACGCCGTTCACGCTCGAGAACGGCCTGCTCACCGGCATCCGCAAGCTGGCGCGACCCAAGCTCAAGGAGCACTACGGCGATCGTCTGGAACAGCTCTACGCTGAGCTGGCCGACAGTCAGGCCAACGAGCTGCGCGCGCTGCGGCACAGCGGTGCCGACCGGCCGGTGCTGGAGACCCTCAGTCGGGCCGCTGGCGCACTGCTGGGCGCATCGACCACCGATCTGGCGCCCGACGCGCACTTCAACGACTTGGGCGGAGATTCGCTGTCCGCGTTGACGTTCGCCAACCTGCTGCACGAGATCTTCGACGTCGACGTGCCGGTGGGTGTCATCGTGAGCCCGGCCACCGACCTGCAGGTGCTCGCCGACTACATCGAGGCCGAACGGAGGCCGGGCACGAAGCGGCCCACCTTCGCGGCGGTGCACGGTCGCGATGCCACCGAGGTGCACGCACGTGATCTCACGCTGGACAAGTTCCTCGATGCCGAGACGCTGGCTGCCGCGCCGGCGCTGCCACTCCCGAGTGTTGAGGTGCGCACCGTCCTGTTGACCGGCGCGACCGGATTCCTCGGCCGTTACCTGGCTCTGGAGTGGCTGGAACGGATGGACCTCGTCGGCGGCAAGCTGATCTGCTTGGTGCGCGCCAAGAACGACGCGGCGGCGCGCGAACGCGTGGACAGCACGTTCGACAGCGGCGACCCGGAGCTGCTGCGGCGCTACCGCGAACTGGCCGCCCAGCATCTGGAGGTCATCGCCGGCGACAAAAGCGAGCCGGACCTCGGCCTGGATCACCAGACGTGGCAGCGGTTGGCCGACACCGTCGATCTGATCGTCGATCCCGCGGCGCTGGTGAACCACGTTCTGCCCTACAGCCAGCTGTTCGGACCCAACGCGCTGGGCACCGCCGAACTGATCCGCATCGCGCTTACCACGAAGCTCAAGCCGTTCACCTACGTGTCGACTCTCGGCGTGGGCGACCAGCTTGAACCGTCGGCGTTCACCGAGGACGCGGACATCCGGGCGATCAGCGCGACCCGCGTGATCGGCGACAGCTACGCCAACGGCTACGCGAACAGCAAATGGGCCGGCGAAGTGCTGCTGCGGGAGGCCCACGACCTGTGCGGCTTGCCGGTCGCGGTCTTCCGCTGCGACATGATCATGACCGACACCAAGTACGTGGGTCAGCTCAACGTGCCAGACATATTCACCCGGATGATGCTGAGCCTCATGGCCACCGGCATCGCGCCCGGCTCGTTCTACGAACTCGATGCCAACGGTCATCGGCGGCGGGCGCACTACGACGGACTGCCCGTCGATTTCATCGCCGAGGCGATCTCCACTCTCGGCGCACAGGTCGTGGACGGGTTCGAGACCTACCACGTGGTCAACCCGTACGACGACGGTATCGGACTCGACGAGTACGTCGACTGGCTGATCGAAGCCGGTTACTCGATCCAGCGGATCACCGACTACGACGCCTGGTTACAGCGATTCGAGACCGCCATGCGCGCCCTGCCTGAACGGCAGCGCCAGCACTCGCTACTGCCGCTGTTGCACGCCTACCAACGACCCGAAAAGCCGATCGGCGGATCCATCTGGCCGGCCGAGCGGTTCCGTTCCGCGGTGCAGGACGCGAAAATCGGTCCGGACAAAGACATCCCCCATATAGCGCCGCCGATCATCGTCAAATACATCACCAACTTGCAACTGCTTGGGCTGCTATGAGACCGACGAAGACTTTCAGATGCACAACAAGCACTTCGTTGACACCAGCCACGGTCCAGGGAGGACGGCGATGATTAACGTCGGGATTTCGCTGATCGATTTGCCGTGGATGCGGGTCCGACGCGTCCTGACCGTCGAGAGTGAGCCCCCATCGACTGACTGCCGTGATCATGACCGCCTCGCTCGCTGAAACTACCGGCGGCACGGGTGATCTGGGCGTCGTCGATACGAAAGGACGCGCTGGCGGTTGCCCCACCCACACCGGGGAACTCCTCACCGATGCCGCCGGCGTGCCGCGGCCCGAACCGTTTGTCGGGCAGTCTGATCCTGCCGGGCCCGAAACGCGCACACCGGGGGCCGAGCTGACCGCACGATTCGAACGCGACGCCATCCCGCTGCGCGCGCCGCTCTACCGCCGGGCCCTGCGGATGACCCACAATCGCGCCGACGCCGAGGATCTGCTGCAGGACACCATGATGTCCGCCTACGCCGGTTTCCAGTCGTTTCGGCAGGGCACCAACCTCAACGCGTGGCTACACCGGATCCTGGCCAACACCTACATCAACAGCTATCGCAAAAAGCAGCGCCAGCCGGTGGTGTATCCGACCGAGGAGATCACCGACCAGCTGCTGGCGGCCAACGCCGAACACTCGTCGACCGGGCTGCGCTCGGCGGAGGACGAGGCGCTCGAAACGTTGCCCGACACCGAGATTAAGGCAGCGATGCAGGCCCTGCCCGAAAAATTGCGCATGGTCGTGTACTACGCCGACGTCGAAGACCTCAAATACAGCCAGATTGCCGAAATCATGCACATCCCAAAGGGAACCGTGATGTCCCGGCTGCACCGCGGACGACGAAAACTGCGCAGCCTACTGGGCGACGTCGCCGAACACACCGGCGCTACTACGACCCGACGAGCGAGATGCACTTCCCCCTGCGCACTCGACGCCCCGGGCAAATTACAAGGAAAACCAGGGCCTGTCTCACGCCCCGTCGACTCGCGTTTATCACTGGAGACCGACGAAGCACAGAGAGGCGAGACGATGGGCGTCCCACGGTGGGCAGTGCCAGCCCGACGGTATGGGCGTCCGAGTGTCGGCTCGCGTGGGCACGACGATTGGCCGTCGAATTGGACAGGAGACCGGAATGAAGAAGCGCAGCTTGGGAAACAGTGGTCTGGAAGTGTCGGCAATCGGCCTTGGCGGCATGGGGCTGACCCAGGGTTGGGGCCCGGCCGCGGGTACGGATGAGGCGGTCAAGCTGATCCGGGCAGCCGTTGAGCGCGACGTGACGTTCTTTGACACCGCCGAGTCCTACGGCGAGGCCAACGAAAAGATAGTAGGCGAGGCTCTCGCGCCTTTGCGCGATCAGGTGGTCATCGCCACGAAATTTGGATGGAAGGACGGTGCCTATATTGCCCTCGCTTGGCTGCTGGCACAGAAACCGTGGATCGCACCGATTCCGGGGACGACCAAAGTGCATCGTCTCGACGAAAACGTTGGCGCCGACCGAGTCGAACTGACGCCCGACGACCGTCAGCGGATCGAAGCCGCCGTTGCCAAGATCCAGATCCAGGGTGCGCGGTACGCGGCGCAGCAGCTAGAAGCTATCGATCTGTAAGACCCGATCCCAAAGCTGTGGAAGAAGAGTGAAGGATACCGTTGTGAGCGTTGATGATCCGCAATCGGCGACCGAGAACTCATACACCTTCGTGCTGGTGCACGGAGGTTGCCACGATGGCTCCCTGTGGCAGCCGGTTATCGAACGCCTAGAGCAGCTCGGCCACACGGCGTACGGCCCGACGGTGGCAGGACACGGTAAAGATGTTCCTAAGAACGTCACCCACGCCGAATCGACGCAATCGATCGTGGACTTCATCGTGGGCAGGGACCTGACAGACTTCATTCTGGTGGGCCACGGCTACGCAGGCACCATCATCAGCAAGGTGGTGGAGGTTATCCCGGAACGCGTTCGCCGCCTGGTCTTCTGGAGTGCCTACGTCCTCAATGACGGCGAGTCCGCGCTCGAAATGCTGCCGGACAGTGTTGAGCTGCTCACGCAGATGGCGGCCGACTCGGCCGACAACACCTTCATGATCCCGTTCGAAATGTGGCGCGATGTCTTCATCAATGATGGCGATCCCGATCTTGTCCAGCGCGCCTACGACCGGCTTTCCTCAGAGCCTTTCGGGCCGTGGGCCGAGCCGTTGAGAATGGCGAAGTTCCATTCGCTTCATACTCCACGCAGCTTCCTTGTCGGTACTGCCGACTTGGTGATGCCACCCGGGGATTCGGGCTGGCATCCGCGCATGTCAAGCCGGCTCGGGGAGTTCCGGTTGGTTCAGATGCCGGGAAGCCACGAGGCAGTCTTTACCAATCCCTCCGGCCTTGCTGACAAGTTCATCGAAGCCGGACGCGATTAGATGCGGGTTGCGCTGTCACTGGCAAACATGCGTTGGAAGCCTTGGCGTTCGGCGGCGGCAACGAAGCCCCAGCATGATCACCTGTTGCGCCCGCAGCAGCCGCAGTGTTCTGTGGAGCGTTCAGAACCTGCGCGTGCCGCCGCCGATTTCGTCGGCGGCTTCCAGCACCGTGACCTCGAGGCCGGCCTTGGCGAGGGCGACCGCGGCGGCCAGGCCGTTCGGCCCGGCCTCCACGACGATCGCTGTGCTCATGCCTCGCCTCGCGCTCGCGCCGGTCCTCGCTCGTTCCTCGCTGCGATCCTCACTCGCGCTCGACTTCGGGTGCTCATGCCAGCGCCCCGTGATCGTGGTCCTCCTCATCGCGGACCACTGCCGACCTCGGCGCCGACCTCTTGGCAACCAGCGCCCAGGTGACCTCGGTCGGGATCGGGCCGTTGGGCAGCCAGGGCTGCTCGTTGACGGCGTCGACCACCTTCCAGGTGCCGCGCTCGATCACGCCGAGCGCTGCGTCGATGACCTTGTAGTGCTGGACATGACTGCCCCACGCCTGCGATTCCACCCAGACAACCACCAACTCACCGGGCTCGAAGGCCGCTTCACGCTGCACAGCCGCGATCATGTCTTCGTTGTGCAGGTGGCCGTCACCGAAGTTGAAGCCGATCAACGAGTTGCAGACGAACTCGCCCTCGCGAACCGAGCGGGTGTCGATGTCAGGCAGTGTTTTCAGCAGCACCGAGAACAGTCCGCGACCCTGGCTGTGCATGGTGCGCCACGAGATCACCCGCTGCATGGTGACGTCGGCCCACTGCGGCTCGTAACCGAAGTCGACGAACTGGTCGACCTGGTTCTTGGCGGTGCGGGTCACCTTGTTGAGCTTGGCCTCTGTGCCGGGGGCGAAGGCCCACACCGCGGATGCCCAGTTGCCGGCGTACTGCCGCATCGACGGCAGGAACGACACCTTGTCGGGCCGGAAATTGCCCAGAATCGGGTAGAACAGCAGCACCGCCGCCACCCCGACCGTCAGCCACGGCGAGGACATGTCGGTGATCGCGTACCCGTTCCAGCCCGGGTAGCCGAGGAACAGGAAGATCGTTGCGTAGGCGAACAAGACATTCCATTCCAGCGGCACTGCAAGCGGGAACGTCAAGATGATGAACAGGTGGAAGCCCACCATGATCACCACAGCAACGATCGTCACCCACTTGTTGGTCGAGAACAACAGGACCAGCGGTGCCAGGATTTCCACAACGCTGCCCGGCACGTGTGCCATGAAGGAGGCAAGGTGCGAAGGCCGCAGATCGTCGGGGTAGTTGCGGTAGTGCGCCCGCTTCAACCACTTGAACGGAATCAGCGGACTGTTGCTGACCATCGGCGGGATGACGTTGGTGAAGTGCAGCCCCAGCTTCGACACCCCCGCGCCGACCCAGACCACCACGATCAACAGCTTGAGCGCGATGATCATGTCCACGAACGGGAACACGGCGAAGATGATCAGGGCGGGGAGGTACTGCTCGCCGCGCGCCGCGAGGAAGACGATCTTGTCCCGCAATCCCATCACCACCAGCAGGACGATCGGCGGCATCAGCAGGGCCGGATTGACCAGACCCGAGACGTTGCCGGGCACAGCTGCCGATAGCGAATCACTGTGCACGCCAGGCGAAAACAGTGGGACAGCTACGCTGATCATCAGCACGATGTACAGGCCGACGTCAAACCAAGTCCGCCGGTCGCCGCCGGTCAACGGCACCCACTTCCACGGCCGTAGCCGGATGGTGCCTGGCCGGGCCCAGAACAGGATGCCACCTGTCATCGGCTTGATCTTGCCTGCCAGCGGGCCCCATGATCCGGCAACGCCGATCAGTTCCAGCAGCACGGTCCACAGAACGGCCTTCTCGTAGACGATGGGCTGGTTCCACCACTGCGAAACATGAAGGAACGGAAGCCCGGACGTCAGAGTCGCCACCAGGATGCCGCCGAGCGCGTAGAAGAAAACCAGCTTCGCGATGTAGATGGTGTGCACCATTCGTGGTGAGCCGAATCCGTTGTCCACCCAGTCGGTGGCGAGGATCCGCATCCGCTCCATGAGCGGTTTCTGCATGAAGGTGTCCGGATCGACGTCGGGGAAGTCCGGCTTGGTGAATCCCATGATTGACGCTCCTCTGCGATGTGATGGGCTTTGTTCTTCAACGTGTTTCGACGAGTCGTTTGCGCAGCGTCGGTTTGTCGATCTTGCCGACCGCGTTCTTGGGGAGGTCATCGATGATCGTGATCTCCACCGGCAGTTTGTATTTCGACAATGACTCGCTGAGGTGCGCGCGGATAGCGTCGGTGTCGAGCGTCTGTCGGGGGTGCAGCGACACGAACAGCACGGGCTCTTCGCCGTAGACCGCGTTGGCCCTGCCGACGACGGCGGCCTCGGCGATCTGGGGTAGCCCGTGGGCCACGGCCTCGATCTCACGCGGATAGATGTTCTCGCCGCCGCGGATGATCATGTCCTTTGCGCGGTCGACCAGAACGAGATAACCGTCCTCGTCCAGCCGGCCGACGTCCCCGGTGTGCAACCAGCCGTCGACGACGGTCTTGGCCGTCTCCTCGGGGCGGTTCAGATAGCCGCGCATCACGTTGGGGCCCTTGATCACAACCTCGCCGGGCTGCCCGTCGGGCACCGCACGCCCGTCCGTGTCGACGATGCGGATCGTCTGACCCGGCACGGGTAGTCCCACCGTGCCGGGCTTGCGCTCGCCGTCCAAGGGATTGACCGTGCTGGCGCAGGATCCCTCTGACAACCCGTACCCCTCGATGATCGGGATGCGGTAGCGGGATTCGAACGCCTCCAGCAGTTCGACGCTGGCCGGCGCCGCCCCGCAGATGGCGAAGCGCACCGATGACGTGTCCGGCTTGAGGCTGGCGGGCAGGCCGCACAGCATCGTGTAAATGGTTGGTACTGCGGAGAAGTACGTGGGGCGGCTCTGCTCGATACGGTCGAAGAACGACTCCGGCCTGAACCGGCCCGCCACGGTCGCCCTGCCCCCGGCCAGCAGCGGTGAGAGGGTTCCGACGACGATTCCGTTGACGTGGAACAGCGGCAGTATCAGCAGGCTGTGATCGGCACCGGTCAGCTTGAACGCGTCTATCACCCCGTTGCACATCGCATCGAGGTTGGCGTGATCGAGCATCACGCCCTTTGGCCGACCGGTCGTTCCGCTGGTGTAGATCAGTAGGGCCAGCGCGTCGTCGCCCTCGTGAGGCGCATCGGCGCCGGGTACGGATTCGCCGTTGTCGAGCTGGTCGGTCTCGACCGCAGGCACGCCCGCGTCGAACTCGGGCGTCTTCTCGACGATCAGCACCGTGGCGCGGGCGTCGGAGACCTGGTAGGTGACCTCCGCGGGGCGGAGCGACGGGTTGATCGGCGTGACCGCCGCGCCCAATCGCCACGCCGCGAACAACGACACCACGAAGCTGGCGGTGTTGGGCAACATGATGGCGACGACACCGCCGGCCGATACCCCATGGCCGCGCAGCGACGCCGCCGCGCGCCGGACGGCGGAAAGGAACTGGGCGTTGTCCAGATCGGTCTTGTCGTCGGCGACGGCGGGGCCCAGTGGGTGCTCCGCGGCGCGTTGATCGGGAAGTGCCGATAGATTCATTTGCGCTCCTCGTTCGCGGTTGAGTGGCGATAACGGTAGGAATCGGGCGATCCACGGCACAGTGGCGAACCGATAACAATCGACGAGGGTTTTGTTGCCTGCCAACAACCTGTGAGCCCTGCCAATCGCGGGTTATCAGTGGCGCGAAGATCTACTGTCATCAGGTGACCACCCGGCGTCTCGACGGTGACGTCGACCTGAGCCGCTACGTCGCCGAGGCTGCCGACCGGCTGCACGACCGGCTGGCGGAGCTCTCGTCTGGCATTCAGAGTCTGTTGGAGGAGCAGATCCCCGAGCTGCGCGGAGATGCGCGGGTCATGGAGCTGCTCGGCTCCAGCGTCGAGGGAAACGTGGACACCATCCTGCGCGCCCTGCGCTACGACATCGCCGTGGAGCGGGTGGAATCGCCCACCGCGGCCATGGAGTATGCGCGCCGGCTCGCCCAACACGGGGTTCCGGTGAATGCGCTGGTCCGCGCCTATCGTCTCGGTCAGCGCCAGATGAACGAGATCGTTTTCGCCGAGGTGCGCGCGATCGATATCCCCGAATCGGTCAGGTACACCGTCGTCGAGGCGATCACCCGCACCCTGTTCGAATACATCGACTGGATCTCGCAGCAGGTCGTCGCAGTGTATGAAGACGAGCGGGAACGCTGGCTGGAGAACCAGAACAGTCTTCGGGGCTTGCGGGTTCGAGAAGTACTGGCCGCGAACAAGGCCGTCGACGCGGATGCGTTGAGCACATCGATCCGCTACCCGCTGCGATGGCATCACCTGGCCGTGATCATGTGGTGCCCGGACGAGGGCACCGGGGGCGACGCACTCGCCTCGCTGCAGCGGTTCGTCCGGGAACTCGCCCAGGCCGCAGGGGCCGAAGCGAACCCGTTGTTCGTCGCGGCAGACGGGCTGTGCGGATACGGATGGCTGCCATTCCGCGCGGAACCGTCGGACGCAGTGGCCGCGGTGTGCGCCCACGCCCAGATGCGCGGGGACGGCCCGAGTCTGGCGATCGGGACGATGGCACCCGGCGTCGAGGGCTTCCGCCGCTCGCACCGTGAAGCCCTGGGAGCACGCGCCGTCGCGATGGCGAGCGGCCGCCACGAACGCATGGTGATTTCCGCGAGCGACCCCGGCCTGTCCATCGCGGCGCTCCTCGGCGGCGATATCGCCTACGCCCGCGAGTGGGTTGACGGGGTACTCGGTGATCTGGCGGCCGATACCGAGAACGACGAGCGATTGCGTGAGACGCTGCGGGTATTCCTCGGCTGCGGCAGCAGTTACAAGACGGCGGCCGACGAACTCGCCATGCATTTCAACACCGTGAAGTACCGCGTCGGGCGCGCGGAGGCCAGGCGCGGGCGGCCGATTGCAGAGGATCGGCTCGCTGTCGAGCTCGCATTGCTGATGTGCCACTGGTACGGCGCCGCGGTTCACCGGCGGGACTCCGGCTAGCACGATCACCGAAGACAAGGTGGATGGCGATCTTCGTCCTCCGAGAACAATCCCCGGGTGGCTTTTGTGCCTAGTCTTCCGCGCATGCATGGTCAAGTGGTACAGCAGCAGGTCGCGGAGATCGCAGAAGCGCTCTACCGGCGAACCGATAAGCTTGCACCGGTGCTTGCGCGTGCGATCACCCAGGAAGTGAGGCTCTACCAGACGACCACACCGGTGCCCTTCGAGGTCATCGTCGGTGCGTGCGCCGGGAACATGCGGCCGATCTTCTCCGCGATCGCTGACAATTCGGCGTTCGACCCAACCGCCGCGGCGGAGCTGGGAATTCAGCGTGCCGGGGATGGTGTGCCGCTCACGTCGTTGATGGAGGCGTACCGCGTCGGATTCCGTTGCGTATGGGAAGCGGTGATGACGGAATCCGGGACGCGCGATCACGTCAACGGCGACGCTTTGCGTGTGCTGACCGCGAAAGTCTCTGCTGCCCAAGATATTTACACGGACGCGATGGCCACCGCATATCGGGAGGAGAAGGCGCGCCGGGTGCTCAGCGATGAGTCCGAGCGCTCGGCTCTCATCGACTCGGTCCTGCGCGGACGGCTGTTCGAACAGTGGAGCATTTGGGAAGCGGCCGACTACCTCCGGCTGCCCACCGAGGGACCCTATGTCGTCATCGCAGCCGAAATCGCCGAGCTCGGCATGGAGGCCCTGCCGGAAGTCGAATCGAAGCTGCGGAGCTTGGATGTGTTCTCCGCGTGGCGGATGCTTCCGGATCTGCAGGTCGGGATCGTGCACGTCAAGACGGACAAACATCTTGCGAGTGTGTTGGCGCTCGTATCCCGCACAGCGACGACGCGGATCGGGGTGAGCGCGCGCTTCGACGACCTGCGCGAGACCGCCCAAGCGCTTCGATGCGCCAGGATCACCCTGCGCGGCAGGCCGGACCCGGGACTGCGTGTGACACAGTTTGACGGCTCGATAATGGCCACTGCCGCCGTCAGTGCGCCAGAGGTGATGGTCAAACTCGTGACGCCAACGATCGAGTGCTTCGCCGAACTTGCTCATAATGAGCGTGACATTCTCTTCGACACCTTCAGGGTCTGGGTGGAGAACGACGGATCGCTGCGTGTGGTAGGCGAATTGCTGTTCTGTCACCCCAATACCGTGCGGTATCGGTTACATCGGATTGAGCAGCGTACTGGTCGCTCGCTGTCGCGTCCGCGCGATGTCGCCGAGCTCTGCTTGGCATTTGAAGTCCACCGCCGTCTCATGTGGCAGAAACAGGACCGTGATCAGCAGACGCCGGACCCATGAGACGCCTGTGCAATTCGGCTGTGAGTCTGTGGATTTCCCGAGTCAGCTCGGTGTTGGTCTTGAGCTCCAGTTCCTGTGCCTGGAAGTCGTGATCGGCCTTCGCCTGTTGGAACGCGGACTGCCGATTCTGGCCGATCATCACGAAGGTCGACAGGAAGATCGCCTCGAGCGAGACCACCAGGGTCAACGTCGGCCACGGACTGTGCTCGAAGAACAACATCCACACCGCGAACAACGCTGCATGGATGACGACAAAGCTCATCGACCCGGCGAATGCCGTGATCTGGTCGGCCACTCGCAGCTGGAAACTCGCGTTGCGTTTGCGGGCCTCGTCGATCACCGCGGGGTGGTGTATTTCGGTGCCCTTAAGTAGCCGACGTGGTATGAGCCGGCTGACTTCGGCACGTAGTGGACTCATCCCACCAGGCGATTCACGACGCGTGCTGTCCGTCGAGTGCGGCAACATTATGACCAACCTTGCGCACGGCGAAGGCGGACGCGATCTGGCCCACGCCGTGGATGAGCGCGCCTGCGGCGACCCACGACACCAGCACGGTGACGGACACCTTCCAGGAGCCTGCAGCCCAGAACCCGATCGCCAACTCCGCGAGACCGACGATCAGCAGTACCCACCACCCGGGTGCCCTACTGGCCGCGAATGCCATTGCGATGTCGAATGATCCACGGAAAATGAAGTAGAAGCTCATGACAGCGGCCAGGCCGACGAACGTGTCGTCGGGCCGGATGAACGCGAAGACACCGACCACGACGAACAGCGCGGCCAGCAGCCAGTGCAGAATGCGCCAGCCCTTCGTCGAGACGGCGCCGACCATTACCTCATTCGCTGCCGCCACGAAACAGAAGAATCCGAAAAGCGTGGCGATGGTCGCCACCGTGGCGTAATCGAACCGCAGGATCACCGCAGCGATCACGATCCACGCCACGCCGGCGACCAGCAGCAACCACCAGTTCTTCGTCGTGGAAACGACGTCGCCCAGGATGGGATGAAATATGCCCGATGAAGTGATCGGGGCCTGACGAGTCTCGGCCATTTCCGCTCCCAGTGAGTCCGGTGTCAACAATTCGCGCGAGGTGATCCGCCCAGGTCGACGGAATTCATTGTTGCGCCGCCCGTAATCCGCGCGGTTGTTTGTGGATACAACATCGGCTCGGCCACGGTGTGCTGGCGTACATTGCGGACCACGGCACGCCCGATTCATGGTGTTCATCGAACACAACCGGCGCACTCTAGACCAGCGCACCGCGACCACGGAGTGTGCGCCGGTACACGTTCGGCACTTCGACGTTGTTCTGCCCAACAACGACGGGCCGCCCGGCAGCCGAGACGATTGAAGCGTCACCGAAGCGGGGCAGATGGAGCCGCCATGTCGAATCTCGCGCTCAATCTTGTTGCTAGCGCCGCGCGTAACCCTGATCGGGCCGCGGCAATCACCGATGAGAGCACGATGACATATGCGGAACTGGACGCCGCGTCGGCCCGGCTGGCAACTCTGCTCGAGCGCGAGGGGATAAGCGCGGGAGATCGGGTCGGCGTGATGCTGCCGAACATCGCCGCAGCACCGATCGCCTACTACGGCATCTGGCGGCTCGGCGCCACCGTGGTGCCGATGAACCCGCTCATGCAGGGCCGCGAGGTGCAGTTCTACCTGTCGAACACCGACTCCAAGGCTTTGATCGGGAGCCCGGGGTTTGCGGGCGCCGCGACCGACGGCGCCGAGAGCGCCGGTGCGAAGCTGTGGCTCGTCGACGACGCTGAGTTGGCACGTTGACCGCCGACTTACCCGAGTTCGGCAGCCCCGTCGAGCGTGCCGATTCCGACACCGCCGTCGTGCTGCACACCTCGGGAACCACCGGCACGCCGAAGGGCGCCGAGCTCACCCATGGAAGCCTTGGCTCGAACCAGGAAGTCATTGTCCGACGCCTTGTGAAGCTGACCGATGAGGACGTTGTGCTGGCCTGCTTGCCGCTGTTCCATGTGTTCGGGATGACCTGCGCGATGAACGCCGCGATCGCTGCCGGTGCCGGACTTTCGCTGCTGGCGCGCTTCGACCCGGCCAAGGCGATCGAGCGAATCCGGCGCGACCGCGTCACAGTGCTGGAGGCTGTGCCCACCATGTACAGCGCGCTGCTGTCAGTTGCCGATCAGTTCCCGGCGGAGGCGACGGCAACACTGCGCACGTGCGTTTCCGGCGGCGCGGCCCTGCCCGTCGCGGTGCTCAACGATTTCGAGAAGACCTTCGACGCGATAATCCTGGAGGGGTACGGCCTCTCCGAAACGTCGCCCGCCGTGACGTTCAATCACCCTGACGCGGGACGCCGCCCGGGCTCGATCGGCACGCCGATCGAGGGCGTCCAGGTACGCCTCGTCGACGAGGACGGGAACCCGGTGCCGACGGGAACGCCGGGGGAGATTCAGGTCAAGGGCCCAAACGTCATGAAGGGCTACTGGAACCTGCCCGATGCGACCAGCGAGTCGATCAGGGACGGTTGGTTCTCCACCGGCGACATCGCAGTTGTCGACAAGGACGGCTACTACTACGTCGTCGACCGCAAGAAAGACTTGATCATTCGTGGCGGGTACAACGTCTACCCGCGAGAGGTCGAAGAGGCGCTGTACGAGCATCCCGCCGTGGCCGCGGTTGCGGTCATCGGTATTCCCCACGAGTCACTGGGCGAGGAAGTCGGCGCCGCGGTTGTTCTGAAGGCCGGCGCATCGGCCGAACTGGAGGA
Organism: uncultured Actinomycetota bacterium; assembly: GCA_963799495.1. Lineage (GTDB taxonomy): Bacteria > Actinomycetota > Actinomycetes > Mycobacteriales > Mycobacteriaceae > Mycobacterium. The sequence goes on from CAWCXH010000019.1 coordinate 432,222, forward strand.
ACTACGGCAGTTCGTCAAGGGGCGTGTCGCCGCATACAAGTACCCGCGCCGCATCTGGTTCGTGGACAGCCTGCCCACCGGTCCGACCGGGAAGCTGCTGCGTCGTGAAGTGAAACCACCACCGTCCGAGGAGGCATAACACCGTGGTAGCGACCACCAGCCGGAGCGCCGACGAGCTAGCGGCACCACTGGATCTGCTGTTGACCAGCTCGGCGGTCGGCATGGCGGATCGGTTGATGCCCAACGTAGCGTGGAGCAGATTCGCGCTCAACCTCGCCAAGCAACCCCGCACGGTGGCGTCACGGGCAGCATCGCTTGGCCGGGAACTGGTGTCGATCGCCGAGGGCCGTTCCGAGGGGGCACCGGCGAAGGGCGACAAGAGGTTCGCCGATCCGGCATGGCGCGGCAATGCCTTGTTGCATCGCACGATGCAGGCGTACCTTGCGACCAACAACACGGTGAATCAACTGTTTTCGGATGCCAACCTCGACTGGCGGGATGCCGAGCGAATCCGGTTTGTGTTGGACTTCCTCTCCGAAGGGCTTTCGCCGAGCAACAATCCTGTGCTGAACCCGCTGGGCTGGAAGGCGCTCATCGACACCGGCGGGCTCAGCGCGGTGCGTGGGCTGCGCCACTTTGTCAGTGACATGGCATCGGCGCCCCGAGTGCCGTCGATGGTGGAGCCCGACGCGTTCACCCTGGGCGAGACCATCGCGGTCACCCCGGGTTCGGTGGTCTTTCGCTGTGAGGAATTCGAGCTGATCCAGTACGCCCCGCAAACCGAGAAGGTGTACTCGGCGCCGCTGCTCATGGTGCCACCGGTGATCAACAAGTTCTACATCATGGACATCTCGCCTGGGCGCAGCATGATCGAGTACTTTCTGCGGCAAGGCATCCAGGTCTTCGCGATATCGTGGCGCAATCCCACTGCGGAACACAGGAATTGGGGTTTCGACACCTACGGCCAGGCGATCCTGAACGCACTGGACGCCGTCGAGAAGATCACGCAGTCTGATCGCACGCATCTGCAGGCATCCTGCTCCGGAGGGATTCTCGCCGCGATGACGGCCGCGCATCTCAACGCGACGGGGGAGGGCCAGCGGCTCGCCGGGCTGACGTTGATGGTGACGGTTCTCGACCAGAGGAAGGCCGGTTTCGCTGCCGCAGCCATCGACGAGGAAGCCGCGAACATCGCCATCGCATTGTCGGCGCGCAAGGGCTATCTGGACGGCCGCTCACTGGCGGAGGTGTTCGCCTGGCTGCGGCCGACGGACCTGGTATGGCGCTACTGGGTGAACAACTACGTCGAGGGCAAGTCGCCTGCGGCCTTCGACGTCCTGTACTGGAATGCCGATACCACAAGGATGGCCGCGGCGCTGCACCGCGACATGGTGACGATGGGTCTGCACAATTCGCTTGCCACACCTGGTGCCGTCAGCATGCTGGGCACGCCGGTGGACCTCAACCAGTTGACCACCGACGCCTACGTGGTGGCGGGGATCGCCGACCACATATCGCCGTGGCAGGCCTGCTATCGCAGCGCCCGGCTGCTCGGTATCAAGAACCTGCGCTTTGTGCTGTCGTCCAGCGGGCACATCGCCTCCCTGGTGAATCCGCCGGGCAACCCGAGGGCGAGCTATCGGCTGGGCGACGTGGATGAGCCAGATCCGGAGTTTTGGGTGAAGTCGGCCGAGCAGCACACCGATTCGTGGTGGCCGGACTTCGTGGCATGGCTTGGCGAGCGCAGCGGCGACAAGAAGGACGCACCCCCGTCGCTCGGTGGTGCGGGCATGGCGCCGTTGGACCCTGCCCCCGGCACCTATGTGCTGGACCACTGACCATCGCGAGAGGCCTTGTATGACAACAGTTCTCGAAGAACCGGCCGACCTGCTCAAGCTGGTCGGACAGCGACTTGGCACCACCGAGTGGATGAAGGTGACCCAGCACCAAGTTGACCAGTTCGCCGAGGCCACCGGCGATCACCAGTGGATCCACACCGACCCACAGCGCGCGGCAAAAGGCCCGTTCAGGGCCACCATCGCGCACGGCTACCTGACGCTCTCGCTTGCCCCTGTGGTGATCTCGCAGGTATTGGAGATCCGGGAGCTGACGGCGGCGTTGAACTACGGGCTCAACAAGGTGCGATTCCCGTCTCCGGTCAGGGTCGGCGCCCAGATCCGCGCCGCGGTCACCGTGATGAGTGCGCAGCAGAAGACCTCCGGGGTCGAGTCGGTGTTCACCCTGACGTACGAGATCGACGGCGAAGATCGCCCCGCCTGCGTCGCTGATGTCATCGTGTTGTACCCATGACGGCCGCGGCTTCGAGAGGTTGACCGTGGAAAGCCTGCTCTCGGTGCTCGGCCAGCAGATCCGGGTCAACGTCCGCGAGGGGACCGGCGTGCCACTGGTGTTGTGTAACGGTGTCGGAGCCAGCCTCGAAGTGTTCGATCCGCTCGTGGAGTATTTATATCCCGATACGACCGTGGTGCGTTTCGACGTGCCTGGCACCGGTGGCTCGCCGGATTCGCGGCTGCCGTATGGGTTTCCGTATTTGGCGGCCGTGCTTGGCCAGCTGCTCAAGAGGCTTGGACTCAATGGCAAGGTGGATGTTCTCGGTTTGTCGTGGGGCGGCGCGCTGGCCCAGCAGTTCGCATTTCAGAACCCGCGTCGCTGCAGGCGGTTGATCCTGGTGTCCACCGGCACGGGTGCACTCATGGTGCCTGGACGGCCGGCGGTGCTGGCGAAGATGCTGACGCCGCGCCGGTTCTTGGATCACGCGTACGCCGCCTCGATCGCGGGTGATCTTTACGGTGGAACCGTGCGCAGTGATGCGTCCGTCGTCAAGCGGTTGTTCGACCGCCAGCTGATGGCCGGTTCGCGGGTGGGCTACCTGCATCAACTTCTCGCTGGGGCGGTGTGGACCAGCCTGTTCGCCTTACCGCTGATCCGCCAGCGGATGTTGATCATCGCGGGGCGCGACGATCCCGTCATACCAGTGGCCAACGCCAGGATCATGGCGCGGTTACTGCCCCATGCGACGGTGCACCTGCATCCCGGCGGCCACGTCGACCTGATCACCAACGCCGCCGAATTGGCGCCGGTGATTGAGAGTTTCAGAGATCAACCCGACTGAGGGAGCGCCGATGAGCACCGTGACCACTACCGACAGCGCCGATTTCTACGCACTGGAGTCGCTGCTCGACGACGACGAGCAAGATTTCCTGCACCGCGTACGGGACTTCATGAAATCCGAGGTCGAGCCGAGCGTCAATCAGCATTGGCAGCGCGGGAGCTTTCCGTTCGAGATCGTCCCGGGCTTTCGGCAACTCGGGCTGGCCGGGCTTCCGTATCACGGCTTCGGTTGTCCCGGAAGGTCATTCCTTCTCGACGGCATGGTAGCGATGGAGCTCGCCCGCACCGACCCGTCGATCGCGACGTTCTCGGGTGTCCATGGTGGCTTGTCGATGGGTTCGATCTATCTGTGTGGTAGCGATGAGCAGAAGCAGCGGTATCTGCCGAGCATGGCGCGGCTCGAAAAGATCGGCGCGTTTGGTCTGACCGAGCCGGACGTCGGGTCGGGCGCGTCGCGCGGGCTGACGACGACGGCTCGCAAGGACGGGGATTCGTGGATCCTCAACGGGCAGAAGAAATGGATCGGCAACGCCACCTTCGGCGACCTCACCGTGATCTGGGCCAGAGACGTCGCCGACGGCCAGGTCAAGGGGTTCGTCGTCGCGAACGACACCCCGGGATTCTCGACCAGCAAACTGGAAGACAAGATTGCGCTGCGCATCGTGCAGAACGCCGTCATCAACCTCGACGATGTCCGGGTTTCCGAGGACGACCGGCTGCAGAACGCGAACTCGTTCCGTGACACCGCCGAAGTGCTGCGGATGACCCGGGCAGGGGTGGCGTGGATGGCGGTCGGATGCGCGCGCGGGGCCTACGAGAACGCCCTGGCCTATGCGGTATCCCGTGAACAATTCGGACGCCCGATCGCCGGTTTCCAACTGGTGCAGGACCTGCTGGTGCGGATGCTGGGCAACATCACGTCGTCGTGGGCGCTATGCGCCCGACTTTCACAGCTACAGGACCAGGGCCACGCAGAGGACAGGCATTCTTCGCTGGCGAAGGCGTGGTGCACGGTTAGGATGCGCGAAACCGTCGGCTACGCACGGGAGTTGCTGGGAGGAAACGGAATCCTGCTGGAGCACAACGTCGGACGCTTCGTCGCCGACGCCGAAGCCATCTACTCCTACGAAGGCACGCGGGAGATGAACACCCTGATCGTCGGGCGCGCCATCACCGGGCTCAGCGCGTTCGTATGACTGGTAGGGCGGCACGGAAATGACCGACCCCACTGATCGGATCCGGCAGATCCTCGAACGCCACCATCCCTACGGGCAGTCCGACCATGCCCGTCATGTAGCCGAGGACATCGTCGCGCAGCTGGGACTGCGCCGGGACAACGTCGAGAACAAGATGCGGTATGTCAGTGCGTGGTTCGACGACGAGCTGACGAAACTCGAAGGCGCCGAATAACTGTCCTCAGAGGTCAGGCTCGGCGGCAACGCGACCACTGGCGACGGCCTCGCGCAGGGCCGCGTAGTCGCGCTCGTTCTGTCGGGCGTACGCCTCGGCGAACCGGGTGAACGCGATGTCGGCGACGTCACCGCTGCCGAGGTAGCCGGCGATGGCGACCCGATCACCCGTGCGGGCGTGCGCACGGGCCAGGACGTGCGCGCATGACTGCCCGTAGTCGGCGAGCAGTTGCGGAGTCATCGACTCCGGGGTGACCGAGGCCTTCCAATCGCGGAGTTGGCGTACGTAATAGTCGCCCTCGTGGCCGTCGGGGCCGACGCACCGCAGCCAGCCCAGCAAAATGTCGCTGCTGGCCTGCATCAGCCGTTCACCCTGCACCACTCGCTCGGCGGCGTTGGCGTAGCCGCCCGCGCCGAGATAGCGCTCCAGCACCGACGGTTCGGCCTCCTTGACCTGCATCAGCAAGGGATCGCTGTCATCGCGCCCCAACAGCAGTACCACCCACGCTCGGGTGCCGACGCTGCCCACGCCGACCACCTTCCGTGCCCCTCCGGCGTAGCGGAATCGGCCGACAAGTCCGCGACGGCTGGAGTCCAGGCTTTGCCGATACTCGTCGATGAGGACACTCATCTGTTGTTCGTACCGTCGGGCCCGCGCCTCGCCGACGAGCTCGTCGATCGGAATGAGCAGTGGCGGATCGCTGGCCAGCCGGCGCCGCCCGTCGACAACCCGGGTCAGCTTCGACAGTGCCTGGAGGTTGTCGCGTGTGTGGGCCTTGGCCGCCGTGCGCCGGATCGCTTGTCCGTATGTGTGTTCGACATCGGCCTCGAGCGCATCGTCGACGACTATGTGGTTGTACCACACGTCGAGCTCACCCATCTGCGCGAGCATCCTCATGCGCTCCCGGTACGCCTTCGCGCACGCGCGTATCACCACCTCGCGGTCTGCGCGAGTAAAGCCGTTCAGGCGCCCCACCACAGCGAGACTGGCGACCAGCCGCTTGACGTCCCACTCCCACGGACCCGGTAGCGTCTCGTCGAAGTCGTTGATGTCGAAAACAAGGCTGCGCTCGGGCGAGGCGAACAACCCGAAGTTGGACATGTGCGCGTCGCCGCATAGCTGCACGGTGATTCCGGTGTGCCCGCTAGCGGCAAGGTCTGACGCCATGATCAGTGCCGCGCCGCGAAAGAACGCGAACGGCGATGCGAGCATCCGGCCGTAACGAACCGGGACCAGGTCGGCTATCCGGGAGTCGGCCTGTGATTCCAGCAGCGCAACCGGGTCGGGGCGGTCCTGTGCTGCAACGAAATCTGCGAGCGCCGACCTGGGCAGCACCGATCGCCGGCCTCTGCCCAGGTCGTGTCGCTCTTGTACCGACGCGCTCAATCAGACTCCCAGTGCCGCCGCCGCTGCTCGTGCGTACATGGCGTCGAGCACTATGCGTCCAGCGCGAAATCGATCGCATCGTAGCGTACGCCTCGGTCCGTACGGGTTTCCGTATCTGGCTGCCGTACTGAGTCGACTGCTGAATAAGATCGGTGTCGGCGGACCTGTCGACGTCCTTGGTCTGTCGTGGGGCGGCGCGCTGGCCCAGCAGTTCGCCTTCCAGAATCCCCGCAGCTGCAGACGGCTGATCCTGGTGTCGACCGGCACCGGTATGGGGATGGTGCCCGGCAAGCCGGCGGTGCTGGTGAAGATGGCCACCACACGCCGGTTCCGGGACCACGATCATGCGGCTGCGATCGCGGGTGATCTCTACGGCGGGACGATCCGCAGCGACCCCTCTATGGTCACGCGGCTGTTCAACAACCGGATGATGGCCGCCTCACGCCGGGGCTACCTCCATCAGCTGCTGGCAGCAGCGGTGTGGACGAGCCTTTTTGCGCTGCCGCTGATCCGCCAGAAGACACTGATTGTCGCCGGCACCGACGACCGGATAATCCCGGTGGCGAACGCCAGGATGATGGCCCGGCTGCTGCCTCACGCGATGCTGTACGTGCATTCCGGTGGTCACGTCGACCTCATTACCAACGCAGCCGAACTGGCACCGGTGATCGAATCCTTCCGGCGTGCCCACGACGAGTAGCCGAGGTGATCAGGCGTCGAATAGCCGAATGCTTCATCCCTATACCGCTATTGGGGTTTCTCGCCGATGGAGCCAGTCGAGTGCTTCCTGGCGGCTTTCGTAGATGTACGGAGTGAGTCCGCGCTCGGAGAGCTGGCCGCTCAGCTTGAGCCGCATGAATGAGCTGGTGGTGTAGCGGGTGACGCTTTCGTAGTAGCCATGCGATCATCGCCGAGATCGAGAAGCGCCTGGCCTCGATAGGAAGGTTCATGTCGCGGTCAACTACGACAACTTCTATGTGGCGCCGGACCTGGCCGACACTCACGTCGCTCCAGATCGATACCGGGGGCGATCTCAATGAGTTCCAGGACGGCGGGCGTGAGCCGGAACACGCAGCGTTCTGTCACGTAGAGCACCGGCTTCCCAGCTGAGGCCGCGTACTACCCGCTGAACGTACGCTGCTCAACGTGATCAAGGAATTTGGCAGCGGCGACCGCCTCGGTGATAGTGATGCGTGCCTCGACGCGTTACACCGCCTCCAAGGCGTTCAGAATCGCGCCACCGCAAGTGAACGCGTCGAGTTCCACCATCGACGGCACTTGCGGCGCCGACTGCGGCGAGAGAATGTCCGCGGTGAAGTCCGCTATGTTAGCGCGTGGTTCGATGACGAGCTGACGAAGCTCGAGGGCGCTGCATAACCGATCCCATGTGCGGGGCCGGCTTCGATGGCGGCCCCGCACGAAAGGGATTCCTCCGCTCAGGCTTTGAGCGCCTCCGCGTTGGCTCGCGCATATAAGGCATCGAGCACCGAGTACTCGGCTTCCTCGATCGCCTCCAGGGCGAAATCAATCGCATCATATGCGTACGCCTCGGTCATATCGGCGTCCATCGCGGCATTGTGTGCGTCGATCTGGTCCTTCTTCTTGTGGGCGCGTGCTCGAACCTTCGTGACGTGGGCATGCCACTTCTCGCGAATCTCCTGCCACTCGGATGACGCGTTATCTCGGGCGGCATCCGCCTTGTCTTTCATGCGATCAGCCGCTGCGGTGGCCCTTTCGTCTGCGGCGTCGACGTCAGCTTCGAGCTGATCCAGTGTCCTCTCACCGGCCGCCTTTACCTTGTCCGTCGCGGTTCTTGCTGTGTCGGAGATCTTCTCGAACTGTGCTTTGAGATCGGCTTCTGACATGAAAGCTCCTTTGTCCACCCAAGGCGGGCTATCCGCCCCTACCGTGCATCGTCTGTGGTGGGTGTAGAGGTGTCATTGTTCGACGGGACACGATCGGTGACCGCATATTAGTCGCGGCGACAACTGATTTCGATACCGGCCGGAGTTGATGCTGCAATCTCCGCGTCCCTCTATCCTCGATAAGCATGGGCCGCATCGGCGAACAAGCGTCACCGGCGCTCCGGTGAATCGCGTTGAGCGCCTGGCGCGCCGGTTCGATAGCTGGCAGCAGCGAACATCCGCCGATGGCGTTCGCCGTTGCGGTGATGAAGAAGTTCAGCGAGGATCAAGCCGGCAATCAGGTGGCGTTGCTGACGTACTTCGCGTTCGTCGCCACCTTTCCACTTCTGCTCGCGCTCACCACGATCCTGGGTGTGGCGTTGCGGAAATACTCGGAGCTTCAACGTGACCTGGTGAACTCGGCATTCGCCGAGTTCCCGATCATCGGCGCCCAGATCCATGATCAACTCGGCGTTGCCACGTTCGGCAACGCCTTTTCGCTTACAGTCGGTGTATTGGGCGCCCTTTTCGGCGGCAGTGGTTTCGCCAACGCTCTGCAAAACACTTTCAGCACGCTATGGTCGGTGCCTAAGGTGGATCGGCCCGGGTTCCCCACCAAGTACCTGCGGGCGGCTGGCCTGCTACTGCTACTGACTGTCGGTGCGGCGGTGACCGCGGCCGCTGGCGCAGCCGCCGGGGCGGCGACGGCCTTGGGACTACACGGGTTCGGTGCACGCCTGATCAGCATCGCGGTCGGCTCGATCCTGGGCTGGGCCTACTTCCTCGCGGCGTACCGGATCGCCACCCCGGCACAGGTCCCGACACGCTCGATGCTGCCTGGGGCGGCGATCAGTGCGGTGGCCTGGCAGTTGTTGCTGACTGGGGCGGGCGTCATCGTTACTCATCTGCTGCGTCACGCCCAAGCCGTCGCGGGGCTGTTCGGCGTGGTGCTGGGCTTGCTGGCATGGTTCGGGCTACAAGCAACGGTGGTTGTGTATGCGGTTGAGGCCGATGTTGTTCGTGCCCGACATCTGTGGCCCCGCAGTCTGGTTCCACCCCCGCTGACGGACGCCGACAAGGCCTATTACACCGACGCGGTCAGAGCCGAGGCCCAGCGGCCCGAGCAGCGGCTTGATATCGAATACGTGCCAGCCGACACCAATCCCGCGCGGAACGACGCGGGTTGATCGCGGAGCGCTCGATTTCCGTGCGGCGCAGCGGCGTTGTCCACGGCTACAGCAGGACTTGAGCGACGTTGTCCCCGGTGACGTCGCAGGAGGACCCGATGCCCTGAAGACTCGGGTCACCGAGCTGCGGGTCTGGTGTGGAACGGAAGTGGGTGCGAATCATGGGCAGATATGGGAGCTGGCATCGTATGGATGGCCAGCCATCGGCTAGGGTCGACCACCCCGGGTGCTACCGCCGACACCGAGAACGGTCGCAAGGCGACCAGGCGCGGAACCACTAAGTGGCGCTCACTGTGCACACAATTTCCGAATCGGTGTCGGCGCCTCGCGCCGAGGGTAGTGCGAAGACGGCGCGGTTGGCCCTTGTTGTCGGTGCACTCGGCGTCGTGTTCGGCGACATCGGCACCAGCCCGATCTACACCGTTCAGACACTCTTCAACCCGAGCGACCCCCACCCGGTGCCCATCAGTACGCAGAACGTGTACGGCATTGTGTCACTGATCTTTTGGTCGGTGATGATCATCGTCACGCTGACCTACGTCACTCTCGTGATGCGTGCCGACAACAACGGCGAGGGCGGCATCATGGCGCTCATCACCCTCGTGCTGCGTTTGGGCGGGCGGGGCCGCACAACCGTGGCACTGGCCACGCTGGGCATCTTCGGTGCAGCCTTGTTCTTCGGCGACAGCATGATCACCCCGGCGATCTCGGTGCTGTCCGCGGTCGAGGGCCTCAAGGTCGTTGAGCCGAAGCTGGACGAGTGGATCGTGCCGATGACCGCGGTGATCATCGTTGCCCTGTTCGCCGTCCAGCGGCGAGGCACGGCTGCCGTTGGACGCCTGTTCGGGCCGGTGATGATCGCCTGGTTCGTGGCGATCGGGGCGTGCGGTGTGCGCGGCATCGTCGGCAATCCGGAGATCCTCAAGGCGCTCTCGCCGACGTATGCGCTGGAATTCATGGTGGGACACTTTCACATTGCCTTCTTCGCGCTAGCCGCGGTGGTGCTGGCGTTCACCGGCGCGGAGGCGCTCTACGCCGACATGGGTCACTTCGGTCGGTCGGCGATTACCTGGGGCTGGCTGGCTCTCGTGTTGCCGGCATGCACGCTCAACTATTTTGGTCAGGGGGCATTGCTGCTCGGCGACAAGGCCACGGTGAGCGCCCCGTTCTTTCTACTCACTCCGGGTTGGGCTCGATTGCCGATGGTGCTACTGGCCACCGCCGCAACGGTCATCGCCTCCCAGGCCGTGATAACCGGGGCCTTCTCAGTGGCATCTCAGGCCGCTCAGCTCGGGTACTTGCCGAGGCTGCGAATACTGCACACCTCGGCGTCGAGGATCGGCCAGATCTACGTGCCGTGGATCAACGGTGTGCTGATGGTGTCGGTGCTCACCCTGGTGTTCGCGTTCCGCAGCTCGGCGGCGCTGTCATACGCCTATGGCATGGCGGTAATGGGCACGATCACCATCACCACGCTGCTGTTCCTTTACGTGGCCCGGAGAAGATGGCGGACCCCGCTGTGGATCGTCGTGATCGGCGGCGGCGCTTTGCTATTCGTTGACCTGATGTTCGTCGCAGCCAACTCGACCAAGCTGGTCCATGGGGCGTGGTTGCCGCTGGCTGATCGGTGTCGCGGCGTTCGTTGTGATGACGACTTGGCAGCGCGGACGTGAGGTGGTCACCCGGGAGCGGGAGAAAGAGGAGGGGCCGCTACGCGAGTTCGTCGACGGCCTGTCCGATCGTAAGCCGCGGTTACTACGGGCGCCGGGCACGGCGGTGTTCCTCAACCGCGGGAAGGACACAGCGCCGCTGGCGATGCGGGCGAACGTCGACCACAACCACGTGCTCCACGAACATGTGATCATCATGGCGATCAATACCGTGTCGGTGCCGCGCGTAGCCGACTCTGAACGCGCGAACGTCGATGCGCTCGGCTACGCCGACGACGGGATCGTCCACGTGACCGCAAACTTTGGGTACATGGAAACGCCGAATGTCCCTCACGTGCTGCGGCTGCTCGACCCGAGCCAGACCGAAGGCCGGATCGCTGTCGACGGCGCCAACTACTTCCTGTCGAACATCGAACTAGTCATGGGCACGGCGCCGACGATGTCCCCATGGCGCAAGCGCCTGTTCATCGCCACGTCCCATGTCACCGCCGACGCCGCCGAGCATTTCGGCCTACCGCGGGATCGCACGGTGATCATGGGTTCGCGAATCGAGGTGTAGCCGGCTAGTCGGCCACTTGACCAGGTCCATGGAACCATCGAGCCGAATACTGAGTGGAGAGTGCTCAAAGTCATTCTCTGCCAGAGACTCTGACCTCGGATGGGGTGTCCGCGGAAGGCGCCAGCTCAGTCCGATGTCGAGGCCTGCCGCCCGAGGACCAGTCCCAGAACAGAACCAGCCCGTGGGGATCCAACGAAGTGCTCGGTAGCCTCTTGGCCGCGCGGTCGCGTCGAGCAAGGTTGTCGCGGCGGCGATCCGATTCAGGACTGCGGGGCGATTGAGTCTTCGTTCCTTCGAGTTGCGAAGTACACCCGCCCCTGATGTACCCGCGCCCGAATCTCCTTTGAGGCGGTCCTCAACCGGTGGTGATCGCTGCAATAAGCGAAGTCCCCGCCGGGGCCCCGTGCGAAGACCACTGCGACCATCCGCCGCTGGGAGCGGTCTGCGACAGCTGCCACAGGGCTCCGTCGGTGCCCATGACAAAGAGCTGTATGCCGCCGTCCGCGTCGGCAGCGACCGCCGGTGATCCCGCCAACCCGGCCACCGCCGGGGCGCCGTGCGAAAACCACTGCGGCGAGCCGTCATCGGGTCCCGTCTGGCGCAGGTGCCACAGAGATGCGTCGTCGCCCACGACGAACAGTTCCAACCGTCCATCCAGGCCGGAGGCAACCGCCGGGCGAAGCCGCAGGAATTTCATCCCCGATGGAGCATCGTGCGGTCTCCAGCCCGACCAGCCGCCGTTGGGGGCGGTCTGCCTCATCTGCCACAGCCTTCCGTCGTTGCCGACGACGAACAGCTCAAGGTGTCCATCGGCGCTGGGGGCAACCACCGGCGTGGAGTCTGAGCCGAACAACACCCCGGAGGGACTCCCGTGCGAAACCCAGTCAGACCAGCCACTGTTGGCAGCCGTCCTTCCGATGTGCCACAGCACCGCTTCCTGGCTCACGATGAACACGTCCAGGCGTCCGTCCTCCCCGGCAGCAACCGCCGGCGCGGAATTCAGGAGAAGCTCGGGGGGTGCGCCATGCGAGACCCACTGGGACCAGCCGTTCTTGGGAGCTGTCTGCCACATGTGCCACAGCGCTCCGTCGTCGCCCAACACGAACAGCTCCAGGTGGCCATCGGCACTGCGAACAACAGCCGGCGACCCGAACAGGTTCGGCCCGCCAGTCGGGTATGAACGCCAACGGGACCACTCACCGTTGCGGGCGGTCTGCGATGTGCTGTGAAGCGCTCCACCGGATCCCAAGCCGTCGGGTTGAAGATCGTCACCGACGACGAAGACCTCCAGGCACCCGTCTGCGGCCGCCGCGACCGTGGGGGACCAGCGCAGACCATTTTCATCTGGCGGGGTTCCGTGTGAGCACCAATCCGACCAGCCGTTGCCGGAGGTGGTCTGCCATCGGTGCCAGAGTGATTGGCCGCCGTCATGGTCGCTGCCGACAACGAAGACCTCCAGCCGCCCGTCTGCGCCGGGAGCGACCCATGTGGTCGGTGTGTATGCCATGTTGGGTCCTTCAGATGGGTGCGGATCCCGGATGAGCCTGGCTCGCCCCGCGGCGACATGTCGGCCGACTTTGCGGAGCAGGAATGCCGACGCGATCTGTCCAATGCCGTGAAGACGGGCGCGCGCGCGGCGATCCACGTCAGGTCACTGCCTGCCGGACGGCGCCGGTGCCCGTGGCCTGCTCGACCTTTTTCACATCGCTGCGCATGCCGAACCCGGAAATGACCTCCACCACGCCGAGGACAATCAGCCAGATGCCGACCACCAGCGCCAACGTCACAATTGAGTCGAACGGGTAGGCAAGCACAACGACACCGGCGATGATGCTGATGACCCCGAAGAAGATTGCCCAGCCCCGACCGGGAAACTGCTTATCGCTGATTGCCGAGGCCATCACGGACACACCGCGGAAGATGAATCCGACCCCAATCCAGATGGCAAGCAGCAGAACGGCGTATCCCTCACCGAAGTGCCGGAACGCCAGGATCCCCAGGATGACCGACGCGACGCCGCTGATGAAATTCAAGAATCTGCTGCCGGCCGATACGGGCAGGCTGAATGCGAGGACTACTTGCGTGATGCCTGATACCACCAGGTACACACCAAACAACACGGCCGCCACCACGATAGAAGGTCCCGGCCACACCAGCATCACGACGCCGAGGATCACCGCCAGAAGGCCGAACAAGATCGCTGATATCCAGATGCGGTGCATCAGATCTGAAGCAGAACGGTAAGTGTCGGTCATGGCAGATCCTTTGGTCAAGTGGTTCGTGGTGGCTTCGTCAGATCTAATTCTTGCCCGGCAGACGGTCGTCACCGTTGTGTGCGGGGTCAACATGATCACCGCGATTGTGTGGCGGCGCACAGTCCATAACGCAGGCCAGCGCGAGTCGGCACCGTTGGCTCCTTTGAGCTCAGCCGAGACCAAAGAGTGTCTCGATGAGCACGACGAATGACAGCAGACCGACCACGGCGACGCATACCGTTGCGACCGCCTTGAAGATGGGGCCGTTCTTGGCCGTGCCGAGCACGGTGGATCTGTTGGCCAGGATGAGCACGTAGGTCAGCAGTAGCGGGGTGATGATGCCGTTGAGCACCTGGGCGTTGACGACGAGCGCGACCAAGTTGCCGGGCGCTAATGCGAAGGCGGCCCCGATCACGACTTGCAGCGTGAAGATGCCGTAGAACAGCGGCGCCTGGCGAAGTTTCGCCGACACGGACCGCGGGGCGCCGACCGCATCCGCGATCGCGTAGGAAGTCGACAGCGGCACCACCGAAGCGGCCAGCAGCGACGCGCCGAGCAGCCCTGCGGCGAACAGCCATGGCGCCGCCGGACCGACGGCGGGTCTCAGAGCCTCGGCGGCCTGTTGCGCCGATTGCAGCGGCCCGGTCCCGCCGATCGCTGCCGCCGTGGCGATGATGATGAAGATGCTGATGACATTGCTCCAGATAGAGCCGCTCACCGTGTCGATGCGCTCGCTGCGGTAGTTGGCGGGGGTGATGTGTTTATCCACGACGGCCGACGCATCGTAGAACTGCATGTACGGAGTGATGGTGGTGCCGATGAGGGCAACTGCAAGCACCAGAAATTGATGGCTAGCCGGGAAATGGGGCGATACCAGGTTGGTGAGGACTTCGTGGCCGTTGGGATGGCCGAGGAATGCGGCAATTGGATACGCCAAGAAGGCCAGTGTCAGCACCAGGAACAGGCGCTCGGCGCGCGAGTAGGAGCCCAAAACGGTTAAGGCCCATACGAAGACGGCGGCGATTGGCACAGAGATGAAGCGGGAGACGCCGAAGATCTCCATGGCCGCGCCCACCCCGGCGAATTCGCTGACGGTCAGGCCGGCGTTCGCGACGAGCAACAGTGTCATCGCCACGAATGTGGCACGAGGTGAGAATTGCTCCCGGATCAGGCCGCCGAGCCCTTCGCCCGTGTAAACCCCCAGCCGTGAGCACATCTCCTGTACCAGGACCAGCGCCACAGTGACGAGGACCATCAAATACAATGTGCGGTAGCCGAATTGGGAACCAGCACTTGCGTAGGTCAAGATCCCGCCGGCGTCGTTGCCGGCGTTGGCTGCGATCAACCCCGGCCCGAGCACGGACAATACCGCTAGCACCCGGGCGGTCCAGCGGCGCCGCCCGGGCGGCGCGGTGATCACCGGATCGCGCGTGGTCATCCGACATGCCCTTCCAGCAAGGCCCGCAACCGCTCCCGATCGGGCTCATCGAGCGCGGCCAAAAGGGCGTCACGGTGGTCGGCATCGAGCTGACTCAGCGCTTCGGCCGCCGAAGAAGGCTGCGCCGACGCGACCAGCTGGGCCTGTTGGTCGCGGCTGAGATCGGCGAGAAGTGCCGTCACATCCCCGGCGCGCAGCTCTTTCAGCTGGGCGGCCGAACCCGCAACCTGTAGACCACTGCCGGCCGTGCCCGCGGCGATCGTCGGCCCTGACGTCCAGGCCGAGGTCGTATCGGTGAACCGTGCCACGAACGCGTGCAGCTGGGCCCAGTCGATCACCCTGTCCGGAGGCGGGCACACCTTGGTCTTAGGCAGCAGCCTTCGGGCAAGCGACTGCAAGCCCACATCGATGCCCGCGAGTTCCCAGCCGCCGGGCCGGTTGAGAAGGTAGACGTCTGCGGCCCTCACCACCTGAACGCCGGCAAGGTCAACTAGCTGGTGATCCAGGACGTCACGGGCCAGCGCCACGTCGCCTTGTCTCAGGATTGGACCCCACACCATCCGCTGCGCGGATCGCAGACGTATCTCGTTCTGCCTCAACACCACATCTCCCATTTCGACAAGCGCCAACCCGCTGCCCACACGGATCAGACACGCGACAACCGGCGGATGTGCGACGCCGCCGTCCCACCGCACGACGGCGTCGCTGACGCGCCCGACGCGTGCACCTGCGTCCGTGCGGACCGGACGTCCGAGCAGCTGGGCCAACGAAATCACCTGGCCCGCAATGGCCCGGCGGATGGCAATCTGTTCACGAAGCGTGGCGACAGCGCGTCCTGCGCCGACACGATGCGGTCGTGGTGAATTCATGCCGAGCGGTCCCTTCAGGTTGTCATGACGGGCGGGGTCACGAAAGCACCGACGGCAACGACATCGCCGATGATCGGATATGGCTGGAGGGACGGTGTCATTGTGGCCGAACGGGTGTCGCTCATGGCGGCGCCTCCCTTAGTGAACGCAACGACGGCACTGTCTCCAGAAGCCGATTGTCGCTCGACAACGGATCAAAACGGTTGTGTGCGATGACAACGTCGCTGGCGCGAAGGTGTGACGGCGCACTTGGCAATTAATTCGGTCAGGCGAATCGTTATCGACACTGTGGACTGGCGGATGCGAACACGGCCCGACTCGGTCGACGATGACCACGGACAGCACAGCGCCGTACTGTCCGCCAGTCCCCGCACGAGTTTCGAAAGCGCGAGCGCTCCGGCCGGCGGTCGAACAGCCCAAAGTGACGATTGATGAGGAAGCCATGGATGACCCCCTAAGCGCCGACGATCCCTGCCGAGCGACACCGCAGATCCCAGAGCCCACTGGCCGAGAGGGAATTCGATGAAGGCCAACTCCTTGGCTGAAGAAGCCGTGATGGACACCTTTTTTGTCGCGCGCATGCCGAAGTGGTCCCTTGTGCTGTTTGGGCGCAATCCGCTAGTACGCACCAGTGATTGGGTCGAGGCACTGGTCCTGGTGTTGACTGTGTTTGTGTCCCTGCTGGCGGTGCCCATCGCTTGCGCCGTCGGCACCGCGGTCCATGACTCCCACCAGCAGCTCTACGCCGAACAGGCCCAGACTCGCCACATCGTTACCGCGACGGTCACCGACGACAATGCCGCCCAGCACGACTCGCCAACAAAGATCACCGTGCGTGACCGATGGTCCGACGCCGGAGTCAACCATGACAAATCACCCGCCGATACCCCGACGTCGAGCACCCGCGCCGCTGTAGATGCGGTGAAGGCCGCAGTAGTGACCTGGCTAACGGTGGCCACCGCCGCGGCCGTCCCATTCGCCCTCGCCCGGATCGTCCTCAAACGGGTCCGCCACAAGGCATGGCAGCTCGGCATCGACAACCTCGTCGGCGGCGACGGACACACCCGCCACCCCTAGACCACCATCACCCCACCGTCATTCAACCCATCGATTCAGGCCAAGAACGCTAGCTGGTACGCCGCGAGACGATCGCCGATCTGACATCGCGCGACCGCGACTCGCTCGAGAGGTCGCCTTTGACGCAGCACACGCCCCTCGACAGCGGATGCGAAGCGCTCCTACACGGCGAGTGAGGAATCGAGCATCGCGACGGTGTTGACGGTGACACGAAATACCGCGCCAGGTTGTCCCGGACAACATCGACACTTCGGGGAGCACGTTAAAGGATTAAACAGCAGACGGAAAACCAACGTCGGCAACGGTATCCGTCCACCTGCAACGACAGCAGATGGCCGGCCCACAAAGACCATACTTTCGACGAAATGAGGAGCGCCATGAATAATCTTCTCGAGCAAAAGCTGTGGAAGTGGAAGCTCGTCGCAGGCCTGCTAACCATAGTCTTGGGCGGCATCGTGCTGGCTTGGCCTGGCCCAACAATCCTTGTCGCCTCGACATTATTCGGCGTCTACCTGCTGCTGACCGGGTTCACCGAACTGTTTCTGGCGTTCACCTTACCCCGGTCAGCCGCCACTCGGGTTCTGCTGTTTATCAGCGGCGCGCTGTCGTTGGTCTTGGCCGTTCTGTCCTTCCGCCACTTCGGCGATGCCTACGCCATTCTGCTGCTGTCAATCTGGATCGGAATCGGGTTTATATTTCAAGGCGTTTCGGAGGTCGCGGTCTCGATCGGCGAGCAGAACTTGTCCGGGCGGGGTTGGTACGCCGTTCTTGGCGTCATCTCTGTGATCGCCGGCTTCGTCGTTCTTGTTTGGCCGTTTGATTCAATCGTCGTGCTTGTGCTGGTTACCGGCGTGTGGCTTGTCGTGATGGGCGTGGTGCAGATCGTTCAGGCATTTCAAATCCGCAAGGATGCAAAGACCGTGCGAGAAGCAGTCGACTCTGTGTCTGAGCAGTTGGCACCACGACAGCGGTCCGCGTAGTCCGGCGCGGTTCTGCCCACGAAAGAGCTACGACCGCAGCAGTTCTGCCGCGCCAGCTCGGCTCAGACCGGCCTGCCAGGCCCCGCGATTCAACCTACGGAAGGATGACAATGACCGCGACGCAGTCCCACTCGAGGATGAAACAAGCCCGCGAACCGGTCCAGAGCCGGTCGGTCGACGCCGAGTTGAGTGCACGGTTCGAACGTGAGGTCGTTCCGCTGCGCGATCTGCTCTACCGCCACGCGTTTCGCATGAGCCATAATCACGCGGACGCTGAGGACCTGGTGCAAGAAACCGTGATGAGGGCGTACGCCCATTTCGATTCATTCCGGTCGGACACCAATCTGAAGGCATGGCTGCTCCGAATACTGACCAACACCTACATCAACGGCTACCGCCAGAAGCGACGTCAACCGGTGCAGTACTCCACCGAGCACCTCACCGATCAGTACTTGACCGAGGCCAACGCACGCTCGGCGGCATCGGCATTGCGTTCAGCTGAAGATCACGCACTGGATTTATTGCCGGACAACGACATCAAGGCCGCGATGCAGGCACTGCCGGGGCAATTTCGCGAAGTCGTGTACTACGCTGATGTCGAGGGGTTCCGTTACAAGGAAATCGCGGCTCTGACAAACACTCCGCACGGAACCGTGATGTCGCGGCTTCATCGCGGCCGAAAACAACTGCGCGCACTGCTCGGTGCCGGCGTCGGTCAAGTTGGCCCCGAAGCACTGCCCGCTACTGCGTGATCCCATGTCTGAAGTTCAGCAGGATCGCCGGGATTCGCCGGATGAGAAGCCACCCGCCCCGTACCCGTCACATAGGGCGATAGCGGCGCGGCGGCGGCGAGCGCGTGTTCGAACGCTAATTCTGCGTGGCCTCGCAGTGGCAATGATTTCGGCAGCGATCGGTGCAGCCGTCGCTTTGCTTGCCTTTCCGCCCGCTATCGGCAGGCAATTGGCCGTCCCTCGGTATGTAATCCCGCAGTCGACGGTCAACCCCTCGGTGGAACAGCTCGCCGCCAAGGTGTTGCCGAGCGTGGTGACATTGACGACCGAACGAGGCGGCGACGAACTTCAGGAGGGGTCGGGCATCATCCTCACCCCTGATGGGCTGATCATGACCAATAACCATGTCGTCGCGGCGGCCGGTGATGCGTCGCACGAGCCCGCGAGCACCCAGGTCACGTTGAACGACGGTCGTACCGCCCCGTTCAGCATGGTCGCCACCGATACCAAGAGCGATATCGCGGTCGTGCGGGCTGAACGGATTTCCGGGCTTACCCCGATCTCGTTCGGCTCCTCGGCCGACCTTCGTGTCGGTCAGCCGGTGGCCGCCGTGGGATCTCCGCTCGGCCTGACGGGCACCGTCACCGTTGGCATCGTCAGTGCGCTCAACCGTCCTGTGTTCGGTGCCGCCGACGGCAACACTCAGTTCGCGGCGTTTGACGCCATCCAAACCGACGCCGCGCTCAACCCGGGCAACTCGGGCGGCGCCCTGGTTGACATGAACGGCGAGCTCATCGGAATGAATTCGGCATCGGCGTCGCTGGGCAGTCTTGGCGGCGCCGCCAATAAGCAGAGCGGTTCGATCGGGATTGGTTTCGCCATTCCCGTGGATCACGCCGCGCGCATCGCCAGCGAACTCATCGACACCGGTACGGCATCGCATGCTTGGCTGGGAGCGCAGGTAGGCACCGAGATGGACTCCGCGGGCGCCAGGATCGTTGGCGTGACAAGCGGTAGTCCCGCGGCGGTAGCTGGACTGCCTAATGGCGCGCTGGTCACGAAGGTCGATGACCGAGTGATTCAAAATGCCGGCGCGCTATGCGCAGCAGTGCAGTCACAGGCGCCAGGCGCCCGGGTGACCGTGGGATTTATCGATCCTTTGGGTGATCCCAGGACCGTCCCGGTCACCCTCGGCACTGACCAGGGTCAGCGGTAATCTAAGCCTGCCAAACATGACTGTGCCGTTCCTGTGTTCGTCGGTATACCGTCGCCATTTACATCTTGTCCGCTCCAACAATGACGGCGAGCGATATCGGCGCGATGATGCGCCGAAGGCATCTACGCAATCGAGGAGGACTCATGTCCAGCGAGGCGACGTGGTCCGAATTCGTGGTCGGCGTCGATGGGTCGGTCGCGTCCTATGCTGCGGTCAGCTGGGCAGCGCATGAAGCCACGATGCGCGGGCTGCCGATCAAACTGGTTCATGTTGTTGCGCCCACGTTGATGAGCTCGACAATGGCCCCCAACGACACAATCACGCAGGAGCAGGAAGACAAGGCACGTCAGATCCTCGATCAGGCACGCCGAATTGTCGACGAGCGGACGGCCGAGGCACCGCCGAACGTCCACGCCGAGCTCCGGTACGCAGGTGTGGTTGCAACGCTTGTCGATGCGTCAAGAGATGCGCAGATGATCGTGGTCGGTCGCGGGCTCGACGCGTTTGGTCGGCAGATGCTCGGCTCGGTCAGCTCGGGGCTGCTCCATCATGCGCACTGCCCGGTGGCGATCATTCATGATCCGGACGCGGCACAGCGCGAAATTCGCGACGACGCACCCGTCCTCGTGGGTATCGACGGCTCGCCGGCCTCGGAAGCGGCCACGGCGTTGGCCTTCGATGAAGCCTCGCGTCGCCGTGTACCACTAGTCGCGTTGCACGCCTGGAGCGACGTCGGGGTCTTTCCGATCCTGGGCATGGATTGGAGGGTCTACCGCGACGAAGGGGACGAGGTTCTCGGCGAACGGCTGGCCGGATGGCGGGATATCTACCCGGACGTGCAGGTGCACCGGCGACTCGTATGTGACGTTCCGGCCCGTTGGCTCGTCGACGAGTCCAAGAGCGCCCAACTTGTCGTGCTCGGAAGTCGGGGCCGCGGCGGGTTCGACGGCTTGCATTTGGGCTCAGTGAGTTCAGCCGTCGCGCAATCTGCACGCGTCCCGGTCATCGTGGTCCGCGGCGGCGACTGACATGACGGTCACACGAAGCGTGGAGCGACAGCGGATAGAGGGCTTCGGCCGCCTCGACCTTGGTCTGCACCAGGCCAGCGACTGGTATCTGTGGGGGCCCTACCTCAGCGAAAGACAGTGGGGCACAGTCCGCGAGGACTACAGTGCGAACGGCGACGCCTGGACCTATCTGCCGCACGACCACGCGCGTTCCCGCGCTTACCGCTGGGGTGAGGACGGACTGGCCGGTTTCTGCGATATAGAGCAGCGG
Organism: uncultured Actinomycetota bacterium; assembly: GCA_963799495.1. Taxonomy (GTDB): domain Bacteria; phylum Actinomycetota; class Actinomycetes; order Mycobacteriales; family Mycobacteriaceae; genus Mycobacterium. Next base: position 453,314 of record CAWCXH010000019.1, read on the forward strand.
CTGTGCCTCGCGCTGGCGTTGTGGAACGGGCGTGACCCGATCCTCAAGGAGCGGTCGTTCGGGTTGACCGGCGCGGAAGCCAATCATGGCGAGGACGTCAAGGAGTACTGGTGGTATCTCGATGCTGTGCCCAGCCACGCCTGGAACAGCTGGCGATACCACTACCCGCAGCGGGCTTACCCATATCAACAACTGCTCGATGAGAACCGGCGGCGCGGCAAGCTGGATCCCGAGTACGAGTTGCTCGACACCGGGATCTTCGACGACGACCGCTACTGGGTCGTCGACGTCCAGTACGCCAAGGCGGATCCGACCGACATCCTGATGACGATCAGCGTGACCAACGCCGGGCCCGACACCGAACTGCTGCACGTGCCTGCCGACGATGTGGTACCGCAACACCTGGTCCTGGGACACCGAGGCAACCCGGCCGACGATCGCGGCCACCTCGACTGGAGTGGTGGCCGTCGAGCATCCGTTTCTCGGCGGACTCGAGCTGTTCGCCGGGCCGGACCCCAGCGGCGCTCAGCCGGAGCTGCTGTTTTGTGACAACGACACGAATCTCGGACGGCTCTATGGTGTTTCGACTGGCTCACGATGGCCGAAGGACGGAATCAACGACCACGTCGTCTCGGGCGCCGACACCGTCAATCCGGAGCGACAGGGCACCAAGTGTGCAGCCTGGTACCGGCTGACGGTGGGTCCCGGCGAGACCGCACAAGTGCGACTGCGCCTGCGACCGGAAGGCACTGGCCCGGACGCGGCGACCGCGCTCGGCGCGGACTTCACACGGGTCGCAGCGCAAGCGCAAAGCCGAGGCCGACGAGTTCTACGCCGAACTCACCCCCGCCGCGGCCTCGTCCGACGAAGGTGCGGTGATGCGCCAGGCGTTCGCCGGCATGCTGTGGAGCAAGCAGTTCTACTACTACAACGTGGCCCGGTGGCTGGATGGCGACCCGGGACAGCCGTCGCCTCCGCGCAGCGACGGAACGGCCGCAACGCACGGTGGCGCAGCTTCGAGGCCTTCGACGTGATGTCGATGCCCGACACGTGGGAATACCCGTGGTTCGCGGCATGGGACATGGCGTTTCACTGCGTCGCGCTGGTCCACGTCGATCCGGCGTTCGCGAAGTACCAACTGTCCCTGCTGTGCCGAGAGTGGTTTCAAAACCCCAACGGCGCCCTGCCCGCGTACGAGTGGGACTTCAACGATGTCAACCCGCCGGTACAGGCGTGGGCTGCGCTGGAAGTGTTCGCCATCGACGGCGGTCGCGACTTCGACTTCCTCAGCCGCATCTTCGACAAGCTGCTGGTGAACTTCACCTGGTGGGTGAACCGCGAAGACGCCAACGGCTCCAACCTGTTTGAGGGTGGATTCATGGGTCTGGACAACATCGGCCCCCTCGACCGCTCGCATCTTCCGGTGCACGGGCTCCTCGAGCAGTCGGATGCCACCGGCTGGATGGCGGGCTACGCGTTGTCGATGGCCACCATCGCGGCCATCCTGCACGGGTCGGGCCACCGGCCCGCACTCGACCTGGTGCAGAAGTTCCTCGAGCACTTTGCCGGTATCTCGGAAGCCCTTGAGACGGTTGGTCTTTGGGATGATGAGGACGGCTTTTTCTACGACCGCATCCTGCTGCCCAACGGCAGTGCAGTGCCCGTCCGGGTGCGCTCGATGGTCGCCATGATCCCGCTGCTGGCCGCGGCAGTTGTTAACGAGGAGGCCATCGACCGGACGCTTGTGACCGACAAGATGTTCGCCGACTACCTGCGACGCCATGGGCTCGGAGGGACCAAGGAGATGGCCGATGCGGGAATCCTGCGCGGGCAGCCGGGACAGCGGCGGCTGTTGGTCGGGGTGACCGGCCTGGATCGCGTCCGGCGGCTATGCCGGGCCCTGTTCGATCCGGCGGAGTTCCTGTCGCCGCACGGCCTCCGTTCCCTGTCCGCCTACCACCGGGAGCATCCATACGTCTTGGATGTGGAGGGTGTGCGCGCCGGGATCGACTACGAGCCGGCGGAGTCGACCACCGCGATGTTCGGCGGCAACTCGAACTGGCGTGGCCCGGTGTGGTTTCCGCTGAACTACCTCGTCGCGACCGCGTTGGAGCGCGTCCACGAATTCTTCGGCGACGAGCTCACGGTCGAATACCCGACCGGATCGGGAGCGAAGGTGACGCTCGACGTCGTCGCCGCCGATTTCTGGGAGCGCCTGGTCTCGCTTTTCCTCGTCGACCGGAACGGAGCGCGGCCGTGCTTTGGCGGCGTACAGCGGATGCAGACCGATCCGCGGTGGCGGAACAACCTGCTTTTCCATGAATACTTCCACGGCGACAACGGCGCCGGCCTCGGCGCATCTCACCAGACCGGATGGACCGGTCTGGTGGCCGACGTAATCAGGCGCCGCCACCACGCGTACCCCAAGGCGTCGGAAGTCATCCAGCGCCTGGTTCAGGGAGAAGAGACCGCGTGAGCGCCACCATCCTTCCGGGCCGTCCCGCCCCGCTCGGCGCGACGCCGGGCCCGCAAGGCACGAACTTCGCCGTGTCGTCCAACGGTGACGAGGTCAGGCTGTGCCTGTTCAGTGGCGACGGCAGCGAAACCCAGTTGCTGCTACCGGAGCGTGACGGCGACGTCTGGCACGGGTTCGCGGCCGGTGTGGCGCCGGGACAGGCCTACGGTTATCGGGTCAGCGGACCGTACGATCGCGCGCGCGGCCTGCGCTATAACCCTGCCAAACTCCTGCTCGACCCCTATGCGCGCGCGATCCACGGCGACGTCCGGTTCGGGCCCGAATTATTCGATTACGCAATGGATAACGCCGGTGCACCCAGCCCGCTGGATTCAGCGGGTCAGATGCCGCGCAGCCTGGTGACGGCCCCCGCCTCGACGCCGCTATCGCCAGGGCCGGGACACGCCCTGGCCGACACGATCCTCTACGAGGTGCACGTGCGCGGGTTCACCGCGAAGCATCCGGGCGTGCCGCCGGAACTGCGCGGCACGTACGCGGGATTGGCGCACGAGGCGGCGGTGCAACACCTCGTCGACCTTGGCGTCACCACGGTCGAGCTGCTGCCGATCCACCACAGCGTGCCCGAGTCCTTCCTCGTCGAGCGGGGATTGACGAACTACTGGGGCTACAACACGATCGGCTTCTTCGCTCCGCACGCGGCCTACTCCGCGGCGGTGCGGGCCGGACGACCCGGAGGGCAGGTCGAGGAATTCCGCAACATGGTCGCCGCGTTGCACGCGGCCGGTTTGGAAGTGGTGTTGGACGTCGTCTTCAACCACACCGCTGAAGGGGGTGCCGGTGGCCCGACGTTGTGTCATCGCGGGCTGGACAACGCTGCTTACTACCGGCTTGAGCCGAGTGACCTCGGTCGCTACGTCGACACGACCGGGTGCGGCAATTCACTGAACACCGCGGACGCGACAACGCTGCGGATGATCATGGATTCGCTGCGCTACTGGGTGTCCGAGATGGGCGTCGACGGTTTCCGGTTTGATCTGGCGCCAACCCTCGGCCGGGAAGATGGTGACTTCGACCCGTTTTCGGCGTTCTTCGACACCGTCGGCCAGGATCCGGTCGTGTCGCAGGTGAAGCTCATCGCGGAGCCATGGGATGTCGGCCGCATGGACAGCTATGACATCGGCCGGTTTCCGCCGTTGTGGAGCGAGTGGAACGGGCGCTTCCGCGACACCGTGCGCGACTGGTGGCGCAGCCACGATGGGCTGCTGCCGGACTTCGCGACGCGCTTGTGCGGATCCGCCGATATCTACGACCGGCCCGACGAAGGGCGCCGGCCCAGTGCATCGGTCAACTTCGTCACCGTTCACGATGGGTTCACCCTCAATGACCTTGTTTCATACGACCGCAAGCACAACGAGGCGAACACGGAGAACAACCGTGACGGCACCGACGACAACCGTTCCTGGAACTGCGGGGCAGAGGGGCCGACCGGCGACACTGACGTGAATGCCCTGCGGGCGCGGCAGAAGCGGGCTTTCCTTGCGACTCTGCTGCTTTCCGCCGGCGTGCCGTTGTTGCTGGGCGGTGACGAGGTCGGCCGCACCCAGCGCGGCAACAACAACGCCTACTGTCAGGACAACGAGATCACGTGGTTCGACTGGTCGGCGGTCGACGAGGACCTACTTCGGTTTACTAAGGAGCTCATCGCACTGCGCCACGGACATCCGGTTTTCCGCAGGCGTCGCTATCTGACTGGCAAGGCGGCTGCGGATCTGCGCTGGTTCACCCCGGCGGGGACTCAAATGACAGCCGAAGACTGGGTCGACCCGGCGGCCCGCAGTGTCGCGTTGTTCATCAACGGCGAAACGGATCCCGACGTCGGTCCCGACGGGACCCCCATGGTCGACAATGACTTCCTCATTCTCGTCAACGCGTGGTGGGAGCCGTTGACCTTTGCTGTGCCCGTTAATCTCCCTGCTCGCCGCTGGGATGTCGTCTGCGACACCTTCGACCCTGCGCGGAAGGTCGCTGTCGCGCAAGAGCTTACGGTCGGGCCGCGGTCAACCGTGATCTTGCAGTCGCCATCGAGCGGAGACATGGCAATACACGGTGGCGGGCATTGATGGGCGCCAACACGGCCAGCGCCGTTATCGAGCAGTCGGCGGAGTTGTCGCCGGCCGCACACAAGCCGCGACATCACGATTCCGGTCGGGGTGTCCATGTTCGTGGCGATCTCCTCATGACGGACGCCCTCGACATCGGCGTAATAGACCGCGTCGCGAACATTGCTGAGGTAGTACTTGCATCGCCTCCTTGATATCGTTGTCCGGCAACAAATCCAGCAGCTATCCTCGACCGAACGCAGCCCTATCGGCATGGAGCGGGCGTAGACCTCCGCCAGGTGCAGATCGGTGCCGCCGTTGTCGGTCGTTGCCCTGACGATCGACGCTCACAACGGAACGAAGGTGTGGGCTGGACAACCGAATGCCTGCGCCTCCCGCGGACGATGCTTCTAGCTGCCGCGGTGCGCCGCCAGGTACTCTTTCGCAGCTTGCGTTGCATAGTGGATGGCGTGCACCTGGTGGTCGGTCGCCAGATGCGCCTGATCGACAGCCGCCAGAACGTCTTTCACCTCGTGAAGCTTGGCTGCTTCGCGGTGGTGCCGTGCTGCGTGCTCATGATGTTCAGCCGCACTTTGATGGAGTTTGCTCAGCGTTGACATGGATGTCCCTTCTTGGTTGCAGTTTCCGCTCTCACCAATCGTGCGTGTTCGGCGGGCGAGGAGTCATTGTTCGGCGGGCCACGATCTTTCGCCCATCATTAGTCGCGACGACAAGCAATCGAAGAACTCCTGTCTGGGCTTTGTCGTCGCGTCGGTGGAGCGGGCCGCTGTCGAGTATGGCGGGTAACGTGGACGGGCGGCGGTACCTTGAGCCTTCTCGGCGTCGATGCCGTCGGTGACTCCTCCACCCGATGCGCTATCGGTCGTTGTTCACCGAAACACGATCTCCCAATGGCGGTTGGCTACCGTCACAACCGAGACCGGCAACCCCTGCGTTACATTTTCTCTCAGCACCACAGGTGTTTGTATTGGCAGCACAGGAGGAACCCGGCCGGTCCGCGCGGCGGGAGCCTGAACACCCGCCGGCGGGGCAGCTACTCCTGGCAAGCCGCGGTTGTGGTAGGCGGGGTGTCCGCATTGCGGCGCGGCAACCCAATTTGCAGGTACAGATGGTCAAAAGGCTTGACCTTCAACCCGTTCACGGTGGCCGGGCGGTGGATTACTGCGGCCGAAGGAATGATCCACAACATAACAATGGCACCTGACGACGGGTGCGAAAAGCACGATGAATGAAGGAGATGACTGTGAGGCGCTGGCTCGAGAAGCGGTTGGGCATGCTGATCGCCACCTACTATGCGGCGGTGATGGCGCGGGCGATTAACGCGTTACCGCATGACGAACTGACGTGACAGGTTGGGTGCGGGCCCAGGTCGCGGTCTAGGGCCGAGCTTTGCCGGGTCCGGGCGACACGAAACGCGGGAAGGGAACGGGCGACTCGACGTGGCGGTGTCGCCGATATCGCCGGCCCGAGAAGCGCCACTCGGCCAGCTGGTCCTCAGAGGCCATTTGCGCGTCGACTGGATCCGCCCGGTGGATTGCGGAGCCGGTCCGCGCCGGCTTGAAGCGTCGGCGATGGAGAGGAGGTGTTCGGCGTTGTTTACCGGCACTGCATCGGGACAGCGATGTTGTGTCACACCACATCGCAATTGTTTCAGGCCCAGCGCACCCTTGACTTGCTGTCGCCGTGGAGGGTTGGCGAGGCGTCATCAATCGAATGCAGGGGAGTACCAATGAGCGAGACCCGTCGTCAGGCCACCACCACACCCGCTGGGCCAGTGGGTCATTTCTTCGAAGATGCGGTGTCCAAGACTCGGTGGTGGTGGCTGCTGCTGATCACCGGCGCCGCCTGGATCGTGCTGTCCATCATGATCCTGCGCTTCGACTACACCACCGTCGCGGCGGTGGCCGTGCTGTTCGGGGTGTACTGCCTGGTCGCCGCGGTCAATCAGATCATGATCGGGGCGGTGTCCTCATCGACCGGCTGGCGCATCGCGCACGGCCTGCTGGCGGCGCTGCTGGTGGTGGTCGGTGTGGTGTCCTTTATGAACCTCGGCGCCACCTTCGTCACGCTGGCCGCCATCATCAGCTTCTACTTCATCTTCCGCGGCTGCTTCGACATCGCCATGGCCCTCGCCGGCAGCGCCGTGTCCGGGTGGTGGGTGCTGTTGATCGCCGGGCTCATCGAGCTGGGGTTGGGGTTCTGGGCCGCCGGGTCATGGAACGTCTCGGTGGTGGTCTTGGTGGCGTGGGTGGCCGCCGGGGCGCTGGTGCACGGCATCGGCGAAATCGCGCTGGCCTTCCAGATCCACCACGGCCGCCGCGGCATCACCGCCATGGAGGGGCTAGCCGATCGACTCGGGGTCACCAACAACCACCCCGCACCCGACGCGGCCGTCCCCACTCGGTGACCCACCAGTCTCAACGAGGGAGTGGCCATGCACAGCGTCGAACATGTCCACGGATGGTGGGTTCTGCGCGCATGCCGCCGCAATCCGCTGGTGCGTGCCAGCGACCGGCTCGAACTGTTGATTATCGCGCTGGGAATCGTGGTCGCTGTGGTCGCCGCCGCCTGTGCGGGGGCGCTGGGCACGGCCGTGCACGATGCGCACAGCCGCGTGTACATCGCGCAGGCCCAGACCCGGCACACCGTGACCGCCAGAGCCACCGACGACAGCACAATCGTTCTGGGAGTCGACGACAACACGGCGACGAGGGTGAACGCCCAATGGCAAGTCAACGGCACCGAACACACCGGCAGCCTCAACTGGGATGGCGCCGTCAAAACCGGTGATCCGCTCACGATTTGGGTGGACCGTGACGGTGACCGCGTCGATGCGCCCGCGCCGACATCGCAGGCCGGCGTGGACGCGGTCGGTGTCGCCTACGCGGCATGGCTAACGGTGGCCCTTGCCGCGGCCGGATTGGTCTGCTGGGGCCGCTCACGCCTTGACCGCCGGCGCGATTCCGCCTGGGAACGCGACATCCGATGCCTCATTCACGACGACGGCGGGCGGACAAACCATAAACCATGACCGCTGGGCGAGAACGGTCAGCGCGCACTCCCGTTCGCATCCCACGGTGCAGCGGCGCGGGTGTATTTCAAGTCCCCACTGGTAAAGCCACCACATCGGGTCTGCGTGCAGCGTCTGCTCGAAATGGTCGGAGTCCCAACGAGGGACCGGAATTCATCGGCGATCTCGGTCAGCGGCACGTATCGATGGTAGTTGTCAAGGGCCATATCGCGCGGTCTATTCGGGGCATGACAGCGCACCGCAGCGACGGCACTCCCACGTAGAGCGTCATGAGTTCACCGCGCGCGACGGCGAAGCGGATATTCGTCGTCCAGGAATGCTACTCATGATGCTCCTTACTCATCGAAGAGCGTCGTCGGCTACCTGTGGGGCGTTGAAGAGTCGCAATGCCGGAAGTAGCACACACCTCGGCGTGAACCTGCCAGCAAGCGCGACGACGTTCGGCACGAGTCCCGGCACGACGCTGCGCTCGCCTTCGAGCATGCCGACGATCGCGGCTTCTGCGACTTCGCCCGGGGAAACCTGCGCGATCGAGACGCTGAACTGATGGGCGTCAGCCACGTCGGCCCATTCGGTCGGTACCGGCCCCGGGCTCAGTACGGTGCAGGACACGCCGGTGCCGTGCAGCTCCTCGTGAACCGCTTCGGAAAAGGTCTGTACGAACGATTTGGTTGCCGAGTAGACGGCCATGCCGGGTATCGGTTGAAATCCAGCGATCGAGGCGATGTTCAGCACCGCTCCCGCACCACGGTCGACCATCTCCGGTAGGGCCGCATGGGTGAGTTCCATGAGCGCCAGCGCGTTGACAACGACCTCCTCGCGCTCACGTTGCACCCGCAGGCGGTGGAACGGCCCGCTGGTGCCGAAGCCGGCGCTGTTGCACAGACCGGCGATTGGTGCGCTACCGACGCGGTCTATGAGCTGCGCGCGTGCCGTCCCGTCGGCAAGGTCGAGCGGCATCACCTCCACGGTGACCGAGTGCTTTGCGCGGAGCTCATCGGAGAGCTCAGCGAGGCGTTCCCGGCGCCGTGCGGTGAGCAGTAGCGGATATCCGCGGCGCGCCAGCCCCCGGGCGAGCTCGGTGCCGAGGCCGGAGGAGGCGCCGGTGACGACGACGATTGCATCGGAATTCGGTTGCGGGAGACTCATGTAGACCTACCAATGGATTCCGCGGGTGGCGTGTACAAAGTTCTTTCTGCGCCTGTCGAATTTCGCGGTCTCGTTTGTCGATTCGCTTCCCCGTGCTGCAGCGGAGTCGTCGAACATCGTGAATGCGCGGTTGCGCACGTAGTCCATGACCATCGGGTTGACGGCATCGGCAACAGACGCGAACTCCCCGAACGGTGAGCTGACTCGGCGTGGCCGATGGACGATGGCGTCGGCGAGGACGCCGGCCGCCTGATCGGGGCTGAGGGTAGGAAACTTGTCATATATCTTGGTCGGACCGATCATTGGTGTCTTCACCAGCGTCATGTAGACAGTCGTGAACCTGATCCCGTCATGGACGACTTCCGCCTGCAGCGAGTCACACAACGTGTCCAACGCAGCCTTGCTTGCGATGTATGCGCCGAAGCGAGGTGCGCGGGCTTGCACTCCGGCCGATGAAAGGTTGATGACCTGACCGAATCCCAGTTCGCGCATCCCGGGGATGAATTTGAGGATGAGTTGCACCGCGCCGAGGTAGTTCAGCTGCATGGTGCGCTGATAGTCATGGACCCGGTCGTAAGACAGTTCGAGCGAGCGCCGAATCGAGCGGCCGGCATTGTTGATCAGGATGTCGACGCGACCGAGATCGGCGAGCACCTTGTCGGCCATCTCGGCGATCGCGTCCATGTCAGTTAGGTCGCACGGGTACACATGCGCGGTACCACCTGCCGCGCGGATGCTGTCAGCGACCTTCTCCAGCTTCACGCGCGTGCGGGCGACGAGGATCACCTCACCGCCCGCACGGGCGATTTCCTTCGCCGCCGCCTCACCGATGCCCGAAGATCCGCCGGTGACTAGCACGATCTTGCCGTCGACTGCGTCGTGGAGCGTGCGGCCCTTCGTAGTGTCAATGAGGTTCTGCCAGTAGAACGGCCGATTCCTGCCAACTGAGCTTGGCGTGTTGAGAATGTTCGATATCGCCGCGATCGGCTTTCCAACCAAGCTTGTGAGGTCGCCAAAATTGATCATCGCCGTGCTGGAGGGCTTTCGCTGGTGGGCTGCCGAAGTTCTGCCCATTGATGGCGACGACTAGACCCAATCTGGCCTCGTCGGTTCCTATCCCGCGGCTGTGGTTTCAGGACGCGCCTGGAACAGCTGTGTGCATGCCTCATAGTTCCCTTGCGCCGATGCCGCGGCCGATCGCAAGGACCACGTCCATCCCAGCATCGTCGGGACGATGCGGGGCTCCGTCTAGAACGCGGTCGCTCACGTGTCAATGTTCGCGATCGCTTCGGTCGCCGTCGATGTCCTTCCGAACGACAAAACTGATCAGTCGGTGTGCCGGCGAACAATGCGGTCGAAAAGGCCCAGGTCATCGTTGACCTCATTAGGCGAAAGTCAGCCGCGGTGGTGATCTGACACAACGTTCTTCGCTCAACAGTGTCGCCGGCGACATGGACGGCTAGCGGAAGTCTTGTGACAGTGGTGGCAGGCTAGCCGTCCCGACGTACCAGCGCGCACGAGCTCAAATCGGTTCGCACTAGTGATGTATCGGTAAACACCTGCTTCGACGATCAACTGTGAGGCCACCACACGAATGACTGAGTTCATGCGTCAGACCGATGCGTTCGCCTGGGCAATGGAGAGCGACCCGAGGCTGAGATCAACCGTGGTCGCGGTGATCCTGCTCGACCGATCCCCGGACTGGGACGATCTGCGCTACCGGTTCGATCTGATCAGCCGCAAGTTTCCGGTGTTCCGCCAGCGGGTCGTCGAGTCGCCGCCGCCGGCTCCGCCGCGATGGGAGGACTGTCCCGACTTCGACCTGGACTTCCACATGCGCAGGGTCACCGCTCCGAGGCCCGGCACGCTTGACAGCGTGTTCGAGTTGGCCCGCCTGGCGGAGATGGAGGCCTTCGATCGAGCCCGGCCGCTCTGGAAGGTCACCCTGATTGACGGGCTGGCCAACGGTGAAGCCGCCGTCTTGTGGACGTTTCACCATGCGCTCTCCGACGGCGTGGGCAGCGTGCAGATCGCCATGAGCCTCTTCGATTCGGCCGAACGTCCGCAACAGCAGGTTAGTCTGCCGACGGAGCCGGGGATGCTGCGAACGTCTTGGCTCGACGGCTATCGCGACACGCTGCGCTACATCGCCAGGCGAGCCGTCAGTGCGTTGACCGGTGCAGTCAGGTCGACCGCGAGGCTGACGTATCAAGGTATTCGGCAACCGGTCGCCACGGTGGCTGCGGCGGCTGCGATCGCCGCCTCGGTATATCGAACCGTGCGTCCCGTGAACCGGACCGGGTCGCCGCTTATGAAGGAGCGCAACCTCATCCGCCACCTGGGTGTGCACGAGGTGTCCATGCCACAATTGCGCGAGGCCGCACACCGCTGCGGTGCGGCGCTCAACGACGCGTTCATCGCGGGTGTGACCGGCGGGCTGCGCCAATACCACGAGAAGCATGGCGTCTGCATTGGCGATCTGCACGTGACGATGCCAATCAGCCTGCGCACCAAGGTGGACGAAATGGGTGGCAACCGCATCACCTTGATGCGGTTCGACGTGCCGGCCGGGGTCGCCGACCCCGGTGAGCGGATCAAGCAGACCCACGAGCGCACGGGCCGGGTGCGCCGGGAGCGATCGTTGCCCTACACGCAGGCGATCGCCGGGGCGCTGAACCTGATGCCCCGCTGGTACATCGGCTCGATTCTGCGTCACGTCGATTTCCTCGCCAGTAACGTCGGCAGCATACGAGCGCCCGTATCTGTCGGCGGCGCCCTGGTGCGGTCTGCTTATGCGTTCGGTCCGACGATCGGCGCGGCGGTGAACATCACGCTGGTGACCTACGCCGACACGTGCTATCTGGGCATCGATATCGACACCGGCGCGATTCCCGATCACGAGGTGTTCAGGGAGTGTCTGATCCAAGGCTTCGACGAAGTCCTTGCGCTGGCCGGAACGGGACCATGGCTATCGCCAGACGGCATCTATCCCGCCTCGGAGGGGCTAGTGGGATAGCGTCAGAAGTGTTGTGGTGCTGAGCGATTGAAGCGGCTGAACGGAAAATTACCCATGTCGGAGGACTCTTGTTAGAGCGGACTGCCCGGCTAGCCATCCATGCACCGCGGCGGGTCATCGCGATTGCGGTCTTGATCATGATCGGTACGGCGGTTTTCGGCATACCTGTGGCGAAAAGCCTGTCCGCGGGCGGGTTCGAGAATCCGAATTCGGAGTCTCAGCGCGCGACGAACCTGTTGGCCAACAAGCTGCATCAAGGCGACTTGCCGATGCTCATCACCGTCACCTCCAACGACGGTGCACAGAGCAGCGCCGCTCGGACGGTCGCCACCGACATCGTGCGTCAGCTTCACGACTCGCCCTATGTGGCACAGGTGACGTCGGCTTGGACTGCATCGCCGTCGGCCTCGGCTGGCCTGATCAGCAAGGACGGCAAGACGGGCCTGATAGTCGCCGGCATCACCGGCGGTGAGAACGATGCACCTAAGCACGCGAAGGTGCTCAGTGACGCATTGGTGCACGACCGTGACGGTGTGACGGTGCGTGCGGGTGGTGACGCGATTACCTACGCGCAGGTCACAGACCAAACCGAGAAGGACCTAAACCTAATGGAAGCCATCGCGATTCCGCTGAGCTTTCTGGTGCTGGTGTGGGTGTTTGGCGGCTTGGTGGCGGCCGCGCTTCCCATAGCGGTCGGCGGTCTTGCCGTTTTCGGGTCGATGGCGGTGCTGCGCGCAGTCAGCTTTGTCACCGAGGTCTCGATCTTCGCGCTGAACCTGCTGGTCGCGATGGGGTTGGCGTTGGCGATCGATTACACCCTGCTCATCCTCAGCCGGTTCCGTGACGAGGTGGCCGACGGTGCGAAGCCGGACAAGGCGCTGGCGCGCACGATGGCCGGTGCCGGCCGGACCGTGCTGTTCTCGGCCACGACGGTCGCGCTGTCGATGTCGACGCTGGTGCTCTTTCCGATGTATTCGCTGAAGTCGTTCGGCTATGCCGGCGTCGCGGTGGTGGCGTTCGCGGCCATTGCCGCGATTGTGGTAACGCCGGCGCTCATCGCGCTGCTGGGCGACCGACTCGCGGGGCGGATGCACAGGTCGACAACGTCGGTTGAACGCCCGATTCAGCAGACATTCTGGTACCGGCTAGCCAAGTTTGCGATGCGTCGGGCTGTCCCGATCGGGCTGGCGGTTGTCGCGCTGATGCTGACGCTCGGCATACCGTTCTTCGGTGTCAAGTGGGGCTTCCCCGACGATCGCGTGCTACCGACATCAGCCTCGGCGCGTCAAGTCGGAAATCAGCTGCGGACCGATTTCGATGACGACCTGGCGAGGAATGTGACTGTGCTGGTTCCGGACACCAACGGCGTCACGCCAGCGGCGATGAATGGCTACGCCTCCCGGCTGTCGCGAGCGCCCGATGTGTCGGCGGTGTCTGCGCCAGGCGGCACGTTCGTGGCCGGTGCGCTTGTCGGACCACCGTCGGGCGCGACCGGGATGAACGGCAGCACCGCGTTTCTCACCGTGGCGAGCAGCGCGCCGCTGTACTCGCAGGCCTCCACTTTGCAGCTCGACCGGCTTCACGCTGTTCCCGGTCCCGCTGGCCGGCATGTCCTCCTTACCGGGACTGCGCAAACAAACCGTGACGCGGTCATGGGTATTACTTCGCGGCTGCCGCTCGTTTTGACCGTAATTGCCGCGATCACATTGATCCTGCTGTTCTTTCTGACTGGCAGCGTCGTGCTGCCGCTAAAAGCGCTGGTGCTCAACGTTTTATCGTTGACAGCCGCGTTCGGCGCACTCGTATGGATCTTCCAAGACGGTCACCTGGGCGCCTTCGGCACTACGCCCACCGGCACCCTGGTCGTCAGCATCCTCGTGCAGTTCTTCTGCATAGCGTTCGGGCTGTCAATGGATTACGAAGTGTTCCTGGTGTCACGGATCCGGGAGTACTGGCTTTCGTCCAACCAGACCCCCGCCGACAACGACGAAAGCGTGGCGCTTGGTCTGGCCCACACCGGCCGAGTAATAACCGCTGCGGCGCTGATCATGTCGATTTCGTTCGCCGCGCTGATCGCTGCACACGTGTCGTTCATGCGGATGTTCGGCGTTGGGCTGACACTGGCCGTGCTGGCCGATGCGACGCTGGTACGCATGCTACTCGTACCGGCCTTCATGCACATGATGGGCCGGATGAACTGGTGGAGCCCCAAACCGCTTACCCGGCTTCATGAACGGTTTGGGATCAGCGAATCCCGCCGCCCGTCAGCCACGGAGTCGGCAGACCAGCCGTTGACATCGCGGCAGGCATCCGTCTAGCACTGCGCCTCGATTCAGACGGCCTGATCGCGACACCGGACGAGCATGGTCGTCGGATGATGCGCTGAACCTCGCTGCTTGCAGGAGGCCGGCAGTAGCGAGCGCCCTGTTCCGCGAACAAAGAACGCCTGTCTCGGCGATATGTCCTCGCGTCGGTGGAGCGGACCGCTATCGAGTATGGCGCAGGAACACAACCCGCGCCGGTGGGCATGGAGGGAACGCGATGACCCTAACTTTCGCGATACTTCTCCGGCGGTAACTTGGGCCTTCCCGGACGTCGATGCCGTCGGTGACCTCCTCCACCCCGATGCGCTATCGGTCGTTGTTCAACGGGACACGATCTCCAAATGACGGTTGGCCACCGCCACAACCGGGTCCGGCAAAACTTGCATTAGCTTTTCTCCTAGCACCACAGGTGATTTCCGTTGCGGCACAGGAGGAACCCGGCCGGCCCGCGGAGCGGACGCCTGCACACCCCGCCCCGGGGTAGCTATACCTGGCAAGTGGGTCGTGGTAGGCGGGGGAGCCTGCATTGAGATGCGGCAACCACCTGACGAGGGGCGCGACAAGCACGATGAACGAAGGTGATAACTGTGCGGCGGTGGCTCGAGAGGCGGCTGGCAATGCTGGTCGCCACCTACTACGCGGCGGCGATGGCGCAGGCGATTACTGCGTTCGAAGGTGTGCCTGACCAATATCCAGGTCGAGCCTGGCGGCGATGGGCGGCTGAAACGGAGTTCGGCCCGCCACCCGTACCGCAGAGCGGCATCGACCGGACCCGCAAGATGATAGCGCCGCCACGATGATCGAAACACTACGAACCAGCGTGTCGGCCGACGCACACGGCGCAACGATGGTCGACGAACAACTCACATGTCAGTTCGCCGTTAAGACGGTCCAGCTGGGCACCCGCGTGTGCGACATCGTGGCAAGTCCCAGCTCAGATCACATCTATGTCGCGGTCGCCGACTGCGTCATGGTGATCAACCGCTTCCACAACATCGTCACCAAGATTCCCGTGGGACGCGCTCCAAAGCGCATGATTCTCAGCGCCGATGGTGTATTCCTCTATGTCATTGACTACGACGGTTCGCTATTCATCATCAACACCACCGATCACACTTCAACGACCATTGCCAGCAGTCCGACCGTTGCTGAAGTGGTCAGCCCAGACGGCGGGCGCATCTATCTGGCACATCACGCGATGAGTAACGAGCGTCACCACAGCTGGATCTCGGTCGTCGATGCTGACGGCACAACCTTGGGCAGAGTTCCCATCGACACCTGCGCCACCGGTATGGATCTGAGTCCCGACGGCAGTCGCCTATACGTCGCGACATCCCGGCGCAGCGCCTACACCCAGTATTATCCGGGACTCGTTTTGGTGATTGACACGGGAACGCACACCGCCGTTGACAACATCGCGGTGTCCGTGTCGCCGACGACAATTACGGTCAGTCCGGACGGTTCGCGCATCTTCATCACCCACTACGACACCAACGCAATCACGGCCATCGATCTGATACGCCGCAGCGTCACTTCGATTTGCGTACAAGACGCTCCGCTGGCGGTAGCGGTCACGCCTGACAGCAGCAAGATGTACGTCATCGGGCTCCGGTCACTCGCCGTGATCGACATCACGACCGAACTTACGCATCCCATTCCTGTGGGTGAGCTACCTCGCTGCCTGTATTTCGGTGAGGACGGAAAGCAGGCGTACGTGGCGGATTTCGGTCGCCACGCTGTCGTGGTGCTCGACACCATCACCGACACGGCGATGACCACAGTCGAGGTCGGTGGTAATCCAGAAGCTATTGCGTTCAGCAACGACGGTCAACGATTGTATGTTGCAGACTATTGGGCCGGCGCGCTTACAGCGATCTCAATCGAATCGGTACTGCGCGACTGGGACAACACGCGTCATGTCGAAGACTGACCGCGCTTATGGCGAGGCAGCATGCTGATATAGGTCACTACGCGATCAAGGATGATGTTGTAGATGTCGCCGCTGTCGGCGAGGCAGCCGAGTCCGCGGTGCCGAAGGAAGCCGTCTAGGCGTCGATCGATCGGGCCAACCGCGCGTAAATCGTCGAGATGATCAGACTGCAGGAATTGCCATGTGAGGCAATCAACGTCGCGGTCGGTCACCTCCAGCGGATTGCTGCCAACAGCGCGGAAGCCTTGAATCATGACCGCTGAGCGAGAACGCTCGATGAACCTTCAGGCTGTCCGGCGATGTGGTCAGAGCCGGTAGCTTGCGTTGCGCGCCGGGCCAGTGCGGCAGTCGATGTCGTCGCACACAATGCGTCACGCGAATTGATGTCACGACCCACAGGCCGAATCCTCCGGTGTACACACCAACATCGGCGGTAGCGCGGACTTGTGGACGACAACATCGACAAGCTTTTGTCGCCCATCGGACGATGGGCGTATCACAAGCAATCGCCGGGCACCGCCAGCGAATGCTTCACATCGAGCGCAGACAAGGTTGCAATGATGGCTGCTCCACAAACACCGAATGCATTTACGGACTTCATACACGTGTTGGTCTTGGTCGGTCTCCCCGCGGGTCCGGTCAACCGTGCGCTGAGCCGACATGCGATCGACAGCTCACCCGACGGAGTAATGGTGAACGTGTTCAACGACCTTGCCCGCCTGCCCCGCTACCGCGAAGCCTTGGAAACCCAGGAGAAGCCGGACGCTGTCGTCGACTTGCGTTTGGCCGCTGCTGAGGCTGATGCGGTGCTCGTCGTCACGAGCTACCGCGGGCGAGTCCCCTCGATGGCGCATAACGCAATCGACTGGCTGACGCGTCACTGGCGTCACGGTGCACTGGATGACAAGCCGCTTGCCGTGGTCGGCCGATCGGCCGGGGGCTACAGCGGCGTCTGGTCGCGTCAAGTCGAGGACACCCGTGGAGGTCTGGGACCCCGAGCGATCGAGCCACTGACAGTGCCGACTCTGCACGAAGCGGTCAAGAAGCTCGCAGACGAAGTGCACGGAGACAGCGCTGCTGCAGTGATTTGACCATAGTGCTGCATGGGAATTCCGTTGGGCTGAAAACGATGCGGTGACCGCGTCTCATCACGACACGTCGACAGAGAGTCTGTGTCGGCAACCGCATCCCCGCAAGCGTGATGACAGAAGAAGCGGGCCGGAACTGACCTGACCCCCGATCGTCGGTCCAGGACCAGTTAACGGGGTCCCGTACGGGTTGGCCTGTGGCAATTACGGCCGTGGCGGGATCGATTGGCCACGGTCAATCGGGGAGGACCCGGTCGAGTTGGCTGCGCGAATTGAAGGCGAGCCTGGTGAAGATCCCTATCCCGACGGCCTGGTGATCGTCAGCAAGGTCGCCGCTCGGCGCGACGAGAACGGTGCGGTGTTGCGCCATGCTGCGCAGTCAGAGCTGCACGAGGGCATTGAGGACAACCCGCGCACGCTCGATGTCGGGCAGCTCGCCGCCGTCAACCTGCGGCTGATGACCAATGACGCACCGGACGACAGGTATCTCAACCAACTCGGCGCGATGGCGCGAGCCGCGAAGACGGTCTGATCGCCGGGATCGGCTTGAGCAGCATCACGGTCGAGCATCACATGCGGGCGTTAGAAGTAACCGAAATCGTCTGCGTGCAGAACGCCTTCAACCTCACCGACCGGGATTCCCTCCCCGTACTGCACGAATGCATAAAGATGGGAATCGCTTTCGTGCCGTTCTGCCCGTTGGGCTGGCCGCGCGATCAGCACGACGCCATACTCGGCAGCGCGGTCGTCGCCCGCGTGGCCCGCCGACACAACGCTACGGCCACGCAGGTGGCGCTGGCATGGCTGCTCGCGCTTGCACCCAACGTGCTGCTGATCCCGGGGCACGACCAACCGCCTGCATTTGCGGGAAAACCTGGCGGCAGGTGCGCTTTCCCTCGACGAGGAGGACGTGGCGCACCTGACGGCAGAATTCAGAACCGCTGCAGGGTGAGGTCCTCCACGGCGTCGCGATCGATGTCGTAGCCGAGACCTGGCTTGTGCGGCGCACCAATGAAGCCCTCACTATCCACGATCGGAAGGTCCGCATCCACCATTCCCATGCTCAACAGATTCTGCGGCACCATGATCTCGGCGAACGAACAGTTCCGCACGGCAAGCGCCACGTTCAGGTACATCGCCAGATTGAGAGTGGGTCCATAGCTATGGATCTCATAGTTCAGGCCGAACGCCTCGCAGGCATGGGCTGACTTCATCATCTGGGTGATCCCACCCGAGTACTCGGCGAGGGTGCGGACGTAGAAGCCAGTCCCACTGGCCAAGTACTCGTGTATCGCCGGGAAGCCGGCGAAGTTCTGTTCTCCAACGGCCAGTGGCACGCCGAGCTTGCTCGCGAGAAACGACAACCCCTTCATATCGAGATCCGAGATGGGATTCTCAAACCAGAAGAAGTCGAGGTCATCGAGAACTCGACCCACCGCCAACGCCTCGGGCACGGTGTACGCACACACCGGGTCCATCATGAGGTCGATGTGCGGGAACTCGTGGCGTATCGCCTGCGCCAGCTCGATGTCTGGTCCGGCCTCCCGGAACGGGTGAAACTTCACCGCAGTGAATCCCTCTGCAACAGCAGCACGGATCGCGGCGAGGTAACCGTCGATGGTGGAGTAGGCGACGGTGCTGGCATAGGCCCGAATCTTTTCCCGCTGGGCACCAAGGTATTTGTACAGGGGTAGATCGGCCGCTTTGGCGTTGATATCCCACAGGCAGGCATCGGCCGCCGCGAGAGCGGGCGGATTCGAGTAGGGCGGCAGGGCATTTGTCATCTCGTGACTCAATGCGCCGACATCGTAGGTGTCGCGGCCGACGAGGATCGTCTTCGCGACCTCCGCGGCATGCTCGACAGCCTTCTCCGGAATCAGATAGCTGACGTAATGGCCATCGATGCCTTCGTGGGTGGAGACCGACACGAGGACCAGCTGGGGCAACTTGTCCACCGCGCCCTGCGTGGGGATCACGGTCTCGTCGAGTTCGGTGCGAAGGATGGACAGCTGGACATCCTTGATCTTCATTTTCAAGTCCCTCAATCGTTGTTCGGGATCACTTCTGCAAATCCATGACTGGTTCGCAGCCCGCTTCCTTGAGGCTGGCGATATCCTTGAAGCCACAGATCGCCAAGCACAGGTCCAGTTCGGCGAGAAACGACTTCAGGAAGTGGGTCAGGCTCTCGGTGCCGCCGTAGGACAGGGCGTATGCGTAGGGCCTGCCGATTCCGACGGCTGTGGCGCCCCGCGCCAGTGCGATCACGGCATCTGTCGCATCCCGTACACCGGAGTCGAACATGACCGGAGTGGAGCCGGCCGCCGCCACAACACCGGGCAAGAGCTCGAGCGTAGGAATTCTCGAATTCGCCTGGCGACCACCATGATTGGTGCAGTACAGCACATCGGCGCCGTTATCGATCGCCATCCGGGCGTCATCGGGGTGCTGAATCCCTTTCACCGCGATCGGAAGATTGGTCTGCGACCGAATCCAACGAAGGTCTTCCCACGACAACGGGTGCTCGAAGATCTTCGCGTAGTGCTGCAACGCGGCGGCCTGATCCTCGTGGGGAGGCTTTGCGAGGTGTTTGGTGAAGTTCTCGTCGGAGTAGTAGTTCTCCATGCAGAAGCCACGGAACTGCGGAAAGTTTCCCAGCTGCAGATCAGAAGGCCGGTAGCCAAGGGCCCACGAATCGACGGTCAACACCAACGCGGAATAGCCGCTGGTTTCAGCACGGTTGATGAGGCTCGCCGCCAGCTCCCGATCTCCTGGCAGATACAGCTGGTAAAAGCTCGGCGTCGTCCCGGCGTGTTTGATGACATCCTCCATCGGGGCCTGCGAGAACGTCGACAGCGTGAACGGCACACCGGTCGCGGCCGACGCCCGGGCAGCGGCCACATCTCCCTGAAAGTCGGGCGCGCACAAGCCGATCAAGCCGATTGGACACATGAAGATCGGAGAGTCGAAATGCTTGTCGAACAATGTGATCGACAGGTCACGCTCGGGTGGGCTGACCATCATCCGGGGAGTGATTCCGTAGCGCGAATATGCGGCAATGTTGGCGCGCTGAGTCCGCCCGTCTCCGGCGGCCGCCGAGACATATCGGTACACCCAGTCGGGAAGCGCCTCAGACGCTTTCCGCTCGATGGACTGAGAGTCGAACGGGTACCGCGAGAGGACGCCTTTTACAGCGTCCAGGTAGACGCCCATTTGAAAGTCACCGAAGTTGCTTGGCATGGCTCTCTCCATTCTCACGTGGTTGCAAGCTGTTCTGCGTAGCCTGCCGGCTCGCCCTCAACTTCCGACGAGCCAGGCTTGTTCTTGACCCGGCTCAGGCAGGACACGGCCACCTTCCACGGCGAAACGCGCTGGGCTGGGTTGGATGACGACAAGAACTCTTCCACTCGATCTCAGAGATCCTGGTGACAGCGGTGGAGATTTCGGTGGCGAGCCGTGTGGTGTCGTCGTCCGGGTGGCCTTCACGCACCCAGCCGGTGACCAGTACCGGGCTCGCGGCTCCGCCGCCGGCGTACAGACCGTCTGCCGCCAACTCGTGAAAGGCGACATTCACGTAGGTGCTCGGCACGTGGTCAGGGATGAATGAATACGCGCGATCTCGCTGGCCAATGCGCGCTTTGTGTCGGCGCTGAAGTGTCGATTCGGCGATAGTGCAGGTGTAGATCGGCATGGTTGCTGCT
This sequence comes from uncultured Actinomycetota bacterium, assembly GCA_963799495.1. GTDB lineage: Bacteria > Actinomycetota > Actinomycetes > Mycobacteriales > Mycobacteriaceae > Mycobacterium. Next base: position 474,146 of record CAWCXH010000019.1, read on the forward strand.
CCTTTGGTCCAGTTGAGAGTCGCTGCCATTTACCATTCGCGATCTCTTCGGACGGCGTCGATGTCCTCGGCGACTACGATCTAGGTCTGCCGATGTGCTAAACCACAACCGCTGCTGCGCTTTCCACGTTTTGCGCCCTCACACGATTTCGTCGTTGACGTTGTTAGCGCGCACATCGCCATCGGTTGATTCCTACGCCACACTCGGATCGTGAGCGGGCTGCTGCGGGAGGGAGCTCATGATAGTGAGCATCAACGACGAAACTGTGGAGGTCGCTGATCGACGACCGTCGCCGCGCTGCTCGAAAGCCTCGGCTTTCCGGACAAGGGCATCGCAGTCGCGGTCAACTGGGCGGTGATTCCGCGATCGGATTGGCACACCACCTCAAACACGGAGCGCAGGTGGAATTGGTCACGGCGGTGCAAGGTGGCTGATTCCAAGCTGACCATTGGCGACCGCGAGTTCTCGTCGCGGTTGATCATGGGCACCGGTGGTGCGGCCAACCTCGCTGTGCTTGAGGAAGCGCTCGTCGCGTCGGGAACCGAACTCACCACCGTCGCGATGCGCCGCGCCAGTGCTGGCGCTCCGGGAGATAGTTCGAGGCTCGGGCTGCGCGCCGCAGCTGGCGCGGTGGTCACCTGATGTGTAGCCCGCGCTTGCGCACCCACAACTCGGCCGCGGCAGTTCCAACCACCCAGACCACGAGGGCGACGGCGAGGTGAACGAAGCTCTTTGTGTCGCGTCCCAGCACTGGCCCGATCGATGCGGGTAGCTGGCTCCACAACAGGCGATGTCCGATGCCGTCCATCGGGTCGGCGACGTAGTACAGCGCGTAGGGCAGCATCAGGGCCAAAAGCCAGCCCGCGGTGCGGCGAAAATCGTGACGCTGCCGCCACCGCCGAATCAGTGGCTCAGCGCTCACCGGCAGCAGCACCGCGACGACGTTACCCACGCAGAGCCAGGACACGTTGGGCACCGCGACGTTGGGGATCGTGACGGCCAGCCGCGCCGGCGATTCCAGCCACAATGTCAACGTCGTCGCCGCCGCCAAGGTCGGCAACCCGACGAGCACGATCAGCGCCATATTTTTGACGAACAACACCCGCCACAAGGGCACCCCGTCAGCCAAAGTCTTCATGACGCGGTAGTGATCGGCGCCGAGCAGGTTAGTGGTGGTGACATCGGCGAGGACAAAAGAGGAAAAGTAGGTACCGACTAGGACCACCCAGTCCTGGTGGCGGCCATGGGGAGTCAGCGGTTGCACCGCCAACCAACCCACGGCGAGCAATAGATTGGCCACCGCGCCCGACAACCACGTACGCGGAGGGGTAAACGCCCAGCCGATCTCGGCGCGCATCGCCGGCCACAGGTCCTGATCGAAGTCCTTGGCGGCACGTTGCGCGGCAGCGGGGCGAGGGGCCGACGCACGCACCGCGGCGCGCAGGACGCGCACATGTAGGGGCACTAGCGTCTCACTCTCCAACGTGTCGAGCCGCCTGATCCGTGTCCCACCAAACCGGGTCAAGCCCACACACCCAGTCGGGGAGGCCTCGGACGTCTTGTACTCGATTGACTGAAAGTCAGAGGGATACCGTGTTTTAACACCTTTCGCGGCCTCGGCATAGACCCCTAGTTGAAGGTCCCCGAAGTTCGTTGGCATGACTTCCTGTCATATCAGCGTGTTGGAAATTTCCTTGTGTTCGGGTCATCACTGTCGTCAGAAGCGGGGACGCGGTTTTGAAGTTCTGCGTAACAACAATGAGCCGCCGGCCGGATCCCCAAGCGATTCTGGGGACAGGCATCCAGCCCGAAATATGACTCTCTAGTCGTCCCCTTGAGGGAAGAAATTGGTGACCGACGGAGCATCGTTCAGCTGAGCGTTGCCGGGTGATTCGCATTTGTATTCGGCGGCGCCCAGTTGCGCGCAGGACTGACTCGGCGCCGACGGCTGGTCCGTTGCGACCGGTTCGTCGGCGGCCGCCGCCGGCGCATTGCCGATTGCTGCCACAACTGCGACTGCCGCGAGCACCGGTGGGATGTGTTTGCGTGTTGTTCGCACAGTCATCGACCTCTCGTTCAGATCAGCCCGGCCTCGCCGCCGTACGGATAGAAGGACACCGGCGGAGGGGCGTCGTTGATCTCGACATCGCCGGGCGATTGACACACAGTGGACGACGCTCCCGCGGTGGCACACGACTCGCCAGGCTGGTTAGGACCTGAGTTCGGACCCGCCGCGGCAATCGGCGCGCCTCCTATTGCTGCCGCGATTGCTGCTGCGCTCAACAGCGTTGCGAATGGTCTTGTCATCGATAGCTCCCTCTAGTCGATTGATTTCCAGAAGCGGGTGAGGCTGCCGCGCTCCGCATGGGCTCTGGCACCATCCATCAATGTCCTGTCAACTCCGTATTGTCAGCCCAGGTGAGCCGGTTGCGGTTTGGTGGGCACCACGATCACGGTGGGCCCGTCGGCATCCAGTGCGTTCGTGAACTCGCGCGCGAGCTTCTCGCAGCTGTCTACATTCACCGCCCGACATCCGAAACTTGCTGCGAGGGAGGCGATGTCAAGTCCGGGAAGGTCCAGACCCGGCACCCCTGGTGTCTTTTCGAGCACCGCGAATGACTTGAGGATCGAGTACTCCTCGTTGCGCATGACAACAAACACGACCGGCAGCCGGTGTTGGGCCGCCGTCCACATCGCCTGCACCGAGTACTGGCACGACCCGTCGCCGATGGTCGCCACCACCGTGCGCTTGACGCCGCGCGCACGGTCGCCCAGCGCAAGGCCAACCGCCGCAGGCACACCCCAGCCGATACCGCCGCTGGCGGTGGCGAAGAACGAAGCCGGGTGAGTGGTGGGCAGAAAGCGCAGTTGCTGGGCCATCGTCGATGTGGATTCGGTTACCAACGGCGATTCGGCAGGTTTCACCGAAGCCAGGGTCGACCACACCGCGTCCGGTGCAAGCGGCGGGGACGCCGTCCAATCGACCGCACCGTTACGGACCGGCGCGGCAGGGACCTTTCGATCGCTGTGGTCGTCGACCATGCCCACGAGCTGCTGCAGAGCCAACAGCGAGTCGCCGAGCACACTGTCACCGACCGGTGCCGCACCGGCCAGTGCTGGATCGCTGGTGATCTGCAGCAAATCCGTGCCCTCGGGAAGATACTCGCCGGCCACATAGGGGTAGTAGCGGAAGACCTGTGCCCCGATGACGATCGCCAGATCATGACCGCCCAGGATCTTTTCGGCACCGGCGATGGTCATCGGCAGCGGCCCCTGATACAGACGGTGGTTCTCAGGAAAGGACACCCTGTCCGGAAGTGGGCTGCCGTACACCGGTGCGCCGACCTTCTCCGCGAATGCCACGCCGGCGTCCCACGCGCCGCTTCGATCAACCTCGGGACCGTAGACCAGCATGGGCCGCTGTGCACGGTTGATGCGGTCGGCGAAGCTGCGCAGGCGCTCGGCATCGGGGCTCACCCGATGGCTGACCGTTCTCACCACTGCCGGCCCCAACGCCGGCTTCTCCCAGTCGTCAAGCGGGATGGACAAGAAGACTGGGCCCGCCGGCGGCTGAAGGGCCACCGCGTAGGCCCGCATGAACGCCGCAGGAACGTCCTCGGCGCGGACGGGCTGATAGGCCCATTTCACCCACGGCTTCGGCAGCACGGTCTCCTCGGTGTTGGCCAAATATGGTTCACACAAGACCATTTCGCGGGTCTGTTGGCCAGCCGTGACGATGAGGGGGGTGTTGCCTCTGTAGGCCGCTATCAGACTGCCCATCGCATTACCGGTGCCGGCTCCGGTGTGCACATTGACCAATGCCGGCTTGCCGGTCGACTGTGCGAACCCATCGGCCATCGCCAGCACCGATGCCTCCTGGAGCCCCAGGACGTAGGTGAAGTCGTCGGGGAAGTTCTTCAGAAACGTCTCCTCGGTGGAGCCGGGGTTGCCGAAAACGGTCGTCAGTCCCAGCGAACGAAGCAGGTCAAACGTCACGTCGCGGACGGTTTTCTGGTCGGCCATCGTGCTGCCAATCCCTTCGTGTGGTGGAGCGTTGTCGTCGCATCGTCATCAGGCGCGCTGCCACCACTCTGGTGGGCCTGTCCGGCGCCGTCGATGTTTTCGGCGACAACGTGACGCGTCGGCCGTTGTCCCTCGTTTCATCGACAAAGTGTTCAGCGTCAGGTTCGAATCGTGACCATTCACGCCATCGAAGTCATCGCAACCGGTGAACCCGAAGTCTTGAAGTGCGTCGACAAGCCGTGGCCCTCCCCAGGTCGGGGTGAAGTGTTGATCAAAGCCGATGCGATCGGTGTGAACTTCGTCGACACTTATTTCCGGTCTGGGCTGCATCCGTGGGAACTTCCATTCGTCCTTGGCGCAGAAGTGGCCGGCACCGTCGCAGCAGTAGGCGACGGGGTGACCGCGCCGCGGGTGTGACCCATACTTCTATGGGCCACGATCCTGACCAATGTCCGCGAGGGCATGGCGACGTATGCGGAGGAGACCTTCGGGCCGGTGGTGTCGCTGTACCCGGTGAAAGACGAGGACGAAGCGATCGCAAAGGCCACGGATAGCGATTACGGATTGAACTCTTCTGTGTGGACCTCCGACTGGGAGCGCAGCCGGCGGGTTTCAACGCAACTGCAAGTCGGGACCATCGCAGGCGGTACGGTATCGGCTACATGAGCCGACGGTGCACTTCGAACGCCAAACACAGTTCGGCGACATCCCTTGGACGCGAGAGTGATCGGCCGGTACGTCGCTCAATTCGGCGCAGCCTGTGGCGCACGGTGTTGGGGTGGCAAATCAGTACTTCAGCGGTGGCGCGCACCGATGCATCGTTTTCCTGCCACGCCCGAAACGTTTCGAACAGGATCTTCCGGTCGTCGTCGGGAAGGTCGTAAAAACAGTCCAACGCAGTGCCGACCCATTTAGTCATCACCTCTGGGGCGCTGACGGCGGCGGTGGCCAGAATGGAGCCGTCGAACACCGCGACTTTCGACCGGCGGTCGGCCCGGCCCCGCAGCGTCACCTTTGCAAAGTGCAGAGCTTGTGGCGTGTCACGCAGATCGTCGAAGCGGGCGCTCACCCCGATGCGATCTGCGGGCATCCGAGACATCAGGGCGAGGACCTTGTCCAGATGCCGGTCCGACTTGGCGTGCGCGATTCCCACCTGCACATCGGGGAACAGCCGCCATGCCGAATACACGTCCAGGCTGTGCAGCTTAGATTCGATCCCGGGCAGGGCCTCAGCTCCCACAGTCGAAACTTCGGCGGCGATCACCACAAATGGACCGCTGCTGGGCAGTCGAAGAAGGCAGGCGACTTCCCACAAGCTCCAGTCGTCGAGGATGCGACCGTGAAGCAGCGAGTCAATCATGACGGCGCGCTGCGACGTCTCACTAAGCAACTGTCGCTTCTGCTCTTCGCGATATCCGGCCACCATGGCACTCATGAATAGGTCCTCGGCCGCATGCAACTTCATCGTCAGGCGACGCATTACTTCACCGTCTATCCCCGCGTGCATGGCCGCCTTATTGGCCACCACATGCCAGAGCCGACGGAAAGCGATCCGATAAAACTCGATTAGTGACGAGAGCGCCATCCTTCGGCGAGCCTGAACGGCGCCGGTATGTGTTGCCGATGCCGGGTCGAAATCCGTCTCAGCCGCCATCGCCGCGAGGACCGACCGGATGTTGGCAATGCACACATCGACGCGCGCGTCGTCCAGCAGGGCTACGCCCGAACCAGAACGACTCGCCTCACCCATGACCGCGTGCAAATCACGCGCCAATTCGTCGGCTCGCTCAGCGAGCGCCTCGGCCACACCGGCGGCCCGTTCCTCCGCGCTGTCCAACCTTGCGGACGGTATATCGACGACCAGGCGTAGTTCGTTCATGGCTGCAATATTCCCGAGCCAGCGCCCGCAAGTCGTCCCGGCTGGCGTCACTCATGGCGGGCGCGACGCTCGTTACCGCTAGCCGGGGGGTCGGGCCTACCGGTCCGTTTGTGGTCATGGCCGCGGAGGTTCCCGCCGTGGGTATCGAGGCGTTGCCCGGGATCGAATCGAAGCTGCGCAGCCTGGATGTGTATTCGGCCTGGCGGCTGCAACCTGATTTGCAGGTCGGGATCGTGCATGTCAAGTCTGAGCGTCATCTTGACAAGATCCTCGCGTTGGTGCGTCGGTTGGCGACGAATCGCGTCGGGGCAAGTGCGCGCTTCGAGGATCTGCGCGACACGCCACATGCGCTGCATTTCGCGAGGGTGATGCTGCGGGGTCGGCCCGATGAGGCCTCGCCGGTCGCGGTGTTCGACGGCTCGATTCTGGCCACAGCGGCAGTCAGTGCCCCCGAGGTGATGGTGAAATCGATCGGAATTGCGTTGGACGGCTTTGCCGATCTCCCCGACGACGAGCGCGAGACGTTGTTCGAAACGTTTCGGGTGTAGCAGGACAACGACGCATCGGTGCGCAGCGCCGCCGAGGTGCTTATCTGCCATCCCAACACCGTGCGCCATCGATTGCGCCGGATCGAGAAACGCACCGGCCGATCTCTGTCGCGCCCAAAGGATGTCGCCGAACTATGTTTGGCTTTCGAAGTGTACCGCCGGCTCATGTAACGATGTGGATGGTTGTTGAATACACCGATGCTGGAGCAGCGTTGTATCGCAGGACAACGCCTGATATCGCGGCAAGAGCCAAAATGAGGTGTGGTGCCGTCAAAGTGGATCGTGCGACCATCCCGTCATAGACGACGCGAATCCATAGCAATATCGATCTAGTTCACTGGGGCACGATGAACGGCTTCTGCCTGGCCGCCGAGACACCGCAGAGATCATGCTGTGGGTGTGGCCGATTGGTGCGTTCTCTCTCGCGGCGGTGATGAATCAGATCGCCATCGCCTGTGCCGGCGCGTACAGGCCGCCACCGAACGCAGCCCGCACATGATCGAGCACATGTGCTCCGAGTCCATGTGGGCCGACACAAATTGGCAGACGCCAAGATCTATGCGACAGTGCCAGAATAGTAGACGAGGAACAGCAAGTGACCCATACGGACGACGACCAGACGTCTCGTGAGGTCATCGCGGAAGCGGTCTCGGCTTTCCGCGCCGACTTCCCCAACGAGGTAGATGCTTCGGCCTTGGCCGGTGCCGAGAGCGCGGCGTCGGGAGTCGAATGGGTGCCGAATGGCTCCGCCGTGCTCGTCGTTAAGCGCGGCCCTAACGCTGGTTCCCGATTTCTGCTGGATCAGACGGTCACATCCGCAGGTCGCCATCCAGGCAGCAACATCTTCCTTGACGACATTACCGTCAGCCGCCGCCACGCCGAATTCCGGTTGGACACAGGCGAATTCAAGGTCATCGACATCGGCAGCCTCAACGGCACCTACGTCAACCGGGAGCCGATCGAATCGGCCGTGCTGACGAACGGCGACGAGATTGAGATGGGCAAGTTCCGCCTAGTGTTTTTGACCGGTGCCCCGCGACGGGTTGACATCGAGCGGGTAGGTGGTAACCGTCGGCGAATCGGGTTGTACCCCATGAACGCGCTTTTCTCTGAGTAGTTCAAACCGGCGGTCGGCCCGGCAGCACCCGGGCTGTTCGCCGCCGGGCTGCTCGGCGAATCGCTGTTGGCCGCCTCGGTCGCGCCGCTATCGACCTCTTATGCATCGCCGACGCGGTGGGCACGCCACGTTCGGTGTCGGCCAGCTTTCGCCAAGCATCCTTGTTCTACGGCATGTTCACCCTGCAGATCGTCATCGGCGCCGGCATCGCGATGGCGCCCGGCAACCTCGTCGCCCTCGTCGTGAACGTGCAGGTCCTCAACGGCATCATCACCCCCATGCTGCTCGCCTACGTGCTGATCCTGGCGAACCGGTCCACCGTGCTGGGCAAAGCGAAAAACGGTCCGATCTTCAAGACCGTTGCCACCGTATGTGTAGGCATTGTCGCGTCACTGTCATTCGTCGTCCTCGTCCAAACCGTCTTCGGGTTGGGGTGACGCCAACGCCGCCACCGCCAGCCCGGCGCCTCCCTGATGTCTAGCACCTGGGTTGGCGACGGATAACAAATGTTGTTCACGCGTCGTCGAGCGCGGGAAAGAGCACTTCCTCGGCAAGCAGCTGCAGCGCCGCTGCCACCGGGATTGCGACGAGCGCTCCGACAACCCCAAGCAGAGCCGCGCCGATCAGCACAGCGGCCACGGTGACGCCCCCGGGCACCTTGACGGCGCGGCCGATGACTTTCGGTACCAGCAGGTAGTCCTCGAACCACCGGAACACTATGTAGAAGGCGACGGTGGCAATGCTGACCGGGATGGAGACGGTCAGCGCGACCGCAGTCACAACGAAGCCGGCGGCCGTCGAACCGTATGGGATGAGGTCCAGTATCGCGACGAAAACACCGAGCAACAATGCATATGGGAGGTCGAAGATAAGGCACCAGACAAAGGTGGCCGCGCCCGCGATGATCGAGGTCGCCAGGTTGCCGAGGACATAGGCGCCGACTTTGGCGAGGACCTCATCCCCGAGGAGGATCGCGCGCGGCCGCCGAGAGCGTGGCACCAACCGGTATAAGGTCGCGCGGATACGCGGCATATCGGCAAGCATGTAGACGGTGTATATGGACACCAGCAGTCCGACACCTACCCAGCACATTCAGGGGCGTACTGCGCTGGCTCCGGTGTTCGACGAACTCAACGTATACGAAGCCACCATGCACTTCAACGGGCAAAGCACCACGGTGCTCGACGGCGAGCACGCCACGGGCGTTGCATACTGCCTGGCTCACCACGTCAAGGTCGAGGGTTCGGAGCGCAGTGTCATGATCGCCGCGATTCGCTACCTCGACACGTTTGTCAAAGAAGATGACATCTGGTGCTTCGGCCAGCGCAAGCTGATGGTGGATTGGACCGAAACCCATGCACTAAACACCGGATAAGCCGATGCCCATGACGTGGTTCACCACGCCGACCCGAAACGGCGGATGGACAGCGAGGATTTGACCACCGACACAGGAGATTAACGATGACACGGGCCATCACCTACGCCACCGCCGGCGATCCCGCCGACGTCTTGGAGGTCACCGAAATCCCCGACCCGGCCACGCCAGGACCCGGACAAATCCAGGTCGAAGTCCGCGCCTTCACGATCCATCCCGGAGACCTCCTCGGCGTCACCTTCGGGCCACCACATCCCGGACAGCGCACAGTCCCCGGCCTCGAGGCCACCGGCGTCGTGGTTGCGACAGGACCCGGCGTCGACACCCCGACGGTCGGGACCCGCGTGACAGTATTCCCCAACCCCGGGTCCTGGGCGCAACGCATCAACGTCGCTGCGGAAGTCGCTGTGCCCGTGCCGGACGCTGTCAGCGACGACGTCGCCGCGCAGATGGTCTGCAACCCATTAACGGCTCTGTTGCTCTACCGCGCTGCCCAGCAACACTTCTCGGTCGGATTCGGCGGCATCATTATCAACAACGCCGCCAACTCCTCCGTAGGCCGACTATTCACCGCCAGCGCCGACCATCATCAGATCGCCACGATCAGTGTCGTGCGCTTCGCCGACCGCGCCGACGAACTCGCCGCCCGCTACCCGAACGTGCCCGTCGTCTCCTCCGACAGCCCCGCTTGGGTCGAGCAGATTCGCGTCATCGCCGACGGCCGCCCCATCCCCGTGGCACTAGATCCCGTCGGCGGCACCGTCGCCGGCCACCTGATGTCCTTGTTGTCCTCCGGCGGAACGCTGATCACGTACGGAGCAATAGCCCAAGAGAACATCTCTCTGCATGCCTCAGCCCTACTCGGCAGCGAAATCGGCATCCGCGGACTAACCATCGGCCGTTGGCTCAGTGGCGTCGCCGCCGAACGTCGCGCCTCCGATATCGCCAGCGTCACCGCAATCGCCGTTGGGCTATCCGCAGAATTCGACGTCGCAGGCACCTACACGCTCGATCAGATCACCGACGCAGTCCAGCACGTCAACCGCCCCGGAAAGATCGGCACCGTGGTCGCCAAGACTGAACCATCAGGCTCGACCCCGCGTCGTAGTCCGGACACGGGCGACACCGACGACGGAGCTCCAGGTCACTTAGCGCCGTTGTGCGCGCAGGTACCAGAACGCCATTTCGACTTGCGTGCCGTCCATTTCGCCGCGCACCGTGGCAGGCTCCAGCGACGCGATGTCCCAGCAGGCGCCACCGAGAACGTCCCGCAGCGTCTCTTCGGACACCGCCGGTCGCGGCCACTCGTCGCCTACCGGGTTGGCGTCGGAGAAGCAGCTGAGCAAAAGGGTCGCCCCTGGCCGAGTTGCCCGGTGCACCGCGGCGGCGTAACTACGTCTGCCGTCGTCATCGAGGCTGTGGAACAAGCCGCTGTCGATCACGGTGTCGAACGCGTCGGTGTAGCCGTCGAGCTTGGTGGAGTCGGCCACCGCGAACTTCACGTCGACGCCCGCGTCCTTGGCCCGCCGCTCGGCGGTGATCAGCGCGGTGGGTGAGATATCCAACCCGGTCACCGTGTGCCCGTTCTTGGCCAGGTAGACGGCGTTGTCGCCGAGTCCGCAGCCGATGTCGAGAACGTCGCCGTGGATCCAGCCGCCGGTCTGCCATGCGACGACATTCTCGTTGGGCGCCTCGGAATCCCATGGTGGTGTGGTCATCGGCGCCATGCCTTCGCCTGGGCTTTCGCCACGGTAAAGGGCATCAAAATCCATTTTCGGCACGCCGGAGGAGGAACTCGAGTCTGTCTTAGCCATGAGCACCATGGTAGTAGTGTTACGTGACGTGTCAATCAAACGATGTGTGGAACGACCGCGAGTTGCGACGCATCGGAATTGCCAGGACCTTCATTCGCGCGGCTTCGCCCCGGTAGGTGTGAGCGCGACAACTGGGATGGTCCGCGACGTGATGCGTTCGTACTCAGCGAATCCCGGGTACCGCTCGGCCTGCAGCGCGTACTTGTCGTCCCGTTCAGTGCCGTGGAGCTCTGTGGCATGCACGTCGACGATGTCGTCGCCGACTTCGATGCGGACGTCGGGGTTGGCCTTCAGGTTCCAGTACCAGGCGGGGTTCTCGTCGGCACCGGCGTTCGAGGCGAACACAAGATACCGTTCGCCGTCGGCGAGGTACATCATGATGTTGGTCCGCGGCTTCCCGCTGCGTGCACCTACGGTGTGCAGAAGGACGATTGGCGCACCCTCGAAGGGGCCACTAACGCGACCGTGGTTGGCGCGGAACTCGGCGATATTCCGCTCGTTGAAGTCGTTGCCATCGCTCATAGTGGTCTCCTCACCTCGACTTACGTGTCGTACCGGTCACTCACGGTCGCAGCACCAACTTGCCGCGGGTGTGCCGCAGTTCGACCTCCCGGAACGCGTCCCGCACATCGTCGAGGGCGAAGACTCCGGCGATCGGCACTTCCAGCTCACCTCGTGCGACGAGGTTGGCCAGCTCGGCGACCACTGCCGCAGTCGCGGCGTCCGCGCCGCCTGCCGACAAGACCCCGAACCGCTCCACGGCAGCGAAGTCGCTGATGGTGTCGACCCTGTCGCGCGCCACGTTGAGGTCCTCGACCGCCATCGCGACATATCCACCACCGAAGAAATCCAGCAGGGCGTCGATGCGGCCGGACGGTGCTGCGGCGCGCAGCCTGGCAGGCAGGTCGTCGCCATAGTTGACCGGGACCGCGCCATGTTCGGAAAGCCAGGCGTCGTTGGACGGCCCGGCTATGCCGAGGACGGTGACCCCGGCGCGTCGGGCGAGCTGAACCGCGATCGAACCGACACCGCCGGCCGCGCCCGCGATCGCGACCGTCTCTCCCGGTACTAGGCGCACCGCTCGCACCGCGGCGTAGGCAGTGGCGCCCGCGACAAACAGCGAGCCGGCCACCTCCCAGGGGACCTCCGACGGCTTGGCGGTCAACTGATCGGCCGGTACCGTCACGTATTCGGCGTGGCTGGACCGGCGCATGGAGAACCCGATCACGTCATCGCCGATTGCGAAATCGCTTACGCCGGAGCCGAGTTCGGTCACCACCCCCGCCAGGTCGCTGCCTTGACCGGAGGGAAACGTGGCCGGGAACTGGTCTGCCAGGGCGCCACTCCGGATCACCGCCTCACTCGGATTGATGCCTGCTGCCCTGACCTTGACCAGAACCTCACCGGCTTCGGGAACAGGGCGGGGCACGTCGCGCACCTCGAGGACGTCGACGTCACCGTACGAATCGAACTGCACTGCTCTAGGCATGAGCGCTACAGTAATAGATTTACGTGATGTGTCAATCAGTCGATGTTGGAGCGATTGCCGCCCATGGGGTGACAGTCCAGACATGCGAGAAACGGGGAGAATCCGGTGGCTGATCGATGGATGATTCGTGGTACGGAGTTCACGAATTGCAACTGTGCCTGGGGCTGCCCGTGCCAGTTCGGTGCGAAGACAACCTATGGGCACTGCGAGACGGTGATGTGCGGCCATGTCGAGGAGGGAAACTTCAACGACACGAATCTCGACGGCCTGGACTGGGCGGTGCTCATGTACTGGCCCGGTGAGGTCGCCGAGGGCAACGGCACGCAGCAGGTCATCATCGCCGAACGGGCGGATCCGGCTCAGCGCGACGGACTGCGGAAGATCCTTCATGGCGAGTCGACTGCTCCCGGAGCGACGCATTTCTTTGTGTACAACAGCACGATGTCGACCGTGCTGGACACGTTGTACGCACCCATCGAGCTGTCGATCGACGTTGATGGGCGAATGGCCAGCCTCAAGATTCAAGGGCTGGTCGAATCGCGCGGGACGCCGATCATCAGCCCTTACACCGGCGAGCCGACCCGGTCACGCATCAACATGCCGGATGGGATCCACTACATCTTTGCCGAGATGGGCAACGGCAACACCGTAGCCCGGGCGGGTATCGAGCTTGACCTGAAGGACAGCTACGGCCAGTTCAACGTACTGCACGTGAACCAGGACGGAATGATCCGCTGACCACGTCCTGGGTCTGGCGCCACCGAGATCGTCTGGCCGTATTGGCCGGTCTGGGCGGCATCACAGTTGCAGCCTGGGTGTACGTCGTGGTGGCAGCGCACCGAATGGCGAGCGGATCAGCGGACACGATGGGTGATTCGATGGCGCCGATGATGGACGCCATGACCGGGGTGCAGCCGTGGACGGCGACCGAGTTCGGCCTGAGACTGGCGATGTGGGCCGTCATGATGGTCGCCATGATGGTACCCACCGCGGCACCAATGACCCTGCTCTACGCCGCGGTCGCCCGGAAGGCCGCCGCCCAGCACAACCCGCTGGCCCCGACGTCCGTCTTCGTCACCGGCTACATCGTGATGTGGACGATCTTCGGCCTCGTGGCCACCTTCGCCCAGCACGCTCTTGATCAGGCCGCGCTGCTCTCCCCGATGATGGTGTCCAGAAGCGCCGTGTTCGGAGCCGCGCTGCTGATCGCGGCTGGCGTCTATCAGTTCACCCCGCTCAAGAATGCCTGCCTTAGGAACTGCCGGGCCCCAGCGCACTTCCTACCCCGCTACTGGCGCACCGGCAACCTCGGCGCCTTCCGCATGGGACTGCGGCTCGGCGCCTACTGCGTGGGCTGCTGCTGGATCCTAATGGGATTGCTGTTCGTCGGCGGCGTGATGAACCTACTCTGGATCGCGGCGATCGCCATCTTCGTCCTGCTGGAGAAGACGATCCCATTCGGTGACGTGAGTGGAAGGTTCGCGGGCGCCGCGATGATCCTGGTTGGCGCGTTGAGTTTGGCCCTGTGAGAATTCGGGCCGTCGTGGACACGACTGTCCGTCCTCGCCAAGCTAACTGCCGGCCCTGATTCCGCTTCCTCCCTTGAGGACGCTGCAGGCCCAGGTCGATGCCCACCAGCGTCCGGGAGCGACGACCGCCGAGCAGCAGCGGATAAAGGATCTGGTGATGCCGGGTCGCAATACACGTCGATCGCCTTCGCGGAAACCCTTGTGCTGAACGGGATCGCGGCATCAATCGGCAGCATCGGCGACTATGACAACGCCCTGACCGAGACGACGATACTCCAAGGACACTATCTCCCGGATCACGGACAAGGTCGTCGGTGAGATGACTGACTGGTGCAACCGACGGCTGGAGTCGGTCGAATGTGGTGGTGGGTTTTCGGTGGGATGGCAGCCCGCCGGCCGAGGGCGTGGCGGCCGGGCAGCTCACCTGCGGGTCAGACGGCCGCTGCCGCCGCCGCTGGGGTAGTTGATGTAACCGCGGGCGCCGCCCCAGTAGTAGGTGGCGGGATCGCTGCCGGCCAACCGCGGTCGCCCGGTGAGGCGATCGACGAGGTCGGGGTTGCTGATGTAGAGCTTGCCGAAGCCGACCAGGTCAGTCCGGCCGCTGTCGACGGCAGTGCTGGCTGTCGAGGTCGAATCCGCCGCAGATCATCCGGGTGCCGGTGAAGCGTTCCCGCAAGTACTCGAAGAGCCGGCCCTTGAGCGCTTCGACCGCGGTACCGGTCAGGCTGGCGCCCTCGAAAGCGACGCGGATGAACTCAGGGTTACAGGTCGGAGGCGACGACGGCCACATCCCGCTTGGTCAGTGCGCGAGCCTCGGCGCTATCTGACGTTGCGGGTGATGGCGCGGACCGGCAATCCGCGGTCGAGCAGCGCGTCGACAGTTGCCGAGCCCTGCTGACCGGTTGCTCCGAGGACCGCGATCGGGGCGGTGAGGTCTGTGGGGCTCATCGGGTGTCCTTTCGCTCACCTCGGCAAGTGCTGGCTCAGTCACTATAAACGTGACAGATCAATTACATCAAGGTCGATTGTCGTCTTGTGATACCTTGTTAGTCAACGTATTATGTGGCGCTATCATGTCTATGACGGTTAGGTATCTACTCACGTATGTGATACTTCATTTAACACAGCCGGAATAGGTCGGACCACGATCCGGTTACGCAAGGCGAGGATCAACGCGAACTGGAAGGAAGATCATCATGTCGGACATCAACGTGTTGGCGTTGGTCGGGAGCCTGCGCGCCGCTTCGGTAAACCTGCAGATCGCCCAAGTGGCCTCGGAGAACGGGCCTGACGGGATTTCCGTCGCGGTCTATGACGGTCTCGGCGACGTCCCGTTCTATAACGAGGACATCGACGGTGCCGATGCACCGGTCGCCGCGCAGAACCTCCGCGCCGCGGTTGCTGACGCCGACGCTGTTCTGGTGATCACGCCCGAATACAACGCCAGCATTCCGGCGGTCGTGAAGAACGCGATCGACTGGTTATCGCGGCCGTACGGGGAAAGCGCAGTTACCGCTAAGCCGCTCGCCGTGATCGGCGCCTCGGGTGGCCAGTACGGCGGCGTGTGGGCACACGACGAGACGCGCAAGTCGTTCGGCGGGGCCGGGGCCCGCGTCGTCGACGCGATCAGTTTGTCGATCTCGATTAGCTCGCTAAACGGCAAGGATCCACGGGAGAGTACCGAGGTGGTGGACGCACTCGCCGAGGTGCTGAAGAAGCTGGCCGCCGAAGTGGGTTGAGCAAGTTTGCTGAGCGGCCGGACTTTTCGGTGGGCGGTGATGGACCTGAACACAGGGTGCTCCGCGAGACGCCCCGAGATCGCCTGTGGCCCACATCAGTCCGGCGCGAAGTCCAAGTAGATATACGTCACCGACGGCACTGCAGTGGCGGTGATACGCATGCCCCTTCCACGAACCAGTGCGACAAAACTGTCCCCGGCATCAACGGGTGCCGGAACGGTATGGGGATCGACGCTGTCCTCGACCTTTACCTGGGTTGCGCCGTGCGGGGAAAGCGTGATCATCGCGAGCTTTCCGCCTGAGGTATTCGTAAATCGATACCGATTCTCGCCCAGAGGTGCTGCGGTCCAAGGGCCCTGCGGCGCAGCGCGCTGTTGGTAGAACAGCAGGTCCTCACGAACTTGGCCGGCCAACGCGGTTTGACCCGATCTTTCGAAGTAATCGAGCGCGGCCTCAAGGTTTGGTATGCCTTCGGCGAACCGGCGAACCGGCGAAGCTGGCACTGCGCCTGGCCAAGATTATTGGCGATGTCCGCCCGACCCGAAATGTTGCCGCGTTCCCTATAGATCACGGCAGCCTCCTGGAGCAATTCAACCGCTTCCTCGAGATAGCTCCGGTTGTTCGCTTCGCGCCCAAGGGAGGCGAGGGCTGCACCGAGATTCTTTGCTGCGCTTGCGATTCCGAGACGGGCGTTTAGACCCCGGCTGATAGCCATGGCGTCCCGCAGGGGCGACAACGCTTCGGCGAACCGTTCCGCTTTCGCAAGCGCACCTCCGATGTTGACCAACGCAATTGCCTCGTGGCAGCGCTGTGGATCGGATTCACGGCAGGCTCGTACGTCCTCCCAGTAGATACCAAGGACTTCATCGATGCGCCGCCCCTGATCGAGGTAGACGTTCGCCATGTTGCTGCGTGCCGCATCAGCCACACCGACGTCATCGATTTCCTCGCTGACCTGGACGGCTCGTTGAAAGGCTTCGAGAGCGTCGTTGCGGCAGAACACCAAGCCGGTCTTCTTCATCCTTGGGGAAAAGGACATGGACTCTTGGCCGGAGGTGGCCAAAGCTGCCGCCGCTGCGGCCGGACCGGTCGAATTGCACACGCTCCCTGACGATGTCAATGGGCCGATGCTGTCGCATCCTGAGGCCTGTAGCGACATCGTTCTCGAGTGGTGCCAGCGCCAGCTCAGTAACCATCTCAACCCCGCATGGAAGTTCGAATGAGCACCACCCAGCGTCAGATCGTCAACCCCTCAACGAAAGGTTCAAAATGTCCATCGCCATCATCGTCCTTAGCGCGCTTCTAGCGGTTGCGTTCCTCGGCTCAGGCGGCCTAAAACTCGTCGGCGCCAAACAGTCATTGCAGATGCGCGACCAGTTACACGTCGGGGCGCAACTGTGGCGCTTGGTCGGTGCGCTGGAGGTTGCCGGCGCCGTGGGACTGGCCGCCGGATTTGTCGTCCCAGTGCTTGGTATCGCTGCCGCGGTCGGACTGGCCCTGTTGATGGTCGGTGGCATCGTGGCTCACGCCCGCGCCCAGGACCTTCGCAACGCCGGCCCCGCCGCGCTGCTGCTCGTATTGGCTGTCGCGACCGTCGTCCTCCGGGTCGCCTCGATCTGACTTCGGAGCCGGAGTCAACATCAGATCCCAAGGAAGTGAAACGATGTCTAACACAATGAAATTGAGCCAACCCACCGTTGCGATCACAGGGGCGGGCAGCGGGCTTGGACGCGCAGTGGCCATCAAGCTTGCCGCGAGGGGTTATCGCGTCTTCGGTACCGCACGGTCAGAAAAGGATGCCGCGGATCTAGAGAAGGCGTCGGCAGGCAATGCCGCAGTGACCCTTACTGATATCACCGATCAGCATGCGGTCACGGCTTGGGTGGGCAAGGTTTCGGATGAGCTAGGGGAGCGCGGGCTTGATGTCCTCATCAGCAATGCCGGCACGCTGACGCCCGGACCCCTTGAAGTCATCCCGTTGGACGACATCAAACGCGAGTTCGAGGTGAATGTCTTCGGGGCGATGGCCGTAATCAACGGGTTTCTTCGGGCGTTGCGCAAGTCTCGCGGCCGCATCGTCCAAATCGGCGCAATGACGGGCCGGTTGCCGGTGCCCTACGACGGTCCGTCCAGTGCCTCCAGGGCGGCATTTGAGGCGCTCGCCGACGTCTACCGTCTCGAGCTCAAGCCGTTCGGGATCGCCTTCGTGATGGTGCAGGCCGGCAACATGCGCACCGGAGGGCCCGCCAAGACGGCGGCCGCGCTGAAACGCATCGCCGACGCCATGACCGACGAGCAACGCGCACTCTATGGCCACGCCTTCGGCAAGTTCACCGATTCACTCAACAACATGCAGAACGCGGGACTGAGCGCTGAGGCGTCCGCGGACCGGGTGATCGAGCTGGTCGAGCAGGTACCGCCACCGATCCGCGCGGCCCTGGGCGATGACGCGGAACAGATTCTGCGTCTCGTTCGGGAACAGTCCGATTCCGAACTGGATGCGCTGCGACTCCAACTCATCGGGCTGGGCGATGCGTAACCGCTTACGTAGTTCACCGACGCCAGCCGAGTCACACCAACCAGAGCGCACGTCGCTCCGCCGTTCGGAAGGGTAGCCAACAATGTCTCCAATCTTGATCACCGGTGGCGGAGGTCTGGTCGGGCTCAATACCGCACGCGCCTTCGCCGCCGAAGGTACTTCCGTTGTGATCACGGCGCGTCACGGACACGACCGAATCGAGAACGCGCTAGACGACCTCCGCGACCTGGTCACCATCGAACCCGTCGAGTTGGCGCGTGGCGGGGAAGTGCTCGACCTGTTCAGCCGGTATAACTTTCACGCGGTGATACATACGGCTCAGGCTCACCAACACGCACAGACCCGCACGTCCAACCGGGCCAACTACGACATGATCTTCAATTGCCTGGAGGCCGCGGAGGCCACCGCCGTGAAGCGCTTCCTGCTCGTGAGTTCGATCGCGGTCTATGGCGGCGTCGCACCGCCGTTCGCCGAACACACGCGCTTTCCTGTGCAAGCTACGATCGATGACCATCCCGACGCCATGGGCGCCTATACCGCGCCCGATGGGAGCAGAGCACTCGCGCTACCGGCGTTTGAGGTCTCCGTCAAACGAGCCTTGGAGCGCATCGCACTCGATTACGCCGCTCCCTGGGAGATGGGCGGGTCGGCGACCGTGCACGCCAATCAGAAGCTGAACCGGCACCTGCTCGATGTCGCTGTGCTACGTATTCCGACTCAGTTCGGTCCGGGATATAAGGAGATGGGTAGTCCCATCAGCCGCGCGGTTCATACGGTCGCGGGCAAGGGAAATCTGATGGCCGGCGCGGGATATATGGGCGTGCCGCTGTCGCAACTGTGGAGCGTGATCGCGGTATCCCCGCTGACCTACGTTCGCGACACAGCCAATGCGCTCCTGCGCATGATTCAAGCCGACGCCCTTCCGCATCAGATCTACAACCTGTCCAGCGGCTACACCACCAGCGCACGCGAACAGCTGCTGACCTTGTACCGGATACGGCCAGATGCCGCGCAACTTGTGAACTTGGATCCGGAAACGCTTCGGGCGGAGCCGTACCCGTCGAACGGATACAACGCGGATCTGCTGACCCGCGACACCGGGTGGCGCCGCCAATACACATTCGAAGAAGCGCTTGAAGACTATCTGAAGTGGCTTCGCGAACACCCTTA